>JASBRP010000026.1 GCA_030149365.1 Solimonas sp.
AATATCCCCATGAGCCCAGGTGCACCTCGGGCTACAGGCGCAAGGCTCCGCGCCGGCACAGACGGTTCGGCAGACAACCGAGTAGGGCTCTGCCGCTGCATCCGCGAAAGGGTCCTGGGACCGCCTGTCTCTTTAACAAGCTAGACGTACTGCCCGCCGGGCCCACAGGGCCCGGTGCGGCAGGCTTTTCCCCAGACAAACAAAAAGCCCCGCCGAAGCGGGGCTTTGCTGGAGCAAATCGCCTTACGGCACCAGCCCCGTCTCGTCCGGCAGCTTGAAGCCCGACACCGACTCGCGCAGCTTTTCGGACAGCGAGTTCAACTCGCCGATTGCTTGCGCCGTCTGGCCGGCGGACCCGGAGGTCTGCATGGCGATGTCCCGGATGACCTGCATGGTGCCGGCGATCTTGGTCGCGGCGCCAGACTGGTTGCGGGCGGAGGAGGAAATCTCCGTGATCAGCTTGGCCAGTTCCTGCGAGGAGGACTCGATGCGGGTCAGCGACTGGCCCGCTTCTTCGGCGCTCTTGGCGCCGACCACCACGTTCTGGGTGGAGCGCTCCATCGAGATGATGGCTTCGTTGGTATCGGCCTGAATCGTCTTGACCAGGTTTTCGATCTGGCGCGTCGCGGTAGCGGCGCGTTCGGCGAGTCGCTGGACTTCGTCGGCAACCACCGCGAAGCCGCGGCCCGCTTCGCCGGCCATGGCGGCCTGGATCGACGCGTTCAGTGCCAGCGTATTGGTCTGCTCGGCGATGTCGTTGATGAACTCGATGATGTTGCCGATTTCCTGGGACGATTCACCCAGGCGCTTGATGCGCTTGGAGGTGTCCTGGATCTGCTCGCGCAGCGCGGCCATGCCCTGGATCGTGCGGCCCACGGTCTGGGCGCCGTTATGGGCCACCTGCACCGACTGCTGCGCCTGCAGCGCCAGCTGGTCGGCGCGTGCCGACACCTGCTGCATCGACTGCGCGGTGGAGGCGATCGTGCTGGTCACCGCGTTGATCTCGCGGGCCTGGCGCTCCGAGGCCTCGGTCATGCGCATCGCGGTCTGCGAAGTCGTACCGGCCGAGGCTGCAATCTCCACCGAGGTGCTGTTGATCGTGCCGACCAGGTTACGCATGTTCTGGACGGTGTAGTTGATGGAGTCGGCGATCGCGCCGGTGAAGTCCTCCGTCACCGTCACGTCCACCGTCAGGTCACCGTCGGCCAGGTTGGTGATTTCGTCCAGCAGGCCGAGAATGGCTTGCTGCTGGCGCGCATCGCGGTCGTCGGCGAAGCGGATGCGGTTGCGGAAATTGATGAAGCTCATCACCGCCGCGCCCACCATCAGCAACAGGGCGGCCAGGCCGGCCAGGCCGATCAGGATCGGCGCCACCACTTCCTTGACGCGGGTGTCGATCAGGCGCTGTTCCAGCGCGCCGGAGGTCGCGATGACGTCCGCCGCCGCACCCTTGATCTGGCCGGAGGCCAGCTGCATCTTGTTGATCGCCTCGGCGTCGACGTTGATCGCCTTGCCGGCTTCCACCAGCGGTTCGAAGCGCTCGGCGGCGGTGCGTGCGGCCGGGTCGGCCAGCAGGGCGTTGTTGCGCAGGAACTCGCCGATCTCGTGCTGCAGCGCATCCGCGGCGATCTTGGCGTCGCGGCCCTGCGACAGCACGCGCTGCGCGGTGGCGGAGATGCGTTCCAGGCGGTTCAGCTGGCCGGCGGCGGTGTAGATCTGCGCCGACGAGGCGCCACGCGCACCGAGGCGCTCGGCCATGTCGGTGTACAGCGTGTAGATGCCCTGGTCCTGCGTGGGGTCTTCCGAGGTGTGGATCGCCTCGGTGATGATCGAGATGTTGCTGGCCACGCGCTTGTACGGCACTTCGCCGCCGAGCACCGCCTGCACCACCACGTGCATCTTCTTCCAGGACTCGGCCACGGACTGCACCTCGGCCTGCACGATCGCCGGTGCCGGCTCGATGCTGGCCTCGTCGTCGCCGACAGCCAGGCCGTTGATGACCGTGCCGAGGTCGTCGGCGCGTGCGGACAGCGTCTGGAAGTCGGGAGCCACGCCGCGCGCGGCTTCTTCGCCGATCTGGGCCAGCTCGTTGACGTCGGTCGGGATCGAGCGCGACAGTGTCAGCCACTGCTCGTCCTGCGATTCGGTCGACTGGATGTACAGGAAGCCCAGCATCGCGGCCGCCATGAACAGCACGGCGGTGACCAGCAGCAGCAATTCACGACTGCTGGTGGCTCCCTTGGCCAGGTTTTTCTCTTCGGCCATCGTTCTCCCCCGAGTTTTCTAGGTTTTGCCGGCGGCTCAGGCGCCGAGCAGCGCGCTGATCTTGCCGAGCAGGTCGGGTTCCTTGACCGGCTTGACCATGTATTCCTTGGCGCCCTGGCGCAGGGCCCAGACACGGTCGGTTTCCTGGCTCTTGCTGCTGACCACCACGATGGGGATGTGGCTGGTGGCCGCATCCTTGCTGAGCGTGCGGGTGGCCTGGAAGCCGTTCACGCCCGGCATGACCACGTCCATGATCACGATGTCGGGGCGCTCCAGCTTGACGCGATCCAGTACATCGTGACCGCTGGAAGCTTCGATCACCGTATGGCCGGCTTTCTGGAGGATGGCCCGGAGGTTCTGCACGTCCGTCGGGGAATCGTCAACGATCAACACTCGCGCCATGTGCTTCCTCGATCAGCCCCGAAAAGGGCTGCCTCCCAATAAGAATTCTGTCGGTACAGATGTTTGCTCAAGACTATACACCAAGCCCTGTCACAGGCTAACGCCTGTTGTCCCCACCCCTGGCTCAGGCGGAAAAGACCGTCTGGCCCCGGACCAGGGTGCGCACGACGCGGCCGTGCATCTCGCTGCCGTCGAAGGGCGTGTTGCGGCCCGCGCTGCGCAGCGCCGCCGCCTGCAGCCGCCAGCGCGCCTGTGAATCCACCAGCAAAAGGTCTGCCGGGCGGCCCAAGGCCAGGCTGCCGGCCTCGGCTTCGATCACCGCGGCGGGTCCGCTGCTGAGGCGGGCCACCAGGTCCAGCGGCGCCATGCCGGTCTCGGCGGCGAAGCGCAGCGCCAGCGGCAGCAGGCTTTCCAGGCCGGAGATGCCCTGCTCGGTCTGCGGGAAGGGGTTGGTCTTGGCGTCGATCTCGTGCGGCTGGTGATCCGAGCAGATCGCCCCGATCGCGCCGCGACGCACAGCCTCGCGCAGGCCGTCGCGGTCCTCGGCCGAACGCAGCGGCGGGATCACGTGGCACTGGGCGTTGAAGCCGTCCACGTCCTCGTCGGTGAGGAACAGCTGGTGCACGGCCACGTCCGCCGTCACCGGCAGGCCGCGGCGCTGGGCCGATTCCACCAGGCCGGCGCCCTTGGCCGTGGACAGGCGGCCCACGTGGATGCTGGCGCCGGTGTCCTCCACCAGCGAGATCCAGAAGCGCAGCGCGGCAACCTCGGCTGCGGCCGGGATCGGCGACAGGCCCAGGCGGGTGCCCACCGGTCCCTCGTGCACACAGCCGCCGTTGGCCAGCGAGGCGTCCTGCGCGAACACGTGGACGGTCAGGCCCAGGCCGTTCGCATACTCCAGCGCGCGGCGTGCGATCAGGGGATTGGCCAGGGGCGCGTAGGCGTTGCCCAGGCCGACGCAGCCGGCCTGCTTGAGCGAGCCCATCTCGCTCAGTGCCTCGCCGGCCAGGCCCTTGGTCAGGGCGCCGAGCACATGGACGTTGAGCGGGCCCGCCGCGCTGGCACTGCGGTGGATGCGGTTGACGATGGCCGGGGAGTCGATCGCCGGGCTGGTGTCGGGCGGCAGCACGATACCGGTGATGCCCGAGGCAAACGCCGCGGGGACCTCGCTGCGGAAACTGGCCTTGTGGCTCTGGCCCGGCTCGCGGAAGCGCGCCGCAAGGTCCAACAGCCCCGGCATCAGCCACAGGCCGGCGGCGTCCAGGGTCTCTTCGTAGGCGCCAGCGGGCGCGCCAT
This sequence comes from Solimonas sp., assembly GCA_030149365.1. GTDB lineage: Bacteria > Pseudomonadota > Gammaproteobacteria > Nevskiales > Nevskiaceae > Solimonas_A. The sequence goes on from JASBRP010000026.1 coordinate 3,964, forward strand.
TGCCAAGGTGGTCGATCAGGCCGTCGCGGATGCCCACTTCGGCCACGCCGTCGAGGCCGGAGGCCGGGTCCAGCACGCGCGCGCCGCGGATCAGCAGGCTCATGCCTCGCCTCCAAGAATCAGGGCCATCACGGCCATGCGTACCGAGATGCCGTACTGCACCTGCTGCAGGATCAGGCTGCGCTCGCCGTAGGCGAGGTCGCCCTCGATCTCCACGCCGCGATTGATCGGGCCGGGATGCATGATGATGGCGTCGGGCTTGAGGTGGCGTAGCCGCTCGCGCGTCAGGCCGAAATCGCGGTGGAATTCGCCCAGCGAGGGCAGGAAGGCCCCCAGCATGCGCTCCTTCTGCAGGCGCAGCAGGATCACCACGTCGGCGCCATCGAGACCGGCGGCCAGCGAGTGGTAGACCTTGGCGCCCATGGCCTCGATGCCGGCAGGGATCAGCGTCGGCGGCGCCACCACGCGGATCTCCTTGGCACCCAGGGCGCGCAGGCCGTGGATGTCGGAGCGCGCCACGCGGGAGTGGAGGATGTCGCCGACAATGGCCACCGTCAGTTGGCGGAAGTCACCCTTGTGCTTGCGGATCGTGTAGAGGTCCAGCAGGCCCTGGGTCGGGTGCGCGTGGCGGCCGTCGCCGGCATTGAGGATCGCCACGCCCGGGGCGGCATGCTCGGCGAAGAAGTGCGCCGCGCCGCTGGCCTCGTGGCGGATCACGAACATGTCCGCCTGCATCGCTTCCAGGGTCTTGAGCGTGTCCAGCAGCGTCTCGCCCTTGGAGGTCGACGACGCCGAGACCTGCAGGTTCAGCACGTCGGCCGACAGGCGCTTGGCCGCCAGCTCGAAGGTGGTGCGGGTGCGGGTGCTGGCCTCGAAGAACAGGTTGATGACTGTGCGCCCGCGCAGCAGCTCGAGTTTCTTCTCGGGCCCCTGGGTGGCGGCATCCAGCTCCTCCGCCTTGTCCAGAATCTGCGTCAGCAGGGGCGCTTCGAGGCCTTCGAGCGTCAGGAGATGCCGCAGCCTGCCGTCGGCAGTGAGTTGGAGATTCGGGTTCATCTTGGGCGCGAATTATGAAGGGTCGCAGCCCTGAATTAGAAGGATTTCGCGCAGTTTTCGTGCAGCATGGGCGGAATCAGCCGATTTGCTGCAGCCTTTGCGGGCATCAGCCGTGTTCGAGCAGCCATTGCTCCAGGATCACGCGCGCCGCCTGGCCGTCGCGGTCGCCCTTGCGCACCCGGCGCTGCATGCGGCCGCTGGAGCGGGCCTCGCGCAGGGCGTCGTCGGCGGCCCGGGAGGAGTAGCGCTCGTCGGCCTGGTGCACCGGCAGCTTCAGGCGCTTGCCCAGTGCCGCGGCGAACTCCCGGGCCGGGCCGGTGATGGCCTGTTCGCTGCCGTCCTCGTCCAGCGGCAGGCCTACGATCAGGGCGGCAGGGCGCCACTCGGCCACCAGGCGGCCGATCGCGGCCCAGTCGGGGCCGGGCAAGGGGGGCAGGGGGCGGGCGCTGCGGGTCAGGCTGTCGCCGACCGCAACCCCGATGCGCTTGGACCCGTAGTCGAATCCCAGGTAGACCGAACTCACGCGTGACCGGCGTTGCCGGCGAGCTGGGTCACGTCTACGCCCAGCAGGCGGGTGGCGGCCTGCCAGCGGTCGCGGGCCGGGGTTTCGAACAGGATCTGCTGGCTGACATCGGTATTGAGCCAGGCGTTGTGCAGGATCTCGCTTTCCAGCTGGCCCTCGCCCCAACCGGCGTAACCCAGCACCACGAAGAAATCCTTGGGGCCTTCGCCCTTGCCGATGGCCTTGAGGATGTCACGCGAGGTGGTGATGAACAGGTCGCTGTCCACCTGCAGGCAGGATTCCCAGCCGCCGGGGGTGCGATGCACCACGAAGCCACGCTCCGGCTGCACCGGGCCACCCCAGTAGACGATCTGCTCGTCGTTGAGTGCCTCATGCTCCAGGCCCATCTGCTCCATCATGTCGGCGAGCCTGAGGTCGGTGGGGCGGTTGATGACGAGGCCGATGGCGCCGTTGTCGTTGTGCTCGCAGAGCAGGGACACGGTATGGCTGAAGTTCTCGTCTTCCATGCTGGGCATGGCGATCAGGAACTGGTTCTTCAGAAGGGACTCGTCCATGGGTCTAGTATCCGGGTCGACCCCGGGGTCTACAAGCGCCCCGGGGCCCGTTCATCGTTCTCATGCACCCGAATGGAGCGCCCGGCCATGCAGGACGCCCGATGCCGGTGCTACTTCAGGCGCGCCTCGACCGCCCGCATCGCCAAGTCGCCGATGTCGGTGCCGAAGGCCGCGTCGATCTCGCGCGCGCAGGTCGGCGAGGTGACGTTGATCTCGGTCAGGTAGTCGCCGATCACGTCCAGGCCCACGAACAGCAGGCCCATTTCCTTCAGCCTCGGCCCCACCTGGGCCGCCAGCCAGCGCTGCCGCTCGGTCAGGGGGCGGGCCTCGCCGCGGCCACCGGCCGCCAGGTTGCCGCGGGTTTCGCCAGCCTTGGGGATGCGCGCCAGGCCATAGGGCACCGGCTCGCCGTCGATCACCAGCACGCGGGTGTCGCCGTCGGAAATCTGCGGCAGGTAGCGCTGCGCCATGATGCTGCGCTGGCCGTTGTCGGTCAGGGTCTCGATCACCGCGCCCAGGTTCAGGCCGTCGGCGCCGATCCGGAAGATGCCCGCGCCCCCCATGCCATCCAGAGGCTTGAGCACCACGTCGCCGTGCTCGGCATGGAAGGCCTTGAGCTGGGCGGCGTCGCGGCTGACCAGGGTCGGGGCGCAGCACTGGCTGAACCAGGAGATGAAGACCTTCTCGTTGGCGTCGCGCAGCGAGCGCGGCTTGTTCACCACCAGGGCACCCTGGTCCTCGGCGCGCTCCAATATATAGGTAGCGGTGATGTACTCCAGGTCGAACGGCGGGTCCTTGCGCATCAGGATCGCGTCCAGCGAGCCCAGGTCGATCTCCTCGGGCTCGCCCAGGTCGTACCAGTGCTTCTTGTCGTCGTACACGGTCACCGGCCGCACCCGGCCGCGCGCCACGCCGTCGCGCAGCCACAGGTCGCCCATCTCCAGGTAGCGCAGTTGCCAGCCGCGCTTCTGGGCGGCCAGCATCAGGGCCAGGGTGGTGTCCTTGTAGGGTTTGATGGACCCGATCGGGTCCATTACCACTCCCAGAACCTTGCTCATGCCGCCGCTGCCTTGGCCAGTTCCTCGCTGGCGGCGATCTCGCGGGCCGCCGCCAGGGCGGCCAGGCGGGCGACCACGCCGTAGGCGTAGAAACGGTTGGGGCGCTCGTCCGGCCCGCAGCTCGGGTCCGGGGTGATGCAGTCCTCCTCGAAGGCCAGGGGCTCGAAGCGCATGCCCGGGGCGTTGAGGTTCTCCTGGTTGCCGCGCTTGGAGTTCAGGCGATAGAAGCCGCCGACCACATACTGGTCGATCATGTAGACCACCGGTTCGGCGGTGGCCTGGTCGTCACCCAGCTTCTCGAAGGTATAGACGCCTTCCTGGATGATGGCGCCGGTGACTTCGCGGCCCTCCTTGGCGCTGGACATGTGGGTGCGTGACTTGCGGTTCATGTTGCGCACGTCGTCGACGCTCTTGGCGGTCATCACGCCCATGCCGTAGGTGCCGGCGTCGGACTTGATGATGACGAACGGCTCTTCGGTGATGCCGTACTGCTTGTACTTCGCGCCGATGTCCTCCAGCAGCAACTCCACGTTGGCCTCCAGGCATTCCCAGCCCTCGTGCTTCATGAAGTTGATCTCGCCGCAGTTGCGGAACAGCGGATCGAAGAACCAGGGGTCCAGGCCCAGCAGTTCGCCGAATTCCTTGGCCACCTCGCGGTAGAAGCCGAAATGCCCGGACTTCTGGCGCTTGTGCCAGCCCAGGTCCAGCGGCGGGATGATGTCCTGGTCCAGGTTCTGCAGGATGCCCGGGATGCCGGCCGAGAGGTCGTTGTTGAGCAGGATCGAGCAGGGGGAGAAGTCGCCCACGAAGAGCTGGTCGTCGGCCCGCTCCACCGGTTCCAGCCAGAGCTTGCGGCCGGAAAGCTCCAGGACCAGCTCGGTGGGTTCGCGGATTTCGGGGTTGAGGCTGCCGATGTGGATGCGGTAGCCGGCCTTGCGGATCAGGTCGACCAGGGTGGCGACGTTTTCCAGGTAGAACTTGTTGCGGGTGTGGTTTTCCGGGATCAGCAGGATGCCGCGGGCACTGGGACAGATGCGCTGGATGGCGGTCTGCAGGGCCTGCACGCAGAGCGGTTCGAAGGCGGGATTGAGGTTGTTGAAGCCGCCTGGGAACAGGTTGGTGTCCACCGGCGCCAGCTTGAAGCCGGCGTTGCGCAGGTCCACCGAGGAGTAGAACGGCGGCTTGTGCTTCTGCCACTGGCTGCGGAACCAGGCCTCGATATCCGGGACCTGTCGCAGCAGGGTGGCTTCGAGCTGCTGCAGCGGCCCGGTTTGTGCTGTGACAAGGTGCGGCACGTAGCTTTGCATTGGGGGTCCCCGGTTCAGGCGCCGAAATGGTAGCGCAAAGTTTTTCCACGCCTCTTATGGGGGCGGTAGGCACTACTCTCAAGACTGTGCTAAAACGGCGAATAAAGCGCGCAGAAGACCGTGCAGCAAGCAGGGAGAGGTATTAGTGTCGACGCAGTCCAATGACACCGCCAAGATCATGGTGATCGACGATAGCCAGACTATCCGTCGCACCGCGGAAACACTTCTGGCGCGTGAAGGCTATCAGGTCATCACCGCGCAGGACGGCTTCGAGGCCCTGTCCAAGGTCGCCGACTATCAGCCCGACCTCATCTTCATCGACATCATGATGCCCCGACTGGACGGCTACCAGGCCTGTGCCCTGATCAAGGCCAACCCCAAGTTCCAGCGCACCCCGGTGATCATGCTGTCATCCAAGGACGGGCTGTTCGACCGCGCCCGCGGCCGCATCGTCGGCTCCGACGAGTACCTGACCAAGCCCTTCACCAAGGACGAATTGCTGGGCGCCGTGCGCGCGCACGTGCGTAAGTAAGGCCCGGAGAAGGCATGAGCGCGGAACTCAGGAGCCTGCGTGATGACCCGTTCGAGCTGCTGCTGCTGCTCGAAATGCGTCTGCGCGCCACCAAGCTGGACATCGCCGCGGGCCAGGCCGAGAGCTGGACCGGCCTGGGATTCCGGATCGGCCGCAACTGGCTGGCCGTCCCCAAGGACGACGTGCGCGAGGTGATCGTGCCGCCCAAGCCGACCCGGGTGCCCAACGCCAAGCCCTGGATGAGCGGCGTGGCCAACGTCCGTGGCGAACTGCTGACCATCGTCGACCTGCCGCGCCTGCTGGGCGTGGAAGGCGATGCCGAAAGTCGGGCCCGGCGCCTGCTGGTATTCAATTCCGAGCGCGTCCCGGCCGGTTTCCTGGTGGATGAAGTCGCCGGTTACCGCCAGTTTTCCCCGACCGAACAGCGGCATGAGATCAAGCAGGAGTCCGGCGCCTTCGCCCCCTACATGCTGGGCGCCTTCGTCCGCGACGGCCAGCCCTGGCTGGCCTTCAGCCTGCACCGCGTGGTGCAGGGCAGCGAATTCCTGATGGCGGGCCTCTGACATGAACGCCAGACTCCGAGCCAACACCGCCAACGGCCTGCACTGGGTCCGCGGCGAGATCGAGCAAAGCCTCTCGCGCGTCCGTACGCTGGTCGAGCAGCACGCCGAGGGCGGCACCGACCCGCTGCCGATGCAGCAGGCCTTCGTGGAACTGCACCAGGTCCGTGGCACGGCCAGCATGATCCAGTGCCACGGCATCGCCGAACTGGCCGAGGAAATGAAGCAGGCCATCGGTGACCTGCTGCATGGCCGCATCCGCGAGACCGATGCGGCCTATTCGGCCCTGCTCGGGGCCACCGTGCTGCTCAGCGACTACATCGAGTCGCTGGCCGACGGCATGGACGACTGCGTCCTGATCCTGCAGCCGGCGATCAACGAACTGCGCCTGGCGCGCGGCAAGGCCGTGCTGACCGAGGCCGATCTGTTCGTCATGCAGATGCAGGGCCTGGCCCTAGGCCTGCCGCTGCCCGAGGACGATGGCCGTACGCCGGGCGCCGCGCAGCAGCAGGCGCACAAGTACCTGGCGGTATACCAGTCCTCGCTGCTGCACTGGCTCAAGAACGAGCCGGACGCCGCCACCGCGCTGGCGCGCATCGGCAAGATCGCCGAGCTGCTGGCCGGCTGCGCCGAATTGCCGGGGGTTCACCAGCTGTGGCGCGTCGTCGCCGCCGTGGTGGAAGCCCTGCTGGGCCAGGGCCTGGACGATTCCCTGGAGGTCAAGCGCCTGATCGGCCGCAGCGGCGCGCAGATCAAGGTGCTGGCCGCCGAAGGCGAGCCGCGTGCCGAAGCCGCCGTGGCCGACCTGTCGCTGCAGTTGCTGTACTTCATCGGCCGCTCGCGCGGCCAGGGTCCCCGCGTCACGGTGATGCGCAAGGCCTTCCTGCTGCAGCAACTGCTGCCGGGCGCCGCCCAGCTCGAAGACCTGCGCCGCCGCATCCACGGCCCCAATACCACGCTGCTGGTGCGCGTCTCCGACGAGATCCGCGCCGACTTCGCCAAGATCAAGGACGTCATCGACCTGGCGGTCCGCGCCGGCGGCAAGGGTCTGCCGGACCTGGAGGCTACGCGCAAGAGCCTCAAGCGCATCTCCGACACGCTGTCGATCCTGGGCCTGGGCACGCTGCAGCGCATCGTCGACAACCAGTCGCTGCTGCTCGACAGCCTCGGCGACGAGGCCTCGCCGACGGCCTGGATGGAGCTGGCGACCTCGATCCTGCGCGTGGAACACAGCCTGGACGATGCCCTGTTCCAGCAGCTGCGCCAGGCGCGCACCGGCGAGCAGGCCGAAGAGAACATCCAGGAGCACGTGCCGCACAGCCGCGACCTGGCGGAGGGCATCGACGCCCTGCAGCGCGAGTCGCTGGTCAACCTGGCCAAGCTCAAGTCGCAGGTCGACGCACTGATCCGCGGCCAGGACGGCAGCATCGTGGTGGTGGACGCCGCGCGCATGCTCGACGAAATCGCCTCGGGCTTCCATATCCTGCAGGACGAGCGTGCCGCCGGCCTGGTGGAGCGCCTGGTGGCCGTGGTGCGCAACCCGGCCTTCGCCGCGCTGCGCGAGTCGCAGGATCGTGCCGACCGCTTCGCCGATGCCGTGGCCTGCGTCGAGTACTACATCGAGGCGGTGCGCGACAACCTGCCGGATGCCGGCTACATCCTGGACAACCTGTCACGCTTCGTCGGCCAGCTGGATTCCGCGCCGGCCGCCGCGGCGACGGTGGACGCGCCAGCCGAACCGCTGGAGCTGAACCCCTCGCTGGAAATGCAGTCGCTGGCCGACCTGGTGCTGGCCGATCCGCCGTCCGGCGTCGTCGATTTCTCGCTGGAGCTGGCGCCGGAGCCCGCGCCGGTCCCTGTTTCGACGCCCACGCCGGTGGTGGTGTCGGCCGACGACGTCGATCCGGAAATCCGCGAAATCTTCCTCGAGGAAGCCGCCGAAGTGCTGCAGACGCTGCAGTCGGCGATGCCGCGCTGGACGCGCGATGCCTCGGACCGTGACTCCCTGACCACCCTGCGCCGTGCCTTCCATACCCTGAAGGGCAGCGGCCGCATGGTCGGCGCCACCGAGATCGGCGAGTTCGGCTGGGCCATCGAGCAGTTGCTGAACAAGTGCCTGGACGGCTCCGTGTCCGTCTCCGCCCCGGTGGTGACCGTCGCGATCGAAGCGGTGGAACTGCTGCCGCGCCTGATCAACAGCTTCCGCGAGCGCCTGGGCGCGCCGCCGCCGCTCGCCGGCCTGGTGGAACGCGCACAGAACCTTGCCGCCGGCCGTGGCGCTCAGGAGCAGCCCGAGCCGGACCTGGTGCAGATCTTCCGGGAGGACGCCCGCGGCAAGATCGCCGAGATCCGCAGCTGGCTCGAAGGCCTGGATCGCGGCCTGCCTGAATTCGATGTCGATGACGACGTGGTGCGCGCTTATCACACCCTGCGCGGCGCCGGTCACATCGTGGCGGCGACGCAGCTGGCCGACCTGGCCGAGGCGCTCGAGGCCCACCTGGATTCCGTACGCGGCGCGACGCTGCGCCTGAGCACGGCCGATGTCGGCCTGCTCGAGGAAGCGACCACCATCCTCGCCCAGTGGATCGAGGAAGTCGGCAGCCCGGCCGTGGCTCAGCAGGATGCCCGGGCCTGGCTGGAGCGCATCGAGCACCTCAGCTCCGCCGTGCCCGAGGATGCCGTGCAGGCCGCCGAGGATCGCCAGCTGGCGGAAATCTTCGCCGGTGAAGCGCTGGAGCTGGTGCAGAAGTTCGAGGACACCGCCAATGCCTGGTCGCAGGCGCCGGACAACCGGCAGGCGCCGCTGGATCTCAAGGTCGTGCTGCATACGCTCAAGGGCGCGGCCTACATGTCCAACTGCCAGCCGATCGGCGACGTCGCCAAGATCCTGCATACGCGCATGGACGAGGCCATCGCCGGCGCGGTGCAGCCCGATGCCGCGGCCTTCAGGACGCTGGCGGAACTGACCGAGGGCCTGTACCAGCTGCTCGATGCCTATCGCGACGGTCGCCTGCGCGACGAAGGCCTGACCTGGGGCAAGCTGGCCGCCGGGTTCGCCTGGCGCGGAGAAGCGGCCGCTGCGGCCGCTGAAGAACCGTTGTCGCTGGCTGCCGCCGCGCCCGAGGCGCCGCTGGAGATGCCGCCGATCTCGGTCGAGCCGGTCGCCGAGGCGGCCGAAGAAATCGAGCTGGTCGAGGCTGCCGAGCTGCCGCCGGCCGAGCCGCTGCCGTTGCCGGAAGAGATCGAGGCGGCGCTCGAGGTGATCGAGATGCCGGCCGTCGAAGAGCCGGCTGACGAGCTGCAGGATGCCCTGCCGGACCTGGAGGCGATCCCGGAACTGGTGGTGGAGCTGGCCGTGGAGCCGGTGACGGAAGCGCCGTCGTCCATCGAATGGGCGGAGCCCATCGTCCTCGAACTGTCCGAGTCGTCGCTGGAACTTGCCGAGTCCCCGATCGAGATACCGGAGCCGGTTGTCGAGCTGACGCCGGAACTGATCGAGCCCGTGCTCGATCTGTCCGAGCCCGTGATCGAACTGGACATTGCCGACCTGCCGGACACCAGCCTGGTGGTGGAGATTCCGCTGGAAGTCGAGGCCAGCCTCGATACCGTGCAGCCGGTCGTGGATGCGCCGGCGCTGGACATGCCCTCCATGACCGAAGACGAGGCCATGGACACCGAGATGCTCGGTGTCTTCCTGGTCGAGGCCGAGGAACTGCTGGAATCGCTGGATCGCAGCAACACCACGCTGGAACGCAACGCACACGACATCCAGGCCACCGCCGAGCTCAAGCGCGTACTGCACACGCTCAAGGGCAGTGCCCGCATGGCGGGGCTGGACGACATCGGCGAAGTGGCACATCACCTGGAAACCCTGTTCGAGCGCATCGAGCGCGGGCAGGCCCGGGCCGATGCCGGCTTCTTCGCCCGCATGCACGCCGCTTCCGACGGCCTGCACCTGGTGCTGGACGACCTGCGCCGCGGCAAGATTCCCGATACGCAGGCCTTGCTGGCCGACCTCACCGAGGAGCGCGCGCCGCAAGCGCCGGTGGCGGCAGCGGTGCCGGCATTTGCGCCTGCCACCGAGTCGCTGCGCAGCTACGACGCCGAGCTGGGCGAGATCTTCTCTGGCGAGGCGGCCGAGCTGCTGGAGTCGCTGGAGCAGTCGCTGCGCGTCTGGGTGGCGGAGCCGTCCAACCCGGCGCCGATCCGCGACCTGCAACGCGTGCTGCACACCTTCAAGGGCGGCGCCCGCATGGCCGGCCTCAATGCCATGGGCGATCTGGCCCATGACATGGAAACCCGCATCAATCGCATCGAAGCCGGGCTGGAACCGGCGGATGCATCGACGCTCGCCGAGCTGTCGAAGGAAGGCGAGCGCCTGCACCAGATGCACGACCTGCTCGAGCGCGGCGATGTCGCCGCGCTGACCGAGGGCGAAGCCGACACGCAGGCCGGAGCCGAGGCGCAGGCGGAAGCGTCGGACGCAGAGCCGACACCGGTATCGCCGGCCCACGCCTGGGACCCGCTGCTGTTCTGGCGGCCGGAGGAGGAAGTCGAGGCTTCGTTCCGCCGCGAGACCGCGCGCGTGCCGGTCGAGTCGCTCGACGGCATGCTCAACGAGGCGGGCGAAATCTCGATCTACCGCTCGCGCCTGGAAGAACACAACAGCGGCGTCGAGGCGCAGCTGGACGAAATGCGACAGGCCATTGCGCGTATCCGCGACCAGCTTCGCCAGATGGACGCCGAGACCGACGCGCAGATCGCGGCGCGTGGCCTGGGCCAGGCGCCCGACCAGTCCGACCGCTACGCGGCCGAGTTCGATCCGCTGGAAATGGACCGTTACACGCGCATGCAGGAGCTGTCGCGCGCGCTGAACGAATCCATCGGCGACTTGGCCGGCCTGCACGCCACCATGGACGGCCTGATCAGCGAGGCCGACACCCTGCTGATGCAGCAGGGCCGCGTGAACACCTCGCTGCAGCAGGGCCTGATGCGCACGCTGATGGTGCCCTTCTCGCGCCAGGTGTCGCGACTGCAGCGCGTGGTCAAGCAGACCGCCAGCGAGAACGGCAAGCAGGCCGAGGCCGTGTTCGCCGGTGTCGAGAGCGAGCTGGACCGCAACGTGCTGGAACGCATGACCGCGCCGCTGGAGCACCTGCTGCGCAACGCCGTGGTGCACGGCCTGGAAGACCCCGCCACGCGCGCGGTCGCCGGCAAGGAGCCCCAGGGACGCATCGCGGTGGGGCTGTGGCGCGAAGGCTCGCAGCTGCTGATCGAGCTGCGCGACGACGGCAAGGGCCTGGACTTCGAGGCGATCCGCGCCCAGGCGATCCGTCGCGGGCTGATGCCGCCGGACGCCCAGGCCAGCGACGACGAAGTGGCGCAGTTCATCTTCCAGCCGGGCTTCTCCACGGCCAAGAAGCTGACCCAGGACGCCGGCCGTGGCATCGGCATGGACGTGGTGGCCAGCGAGGTCAAGCAGCTGGGCGGCACGCTGGAACTGAATTCCGAATGGGGCAAGGGCACCCGCTTCCTGGTGCGCCTGCCGCTGACCCTGGCCATGTCGCAGGCCCTGCTGGTCGGCGTCGGCCCCGAGCAGTACGCCGTGCTGCTGTCGAGCGTCGAGGGCATTGCCCGCATCCCGCGCGAGCAGCTCGATGATTTCTACCGCGAGGACGGCCCCCTGCTGAGCTATGGCAGCGCCGAGTACCGCGTGCGCTACCTGGGCGATTTCATCGACGTGCCGCGCGACCGCAGCAGCGAGTCGCGCACGGTCAACGCCATCCTGGTGCGCATGGGCGAAGGCCTGGGCGCTGCCGACCGCCGTATCGCGGTGGTGGTGGACCAGTTGCTCGGCAACCGCGAAATCGTGTCCAAGGCCGTGGGCCCGCAGGTCAGTTCGGTGGCGGGTGTCACCGGCGCCACGATCCTGGCCGACGGCCGCGTGGTGCTGATCCTGGATCCGGGCGCCCTGGCGCAGGATCGCGCGCGCCGTACCCTGGCCAGCCTGGCGGCGGGCAGGGCGGACGCCGCGGACAAGGCCGAGGATGCGCGCAACCTGATCATGGTGGTGGACGACTCCATCACCATCCGCCGCGTCACCGAGCGCCTGCTGCTGAAGAACGGCTACCGCGTGGTGACCGCCAAGGACGGCCTCGACGCCATGGCGCAGCTGCAGACCGAAAGCCCGGCGGCGATCCTGCTGGACATCGAGATGCCGCGTGCCGACGGCTTCGAAGTGGCGACCTTCGTGCGCAACAGCTCGCGCATCGCCGCGACGCCGATCATCATGATCACCTCGCGCTCGGGCGACAAACACCGCGAGCGTGCCCGCTCGATCGGCGTCAACCGCTACCTGATCAAGCCCTACCAGGAAGAGCAGCTGGTCGGCGAGCTGCGTGAAGTGATCGACGAGAATCTCCCGTGAACCGCGAACAGATCTACGCCGTGCTGATGGCGCTGGAAGGCGACACGCTGCTGCTGCCCAATGCCGCCGTAGCCGAGGTGGTGGCGCGCGATTCGCTGCAGCCGGCCGAACCCGGTGCGCCGGCCTGGCTGGCGGGCTATTGCGACTGGAACAACCGCCGCGTGCCGGTGATCAGCTTCGAGGCGGCCAACGGCTCCGGCCACAATGCCGAGTCACGCCGTGCCCGCGTGGTGGTGCTCAATTCCTTCGGCTCGCACCTGCCCAGCGGCCTGCTGGCGATCGTCAGCCAGGGCTACCCGCACCTGGTTACGCTGAACCGCGCGGCCGTCAAACCGCTGGAACTGCGCCCCACCGACCGCGCCGACCTGGTGCTGGCGCGCGTGCGCATCGCCAACCAGGAAGCGGCGATCCCGGACCTGGCCGCGCTGGAAGCCGAGGTCGCGCGCGTCCAGAGCGCCGCCTGACCGTGGCGGTGGGGCGGATGCATGCGCCCTGACCTGACGCGCTACGCCTGCCTGTCGCTGGCCGCGGCGGTCTTCACCCTGCTGCTCAAGCTGCTGGCCTGGAAGCTCACCGGCTCGGTGGGCCTGCTGTCCGATGCGCTGGAATCGCTGGTGAACCTGGGCGGCGCCCTGATGATGCTGTCGATGCTGCGCATCGCCGCCATGCCGCCCGATGCCGGGCACGCCTACGGCCACAGCAAGGCGGAATACTTCTCCAGCATCGTCGAGGGCCTGCTGATCGTGGTGGCGGCGGGCTCGATCCTGTGGGCGGCGCTGCCGCGCCTGTTCGACCCGCAGCCGCTGGAACGCGCCGGCCTGGGGCTGGCTGTGTCGGTGGCGGCCTCGGCCGTCAACCTGGCCGTGGCGCAGGTGCTGCTGCGCGCCGGGCGTCAGCATCGATCCATCGCCCTCACCGCCGACGGCCATCATTTGATGACGGACGTCTGGACCTCCGGCGGCGTGGTGCTGGGGGTGCTGCTGGTGAGCCTGACCGGCTGGAACCGGCTGGACCCGCTGCTGGCCATCGCGGTGGCCCTGAACGTGCTGTGGACCGGCCGCGCATTGATGCGCGACTCGGTGGCCGGGCTGATGGATGCGGCCCTGCCGCCGGAAGACCTGGCGCAGCTCGAGGCGGTGCTGGATGGGTTCCGTGCCCAGGGCATCGGCTTCCATGCCGTGCGCACCCGGCGCTCGGCCTCGCGGCGCTTCATCTCCATGCACGTACTGGTTCCCGGCGACTGGAGCGTGCGGCGAGGGCACGCCCTGGTAGAGGACCTGGAGCAGCGCATCGCCGCTTGCCTGGCGCCGGTCACGGTGCTGACCCACCTGGAGCCGATCGAGGACGCGGTGTCCTACGGCGACGAGGGGCTCGACCGCCCCTGAACGGGTGGGCTGTCCGGCACCAAAAGCGTTTGGACCTGTCACAAGGGAGTGGTATATCTAGGCCGAATATCCGCTCACACCCTGGATAGCCGGAGGCAGGACGCCCATGCAGCAACTCAGCGGTCTCGATACGGTTTTTCTGAACCTCGAAACCAACGCCGTACCGATGCACATCGGCAGCCTCGCCATCATGGATCCGGCGACGGCCGGGCCGGACTTCGGCTTCGAGTCCGTGCGCCGCCTGATCGAGAGGCGCCTGCACCTGCTACCGATGTTCCGCCGCCGCCTGATGACCACGCCGCTGGGCCTGGACCAGCCGTACTGGATCGAGGACCCGGACTTCGACATCGAGATGCACGTGAGGCATCGCGCCCTGCCGCGGCCGGGCACGCTCAAGCAGCTCAACGACCTGGTCTGCGACGTGATGAGCATCCGCCTGGACCGCAGCATGCCGCTGTGGAAGGTGTACTACGTCGAGGGGCTGGAAGGCGGCAAGGTGGCGCTGGTCTCCAAGATCCACCATGCCTGCATCGACGGCGTTTCCGGCGCCGAGCTGTTCAGCACGCTGCTGGACATCACGCCGCAGCCGCGCGAGGTGCCGCCGCCGGAGGCGCCCTGGATTCCCGACGAGCTGCCGCCGCCGCTGAAGCTGAGCTACATCACCGCCAAGAACTTCCTGTCGCGGCCGGGCAAGGTCTACAACCTGGCGCGGCGCACGATCCCGCTGGTGCTGGAGGTGCGCCGCGAGGCCATGGCGCGCCAGCAGGCCAGCCGCCGCGCCACCCTGGTGGATGCGGATACCAACCGCAAGCCGATGGTGATGGCGCCGCGCATGCGCTTCAACACCACCATCACCGCGCGCCGCTCCTATGCCACCGGTTCGCTGTCGCTGAAGGACATCAAGCTGGTCAAGAACGCCTTCGGCGTGTCGCTCAACGATGTGGTGCTGGGGGTCTGCGCCGAGGCCCTGCGCAACTACCTGCTGGCCGGCAAGGAACTGCCGGCCAAGCCGCTGATCGCGGCGGTGCCGATGTCGGTGCGCTCCGAGGGCGAGCGCGGCGGCAACCGGGTGACCATGCTGCGGGCGTCGCTGGCCACCGACATCGCCGACCCGGTGGAGCGCCTGCAGGCCCTCAGTGCCAAGATGGTGGGCGTCAAGCGCAGCATGAAGGCGATCCCGGCCAGCCTGATGCTGGACTGGGCCCATACGCCGCCGCCGGCGGTCATGGCGCAGGCGGCCCGGCTCTATGAGAATTTCAGCATCCAGGACCTGGTGAACCCGCCGTTCAACCTGCTGATCTCCAATGTGCCGGGGCCGCGGGTGCCGCTATACCTGGATGGGGCGAAAGTGGAGGCACACTATCCCATCTCGATCCCGTACCATGGGCTGGCCTGCAATATCACGGTGTTCAGTTATCAGGACAGCCTGGATGTGGGCATCACCGCGCACCGGGGCACCGTTCCCGATGTCGAGGTGATCATGGAAGGCATGGCAGCAGCGCTGGCGCAGCTCAAGCATCGCGCACAACAGCAGCTGCGAAAGACAGGATGACACGAGGAGGGGTGGGGCAGTGGCCGTGACGCTCAAGGAGATCGACCGTCTGATCCAGGTGCTGTATGGCACGGCGCTGGAGATGGACTGGCCCTCGTTCCGGCGCGAAGCGCTGGCCCTGGTCTGCCGAGCCGGCGGCGCCCAGTCGGCGCGTTGGCTGACCCGTTCGCGTGGCAGCGTCCACGGCGAATTCAGCGAGTGGCCGGGCAGCGGCGGTGACGCCGAGATCCTGCTGTCGCTGGCCCCGCCCAACAACCAGCGCGAGCGCTGGATCGATTCGCTGCCGGTGGAAACGCCTGGGCAGCCGGCTCGCCGGGGCCTGATCCTGAACTATTCCCACCGCAGCAGCCCGCTGCTCACCAGCCTGATCCTGCTGGAGTTCCCCCAGGGTGAAGAGGTGGAGCTCAAGGAAGAACTGCGCCGTGCGGTCGGCCACATGGTGGAGGCCAGCACGCTGTCGCTGCGCCAGGTGGTGCAGCGCGACGAGTGGCTGATCTCGCTGGGCCGGCCCTCGCGCGGTTCCGCCGCCCTGGTGGACGAGGACGGCACGGTGTATGCCGCCAGCGGCCGCTTCCGCGACCTGTTGACCGGGGAGTTCGGCGAGGGCGATTTCCACGACCTGCCGTTCCGCCTGCCGCGTGCGGCGCTGGAGGAGCAGGGCATCTTCACCGTCGGCACGCTGCACCTGCGCGTCTCGACGCATGGCCGCCTGTTCCTGCTGCATGCGCGGCGCCCGCTGCCGCTGGACGGCCTCTCCCCGCGCGAGCAGGAGATCGCCCGCGCGCTGTCCGAGGGCAAGACCTTCAAGACCGTGGCGCGGCAGCTCGACATCGCCGTCAGCACGGTGGCGAATCATGCCTCCAGAATCTACCGCAAGCTGGGCATCTTCCGCCGCGAGGAACTGGTCAACCTGCTGCAGACGTCGAAGGTCGCCAAGGCGGCCTGAGCGCCGCTTCGGCGGCGCATCCGGTACAGTGCCGGGGTACCGATAACGATAGCGCCTCCGACAGAGAGGCCTGGGGGAGAATATGCGCAACCATCTGCGCGGCCTGGCGGCCGCCGTCCTGTGCTGCGTGGCGCAAGCCGCGCAGGCGATTCCGGAAGGGCCGGAGTATCCGTCCGCCGCCTGGACCCAGCGCGAACTGGCCAACTACGCCCACACGCTGGCGGGGCCTGCCGAGCAGGTGGCCAATCCGGCCTTCCTGCTACGCCTGCAGCTGCAGAGCGTGGCCAACCTGACGCAGTGGTTGCAGCGCGGGCTGAGGGACCCGTCCTGGCTGAGCCCGCTGGCGGCCAATACCGCGGTGCTGCCGTTGTGCACCACCTGGGCCGAGCAGTGTGCCGGCGACCCGTTCCGCTATCCCGGTGTCGATCCCTTCTACGAGACCGAGGGCGAGGTCACGCCGGTGGTGTTCTACGACCGCGGCTGCGCGCGCATTTCCGGACGGGTGTGGAAGCCGCGTGCCTCCACCGGGCGGTTGTTGCCCGGGGTGGTGATCGAAAACGGCTCGATCCAGGCACCGGAGCCGCTGTACTGGTGGATGGCGCAGGCCCTGGTACGCCAGGGCTACACGGTACTGACCTTCGACCCGCGCGGCCAGGGCCGCTCCGACATGCAGACGCCGACCGGCGGGCAGGGTGGCAATTTCAATTCCGCGGTGTTCTGGGAAGGGCTGGTCGATGCCATCGACTTCTTCCGCTCGACGCCGGTGGCGCCGTATCCGCACAACCTGGCTTGCGCCGGCCGTTATCCCACCGAGGTGACGGCCTTCAACCCGGACCATGCCGTGCAGGACCGTGGCCGGCTCGGCCTCGCCGGTCACTCGCTGGGCGCGCGCGGCGTGTCCGTGGTGCAGTCCTACGGTGGCCCCGGCGCTCCACCCTGGCCGGGGCTGCTGGATGCGCAGAACCCGGTGGATGTGATCGTGGCCTGGGACAGCCTGGCCAGCGGTGAAGGCATCGTGCCGCGCGTGCCGGCGATGGGGCAGACCTCGGAGTACGGCATTGCCGGCACGCCACTGCTGAGCCCGCCGGATCCGGAGGCGCACAAGGCCGGCTACGAGCAGTGGGTGGCCGCGGGACAGCCGGTGTTCCAGCTGACGATCCGGGGCAGCACGCATTTCGAGTGGAGCCTGATCCCCACCTTTCCCTCCAGCTCCTGGTGCCCGAAGACTTCCAGCGGACGCTGCGAGGGCGGCTGGGGCCGGCCCCTGGCGGAGCACTATTCGGTGGCCTGGCTGGATCGCTGGCTCAAGCAGCCGGGCGAGGCCGGGTATGACGATGCCGACCAGCGCCTGCTGGCGGATGCGGACTGGCAGGAGCGCTACAGCTTCCACTACCGCTCGGCGCGCCACTATCCGACGCGTGCGGGACGCACGGCGGCTTGTGACGACATCCGTGCCGGCTGCACGAATCCGTCCCTGGATGCCGGCGGCAGCAGCGGTGGCTCCTCCGGCGGTGCGCCCGGGGCCGGGCTGCTGGGCCTGCTGCTGGCGCTGGCGCTGCGGCGTCGCGCTATGCTGCGGAGGCCGTGACCGCCCGCCGTTTACCGACACAACTCCTGCTGCTGTTCCTGCTGCTGCCGCTGGCCGGCTGCAGCACCCTGGGCTACTACTCCGGCCTCGCCCAGGGCCAGCGTGCCCTGCTGAAGGCGCGCGAGCCAATCACCGGTATCGTGCAGGACGAGCAGCGCGACCCGGAACTGCGACGCCGCCTGCAGAAGGTGCAGGACGCGCGTCGCTGGGCGGTGAAACGCCTGGGCCTGCCGGACAACCGCAGCTACACCACCTACGCCGACCTGGGCCGCCCCTTCGTGGTGTGGAATGTGTTCGCGGCGCCGGAGCTGTCGCTGGAGCCGTACCAGAACTGCTTCCTGCTGGTGGGCTGCCTGGCCTACCGGGGCTATCACCGGCAGGAGGAGGCCGAGCGCCGCGCCGAGGGCCTGAGGAAGCAGGGCTACGACGTGCACGTGGGCGGCGTGCCGGCCTACTCCACGCTCAACTGGTTCGCGGACCCGGTGCTGAACACGATGATGCGTTGGTCCGATGAAGTGCTGGTGGGGATGATCTTCCACGAGCTGGCGCACCAGGTCGTCTACGTGCGCGACGACACCGCGTTCAACGAGTCCTACGCCGAGTTCGTCGAGGAGCAGGGCCTGCAGGAATACCTCGCCGATAGCGGTGGCACGCGCGAGGACTGGCGACTGTATGAGCGCCGTCGCCACCAGTTCGTCGACCTGGTGCTGGCGACGCGCTCGCGCCTAGCGCAGGTCTACGGCGCGGATTTGTCAGATGACGACAAGCGCAGCGCCAAGAAACGTCAGTTCGAACAGCTGGCGCAGGACTACCGGCAACTCCGCGACGGCCCCTGGGCCGGCTACGCCGGCTTCGATCCCTGGTTTTCCGTGGCCGAGCCGAACAACGCGCGGCTGCTGCCCTTTGCACTCTACGACGAACACAAGCCGGCGTTTGCCAGCCTGTTCCGCCAGGAAAACGGCGATTGGCCACGTTTTCACGAGGCGGTGCGGCGGCTAGGAGCCCTGCCGGCGGCGGAGCGGTCAGCACGTTTGCGCGAGCTTGCGCAAGCCGGGGAAGGGCCCATGACGACCCCCTGAACGGGGGGTACTGTCTGCAGATGGACCCGGGCACGATCGTTGCATTCCGGTAGCGGAAATAGCTGACACGAGATGTCAGCAAATTCTTGCAATTCTTGCAGTCCCTCCGCCCGCCAATAGAAAGAGAATCACCGTGACGATCATGTATTACGACACCACCGCCGGCCGCAATCGCGTCAAGCGCCGCTACGTCTGGGCTTTCTGGGGCTTCCTGGCGGGCGTGGTGACGGTCGAGGCGCTGCGCTACCTCCTCTGAAGCGTTAGCAGGCTTCGAGGCGACAGTAGGCTTGCCTGGCGGTATCCTTCGCGGGTTTTTTTGCCTGATCCGCCATGCAAGTCCATAACACCTATACCGGCCGCAAAGAGCCCTTCCAGCCCCTGAACCCGGACCGCGTGACGATGTATGTCTGCGGTCCGACGGTCTACAGCTACGCCCATATCGGCAACGCCCGTCCGGCGGTGGTGTTCGATGTGCTGGCCCGCGTGCTGCGCCGCCGCTATCCCGGCGTGTTGTATGCCCGCAACATCACGGACATCGACGACAAGATCAACAAGGCCGCCGCCGACCAGGGCGTCGAGATCGGCGTGATCACGGCCAAGTTCGCGGCCGCCTACCACGAGGACCTGGAAGCAATCGGCGTGCTGCCGCCGGACTTCGAGCCGCGCGTGACCGAGCACCTGCCGCAGATCATCGCCATGGTGCAGCGCCTGATCGACAACGGTCACGCCTACGAGGCCGATGGCCACGTGCTGTTCCACACCCGCAGCTATGCCGACTACGGCAAGCTGTCCAAGCGCGACCCGGAGCAGCTGCTGGCCGGCGCCCGCGTGGAAGTGGCACCGTACAAGAAGGACGCTGGCGACTTCGTGCTGTGGAAGCCCTCCACGCCGGAGCAGCCGGGCTGGGATTCGCCCTGGGGCCGCGGTCGCCCGGGCTGGCACATCGAGTGCTCGGCCATGTCCGAGGCGCTGCTGGGCGACACGCTGGACATCCATGCCGGCGGCCATGACCTGATCTTCCCGCACCACGAGAACGAGATCGCGCAGTCCACCTGCGCGCACGGCGGCAAGACCTACGCGCGCTACTGGATGCACAACGGCTTCCTGACCGTGAACAGCGAGAAGATGGCCAAGTCGGTAGGCAACGTGCTGCTGGTGCGCGGCCTGCTGAAGCAGGCCCCCGGCGAGGCGATCCGCCTGGCGCTGCTGTCGGGCCACTACCGCCAGCCGCTGGACTGGAACGACGAGGTCATCGCCGAGGCGCGCAAGAAGCTGGACCGCCTCTACGGCACGCTGCGCGAGCTGGCGGACGTGGCACCGGCCGCGGGCGAGGGTGCGCCGCAGGCCTTCGTCGACGCGCTGGAGGACGATCTCAACACGCCGATGGCGCTGGCCGAGCTGTTCGCCCTGAGCCATGCCGCCAACAAGAGCGAGGATGCCGCCGAGAAGGCGCGCATCAAGGCGCAGCTGGTGGAGGCTGGCAAGCTGATCGGCCTGCTGCAGCAGGAGCCGGCGGCCTGGTTCGGCTGGGCGCCGGAGGGCGAGGATCAGCTGACGCCGGAGGCGATCGACGCGCAGTTGGCACTGCGCGCCGAGGCCCGCCGCAACCGCGACTGGGCCGGCTCCGACCGTATCCGTGATGAGCTGAAGGCCAAGGGTGTCCTTGTCGAAGACGGCAAGGATGGCCAGCGCTGGCGGTATGCCTGAAAAAGACGGGAATCGGGAATCGGGAATGGGGAATCGTAAAGGCGGCCTGGCTTCTACGATTCCCGGTCCCCGCTTTTTCTCAAGCGTGGCGCCAGCTGTGCCTTGATGATCTGGGGAATCCAGAATCGTAAGGACGGCTTGGCTTCTACGATTCCCGATTCCCCATTCTCGATTCCCGTCCTTTCAGTGGCAGTTCTTCATGCCGCGCCTGAGCAGCCACCAGTTCACTGGCAGGGCGGCGAAGTAGCCGGCGACCGCGGCGGTGCCGAAGGCGATCCAGTATTGCGGGTGCGCCAGGCTCATGCCCGGACCCATGCCGCCCATGTGGTAGTCGACCAGGTTCATCACCAGCTCCATCACCGAGATCGACACCACCTCGCCCAGCCAGACCAGCTTCCAGGCCTGGGAGAAGCTCATGCCGCGGCGCATCAGCGGTATCAGGGTCAGCGCGAAGCCGAACAGGAAGGCCAGGGACACGGCCAGCATGATCGTGTGGTGTGACTCCAGGCCCAGGCTGACGCCGATGGCCAGGCCGGTCCACTCGCCGATGGCGCAGCCGGTCAGGCAGTGCAGGGTGACGCTGGCGGCCATGCGCCAGGGGCCGACCGCGGCAGGGCCGTGGTGGGCATGCGCGGAGTGCGCGGTGCCGGCCGGGGCCTGACCCGCGCCATGGCAGGCGGGCGCCGGGCTGGCGGCGGCGGGCTTGTGGCAGCAGTCGTCGCTCACTGGGGTTCTCCGGCCAGGGCGTTGAGGATCGGGCAGTCCTGCGGGGCGCCGTGGCCGGGGCAGGCGTCCACCAGCTGGCGCAGGCCGTCACGCATGCGTTCCAGCTCGGCGATGCGCTCCTCCACGTCCTGCAGCTTGGCCGCGGCGCTGGCCTTGACGGCACCGACCCCGCTGCCGCTGCCGCTGCGGCTGCTCAGCTCCAGCAATTCCTTAATCTCTTCAAGGCTGAAGCCGAGGGTCTTCGCGCGGCGGATGAACTGCAGGCGCTGCAGGGTTTCGGTCGGGTAGACGCGGTAGCCGGAGGCCCGGCGGGGCGGCTCCGGCAGCAGGCCCATGCGCTCGTAGTAGCGCACGGTGTCGATGCCGACACCGGCCTGGCGGGCGAGGGGACTGATGGTCAGTGAACGGGGCATTCGGGGCTCCTGTGAGGCATGGGGGCAATCCTAGACCCTTGACTAGGGTCCAGGGTCAAGCCCCCCGTGCTCAGATGGCGGGCCGGCGGGGCGGGCTGCCGTAGTCCGGATCGCTGCTGACCCGCCGCGCCACCGTGCCCTGGGGGTGCCGGTACCAGCCGGGGTCGCGGTAGTTGCCGGGGGCCTGGTCGTCGCGCACCTTCAGCACGGTGAACATGCCGCCCATGTCGATCGGGCCGAAGGGACCCTCGCCGGTCATCATCGGCAGGGTGTTGGCCGGGCCCTTCATCATGCCCATGGCCTGGTGCCCGGCGTGCTCGGACATGCCGTGGCGGCCCATGGCCATGTAGCCGGGCAGCAGCTTGCGGATGCGCTGCTCCACCTCGCCCTGGTCCACGCCGATCATGTTGGGGATCTCGTGGCCCATGGGGCCCATGGTGTGGTGCGCCATGTGGCAGTGGAAGGCCCAGTCGCCCGCGGCGGTGGCGACGAACTCGATGTCGCGCATCTGGCCGACGCCGACGATCTCGGTGACCTCGCGGCGCCATTGCGACGGCGGCCAGCGGCCGCCGTCCGAGCCGGTGACCCAGAAGGGGTTGCTGTGCAGGTGGATCGGGTGGTTCCACATCGACAGGTTGCCGACGCGGATGCGCAGGCGTTCGCCGGTGCGCATCACCAGTGGATCGATCGCCGGGTAGACCTTGCTGTTGAAGGTCCAGAGGTCGAAGTCCTGCATCACCGACGGATCGGGTCGCGAGGTGCCCGGGTGCAGCGCCCAGTTGTGCAGCAGCAGTGCGTAGTCGCGCTGCACCGGCACCGCCTCGCCGGCCTTGGGGTGGATGATGAACAGGCCCATCATGCCCATGGCCATCTGGGTCATCTCGTCGGCATGCGGGTGGTACATGTGCGTGCCGTGCTGGCGCAGCGTGAACTCGTATACGTAGGTCTCGCCCGGCTGGATGTGCGGCTGGTTGAGGCCGCCGACGCCGTCCATGCCGTTGGGCAGGTCGATGCCGTGCCAGTGCACGGTGGTGGGCTCGCCCAGGCGGTTGGTCACCAGGATGCGCACGCGGTCACCTTCCACCGCCTCGATGGTCGGGCCCGGCGTGCTGCCGTTGTAGCCCCAGCAGGTGGCGCGGGAGCCGGGGGCGAACTCGTGCTCGATCTCCTCGGCGACCAGGTGGAATTCCTTGGCGCCGTCGCGCATCCGCCAGGGCAGGGTCCAGCCGTTGAGCGTGCGCACCGGCAGGTAGCCGCCGGCAGGGCGCGGCGGAGTGGCCTGGGCGATGGCCGGGGCGGCGCCCGCCACGGCGGCAGCGCCGCCGATGCCCATCAGCGACAGCAGGTTTCTACGGGTCAGCATCAGTGTTCTCCGTGCTGGTGGTGCATATGGTGCGACGAGTGATCCTCTTCGGCGGCGGGTGTGGGGATCGCGACGGGCTCTCCGCCGTCGCCGCGCAGGGCGCCGCCGGTTTCGCGGGCGAGATCCACGCGCGCCAGCCAGTAGTCGCGCAGGGTTTCGAGATAGCCCTGGTAGGCGTCGAACTCGTCGCGGCGGGCCGCCAGCAGCTCGAAGGGACCCAGCAGCATGTACTGCTGCATCTCCAGCGTGCGCGCGACCACGCGCTCGCGCTGTGGCAGCAGTTGCTCGCGGTAGTGGTCGAGCTGGGTGCGTGCCGAGGCCAGCCCGGCATGCGCCGTGGCCACGCCCGCGGAGGCATCCAGCTCCAGGCGCTGCAGGCGGGCTTCGGCCTGCTGCAGCCGCGCCTGGGCGCGTCCCAGCGGGGCCTGGTTCTGGTCGAACAGCGGCAGCTCCAGCGCGATGCTGGGGCCGAGCAGGCGCGAGCGGTCGGTCTCGCGCTCGTAGTCCACGCCGACCTCGAATTCGCCGAGATAACGGTAGCGTTGTGTCATGCCCAGGGCGAGGCGCAGCAGGTCCACCTCGCGGCGCGCGGCATCCAGATCCAGGCGCTGGCGCAGGGCGCGCTGCTGCAGCTCCGGCAGCACCTCCTCGGCGGCGACGGGCGCGGGCAGGCCTGGCGTCGCCTGCCAGTTCCGTTCCGGCGGCAGGCCCATCAGCCTGCCGAGCTTGAGCCAGGCCTGGCGCTGCCGGACCTCGGCGCGCTGCAGTGCGATGCGCGCCTCGCTGGCCGTGGCCTGGCGCAGCGCCAGGTCCAGGTCGGCGAGGTTGCCGGCCTGCTGCAGGCGGCCGGCAAGCTGCGCCGAGGCGTCGGTGGATTCCAGCACCAGCCGGCGCAGTTCGGTGACCTGCATGGCGCCGGCCAGCTCGAACCAGGCGGACTCGGTGTCGTCGGCCAGTGCCAGGATGCGGCCGGCGAAGGCGGCCTTGGCGCGCTCGAACTCGCCGGCTGCGAACTGCCGGCGCGGCGCGCGCGTCAGCAGGCGCGCGATGTTCTGCGCGATGCCGATGCTGAGCTGCGGGCCCTGGGCGGAGGGGTCGCTGGAGTCCTGCACGGACAGCGACAGGCGCGGATTGGCGAGGCGGCCGGCCTCGAACAGGTCGGCCTGTGCCAAGCCGAATTCCGCGGCATCGATGCGCAGCGCGGGGTTCTGCAGCAGGGCGATGGCGACGGCATCGCGGCTGCCGATGGGTTGCTGGAGCAGGCTGTCGATGCGCGCCGTGGCGGCGGCATCGGGTGGCTGGAACTGCGGGGGCAACTGGACGTGGTCCCGGCGCGCGCCGACCAGCGCGCGCACGTCGTCATGACCCTGCTCGGGCGCGATGGAGGCGCAACCGGACAGGGCCAGCAGCAGGACACAGATCCAGGCCCGCGATGGCGGGACGGGAAGGAACACGGTGATCTCCTGACAGGGAGGAAGGGAAAGGCGGGCGGCAGGGGCCGCGGTCCTGTCAGGCGGTGATCGGTGGTCGCAGCAGGGATTGGCCGTGCGCGGTCTGCAGCGGCGGGGTCCAGCGGGCCAGGCGCAGCGGCGCCGGGGTGGCGTCTTCGCCCATCACCGGCAGCGGCGGCAGCAGCGCCAGCGACAGGCCGCAGTGCCCCGGGCAGTCGCAGCCGCCGAGGCAGCCGCTGGAGTCCGGTGTGCTGGCGGTGTCCGCCTCCGCCATGCCCTGGTGATGGGCGTGGTGGGCATGCTCGTCCGCTGCCTGGGCTTGTGCCAGGACCGTGCGGGCGTGGTGGCAGGGCAGCGACGCGGCCATGCCCTGCAGCGAGAGGCCGCAGGCCAGCAACAGCGTCAGCACCTGGCGCAACAGGAGGGACATGCGCGCATTAGAGAGAGGGCCGCGCGGCAATTCAAGCCTGGTGTTGGCTCCAGCAGGGCTCGCGGGTCCGTCCGCCCGCCCGGCGGTGCCGTGAGCGCGCGGTTTCCGGCGCTCCTAGTGCGCGCCCAGCATGCCGCGCCCGACGATGAAGTCGATCACCGACTGGAGACCGTCGCCGGTCTTGAGGTTGGTCATCACGAAGGGCAGCTTGCCGCGCATGCGCGTGGCGTCATGCGCCATCACCTCGAGGTTGGCGCCGACGTAGGGGGCCAGGTCGGTCTTGTTGATCACCAGCAGGTCGGCCTTGGTGATGCCAGGGCCGCCCTTGCGCGGAATCTTCTCGCCACCGGCCACGTCGATGACGTAGATGGTCAGGTCCGACAGCTCCGGACTGAAGGTGGCGGCGAGGTTGTCGCCGCCGGATTCGATGAAGATGAGCTCCAGGTCCGGGAAGCGCCGGCTCATGCGGTCCACGGCCTCGAGGTTGATCGAGGCGTCCTCGCGGATCGCGGTGTGAGGGCAGCCGCCGGTCTCGACGCCCATGATGCGTTCCGGGGCCAGCGCGCCGGCGGCGACCAGCAGGCGCTCGTCTTCCTTGGTGTAGATGTCGTTGGTGACCACGGCGAGGCGGTGCAGGTCACGCATGCGCTTGCACAGGACCTCGACCAGGGTGGTCTTGCCGGAGCCGACCGGGCCGCCGATGCCGACGCGCAGTGGGCCGCCATGCCCGGGATTGTTCTTGTCCATGCATCAACTCCTGAATAGCCTTGAATACTGCGTTTCGTGCTGGCTGCTGAGCAGGCCGAGCATCGGTGCCTGGGTGGAGAGTTCGTCGTCGCGCATCGCCAGGGCGGCATCGACCACGCCGGCGATCCGTGGGCGTACCGCGATCAGCAGCTTCTGGCCCGAGACCTGTCCCAGCGGTACCGCCTTGAGCGCGGCCATGACCTGGTTCTCCAGCCAGCTGTACAGGTAGCCGTACAGGGCCAGAGCCGGCGAGACGCCCCAGAGGGCGCTGGCGCAGGCGTGCGCCGCGGGGAAGCACAGCTCGCCGGAGGGGATTTCCCTGTTGTCGGTGGCCAGCAGCAACTGGCGCAGGGAGTAGCCCATCTGCAGGGTTTCGGCCCGCAGCTCGCGCGTCTCGCGGCTGGCGATGAATTCGACGTTCCAGGCGGAGAAGCCGGCGAGGTCCTGCAGGTCCCAGGCGGCGCGCAGGCGGCACCAGACCGGAGCCTCGTAGCGGCCCAGCACCAGGCTCAGCGACTCGCCGATCCAGGTTTGCGCGGTGGCGGCGTCGCTGACGATACCCTTGTCGATGGCCGATTCCAGTGCCTGCGAATAGCTGTAGGCGCCGACCGGCAAAGCGGGACTGCTGAGCTGCAGCAGCGCGCCCATGGCATGCAGCGTGTCGGTGCCGGCCGATGCCGGCTCCGCGATCTCCAGGCGGTGGCATGGCGGGCCGTTCACCGGTGGAACTGCAGGGCCGCCATGTCGACCGCTTTTTGCGCGTGGGCCTGCTGCGACAGCAGTTCGCCGATCGAGCCGGCATGGTCGTCGTGGTCATGGCGATGGCCACCGCCGTAGGCGCCGGCCTCGGGCTCGAAGGCGGTCAGGCATTCGCTGACGAGCATGCCCAGTCCGGCCAGCATGTCGCGCAGCACCGGGTCGGGTTCCAGCAGCAGTTCGCCCGGCGCCAGCGCCAGCGGCACGTGGCGGTTGCCGAGGTGGTAGGCGGCGCGCAGCAGGGCGAAGGCCGGATCGGGCGCGTCCGGCGGCGCGGTAACGCGGTACAGCGGCTCCACCGCGGAGCGGACCCGGATCACTTCGCCGGTTTCGGTGCGCAGGCCGTCGCCGCCGCGCAACTGGGTGCCGCGCGGCAGGAACAGGCCGACCTCGGTGCCGTCCTCCAGCACGGCGCGCAGGCGGCTGCGTGCGCGCTCGGCATAGCTCAGCACGATCTCGCGCAGCTCCGATGCACCGGGCGGCGGCAGGCGTTCGACGATCTTCAGCAGGCTGCCCATGTTCAGAACAGGAAGTAGCGCTGGGCCATGGGCAGCTCGGTGGCCGGCTCGCAGTACAGCGACTGGCCGTCGGCGATGACCTCGTAGGTCTCCGGATCGACGGAGATGTCCGGCTGCCAGCTGTTGTGGATCATGTCGGCCTTGGCCACCGAGCGGCAGCCGCGCACCGCCGCCAGCGGCTTCTTCAGGCCGTAGCGCTCGCCGATGCCGGCGGCCAGCGAGGCCTGCGAGACGAAAGTCAGGGAGTTGTGCAGCACGGCGCTGCCGTGGGCGCCGAACATCGGACGGTAGTGCACCGGCTGCGGCGTGGGGATGGAGGCATTGGGATCGCCCATCGCGGCGCTGACGATCATGCCGCCCTTGATGATCAGGAAGGGCTTGACGCCGAAGAAGGCCGGCTTCCACAGCACCAGGTCGGCCCACTTGCCGGCTTCGACGGAGCCGACCTCGTGGGCGATGCCGTGGGTCAGGGCCGGGTTGATGGTGTACTTGGCGATGTAGCGCTTGATGCGGGCATTGTCGTTGCGCGCGCTGTCGCCGGCCAGGGCGCCGCGCTGCTGCTTCATCTTGTGCGCGGTCTGCCAGGTACGGATCACGACCTCGCCGACGCGGCCCATTGCCTGGGAGTCGGAGGAGATCATCGAGAAGGCGCCCAGGTCGTGCAGGATGTCCTCGGCGGCGATGGTCTCCTTGCGGATGCGCGATTCGGCAAACGCCACGTCCTCGGCGATCGACGCGTCGAGGTGATGGCAGACCATCAGCATGTCCAGGTGCTCGTCGAGCGTGTTGACGGTGTAGGGCCGTGTCGGGTTGGTGGACGAGGGCAGCACGTTGGGCAGGCCGCTGACCTTGATGATGTCTGGCGCATGGCCGCCGCCCGCACCTTCGGTGTGGTAGGTGTGGATGGTGCGGCCGCGGAAGGCGGCGACGGTGGCCTCGACGAAGCCGGACTCGTTGAGCGTGTCGGTATGGATGGCGACCTGGGTGTCGGTTTCGTCCGCGACGCCCAGGCAGCAGTCGATGGCGGCCGGCGTGGTGCCCCAGTCCTCGTGCAGCTTCAGGCCGATGACGCCGGCGGCGATCTGCTCGTGCAGGGCGGCGGGCAGGCTGGCGTTGCCCTTGCCCAGGAAGCCCAGGTTCATCGGATAGGCCTCGGCCGCCTGCAGCATGCGCTCGATGTGCCAGGGGCCAGGGGTGACGGTGGTGGCGAAGGTACCGGTGGCCGGGCCGGTGCCGCCGCCGATCATGGTGGTGACGCCGGAGTTCAGGGCCTCGTCGATCTGCTGCGGGCAGATGAAGTGGATGTGGCTGTCGATGCCGCCGGCGGTCACGATCATGCCTTCGCCGGCGATGATCTCGGTGCCGGGGCCGATGACGATGTTCACGCCCGGCTGGATGTCCGGGTTGCCGGCCTTGCCGATGCGCTGGATGCGCGCGTTCTTGATGCCGATGTCGGCCTTGACGATGCCCCAGTGGTCGATGATCAGGGCGTTGGTGATGACGGTGTCCATGCAGTCGGCGCTCAGGCGCTGCGACTGGCCCATGCCGTCGCGGATCACCTTGCCGCCGCCGAACTTGACCTCCTCGCCATAGACCGTGAAGTCCTTCTCGACCTCGGCGATCAGGGCGGTGTCGGCCAGGCGGATGCGATCGCCGACGGTGGGACCGAACATCTCGGCGTAGGCCTGGCGGGAAATCCTCAGTGCCATGGTCAGTTGCTCCCCTGGGGTACGTCGAGAGGCCCCGACACGCGGGCGTTGAAGCCATGAACGATGCGGTCGCCGGCCAATGCCACCAGCTCGACCGTGCGTCCCTGGCCGGGCTCGAAGCGCACCGCCGTGCCGGCCGCGATGTTGAGGCGGAAGCCGCGGGCGGCGGCGCGGTCGAACTCCAGCGCGTCGTTGGTTTCGTGGAAGTGGTAGTGCGACCCGACCTGCACGGGGCGGTCGCCGGTGTTGATCACCATGAGGCGAAGGGTGGGACGACCGACGTTGAGTTCGATGTCGCCTTCGGATGCCAGCAGTTCTCCGGGAATCATGGGCTAGGGCCTGTTAACGCTATGAATATCGCTGCGACGGAGACCGTTTTGGCGCAGGGCTATGTCCCGGCACGCGCCGTGTACTCGAAGTACATCAGCGGGGCGGGACGACGCCCTGCGCCAAAACGGTCCCGCCCTCCGGGTGCCACCATATTTGCCGCCATGCTGTGTTACTCGTCGGTTATTGGGGCCCACCCAACGTCCTCCTCGCGCCTTGCCTGGCGGCAAATCTGGTGGCATCGCAGCGATATTCATAGCGTTAACAGGCCCTATTCTCAGACGATGGGGTCGTGGATCGTCACCAGCTTGGTGCCGTCCGGGAAGGTCGCTTCGATCTGGATGTCCGGGATCATCTCGGCGACCCCGTCCATCACGTCCTCGCGCTTGAGCAGGCTGCGACCGTGGCGCATCAGTTCGGCGACGCTGCGGCCGTCACGCGCGCCCTCCATGATGTCGGCGGAGATCAGGGCCACGGCTTCCGGGTAGTTGAGCTTGAGGCCACGGGCGCGGCGGCGCTCGGCCAGCAGGGCGGCGGTGAAGATCAGCAGCTTGTCCTTCTCGCGTGGGGTCAGTTCCATCAGGTGCTCCAGATTCTTGGCGTTTGCGCGGCGACGCCGAGCAGGGATGGCCGCAGCAGGGACCAGGTCCGGGTCAGGGCCTCGCGCACCTGCTCCGCGCTGCTGCCCAGGACGCGGACCAGCAGGGGGCCGTCGGGCAGGGAGGTGACGCCGGCGATCACGCCGTCCTGTGCGACCGCGGCGCGGCACTGGTCGATCAGCGATTCGTCCGGCGTGAAGCCCGTGGCCCACAGCAGGCCGCTGACGTGGTGGCCGTTCCAGCCGACGACGGAGCGCAGCAGTTCGTCGTCGCCTGCGATGCGGCTGCGCTCCAGCCACAGCGGCCGGCCATCGCGGCGGATCTCGATGCGCTGCGACCAGCGGCCGGCCATGAAGCGCTCGTTGCGGGCCTGCCGGCCCAGCACGACGATATCCCAGCCGCAGCAGCGTGCGTTGCCGCTGCAGTCCACCGTCAGGGTCTGTTCGGCGACGGCCTGGTCGAAGACGATGGCTTCCTGCGGCAGCCACTCGAGCGCGGCGCCCGCGGCGACCTGCAGGACGACGTCCTGGCGCGCGATGTCGCCGCCGGACTTGTACCACTTGCCCGCGCCGGGGGTGGTCAGCAGGGCATGCGCCCCGGGCTCGACACTGAGCTGGATGGAGAGCTGGTCGCCGCCGGCGATGCCGCCCGGAGGATGCAGCAGCAGCAACTGCGCAAGCTGGCCGCCCTGCGGATAGAGGACCTTCTGGATCCGCAGCGGGCCGGCGTGCTCGCAGTCGCGCAGGCGGCTGCGGCCATCCTGGGAGTCGACCTGCATGCGGATGCGTGCGTGCCAGGCACGGCGCTGCGCGTACGGCCTCCCTACGACCACTACCGGGCTTGTCGCGGTGCTCGTCATGGCATCAGGGCTCGCGAGGTTCAGATTCCGGCCAGCAGGCCGCAGCCGACCGCGGCCAGGCCGATGCCACTGGCGCGCAGGCCCAGGGCGGCGCCCCGGTGGATGGCCAGGCTCGCCAGGGCGATGCCGCAGAGATGCAGCAGCGCGGTGGCCGACAGGAAGCCGGCGAAGAAGGCCAGCCGCGGCGCATCGGCCGGAATCTCGGCGCCGTGGGCCCAGCCATGGGCCAGGCCCATCGCCAGGACCAGGCTGACGCTCACGCCGAGGGGCAGCCTGCGGGCTGCCGCGAGCAGGGCGCCCAGCGCGATCAGCGAGGCGGCGATCAGGCTTTCCACCAGCCCGCTGCCGCCGATGCGCTCGCCGGCCGTGGCGCCCACCGCGACCGCGAGCACGAACAGGGCTGGAAGCGTCAGCAGCGAGGCCCATGAGCGTGGCGCGCTCGCGCCGGCAGGGCTGCCCTGCAGCTGGCGGGCCCACAGGCCGACAGCCAACATCGCCAGCAGGTGGTCGAGCCCGAGCCAGGGATGCAGGAAGCCGTCGCGCAGGGCGAAGCCGGCGTGGCCGGGGTGGGCCTGGGCGATCACCGGGACGCACAGCAGCGCGAGCAGGGCGATCCGGCGCAGCGATGGAGGAAGGGGGTTCACGAGGCGGGGCTCCATGGGGCTATGAGGGGCTATTGATTGAGGATGCGTACGGCTCTGGCGGCCGCGGCCGCGCGGTTCTCGACGCCGAGCTTCTCGAAGACCGTTTCGAGGTGCTTGTTCACCGTGCGGTGGCTGATGCCGAGGATCTCGCTGATCTCGCGGTTGGCCTTGCCACGGCTGATCCACACCAGCACGTCGGCCTCGCGGGCGGTGAGGGACAGGGCGTCCTGCAGCGTCCGTTCCTCGCGGCCGGGGCTGACGTCGGCGAGGCGGAACAGGAACTCCGAGGGACCGGTGGTGCCGATGTAGGAGAACTCCAGGCGGCGGCCCTCGGCCTCGACGAAGGCGCTGTCCTGTGCGTCGGCGCCCTGCTGGCGCAACTGGCGCAGGCGCTCGGCGACCGACGGCGGCAGGCCGTGGCCTTCGCTGCTGGAGAACAGCTCGGACAGCAGTTGCGCGGCGCGCGGCGTACACCACTGCAGCTCGCCCTGCTGGTCGGTGGATAGCAGGAAGCGGCCGGTGGCATCCAGGGCGGCGCGGGTGCCGTGGGCCAGACGCGCATTGGCCAGGTGCACGCGGATGCGTGCCAGCAGTTCGTCGACGACGATGGGCTTGGTGACGTAGTCGACGCCGCCGACCTCCAGGCCCTTGACCACATGCCAGCTCTCCGAGAGGCCGGTCATGAAGATCACCGGCACGTGTGCCAGCTGCTTGTCCTGCTTGAGGCGGCGGCAGGTTTCGAAGCCGTCGATGCCCGGCATCATGGCGTCCATCAGGATCAGGTCGGGGGTGATCTGGTCCACCAGCGCCAGCGCACTCATGCCGTCGGTGGCGACCAGCACGGTGACGCCGACCTGGTCGAGCGTGTCGGTGAGGAAGCTCAGGTTGCCCGGCGTGTCGTCCACCACCAGGACGATGTCGCGCCGCTTGGTGGCCGTGTCATGCATCGCGGGCCACCTCTTCGCGCACGCTGTCGAGCAGGTGGGCATAGCCCTTCATGTCGAAGCCGGCGACCAGGCTCAGCAGACGCTGCGCGAAGGCCTCGCTCTCCGGCACCTGGGCCTGCATCTCGCGCAGCTTGGCCTCGATGCCGCGCACGTGGCCGATGCGGCCGAGGCGCACGAGTTCGTCCACGAACTGGCGGGCCGACTGGGGTGGGCGTTCGTTGGCGGCCAGGGCCATCAGCGGTTCACGCTCCGGCTCCTCGCCCTCGTAGACCCAGCGCAGGCCCAGCAGCGTGCCGATGCGCTCCAGTACGCTGTCGACGTCGATCGGCTTGATCAGGAAGGCGTCGTGCACGGCGTTGCCGTCGCCACCCGGGCTGTAGTCATGGGCATTGGCCGAGACCATCATGATCTTCGGTTGCGGCGCTTCCAGCGCCCGCAGGGTTTCGGCGACCTGCCAGCCGTTCATGCCGGGCATGGCGATGTCGAGCATGACCAGGTGCGGATTGCATTCGCTGGCCAGTTCCAGCCCGCCGAGGCCGTCGCTGGCGGCGAACAGGTTGATGCCCAGCGGGCGCAGGATGCCTTCCATGAGCCCGCGATGGGCGGGATCGTCGTCGGCCATCAGCACGGTCACGCGCGGGCCGAGGTAGCCGACGATGCGGCGCCGCTCGGTGCTGACGCTGCCGGCGGCGGCCTGCGACAGGTACAGGCGCACCGAGAACAGGCTGCCCTGGCCGGGCGTGCTGCGCACGGCGATCTCGCCGCCCATGATCTGCACCAGGACCTTGGTGATGGTCAGGCCCAGGCCGACACCGGGCACGGCCTCGATGCCGGGCATGCCGCCGCGCTCGAAGGGCTTGAAGATGCTGTCCAGGTCCTCCGGCCGGATGCCGATGCCGCTGTCGCTGACCTCGAATTCGGCGACCTGGCTGGAGGGGTAGCGCACGGTCAGACCGACGTGCCCGTCGCGGGTGTACTTGATGGCGTTGGACAGCAGGTTGATCAGGATCTGGCGCAGGCGCTTCTGGTCGGCGTTGACCGCGGCGGGCAACTGTTGCGGCCGCGTGTAGCGGAACTCGATGCCCTTGGCCGCGGCCTGCATGCGGAACATGTCGGCCATCTGGTCGAGGAATTCGGCAAAGGGCACCTTGTCGCGGCTCAGGCGCAGGATGCCGCTTTCGATCTTGGAGATGTCGAGCAGGCCGTCGACCAGGTTGGACAGGTGCCCGGCGCTGCGGCGGATGACCTGGATCGCGTTCTCCGGCCGGGCGGTGCCGCGCTCCAGCAACTGCGCATAGCCGAGGATGGCGTTGAGCGGCGAGCGGATCTCGTGGCTCATGCCGACGATGTAGCGGCTCTTGGCCTCGTTGGCGCTCTCGGCGAGCTCCTTGGCCTTCTGCAGGGCCGCGTCGGTCTTCTCGTGCGCCTCGATCTCGTCCATCAGCATCGTGGTCTGGTGCTGGGTTTCCTGTTCGGCGGCCTGGCGGCTGTGCTGGGCCAACACCAGCAGCCAGGCTGATACGCCGGTGACCACCAGCAGCGTGAAGAACACGATCATCAGGGCGTGGCCGACCACCTCGGCCTCTGCGGGCGAGGCGGCGACGTACTGCAGGTAGATGAAGCCCAGTAGCGAGCCGACCACCAGGTTGAACAGCAGGAAGGTGCCGACGAACTGCCCTGTGCCGCCGTACTTGCCGCTGAGCCAGCGCTGCGGCAGGAAGCGCGACAGCAACTGGGTGACCTGCTCGTTGAAGCGGCTGTTGGTCTTGCAGACGTCGTGGCAGCGGGCGTCCAGGGTGCAGCACAGCGAGCAGATCGGGCCGTTGTAGGCCGGGCACATGGCCATGTCGTTGCGCTCGAAGCTGTTCTCGCAGATGGAACAGAACTGCTCGGCGCGCGTGGGGAGGCCGTCCGGGCTGCGCGCGATGTAGTAGCGCCCACGGGTCAGCCAGGCGATCAGCGGCGCCATCGCGAAGGCCACGAACAGGCCCACGAAGGGGGAGAGCGCCTGGGCCATGGGGCCCAGCGCCCCGACGAAGGCGGTGGTCGAGACGATGATCGAGGCGGCCATGGCGCCGACACCGACCGGGTTGATGTCGTACAGGTGGGCACGCTTGAACTCGATGCCAGCGGGGCTCAGGCCCAGGCGCTTGTTGACGACCAGGTCGGCGGTCAGGGCGCCGATCCAGGCCACGGCGAAGTTGGCGTACAGCACCAGCACGGTCTCGATGACGCGCAGGATGCCGACCTGCATCAGCAGCAGGGCCAGCAGCACGTTGAACACCAGCCAGACCACGCGGCCCGGATGCGCGTGGGTCAGGCGCGAGAAGAAGTTGGACCAGGCGATGGAGCCGGCGTAGGCATTGGTGACGTTGATCTTGAGCTGGCAGGTGAT
Source organism: Solimonas sp. (assembly GCA_030149365.1). Classification (GTDB taxonomy): domain Bacteria; phylum Pseudomonadota; class Gammaproteobacteria; order Nevskiales; family Nevskiaceae; genus Solimonas_A. The sequence continues at coordinate 38,122 of JASBRP010000026.1, forward strand.
GACGAAGACGCCGGTCAGTACCAGGGCGATGAGGGGCGAGCCGATCATTTCGCGGAACACGACGAAGAACATCTCCGCCGGCTCCGCCGCGCTGGACTCGCTGAGCCCATGGTTCAGCGCGAAGTAGGCCAGGAAGGAGCCGGCCATCAGCTTGATGCCGCCCATCAGGACCCAGCCCGGCCCGGTAGTGAGCAGCGCGGTCCACCAGCGCCAGCGCCCGATCTTCTGGCTGTCCGGCAGGAAGCGCAGGTAGTCCGCCTGTTCGCCGATCTGTGGCAGCAGGGACAGCAGGGTGGAGGCGCAGATCGCCAGGTACATGGGATCGAGGCTGCCGTCGGCGGCGCCCTGGCGGCCAGGGAAATGGGTCCAGCCCGCCATCTGCTGGCTGCCGGACAGCAGCAGGAACACGAAGGGCGCGAACTGCAGGATCAGCCAGACCGGCTGGGTGGCCAGCTGCACGCGGCTGATCATGCGGATGCCGTAGATGGCGATGGGGATCACCAGCAGGGCGCTGACGATGTGGCCCAGCCACAGGGGAATGTTGAACAGCAGGTGCAGGGCGCCGGACATGATGCTGGCCTCGATCGCCAGCAGCAGGAAGGTGAACGAGGCGTAGATCAGCGAGGTGATCGTGGAGCCCATGTAGCCGAAGCCGGCGCCGCGGCTCAGCAGGTCGATGTCGAGGCCGAAGCGGGCGGCGTAGCGGGCGATGGGCAGGCCGATGAAGAACATCAGTGCGCAGACCAGGGCGATGGCGGTAGCGGCGTTGGCGAAGCCATAGGCCAGGGTCAGGGTGGCGCCGATGGCCTCGCAGGCCAGGAAGGAGATGGCGCCGAAGGCGGTGTTGGCGACGCGGAACGAGGAGTATTTGCGTGCCTTCTCGGCGGTGTAGCGTAGCGCGTAGTCCTCCAGCGTCTGGCTACCCACCCATTTGTTGTACTGCCGGCGCTCGCGAACGATGCGCTGGCGGCTGCGCGCGGGCGCCGCCGCTGGCGGCTGCAGGGTGACGGTCACGGCAGGGCCCTATGGCCTGCCGCGGCGTTGCCGCTGCCTGTCCTCGAGTCCGCCTGGCCCATCTTTCTGCTTGTCCTCTCCACGCACGATCGAATGATGCCGGGGCGTCTGGGCTTTGCATCTACGTCAAATACCCCACCCCCTTACGCCAATTACCCCATACCGGCCTTCCGACCCGCCGCCTAGCCTGTTCTGGCAGAGGGAGAGGGGCCGCCAACAGGGGGGCGCGGGGTCGGCGAAGCAAGAAGGATGCCGATACCCGGCCAATGCCTGCCCCCTCCGTCGGAATTTCTCGGGCTCGAGCCCATTGACGGATGCACACACAGGGAGATGGAACGTGAGTAAGAAGGAAATGGGGACGCAGCGCATGAACAGGATCGGCAAGCTCACGCGCTGGGCATCGGCGCTGATGGCCGCTGGCGCGATGGGCGCCATTCCCGTGGCACATGCCGAGATCGAGTTGGGCAAGGGCATCAGCATCTCCGGCTTTCTGGACATGTCGTATTCGTCCGTCAGCCCGGATGTCGGCTCCAGCACGGAGAGCGTCGGCATCGACCAGTTCGAGATCGACTTCAAGTATGCCGGTTCGGACGGCGTCTCCGCGCAGGTGGACATCGAGTACGGCGAGGGTTTCGACGGCAGTGACGACGAGACCTTCGTCGAGCAGGCTTTCATCACCAAGGCCTTCACCGAGCAGTTCAGCATGAAGGCCGGCCGCTTCCTGAGCTACAGCGGCTGGGAAACCGAAGAGCCCACCGGCCTGTACCAGTACAGCGGCACCGGCTATGCCAAGTATTTCTATGGCTACTACCAGAACGGCTTGTCGGCCTACTACAACGGCGGCAAGTTCGCCGTGATGGGCTCCGTCGTCGCCAGCGCCTTCAATCCGAACGACCGCAATAGCGTCGACGGCGTCGACGACAAGATGGGATACGAGTTCGGCGTGGCCGTGATGCCCGTCGAGGGGCTGACCGCGAAGGCGTTCTACATCATCGACAAGGACACCGACACCGACATCATCAACGCCTGGGTGTCCTACGCGGTCTCGGGCTTCACCTTCGCGGGTGAGTACAACACGGTGGAGTACGGTGATACCAGCGCGGTCGTCAATGGCGACGGCGATGGCTACCTGCTGATGGCCAACTACGCCCAGGGCCCCTACGGCATCACGCTGCGATACCACGACTTCGAGATCAAGAACGCCGCCGGCGGCACGGTCGACGACGGCAGCGCCATCACCCTGTCGCCCAGCTACAAGGTCGGCGACAACCTGCTGCTGGTGCTCGAGTACCGCAAGGACAGCTCCGACACCAACGGCGATTCGGATGCTTTCGCGCTCGAAGCCCTGTTCACGTTCTGATCCGGCCTCCCCGGCGTCATCACGCTGCGCTAGCCCTGAGCGGCTGGCGTAGCCAACCCCATACCAGAAATGGAGTCTCTTTCATGAAACTCAAATTCATCCTGACGGCCGCCGCGCTCGGCGTCGCCAGCTTCGCGGCCCAGGCCGCCGACACCATCAAGGTCGGCGTGCTGCATTCGCTGTCCGGCACCATGGCGATCTCCGAGACCACGCTGAAGGACACCGTCCTGATGCTGATCGAGGAGCAGAACAAGAAGGGCGGCGTCATGGGCAAGAAGCTCGAGGCCGTGGTCGTGGACCCGGCCTCCAACTGGCCGCTGTTCGCCGAGAAGGCCGAGCAGCTGCTGGTCAAGGACAAGGTCGACGTGGTGTTCGGCTGCTGGACCTCGGTGTCGCGCAAGTCGGTACTGCCGGTGTTCGAGAAGAACAACGGCCTGCTGTTCTACCCGGTGCAGTACGAGGGTGAAGAGTCTTCCAAGAACGTGTTCTACACCGGCGCCTCGCCCAACCAGCAGGCCATCCCGGCGGTGGACTACCTGATGAAGGACCTCGGCGTGAAGCGCTGGGTGCTGGCCGGCACCGACTACGTCTACCCGCGCACCACGAACAAGATCCTCGAGGCCTACCTCAAGAGCAAGGGCGTGAAGCAGGAAGACATCCTGATCAACTACACGCCCTTCGGTCACTCCGACTGGCAGTCGATCGTGGCGGACATCAAGAAGTTCGGCTCGACCGGCAAGAAGACGGCGGTGGTCTCGACCATCAACGGCGACGCCAACGTGCCGTTCTACAAGGAGCTGGGCAACCAGAAGATCTCGGCCGAAGACATCCCGGTGGTGGCCTTCTCGGTGGGTGAGGAGGAGCTGGCGGGCCTCGACACCAAGCCGCTGGTCGGCCACTTGGCCGCCTGGAACTACTTCCAGAGCATCAACACCAAGGCCAACAAGGCCGAGATCGCCACCTGGCAGAAGTTCATCAAGAAGCCGGATCGCACCTTCAACGACCCGATGGAAGCGACCGTGATCGGCTTCAAGCTCTGGGTCAAGGCGGTGGAGAAGGCCAAGAGCACCGATGTGGCCAAGGTCAGCGACGCCATCATCGGCCTGGAAGTGCCCAACCTGACCGGCGGCACCGCCCAGATGCTGCCGAACCACCACCTGACCAAGCCGGTGTACATCGGCGAGATCCGCGAGGACGGCCAGTTCGACATCGTCTGGCAGACCAAGGGTGAGGTGGCGGGCGATGCCTGGTCCGACTACCTGCCGGGCAGCAAGGACGTGGAAGCCGATTGGGTGAAGCTCAAGTGCGGCAACTACAACACCAAGACCAAGAAGTGCTCGGGCCAGAACTACTGAGGCCCTGACGCGGAGGCCGGCTCCCGGTGACGGGAGCCGGCTTTCCCGACCCCTTTCTAGGGCTTGCCATCCATTTCCCGCCGCAGCGACGGGGGAATGGCCGCAGGTCCTAATGTGGAAACGAACATGCAGCTCCGAAGGAATCAGCAGCGGCGGTACCGAGGTCGCTTCGCACTTCTGTGCCAGCCGCTGCTGCTTTTTATGCTCTGGCTGGGGGGCGCCGCCGCTTGGGCGCAGGCTCCCGCTGGAAACGAATTCGATACGGCCGTGGCGTCATTGCCGACGGCCTCCTACATGGAAAAGGAAGTACTGGCGGGGCAGATCGCCCGTAGCGGTCATCCGCAGGCCCAGGCGCTGCTGCAGGGCTGGCTGGACGGCAAGCTCCACGCCGATGCCTCCGGCCATGTCTGGCTGGAGGGCGAGGGTGGCTACGTCGACCCCGCCAGCGGCAGTGCGGGCAAGGTCGAGGCCGATGACCTGGAGAAGATCGGCACCAACAACCGGCTGCGCAAGGCGCTCAAGGGCGTGCTGGCGCAGTTCGCGCTGGCCAGCCCGGCGGCCTCGGCACGCATCCAGGCGGTGCGCGAGATGCGCCGTGAGCTGGACGAATCCGCGGTGGCGGCGCTGCAGGCACGCCTGCCGCAGGAGACCGAAGCGGCGGTGAAGCATGAGATCGAGCTGGCGCTGGCGCTGGCCGGGCTGCAGGCCGGCGAGCCGGCGCAGCGCCTGGCGGCCATCGCCAGCCTGGACGGTGATCGCAGCGCCGAGGTCTATAACCGCCTGTCGCAGATGGCGTCCGGCGACGAGGCCGACGCGGATGCGGCAGTGCGTAACGCGGCCGGAGCGGCGGTGCGCAGCATCGAATCCTGGCGCAGCTTCTACCAGGGCGTGGAAACCCTGTTCTTCGGGCTGAGCCTGGGCTCGGTGCTGGTGCTGGCGGCCATCGGCCTGGCCATCACCTTCGGCGTGATGGGCGTGATCAACATGGCGCATGGCGAGCTGATCATGCTCGGCGCCTATACCGCCTACGTCATGCAGCTGCTGCTGCCCAACCACATCGGCCTGGCGCTGCTGCTGTCGATCCCCGCGGCCTTCATCGTCTCCGGGCTGGTGGGCGTGGCGATCGAGCGTGGCATCGTGCGGCATCTCTACGGGCGCCCGCTGGAAACCCTGCTGGCGACCTTCGGCCTGTCGCTGGTGCTGCAGCAGCTGGTGCGCTCGGTGTTCTCGCCGCTGAACCGCTCGGTGCAGACGCCGGGCTTCCTCAGCGGCTCCCTGCAGTTCAACGACCTGCTGTCGGTCACCTGGATCCGTCTCTACATCGTGCTGTTCATGCTGATCGTGTTCGCCGCGCTGTGGCTGACGCTGAACAAGACCTCGCTGGGCCTGAAGGTGCGGGCGGTGTCGCAGAACCGCCGCATGGCCACGGCCATGGGTATCGCCACCTCGCGGGTGGATGCGATGACCTTCGGCCTGGGCTCGGGCATTGCCGGCATCGCCGGCGTGGCGCTGTCGCAGCTGACCAACGTCGGCCCCAACCTGGGGCAGGCCTACATCATCGACTCCTTCATGGTGGTGGTGTTCGGTGGCGTGGGCAATCTCTGGGGCACGCTGATCGGCGGCATGGCGCTGGGCGTCACCAACAAGCTGCTGGAACCCTGGGCCGGCGCGGTGATGGCCAAGATCCTGGTGCTGGTGTTCATCATCCTGTTCATCCAGCGTCGCAAGCAGGGCCTGTTCCCACAAAAGGGCCGCGCGGCGGAGGGCCACTGATGACTTTCATGGAACGATTGCTGGCCTGGCGCAATGAGCGCGGCGCCTTCGGCTTCTACGCCGTGCTGCTGGCTACCGCGGTGCTGGTGCCGCTGCTGAACCTGGCGGTGCCGGAGGGCTCGGCCCTGCACATGTCGACCTACACGGTGACCCTGGTCGGCAAGTACATGTCCTACGCGATCCTGGCGGTGGCGGTGGACCTGATCTGGGGCTACTGCGGCATCCTCAGCCTGGGGCATGCGGCCTTCTTCGCGCTGGGCGGCTATGCCATGGGCATGTACCTGATGCGCCAGATCGGCACGCGCGGCGTCTACGGCAATGCCGAGATGCCGGATTTCATGGTATTCCTGAACTGGAGCGAGCTGCCCTGGTACTGGCAGGGCTTCGACATGTTCTGGTTCGCGGCGATCATGGTGCTGCTGGCACCGGGCCTGCTGGCCTATGTGTTCGGCTGGCTGGCCTTCCGCTCGCGCGTCACCGGCGTGTACCTGTCGATCATCACGCAGGCGCTGACCTATGCGCTGCTGCTGGCCTTCTTCCGCAACGAGATGGGCTTTGGCGGCAACAACGGCCTGACCGATTTCAAGGAGATCCTCGGCTTCGACCTGAAGGCGCCGGGCACGCGCATGGCCCTGTTCCTGGCCACAGCCCTGGCCCTGGGCCTGGCCTTTGCCGCCGGCCGCATGATCACCCGCTCGCGCCTGGGCCGCGTGGTGCAGGCGGTGCGCGATGCCGAGAGCCGCACGCGCTTCATCGGCTACCGGGTGGAGTCCTACAAGCTCTGGCTGTTCGTGTTCTCGGCGATGCTGGCCGGCGTGGCGGGCGCGCTGTACGTGCCGCAGGTGGGCATCATCAACCCCGGCGAGTTCAACCCGATCAATTCGATCGAGGTGGTGATCTGGGTGGCGGTGGGCGGGCGCGGCACGCTCTACGGCGCGGTGCTGGGTGCGGTGGTGGTGAATTACGCCAAGACCTGGTTCACCACGGTGCTGCCCGATATCTGGCTCTATGCCCTCGGCACGCTATTCGTGGTGGTGACGTTGTTCCTGCCGCAAGGGCTGGTGGGGCTGTTCGCAAAGCTGAAGCTGCGCCGGGGTGCCGCATGAACGTCCCGCACGCCTTCTCCCGCCTGATACCGGCACGCCTGAGGCCGCCGCCGCGCAGCGGCGACGTGTTCGAGCGGCACAATCCGCCGGGGCTGGACCTCAGCCACAACACGGTGCTGTACCTGGAGGACATCACGGTCAGCTTCGACGGCTTCCGTGCGCTGAACAAGCTGACGCTGTACGTGGAGGCCGGCGAGCTGCGTTGCATCATCGGACCCAACGGCGCCGGCAAGACCACGATGATGGACGTGATCACCGGCAAGACCCGGCCGGACAGCGGCACGGCCTGGTTCGGCCAGACCATCGACCTGCTGGGCATGAGCGAGCCGCAGATCGCGCAGGCCGGCATCGGCCGCAAGTTCCAGAAGCCGACGGTGTTCGAGCAGCACACGGTGTTCGAGAATCTGGAGCTGGCCATGGCCGGCGACAAGTCGGTGTGGAAGATGCTGTTCGCCAAGCTCAGCCCGGCGCAGCTGCTGCGGATCGACGAGGTGCTGGAGACCATCGGCCTGAAGGAGCACCGCGGCGCGCTGGCCGGCGTGTTGTCGCACGGCCAGAAGCAGTGGCTGGAGATCGGCATGCTGCTGATGCAGGAGCCGCAGCTGCTGCTGGTGGACGAGCCGGTGGCCGGCATGACGCCGCAGGAGACCGAGCGCACCGCGGAGCTGCTGCTGTCGCTGGCGGGCAAGCATTCGGTGGTGGTGGTGGAGCACGATATGGATTTCGTGCGCTCCATCGCGCGGCAGGTGACGGTGCTGCACGAGGGCAGTGTGCTGGCAGAAGGGACGATCGACGAGGTGCAGAACGACCCGAAGGTGGTCGAGGTCTACCTGGGAGAACCGCGATGCTGAGCGTCAAGGGCGTCAACCAGTTCTATGGCGGCAGCCATACGCTCTGGGACGTGGACCTGGAGGTGGCGACCGGTTCGGTGACCTGCCTGATGGGCCGCAACGGCATGGGCAAGACCACGCTGCTGCGCGCAGTGATGGGCCTGCTGCCGGTGGCCAGCGGCGAGATCCTCTACGAGGGCAAGGACATCCGCCGCGTGGCGGCCGACCGCCGCGCCGGCATGGGGATCGGCTACGTGCCGCAGGGACGCGAAATCTTCCCGCAGCTCACGGTGGAGGAGAACCTGCGGCTGGGGCTGTACGTGCGCAAGAGCGGCCAGGCCGAGGCGCTGGAGAAGGTCTATGCCACCTTCCCGGTGCTCAAGCAGATGGCCCGGCGTCGTGGCGGCGACCTGTCCGGCGGCCAGCAGCAGCAGCTGGCGATCGGCCGCGCGCTGATCTACGACCCGCGCCTGCTGATCCTGGACGAGCCCTGCGAGGGCATCCAGCCGAACATCGTGCAGGAGATCGGCGACCTGATCCTGCGCCTGAACCAGGACACCGGGCTGACGGTGCTGCTGGTGGAGCAGAAGCTGCCTTTCGCGCGCCGCGTGGCCAGCGAGTTCCGCATCCTGGACAAGGGGCGGGTGGTGGCGCAGGGGGCGATCCCGGCGCTCAGCGATGACCTGGTGAAGCATCACCTGACGGTGTAACGATGGATGTGGGAGCGGCTTCAGCCGCGATCTTCAAGCTTAAAAAGATCGCGGCTGAAGCTGTTTCCACTAAAAAAGGCGCTTTCTAGCGCCCGACCTGCTTGTGGCGCGGGCAGCTCACGAGATGGTCGTTGACCATGCCGGTGGCCTGCATGTGGGCATAGATGATGGTAGTGCCCACGAACTTGAAGCCGCGCTTCTGCAGGTCCTTGCTGTAGGCGTCGGAAACCTCGGTGCGGGCCGGCACGTCCTTGATGGTCTTGCGCTGGTTCACGATGGGCTTGCCGCCGACGAAGCTCCACTGGTACTTCGCGAAGCTGCCGAATTCCTTCTGTACAGCCAGGAAGGCCTGGGCGTTGCTGCGGGCGGACCAGACCTTGAGGCGGTTGCGGATGATGCCGGGGTCCAGCAGCAGCTTTTCCAGCTTGGCGTCGGTGTAGCGCGCGACCTTCTGCGGGTCGAAGTCGGCGAAGGCCTTGCGGTAGCCGTCGCGGCGCTCGAGGATGGTGCGCCAGGACAGGCCGGCCTGGGCGCCCTCCAGGATCAGGAACTCGAACAGCACGCGGTCGTCATGGACCGGCACCCCCCATTCGCGATCGTGGTACTCGCGGTACTGCGGGGTGGACAGGCACCAGGGGCAGGGTTCGGCGGCGACGGGCATGCGGCGGTCTCGGCGGGGCTCAGACGAAGTTCATGCGCTGGCCGCGCGGCCCGCCGACGACCTGGCCGTCTTGGTAGACGATGTTGCCGTTGACCCAGGTGGTGAGGATGCTGGCGGGGAAGGTGCGGCCTTCCACCGGCGACCAGCCGCACTTGTAGAGGATGTCCTGCTTGCGCGCGGTGGTGCTGCCATGCGGATCCACCAGCACCAGGTCGGCCCAGTAGCCCTCGCGGATGTAGCCGCGGTCCGGGATGCCGAAGCGGTCGGCGACGGCGTGGCTGGTCTTCTGCACGACGGTGCGCATGTTCATCTCGCCGCGCTTGACCAGGTCGATCAGCATCAGCAGGGAGTGCTGCACCAGCGGCAGGCCCGAGGGCGCCTTGAAGTACTTGTTGGCCTTTTCCTCGGCGGTGTGCGGGGCGTGGTCGGTGGCGACGATGTCGATGCGGTCTTCCATCACGGCGCGGACCAGGGCGCGGCGGTCTTCCGGGGTCTTGATGGCGGGATTGCACTTGATCAGCGCGCCGAGGGCGGCGTAGTCGCGGTCGTCCATGTAGAGGTGATGCACGCAGGCCTCCACGGTGATCTTCTTGCCCTTGATCGGGCCGGGGGTGAAGAACTCCAGCTCGCGCGCGGTGGTCAGGTGCAGCACGTGCAGGTCGGCGTTGTGCTTCTTGGCCAGCGTGGTGGCCAGCAGCGTGGATTCGTAGCAGGCCTCGGCGGAGCGGATGTTGGGGTGCTCGGACCAGGGCACGTCCTCGCCGTACTTCTGGCGCGCGGCTTCCTCGTTGGCCTTGATCATCGGCGTGTCTTCGCAGTGCGTCACCACCATCATGGGGGCGCGCTCGAAGATGCCGTTGAGGGTGGTGGGGTTGTCGACCAGCATGTTGCCGGTGGAAGCGCCCATGAACACCTTGATGGCGCAGGCCTCGTTGCGCTGCAGGGCGGCGATTTCCTCGAGGTTGTCGTTGGCGCCGCCGAAGTAGAAGGCGTAGTTGGCGAAGCTGCGGCCCTCGGCCATGGCGTACTTCTGGCGCTGCAGCTCGCGCGTGGTGATCGCCGGGATGTTGTTCGGCATGTCGAAGTAGGACGTGGTGCCGCCGGCCACCGCGGCGCGGGACTCGGTGTAGAGGTCGCCCTTGTGGGTCAGGCCGGGTTCGCGGAAGTGGACCTGGTCGTCGATCACGCCGGGCAGCAGCCACTGGCCCTTGGCGTCGTAGACCTCGACGCCGGCGGGGGCGTCGATCTTGCTGGCGATCTTCTCGATGCGGCCGTTGACGATCAGCAGGTCGGCGGCGGTCTCATGGCCTTCGTTGATGATGTGGGCGTTGGTGATCAGCATCGGGGGCTCCGGGGGTTTTCTTGTCGTTGTGAAATGGTACCGCTTTTGGAGGCCGGGGCAGGTTGCCGGGAGCGGGCGGGGGCGGCTAGTGTGGGTGCGAGCCAGCGGCAAAACGACACCAACAAGGGACATCATGGCCAAGAGCATCAAGCTGACCGCGCCGCCGGGGTATGGGGCGGTGGAGCCGCTGGACAAGCAGAAACACGCGGGAATGGGGCTCAGGAAGCAGCCGGACTTCGCCTGGAGCGCCGGGATCAATGCGGCGTTCCTGAATGCGGCGGAGTTCTTCAAGGCGGCCCTGGACTACCCGATCGCCTTCGTGCGGGAGCCCCGGAGCGGCGAGTTCCTGCCGATGGCGCTGCTGGGGCTGAAGGCCGGGCAGAATCTCTACGTGGACGCCCAGGGGCAGTGGCGGCCGCAGACCTACCTGCCGGCTTACTTCCGGCGCCATCCCTTCTGCATTGCGGAGATTCCCGGTACGGCCGGGGCGGCGGCGCAGCGCCTGGTGTGTGTCGATCCGGCGGCCCTGGAGAAGGACAGCCCGCAGCCGCTATTCGGGGCTGATGGGGCCCCTTCGCCGGCCTGGGAGGCGGCGCACAAGCTGCTGGAGGCCATGGAAGGCGCCCGGCAGCAGACCCGCGCGCTGACGCAGCGGCTGGAGACGCTGGGGCTGCTGGTGCCTTTCGACGCGGTGGCGATGCCCAAGCAGGGTGAGCGCAGCCGGCTGCAGGGTCTGTTCCGGGTGGACGAGGAGAAGTTGGCGGAACTGCAGGCCAAGGACTTCAAGGCGATGAGCAAGCGCGGCGAGCTGCGGGCGATCTACGCGCACCTGCTGTCGCTGGAAAACTTTGCCCGACTGCTCGAATACACGCAGAACGATGGGCGTTGAACTCAAGCTGACCGACCGCGAACTGCCGGTTTCGCCGGCGTTCGTGGATTTCCTGGCCCATGCGGTGGACGGGCGGCCTTTTGCCGGGCAGGAGTGGGGCGACCAGCTCTCCGAGACGCTGAACTATGCGCAGCGGGAGCTGGTGCAGCGGGCGCCCAAGGATGCGGAGCGGATCATGGCGCATCCGCAGGGGCGGGCGGCGGTGGCGCGGTCCTATCACTGGCTGCTGGCGCTGCTATCGGGCAACCAGAATGCCCTGCGCGAGCTGCAGCTCAAGTTCCATTTCATCAACGTGATCGGCATTCCCCGCACCGGCGGCTCGTACCTGACCAAGGAGCTGTACCGGGCGCTGGGGATCGACCCCGCGACCGTGCATAACGCCCTGGCGCACGATGGCTTTCCGGAGGCCGGGCCGTTCCAGCTCAACCAAGGCGCCAATTCCTGGATGGTGAGCCTGCAGACCATGGCGGAATACCTGGTCATGGTCGAGGCTTTCTTTGGCTCCCGGCCGCGGCACAGCGGCAAGATCGTGGTGCCCAAGAAGCTGACCAAGGGCATCTATGCCGGGGGCTTCTTCCACCGGGTGCTGGGCGAGGCGGTGGAGCACCTCGTGACCCTGCGGCACCCGGTGGCGTCCTGCATCTCCACCTACGAGAAGTCTGGCGGCCTGCCGGCCAACGGCCGCTTTGCGCTGCGCTCCAATATCGAGGAATGGTGTCGGCGGGACCTGGCATATGTCGGCATCTCCGGCGAAAACCTTGCGCAAATGGATTATTTCGACGCCTACCTGCGCTATTGGGAGCAGTATCACCTCTACATTGCGACCACCGGGCTGTCGGCCAACCGCGACCTGAAGGTGGTGGTCTACGGCAAGGATCGGCTGGAGGACCTGGCGCGCGGATTCCACCAGCGCTACGGCAGCGGTGCCCAGGCGGGGGAGTTCAAGGTCTTTGGCGACGCCGCACAGCGGCACCCGGACTGGATGCTCCGGGCGCAGCCGGTGGTAGAGCGGGTAGCCGCGGTCTGGGAACGCGTGCGCCTGCCGTTTCCGGTGGAGCAGATCCTGGAAGCCTGGTAACCCCCTATCCAGGGGGTGAAATCGGGTATTTCCGCGACGCTGTGAAGCGCGTCAAAGATAAGCCAAATATAAGCGTTGACGGGGGTTTAGCCCCCGCCTAGAGTCGATCCGCACATCTCGCGAGGCACGCCGTCCGGCATCGGAACGGCGGGGCCTCGCAGTGCCGTTTCCGCCGTTCGCCGCGCATCAGAGCCGACAAGGCCACCAGGGTTTCAGGGAGTGTTTCATGGGCAAGCCTTCCTTCAAGCTGCGTCCGCTTTCCTCTCCGGCGCTGCGGCGCTTCTACGGCCTTGCAGCGGGTGCGCTGGCTCCGGGGCTCGCGCTGGCGGCACCAAGCGGCGGCGCGGTCGTCGGCGGGCAGGCCAGCATCGGCTCGCCGGGCGCCGGCAACACGGTGATCAATCAGACCTCGCAGAACGCGATCATCAACTGGCAGCAGTTCTCGGTCGGTGGCAACGAGTTCGTGCTGTTCAACCAGCCCAGCGCGTCCGCGGCGGTGCTGAACCGCGTGGTCGGCGGGCTGCCCTCCGAAATCCTCGGCAACATCAGCGCCAACGGCCGCGTCTTCATCGTCAATCCGCAGGGTGTGATGTTCGGCGCCGGTTCGCGCGTGGACGTGGGCGGCCTGGTGACCTCCACCCTGAATATCCGCGATCAGGACTTCATGTCCGGCCGCCATGTCTTTGCCCAGGGTGAGTCCGCGCCCGGCAGCATCCGCAACGAGGGCCGCATCTCGGCCGGGCCTGGGGGCTTCGTGGTGCTGGCGGCCGACCGCGTCGAGAATGCGGGGCTGATCAGTGCGCCGAATGGCGAGGTGCTGCTGGCGGCGGCCAGCAAGATGACGCTGACGCTGGATGCGGAAGGCCTGGTCGGCTACTCGATCGACGCCGCGGCGCTGTCGGACCGTGCCGGCATCGAGAACATCGGCGAGATCGTGGCCAGCGGCGGCACGGTGGTGCTCGACGCCAAGGTGGCGCGCAGCCTGATGGGCAACGTCATCAACCAGCGCGGCCGGATCAGCGCACGCTCCGTGGAGGAGCGCGACGGCGTGATCTACCTGAGCGCCGAGGGTGGCGATATCGAGAACTCCGGCACGCTGGATGCCTCCGGCACCGGCAATGCCGATGGCGGGCGCGTGGTGGTGCACTCGGACCAGGACGTGCGCCTGACCGAAACCGGCGTGGTGCGCGCGGACGGCGCGGGCACCGGCAACGGCGGCATGATCCGCCTGGTCGCCGAGCAACAGCTGGAAACCGCGGAAGGCTCGGTGGTCAGTGCCACGGCGGGGCCGGCGGGCCAGCTCGGCGGTTTCGTCGAGCTGTCGGGGCATGGTGGCCTCAAGATTCGCGGGCAGGTGGACGTGGGCCGCCGTGGCCAGGTGCTGATCGATCCGCTGCTGCTGACCATCGCCGATGGCTCCGGCGGCTCCGTGGGCTCCACTTCCTCCGGCACCAGCGCGACGGTCTACGAGCAGACCATCGAAGGGCTGTTGCAGTCGGGCGCCGACGTCGCGCTGATTGCGGACAATCGCATCACGCTGGCGACGCTGAGCGACGGCACGCTCGATGGCCGCAATGCCAACGGCACCGGTGGCGGCCTGCTGTTGGGCATTGGCACCATCTCCGAGCCCACCACCAATGGCGTGTTCGTCGATGGGCCGCCGGCCGTGGGGTATACCTTCAACCCCGGCCCCGGCGGCAGCAGCTACGGTGGCATCTTCTTCCAGACGCTGGGCAATGCGATCCGCGTCGATGGGCGCCTGCGCGTGTCTGCCGGCTACAGCCTGGGCAACATCCGCGTCGGTGATCTCGAGGGCAATGACATCGACGTCAGCGGCGCCGGCGACATCGAACTGGGCGACGTCACGCTGTCCGGCACGGGCGGCAGCGTCGTAATCAGCAACGCTGGCAGTAGTGGGTCCAGCCAGGACATCGTCATCGGCTCGCTCGCCGCGGCAGGTGCCAGCCTGGTCGACATCGACGCACGCAACAACGTGCAGATCCTGGGCAACCTGCAGGCCGATGCGGCGCTGGTGGAGATCAGCAGCGGCTTTGACGGCTCTGGCCAGATCTCGGCCTCCGGCATCAGCGGCGACCAGGTGCGGCTGCAGAGCAGCGGCGGCGACATCAGCATCGGCGGCGTGATCTCCGCCAATGGTGGCTTGCGCAGCGGTGGCGATATCGACGTGGATGCGGCCGGTGGATCGGTCACGCTCAATGGCGTGTCCCTGGATGGCCGTGGACAGGCCGATATCTCGGCGTCCAACAACGCGCGGCTGCTCGGCAGCTACGACCTCGGGGCTGACGATGGAGAACTGCGCGTCTATGCCGACAGCGTGATCCTCGGCGCCGCGCTGCCTGCGGTGGGCATCGGGGTCACGGGTGGCCTGGACATCACGGCAGACGAAGTGACCGCCTACGGCGCGGCCGGGGATGACGCCATCAACGCCACCGGCGATGTGAGCATCACGGCCGGAACGGTGGAGTTCACGGGCAATCTCACGGCCGGCGGCGAAGTGAATATCGATGTCGATGCGGATGTGCTGAGCCTGCAGGACGTTCGCGGCAGCCGTGTGCGTCTCGCCGCAGCGGGTTTCGACATCACGGTGGGAACGATCAGCGCCGCCGGTGGCGGTAGCGCGGGACTTCTGGATGTGGAAGTCAGCGGCACGGAGACTTCGCGCGTGCAGGTCGGCGGGATCGACCTGGATACGGATGGCTACGCCCTGGTGTCGGGCGCTAGCGGTATCGACGGACTGGACAGTGCCAGCTTCACGGTGGGTGAGGATGGCACGCTGGAGCTGCGCACGCTTTCCAGCCTGGACCTGGGCAGCGTCTTCGGGGTTGACGGCCGCCTGGTGGGTAGCGGTGCCAGCGTCACCGGCAACGTCGTCGATGTCGGCGGTGACCTGACGCTGACGGCCACCGGCAGTGTTGACCTGAACGCCGCGGTGACCGCGGGTGGCCTGGCCACGATCATGGCAGGCGACAGCAGCAGCCTGTCGCTGGCTTCGCTGGAAGCCGACGGCATCGTGCTCTACGGCGGAAACAACACCAGCGTTTCCGCGGGCACACTGACCGCTAACGGTGGATTCCGCTCTTCCGGCGACATCAACGTCGATGCCTACGGCAGCTATGGCGGCGTGGCGATCGGCAGTATCCAGCTCAACGGCCCGGGGCGGGTGGATGTGACGGGCGCCGCTGGTGTGGCCTTGCGTGACGGCGCCGATGTCGGCGCGGGCGGCAGCCTCAACCTTCGGGCGGACGGCGGCGTGCTGCAGTTCGGCTCCTCCGCGAGCAGCCCGATGTCCATCGTGGGCAACCTGTATGGCACGGCCAACAACGGTGCCCGTATCGAGGCCTACCAGGACATCGCCGTGAGTTCCGGCGATGCGACCCTGAACGCCAATGGCAGCGGTGCCTCCATTTCGCTGTTCGGGGTGCTGGGCGCCGAGGACGGCCGCATCGAGATCGACGCGACCGGGCCGATCAGCATCGCCGGCCTGGCGGCCGGCAGCAGCATCCAGGTGGATGCGACCGGCAGCAGCGGCTCGATCTCGCTGGGCGCGATCGGTCTGGCGGCGCCGGGTGATGTGCGTGTCGCCGGCACCAATGGCGTGACCTTGCTGGGCGATATCGACGCGGGTATCGGCGGCTTGATCTACGTGTCTGCCTCGGGTGGCGCACTGACCGTAGGTTCCGACGGCGCTCCCGCCGGCAGCACCATGGCCTTCACCGGCAATCTGGCGCTGGAGACGACCAGCAGCGCCGATGTCCGGGCCTGGCAGGACATCGAGGTCACCGGCGGCGACCTGGTGATCGATGCGGATGCCGACCTGGGTGTGGCGAGCCTCACGGCTTCCAACGGAGGTGTGAGACTGACGGCGGGTGGCGACATCAGCACCGGCGGCATCACCGCCGACGGCGGCTTCGCCTATTCCGACGGCGTGCGGGTCGTCGCCGAGGGCGCCGATCCGCTGATGAATCTCGGCAGCATCACGCTGCTCAATGAGGGCGCGGTGTACCTGTCCGGCGCCTCGGGCGTGGCGATCACGCAGACGATCGACGCCGGTGGTCCGAACGGTACCATCGAGGTCCAGGCGAGCGGCGGGATACTCTCCCTCGGCACGGCCAGTGACGCAGTGGATTTCGTCGGCAACCTGGCGGCTTATGCCGACTACGGCGCCGGCATCCGCGCCAACATCGGCGCGGCGCAGGATGTGGAACTGCAGGTGCGGACAGATGGCGTTTCCATCGGTGGGCTCGAGGCGGTTTCCATCATCGCCGACGGCAAGATCACGCTGGGCAACACCTACGGCGGGACGGCCGTGCGCGGCGACATCGTCATCGGCACGCTCGATGCCGGCGGCAATGTCTACGTCACCTCCAGCCGCGATGTGGATGCCAGCGGCACGATCACGGCAGTGGGCCTGGTCGATATCGAGGCGGGCACGGGTATCGGCGGTACCGGCGTGGCCACGCTGGGCGATGTCAGCGGCAATCGCGTTTCCATCGAGGCCGACGGCGGTGTTTCCACCGGCCTGCTGACGGCGGTGGGTATCAGCTCCGGCTCCGGCGACTTCAATGTCTACGTGGCCAGTGCAGAAACGGTGAGTGTCTCGGGCATCACCCTGACCGGCGGCAACACGGGCCGCGCCTACCTGCAGGGCGACAACGGCATCACGCTGGACGGCACGAACTTCTCCCTGGGCAGTGATGGCACGCTGAAGCTGTCCGCCGCCACCAGCGGCCTGGATTTTGGCACCAACTTCTCGCTTACCGGCAACCTCGAGGCCAATGCCGGCGAGATCGACGGTGGTGCCTTGACCGTCACCGGCGATCTCACGCTGAAGTCGCCTGGTGACATCGATCTCACGGGTTTCGTCGATGCGGGTGGTCGGCTGGAAATCGATGGGCAGGGTGGTGCGGGCGTCATCAACCTGCAGGGCGCCTATGGCGATCGTGTCTACATCGTCAATGACGGTGACATCACGATCGGTGGAACGCTGAGTGCGGGCGACGGTGGCAGCGCCAGTTCCCATGACGTGGACGTGCTCGCGAACGGCGGTACCCTGGACATTGGTGGCCTGTCAGTGGCTGATGGCCATGCCTACCTTTCTGGCGACGACGTAAACCTGTCGCCGACCGGGTCCTTCGCTGTTGGCTATGGCGGCGAGTTGGAGATCGATGCCGTTGACCAGATTTCCTTTGGAACGGGAGTCTCCGATCAGTTGTCGATCATCGGCAGCGTCAATGCAACGGCCCAGAACATCGTCGGCAACCGCATCCTGACCTCGCATGGCCTGTCGCTGAGCGTTGGTGCCCAGCTCGACATCAACGCCACGGGCCTGCTGCGTGCCGATAGCGGGGATATCGTGATCAGTGGCGATTCGGACGGCGCCATCGTCGGCATCGGCGATGCCGTTGCGAACCGGATCTCGATCACCAACCGCGGTGCGATCAGCACCGGTGCGCTCACCGCCGATGGTGGTGGCAGCGCCGCCAGTCGGGACATCCACATCCAGGCACTTTCCGGCGGAACCGGACCGGCGACGATCAGCGTCGGCACGATTGGCCTGGCGAACATGCCGGCTGAGGGCTACGTGGAGCTCTATGCCCAGGATGGTGTGGTCCTCCTGGCCGGAGCCAATGTCGGTGCGGGCGGCACCCTGAAGATCACCAATGAGCAGGGCGTGGTGGACCTGGGCGACGTCGCGCAAGGCGGCAGCCTTGACGTGGTGAACTATGGGGGCGATATCCAGGGTGGGGAACTTACGGCCGACTCGGTGACGCTGTACAACCTCGGTGGTGCCACGACGGCCAACGTCGAGTTCGACAGCATCACGGCAGCCGACGATGTCACCATCGATGCGCGCGACGGCATCACCGCCAACGGCGACATCGTCAGCACGGGCGGGGTGATCGACCTCGCGGCCGGTGGCGCCGTGAGTCTCCAGGATGCCAGCGGCAATCGCGTCATCGTCTTTACCCCCGGCAGCATTTCCACCGGCACGCTCAGCGCTTCGGGCAGCGGGACCTCGGCAGGTAATGCCGACGTCAAGATCGAATCGACCGCGGGCTCCGTGGACGTGACCGGGATCGACCTGGCCGGCGCCGGATACGCCTATCTCTTGGGTAGTACCGGTATCGACATCACGGGTACGTCCTTCGATGTCGGCGGCGGCACGCTGCAACTGCAAACCGGAGGACAGCTGAATTTTGGCGATGATGCTCTCGACAGCTTTGAGCTCGAAGGGAATCTCTACGCCTCGGTCGGCAGCGTCGTCGGCACCTCGGTGACTACGCTGGGGGGCGGCTACATCGATCTCGATGTGTCCGGCACTGTCGATGTCGGCGAGCTGGCATCGGCCAGCTATCTGCGCGTGGTGGCGGATGGGGGCATTGTCACCGGCGGTTTGCTGGCGGTCTCGTCCGTGGAGCTGGAGTCTTCCGGGGACGTTACCGTCGGCGGCACCATCAACGGATCGGGTGTCACCATCCAGGGTGATGGCATCGACCTCAACGGGGCGGTCAACGCCGGGGTCGGCAATGTCGATATCGACGGCGCGACGATCGAGACGCTGGCGCTGAGCGGTGCCCAGGTGTTCGCCGATGCCACCGGCAGCCTGAACGTGGTCGGCGGCATCACCGCCAGTTTCGGCATCAGCATCGGCGGCGGTGCTGGAACCACGGTTTCCGGTCTCATCGATGGCGGTACCGGCTATGTCGATATCGGCGCCATCAGCGGCGCCACCGGCGTGATCGACCTGGATGACGTCAAGGGCGGGGGTATCCGGATCGGCGACATGTTCGGCGGGACGGCTTCCAGCATCACGACGCTGGACCTCGCGGCCAGTGGCAATCTCGAAGTGTCCAGCACCAGCGGTGACATCGATATCGGCTCGATCAGCCTGATCGGCGGCGATGGCAGCATCGTCAGCGGCGCGGCCCTGAGCCTGGGTGGCGATGTCACTGCGGCAGGCAACCTCACGATCTCCGCGGCAACCGGCGACCTGGTGCTGCAGAGCCTGGAGGCGACGGCCGGTTATCTCGCGGTGGATGCGACGGCGGGAGCCCTCTCGCTGGTGGATGCCACGGCCGGCGGCGCGCTGACCCTGGACGCCGCGGGCGACCTGACGGCGTCCGGTGACCTGGAAGGCGCCACGGTGGTGGCGTTGTCCGACGGTCTGGTGGATATCGGTGGGACGGTCACGGCGGATGGCAGGATCGAGCTCAGTGCCGTGACCGGCGTGAGCGTGGACGGGCAGATCAGTGGCGCCAACGCGGTCAGTGACTTTGTCGATGTCCATACCCAGGCAGGCCAGATCGACCTGGCGGGCGTTTCCGCGGCGAACGGCACGGTCCGCATCGGCGACATGTTCGGCGGCGCTGCGGCCGGCATCAGCACCGGCGCCCTTTCCGGGACCGGTATCGAGCTGAGGGCGGATGGAGCCACGGCTGACATCACGGTGAGCGGCACGGTCGGTGCCGACGGTGATGCGGCGATGTCCGCGGGTGGCAACCTGGCGATCAGCGGCGCCGTGAATGCGGGAGGGCTGGTCGATCTGGATGGCCAGGCCATCGATACGCAGTCGCTGTCCGGCAACAAGGTCCTGGTCGATGCGAGCGGGCCGCTCACGGTGGTCGGCACGGTTTCCGCCAGCAACGGCATCAGCCTGCAGGGCAGTGGCGTTTCAGTCAGCGGGCTGGTCGATGGCGACGCGGGTTACGTCGATATCGGGACGACCGGCAGCGGGGCCATCCTGCTGGCCAGTGTCAGCGGTGGTGGCCTGCGGATCGGTGACGGTGTCTTTGGTGGCTCTGCCAGCAGCATCACGGTCAGCGGTAGCCTGGCTTCCACTGGTGACGTGGAGGTGGTGGGCAGCGTGGCGGACATCGATATCGCCTCGTTCGCTACCGTGAGCGGCGACATCAAGGTTGAAAGCGGCGGAACGCTGGCGATCGGCGGCGACATCATCAGCACCTCCGGAGGGCTCAGCCTCAAGGCGGGCCAGGGTAGCCTGGACCTGGGGGACGTCGACGTCGCCGGCTCGGCCGATATCACGGTGCAGGACGGCGCGCTCGACATCGATTCGCTGTCAGCGGGATCGGCGACGCTGCAGACGATCGACAATGGCAGCATCACGACGGGAGTGTTGACCACCATCAGCGGTGATCTCTATGTGGATGCCGTGCTGGGTCAATCGGCAGCGACCTCGTCCAGCGTGACCATCAGCGGCGTGATCCAGTCGGCAGGACTGGTGAGCCTCACGGCGGGCCCGGCGCCCGGCGCCAGCATTACGGCAACCGACATCACTGCCGGCACCAGCATCAATCTGGGCAATGCATCCGTCGAGCCGACGGTGGCCATCAACGTCGGCGACCTGACGGCCGGGACCACCGTGTTCGCCAAGACCGATGGCGCCTCGCTGCAGGTTGGCCGGGTGGAGGCTGGCGGTGATATCGGACTGTATGCCTTCAACGACACGCTGACCGTGGGCGGGGATGTGATCTCGACCGGCGGTGCCGTGACCCTGCAGGCGGATACGGACCTGGTGCTGGCCGGCCTCACGGCCGGTGGCGGCGCGCTGTACGTGCAGGCGGACAATGGCTCCGTGAGTACGGAGGCCGTTTCCGCAAGCGGTTCGATCTTCATCCAGTCCGGAACCGGTGACGTGACGGCCGATAGCCTGGATGGCGACGGCGGGATCACGGTCAATGCCACCAATGGGCAGTTGACCGTCAATGGCGCGGTAACGGGCTCCGGCGGCAGCATCGCCCTGAACGGCGGGGATGGGGTTTCGGTCAGTGGCACGCTCAGCGGTGCCGACGATGCCGTCGAATCGATCAATGTGCGCAGCGGCGGGCTGGTGGAACTGCAGGATGTGACGGCCACGGGCGGCTCCGTGGACATCGAAAGCAGCGGCGACAATCTCAGCGCCGGTGCCGTGTCGGGTGTCAGCGGTATCCGCCTGTCGGCGGCCGGCACGCTGGTCTACAGCGGCAACCTGACGGCCGGCAACGGTGGTGTCGCGGTCTACGCCGGGGCGGGTGACCTGCTGCTGTCTGATCTGACGGCCGGTGGCGGTGCGGTGGATGTACAGGCCGACAACGGCTTGGTGACGGTGGACGACGTGTCGGCCAGCGCCTCGATCCGGCTGCAGTCGGGCACGGGCAACGTAACCGCGGCGAGTCTCGATGGCGATGGCGGGGTCATCGTCAATGCCTACAGTGGTGACATCGCGGTCACCGGTGCGGTGACGGCCGATGGCGGTGGTATCGAGCTGAACAGCGGTGGAAGCCTGACGGTGGGTGGCGACGTCAGCGGCGCCAACGACAGCTTCGAGGTAATCAAGATCCGCAGCGCGGGCGCCGTCGATCTGCAGAACGTAACGGCCAGCGGCGGCTCGGTGGATATCGAGAGCAGCGGAGACGATGTCAGCGTGCTGGCGGTTTCGGGCCCGAGCGGCATCCGCCTGTCGGCAGCGGGCACACTGTCCTACAGCGGCAACCTGACGGCCAGCAACGGCGGCGTTGCGATCTACGCCGGAGCGGGCGACCTGCTGCTGTCTGATCTGACGGCCGGTGGCGGCGCGGTGGACGTTCAGGCCGACAACGGCTCTGTTACGGTGGAGGATGTATCGGCCAGCGCTTCGATCCGGCTGCAGTCGGGCACGGGCAACGTGACCGCGACTAGCCTTGATGGCGACGGCGGGGTCATCGTCAATGCCTACAACGGTGACGTCGCGGTCACCGGTCCGGTGACGGCTGACGGTGGCAGCATCAGCCTGAACAGTGGCGGCAGCCTGACGGTCGGCGGTGACCTCAACGGTGCCGACGACGCCTTCGAGGCGATCACGATCCGCAGTGCGGGTCTCGTCGATCTGCAGAACGTGACGGCCAGCGGCGGCTCGGTGGATATCGAGAGCAGCGGAGACGATGTCAGCGTGCTGGCGGTTTCGGGCCCGAGCGGCATCCGCCTGTCGGCGGCGGGCACGCTGGGCTACAGCGGCAATCTGACGGCCAGTAACGGTGGCATCACGCTCTATGCCGGCGCGGGTGACCTGCTGCTGGCGGACCTGACCGCCGGTGGTGCGGTGACCGTGCAGGCCGACAACGGCTCGGTGACCGTGGAAGATGTCTCGGCCGGCGCTGCGATCCAGCTTCAGTCGGGCACGGGTGACGTGACGACCGCGAGCCTGGACGGCGACGGCGGCATTACGGTCAATGCCTATGCCGGACAGCTGGTCGTGAACGGCGCCGTGACGGCCTCCGGCGGCAGCATTGCCCTGAATGGCGGAAACGGTGTCGAGGTGAGCGGGAACATCAGCGGAGCCGACGATGCCTTCGAGAGCATCGGCATTCGCAGCGGCAATGGCGCCGTCGAGTTGCAGGACGTCACCGCGACAGGCGGCAGCATCGTCATCGACAACAGCCTGGGTGGTATGGCTGCCCCGGTCGCCGTGGGCGCGGTGACGGCGGCTGGCAACGTCGATATCGCTTCCATGGATGACGTGACATTGTCCGGCGCCGTGTCCGGTGCGGTGGTGAACATCACCGCCGCTACACTGGATAGCGCGACGGCTGTGGATGTCAGTGCCACGGGTCGCCAGGTCTATATCGACGCCGACATCCAGGCGCCGGTCATCGACATCGGGGCGGCCAGCTCGGTTACGGTGACCGGATCGATCGATGCGGGAACCGCCGGCAGCGTCACGCTGGTTGCCAACAATGGCGATGTCAGCACCGGCGCGATCACCACCAGCGATCTCACGGTAACGGCCAACACGATCGACTTCGGCGATCTGGACCTGACTGGCGACCTGTCGCTGACCTCCAACGTCGGCGATATCACCACCGGTGCACTGACGGCTGCCGGGATCATGCTCGACTCCGCCGCCGACATCGCGCTGGGCGGTGCGGTTTCCGGCGACAGCATCTTCATGTCGGCGGACGATATCTCGGGCGTGATCGACATGACGGCCGCGGTAGGAAACCTGGAACTCGACGCGTCAACTGTGACGGCGGGCAGCATCGACCTGAGCGGGCGTGATGGCATCACCGTATCCGGCCAGCTGCAGGCAGCCGTGGGATCGGTCAGCCTGCTGGCCAGCAACGGCCTGCTCCAGGTTGGAGGCATCACGGCCGCCAATCTCGATGCCACGGCGCTGTCGATCGACGTCTCGGACCTGTTTGGCGTGGCTGATGCCAGCTTGAGCGGCGATGTCAGCCTGGCGGCGACGGCCGGAGACATCCTGGGCGGAAATCTGATGGCCGGTGGCAGCATGACGCTGTTGGCCAGCGATGCCATCGACGCCGGCACCATCTCTGCCAGCGGTGACGTCTCCGCCACGGCTGCTACCGGAGACATCACCGTAGCTACGGTCACAGGCGCAAACGTCACGCTGACGGCGGTGACCGGCACGCTGGACAGTGGTGCCATCACGGCCAGCAGCGCGTTGGTCGCCGATACACAGGACATCATCCTGCGCGGGGCGGTGACGGCTGCCAGCGTCGATCTGCAGGCCGCCAATCAGCTCGCCGCGACCGGCCTGCTGGACGTGACGGCCATGGCCGGCACGCTGCGTCTGGAGGCGGCAAGCCTGGGTGGCAGCGGAGCCGATCTGTCGGCCACGGGTGCCGCCACCCTGGTGGGCAACCTTGGTGCCGGGACGGGTGCGGTGAGCATCGTGGGCAACGGCATCACCGCCGACGACATCAGCGGCGCCAGCCTGCTGCTGACCGGCGGCGCGGGTATGGTGGACACCGACAAGCTGACCGCCACGGCGGGTGCGATCACGGCCACCGGCGGCAGTATCGATGCTGGCACCGTTTCGGCGACGGGTGATGTCACGGCGACTGCTTCAAGCGGCGCACTCAAGACTTCCACTATCGGCGGCAGCGTCATCACGCTGACGGCCAACAGCGGCGCGCTGACGACCGGTGCCATCACCGGTGCGGGTGCGGTGACGGCGGATGCGCAGAGCATTTCGCTGGGCGGGGCGGTGCAGGGCAGCAGTGTGGATCTGGACGCGGTCAACACTCTCTCGGCATCCGGCTTGCTTGACGTGACGGCCACGGCTGGCGCGCTGCGCCTGGAGGGCTCGAGCCTGGGTGGCAACGGGGCTGATCTGTCGGCCACGGGGCTGGTCACGCTGGTCGGCAACCTCGGTGCTGGCAGCAGCTCGGTGACGATCAGCGGCAGCGGCATCGTCGCGGACGACATCAGTGGCAGCAGCCTGCTGCTGGCGGGTGGCACGAGCTTGGTGGACACCGTCAACCTGACCGCCACGGCGGGCGCCATCACGGTCACCGGCGGCAGCATTGATACTGGCACCGTTGCGGCGACGGGTGATGTCACGGCGACCGCATCGGGCGGCGCCCTCAAGACTTCCACGGTCGGCGGCAGCGTCATCACGCTGACGGCCAATAGCGGCGCGCTGACGACCGGTGCCATCACTGGCACCGGCGCGGTAACGGCGGATGCGCAGAGCATTTCGCTGGGTGGGGCGGTGCAGGGTGCCAGCGTCGACCTCGATGCCGCCAACGCCCTTGCGGCGACCGGCTTGCTGGATGTGACGGCCACGGCCGGCACACTGCGCCTGGAAGGAGCGAGCCTGGGTGCCAACGGGGCGGATCTCCTGGCTACAGGTACCGTCACGCTGGTCGGCGACCTTGGCGCCGGGACTGGGGCCGTGAGCATCGTCGGCAGCGGCATCACCGCCGACGACATCAGCGGCAGCAATCTGCTGCTGGCAGGTGGCGCGGGCCTGGTAGACACCGATAACCTGACCGCTACGGCGGGCGCGATCACGGCCACCGGCGGCAGCATTGATGCGGGCCTGGTGTTCGCGACGGGCAACGTCACGGCCACCGCCAGCAGCGGTGCCCTCAAGACTTCCACCATCGATGGCGGCGCGATCACGCTTACGGCCAACAGCGGTGCACTAACGACCGGTCCGATCACCGGCGCGGGCGCGGTGACGGCGGATGCGCAGAGCATTTCGCTGGGCGGTGCGGTGCAGGGCAGCAGCGTCGATCTCGACGCCGCCAATGCTCTTGCTGCGACCGGCTTGCTGGATGTAACGGCCACGGCCGGCACGCTGCGCCTGGAGGGTTCGAGCCTCGGCGGCAGCGGCGCCGATCTCTCGGCTACCGGTGGCGTGACCCTGGTCGGCAATCTCGCTGCGGGTACGGGTACCGTAAGCATCGTAGGCAGCGGCATCACCGCCGACGACATCAGCGGCGGCAGCTTGCTGCTGACGGGTGGCACGGGCCTGGTGGATGCCGGCAGCCTGACGGCCACGGCAGGTGCGATCACGGTTACCGGCGGCAGCATCGACGCGGGCGTGGTGTCCGGGATGGGCAACGTCACGGCGACGGCGAGCAGTGGCGCCCTCAAGACTTCCACCATTGATGGTGACGTGATCACGCTGACGGCGAACAGCGGTGCGCTGACCACCGGTGCCGTCACTGGCGTCGGCGCGGTAACGGCGGATGCACAGAGCATCTCGCTGGGCGGTGCGCTGCAGGGCAGCAGCGTCGATCTCGTCGCCGCCAATGTCCTCGCGGCTACGGGCTTGCTGGACGTGACGGCCACGGCCGGCGCGTTGCGTCTGGAAGGGGCGAGCCTGGGTGGCAACGGGGCCGATCTGTCGGCCACGGGTGCCGTCACGCTGGTCGGCAATCTCGGCGCGGGCACGGGGGCAGTCGTCATCAGCAGTAACGGCATCACTGCCAACGACATCAGCGGCAGCAGCCTGCTGCTGACGGGTGGCACGGGTGTGGTGGATACGGATGACCTGACCGCCACGGCGGATGCCATAACGGTCACCGGCGGCATCATCGATGCGGGCGTGATATCCGCGACCGGCAACGTCACGGCAACGGCGAGCAATGGTGCCCTCAAGACTTCCACGGTCGGTGGCAGCGCCATCACGCTGACCGCGAACGGCGGCGCCCTGACGGCGGGCGCCATCACCGGCACGGCGGCTGTCGTTCTTGGTGGCAACGGAATCGTCGCCGCTGACATCAGCGGCAGCAGTCTGCAACTGACCGGTGGTGCGGGGCTGGTGGACTCGGATGACCTGACCGCCACGGCGGGTGCGATCACGGCCACGGGCGGCAGCATCGACGCCGGCATGGTGTCCGCGTCAGGCAATGTCACGGCGACCGCCAGTAGTGGTGCCCTCAAGACTTCCACCATCGTTGGCAGCACGATCACCCTGACCGCCAACAGCGGCGCACTGACTACCGGTGCGATCACCGGCACAGGCGCGGTGACGGCGGATGCGCAGAGCATTTCGCTGGGCGGGGCCGTGCAGGGCAGCAGCGTCGATCTGGATGCGGTAAACAGCCTGGCGGCGATTGGCTTGCTCGATGTCACGGCCACGGCCGGCAGCTTGCGCCTGGAGGGCGGGAGCCTGGGTGGCGGCGGAGCCGATCTCTCGGCGACGGGTACTGTCACCCTGGTCGGCAATCTTGGCGCGGGGTCTGGTGCCGCGAGCATCGTTGGCGGCGGCATCACCGCCGACGATGTCAGCGGCAGCAGTCTGCTGCTGACGGGCGGCACGGGCGTGGTGGATGCCGGCAGCCTGACGGCTACGGCGGGTGCGATCACGGTGACGGGCGGCAGCATTGATGCCGGCGTCATGTCCGCGACGGGCAACGTCACGGCGACGGCGAGCAGCGGTGCACTCAAGACGTCGACCGTCGGCGGCAGCACCATTGCGCTGGCCGCGAACGGCGGCGCACTGACGGCGGGCGCCATCACCGGTACGGCGGCAGTCACCCTCAACGGCAATGGCATCACCGCCGACGACATTGGCGGCAGCAGTCTGTTGCTGACGGGCGGCACGGGCCTGGTGGACACCGGCAAGCTGACGGCCTCGGCAGGCGCGATCACGGTCTCCGGTGGCAGCATCGACGCGGGCGTAGTCTCGGCCACGGGCAATGTCACGGCCACGGCGAGCACTGGTGCACTCAAGACCTCGACCATTGGCGGCAGTGCGATCACGCTGACCGCGAGCAGCGGCGCACTGTCCACCGACGAGATCACCGGCACGGGCGCGGTGACGGCGGATGCGCAGAGCATCTCGCTGGGTGGTGCGGTACGTGGCACGAGCGTGGACCTGGATGCCGCGAATGCCCTGGCTGCCACGGGCCTGCTGGATGTGACGGCCGCGACCGGCACGCTGCGCCTGGAGGGCGCGAGCCTGGGCGGTGCCGGCGCCGATCTCTCGGCGAGCGGTGCACTGATCCTGGTGGGCGACCTTGCCGGCGGCTCGGCACTGGTGGACTTGTCTGGAGATACGATCAACGCGGAGGCCATCAGCGGCGGCACGGTGAAACTCGCGGCTACGGGCCTGCTGACAGCCGGCAACATCACGGCGGGCGCCGGTGGCATCACGGCCACGGCATTGGGCCTCGATACCGGGGACCTCACGGCCACGGGCGGCGGTGACATCACGGCGACGGCTACAGCGGGCGATCTGCTGGCCGGAGCCGTCAGCGGTGACGTGGTGACCTTGCTGGCCAGCGGTGGCATCGAGACTGCTGGCATCGTCGCCAACACCCTGTCGCTGACCGCGGGTGGCAGCTTGACGACGCTGAACCTGCAGGCAGGGTCTGGCGGCGCCAGCCTGTCGGCGGCGTCCATCGACGCCGGTTCGATCACGGTAGTGGGCGGCGATCTTTCCGCGACGGCGCAGTCCGGCGACCTGGAGGCCGATGACATCCTGGCGAGCGATGTGGAGCTGACCGCCGAACAGGGCGATATCGCGGTGGGCGACGTGACGGCTTCGGAGGCGAGCTTCAGCGCCCCTGAAGGCGCGATCACCGTGGGCAGCGTGGATTCCGCTGGCGACGTGGACTTCGACTTCGGCACGGGGCTGGACACCGGCGCCCTGACGCTGGCGGGCACGCTGTTCGCCGACCTCGACAACACCGACGCGGTGTTCGGCGACGTCAATGCCCAGGCGGTGGACATCACCGTCAGCGGTGGCGACATCGTCATCGGCAACGTGACGGTGACCCAGGACATCGACCTGACGGCGTCGGGTCGCGTGCAGTTCGGCAATCTCAACGGTCAGGACATCGCGATCAGCCTCGGTCAGGACTCGACGATCGGCAGCAGCCAGGTGATCGCATCCGGCAGCTTCGCGCTCGACGGCGCCGGCGTGCTGGGCGGCAATGCCCTGACTGTGCAGGCGCAGGGCATCGATGTCGGAGCCGGCCTGGCGCTGGAGTCGGCCAGCTTCACGACGCCGGGCAGCGCGAGCTTCAGTGGCGCATTGTTCGAGGTGCAGACGCTGACGGTAACCGCGGCGAGTATTGGCATCGACAACGCCACGCTGGAGGCGGGAGAGGCAACCCTCAACTCCGGCGGCAACGTTACGCTGGCGAATGCGCAGCTGACGGGCGGCCGCTACACGGTCAGCGCCGCGGGCCTGGTGCAGGATGCAGGCGAGGGTGGCTCGCTCTTCGACGTGGCGGCCCTGGGCATTTCGGCGTCCGAGATCGCGCTGGGTGACAGCATTATCCAGGTGGGCAACGGCGTGGCCGCGATCGGCGGCGACGCCGGCCTGCTGGCCGCGCTGCAGGGCAAGAATCCGGATCTGCTGCCGGCCTCGCCGGGGCCCAATGCCAGCTTCATCGCCAGCCGTGTCGAGCTGGGTAGCCTGGAGCTTGCCGGAGACTACCTGTACATCTCGGCCGATGACGTGCAGTTCGCCGGCAGCATCGAGGCGCCGGTGGACCTGTTCGTGCACTTCAGCCCGATGACGGCGAGCGCCGACCTGGGGATCGAGACCGCGGCGGCAATGGCGCGGCAGATCAACCTGAACCGCGATGAGCACTTCAACGTCTTCCCGGGCACTACGTTCGCGATCGGCGGCATCGGCTTCGGCGGCGATATCTTCGTCGGCGAGAACGGCCCGGTGACCCTGTCGCCGCGCCAGAGCAACTTCGTCTTCATGACCGAGGGCAGCATTTTTGGCCTGAGCAACCTGGCGACCAATGGCAGTGTCGTGGTGCTCGGCGGCACGGCGGTCTCGTACAACGAGATCGAGGTTCCGCTGAACGACGAGTTCAAGCCGGACCTGCCGGGTGACGAGCTGAAGATCGACAGCACCGAGGACAAGGCCAGCGGTTTCGCGGCGGGCGAGGTGGAATACGAGTCGGCCCCCGAGGAGGGCGACGACAGCCTGCAGTGCACCTAAGGTTCTTGGGTCCTTTTGGGCCATGCCGGGCCGCCGTGTGAGGGCGGCCCGGCCTCGCTATGATGGGGCTCCGGCGCAAGACCGGAGCTAGCCTGCAGCCAGCGAGGAGAACCATGAGCGAACAAGTCCACTACGGCGCCTGCAATCTTTGCGAGGCGATCTGCGGTCTGGAGTTCCGGGTGCGCGATGGGCGCATCGTCTCGATTCGCGGTGATGACCGGGACCCGCTGTCGCGGGGCCATATCTGCCCCAAGGCCGTGGCCCTGCAGGACCTGCACGAGGATCCGGATCGCCTGCGGCGGCCGCTGAAGCGTGTGGGTGAGCGCTGGGAGGAGGTCGGCTGGGACGAGGCGTTGGACGAGATCGCCGACCGCCTGGTGGCGGTCCAGCGCGAGCATGGGGTCAACAGCGTTGCGGCCTACCTGGGCAACCCCAGCGTGCACAACTGGGGCAACCTCACCCATAGCGCCGCATTGTTCGGCCCGCTGAAGACGCGCAGCCGCTATTCCGCCACCTCGGTGGACCAGTTGCCGCATCAGCTGGTGGCCTACTGGCTCTATGGGCATCAGTTGCTGCTGCCGGTGCCGGACATCGACCGCAGCCAGTACATCCTGATGCTGGGCGCCAATCCCATGGCGTCCAACGGCAGCCTGTGGACGGTACCGGATTTCCGCAACCGGCTGAAGGCAATGCAGGCCCGCGGTGGCCGGCTGGTGCTGATCGACCCGCGCCGCACGGAAACGGCCGAGGTCGCGGACGAGCATCACTTCATCCGCCCCGGCAGCGACGCCGCCCTGCTGCTGGCCCTGCTCAACGTGGTGCTGAATGAGGGCCTGGCCCGACCCGGCCGGCTGGCGGAGTTCACCGACGGCCTGGACCAGGCGGCAGAGGCGCTGCGCAGCTATACGCCGGAGCGTGCCGCGGCCGTCACCGGCATCGCGGCGGACGACATCCGGCGCATCGCACGCGAGCTGGCGGCGGCGCCGACCGCCGCGGTCTATGGCCGCATGGGCGTGTCGACGCAGGCTTTCGGCACGCTGTGCCAGTGGGCCATCCAGCTGCTCAATATCGCCACCGGTAACCTCGACCGCGAGGGCGGCGTGATGCTGCCGCATCCGGCGGTGGACCTGATCAAGGGCGGCGGCTCCAAGCCCGGCCACTACGCTGCCTGGAAGACCCGCGTGCGCGGCCTGCCGGAGTTCGGCGGCGAGCTGCCGGTGTCGGCGCTGGCGGAGGAGATCCTGACCCCCGGCGAGGGCCAGGTCCGTGCGCTGATCACCATCGCCGGCAACCCGGTGCTGTCCACTCCCAATGGCCGACAGCTCGACCAGGCGCTGGCGCAGCTCGACCTGATGGTCTGCGTGGACACCTATCTCAACGAGACCACGCGGCACGCGCATTTCATCCTGCCGCCCACCGGTGGCCTGGAGCACGATCACTACGACCTGGTGTTCCACCACCTGGCGGTGCGCAATACGGCCAAGTACAGCCCGGCGATCTTCCCCAAGCCCAAGGGCGCGCTGCACGACTGGGAAATCTTCGCGAAGCTGGGTCGCCGACTGCGCGAGCGCCAGGACGAGAAGCCCCGTGGCCCGCTGCTGAAGCGGCTCAGCGCCAAGCTCAAGGACGAGTTCCTGCTGCGCGCGCCGCCGCATCGCATCCTGGACCTGGGCCTGCGCCTGGGGCCCTACGGACGCAAGGCGCCGCAGAAGCTGAGCCTGGCCAAGCTCAAGGCCAATCCGCATGGAGTGGACCTGGGGCCGCTGCGCCCGGCGCTGCCGCAGCGGCTGCATGGCAAAAGCAAGCGTATCGCCGCGGCCCCTGCGGCCGTGCTGGCCGACCTGCAGCGCTTCGAACGCGAGCTGCTGTCGCAGGAAGCGGTGGCACCACGGCCGGGCGAGCTGTGGCTGATCGGCCGCCGCCACGTGCGCAGCAATAATTCATGGATGCACAATTCGCAGCGGCTGGTGAAGGGCAAGCCGCGTCACCAGCTGTTCATGCATCCACAGGACCTCGCGGCGCGTGGCTTGGCCGATGGGCAGATGGTGCGGGTCAGCTCCCGTGTCGGCAGCGTGGACGTGGAGATGCAAGCCACCGAGGACATCATGCCCGGCGTGGTCTCGCTGCCGCACGGCTGGGGGCATGCGCGCCCGGGCGTGAAGCTGCGCATTGCCCAGGCGCAGGCCGGGCAGAGCGCCAATGACCTCACCGACGACCAGGCGCTGGACGCGCTGTCCGGCAATGCCGCGCTCAATGGCATTCCGGTGACGGTGGAAGCGGCGAGGGTGCGGGCCGCCTGACGGATCGGAGAGCGAAAGCGGACCTGCGGCACACCTGACGGCCGGACCACGTTGTCCGGGGCCATGGGCTCCAGTAGATTGGCGCCTGCATCCCACCGCAGACCGCACCGACTCCCGGGGAGAGCCGCCTTGCCGTCGCCGTCCCGCTACGCCGCACATGCCTTTCATGACAGCCTTCCGAATGGCCGCAGCTCCGGTGAGCTGTTGGTCACGCCGCTGGGTTTCCAGTTCCGCTGTGCTTCCGGCACGGTGGACATCCCGTTCCGTGGCGCGGAGCTGCGCCTGGGGGGCGCTTCGGATCGCCTGGTGTTCGTCAGCAACCCGGCCCGACCCGGCTGGTCCGTCTACACCGACGACCGCGGCCTGATCGCCGACCCGTTGCTGGCGCAACAGCCCGAGTTGCAGCAGGCCCTGTCCTCGATGCGTCGCAAGCGCACCGGCGGCTGGCTGGCGACCCTCGCCATCGCCTTGCTGCTGCTGGGCCTGCCGCTGGCCTTCCTGTTCAACATCGACATCTTTGCCGGCATGGCGGCAAAGCGCATTCCGGCGGAATGGGAGGAGGGCCTGGGCAAGCGGGTCTTCGCCCAGTACGAGATCGGCGCGCAGCTGATCGAGGACAAGGCGCTGGCGGCGCAGCTGAAGAAGCTGACCGATCCGCTGGAGCAGCAGATCGACAATCCGCGCTATCCCTTCCGCTTCCATATCGCCAAGGACAGCCAGATCAACGCCTTCGCCCTGCCGGGTGGCTACGTGGTGATCAACTCGGAGCTGATCCTGCGCGCGCGCAGTGCCGACGAGTTGCTGGGCGTGACGGCGCACGAGATGTCGCATGTAACCGAGCAGCACGGCATGCGCTCCGTCATCACCTCGGCCGGCGTGCTGCTGATCGCCCAGGGCCTGCTGGGAGACGTGGCGGGCCTGGCGGCAACGCTGGCCTCCGCCGCGCCGCTGCTGCTCAACCAGAGCTACTCGCGTGGCTTCGAGAAGCAGGCCGACAAGCGCGGCGTGGAGCTGCTGCAACGCGCCCGCATCGATCCGCTGGGCATGGTGCGCTTCTTCGAGTTGGTGCAGTCCGAAGAGAAGAAGCGCCAGGAAAAGATCCGCAAGACGGCCGGCGACCGTACCGCGGACGTGCTGGAAGGAGCCTCCAAGTTTCTCAGCACGCACCCGCAGACCCAGGACCGCATCGAGGCCATCCGCAAGATGGCGGCGAAGCAGCCGGGGCCGTATGTGAACCTGGACGCGGACTTCCTGAAGCTGCAGGAGCAGGTCAGGGCGTTCGTGGCGCAAGACAACAAGGAAGAAGGGGAAGGGACGGAAGATGAAAACCGCAATTGAGGGCAGGCCGGCATTCGCCTACCTGCAGCTGACGCTGGAGCCCGGCGAGTCGATCGTCGCCGAGTCCGATGCCATGGCCAGCATGTCGGCCGAGCTGGACCTGCGAACCCGCCTCAACGGCGGCTTCTGGCGCGGCCTGGCGCGCAAGTACCTGGGCGGAGAGTCGTTGTTCATCAACCGCTTCAGCAATGCCACGCAGCAGCCGCGCACGCTGACGCTGGTGCAGCCGACGCCAGGCGACATCCTGTGCCGCGAGCTGGCTGCCGGCGAGACCTACTACCTGCAGCCGGGCGCCTTCCTGGCTGCCGACGAGTCGGTGACGCTGGGCCTGAAGTGGGCAGGTCTGGTTTCCTGGATCGCCAGCGAGGGCCTGTTCAAGATGGCCGTCACCGGCCCGGGCCGTGTCTGGTACGGCGCCTATGGGGCCTTGCTGGAGCGGGCGCTGGACGGCGAGACCATCGTCGATACCAGCCACCTGGTGGCCTACGAGCCGGGCGTGCAGCTGCGCCTGCAGCTGGCCGGCGGCATCTTCTCCAGCATCTTCGGCGGCGAAGGCCTGGTGACGCGCCTGTCGGGCAAAGGCAAGTACGTCATCCAGACGCGCAGCATCAGCGGCCTCAGCGGCTGGATCAACCCGAAGCTCTGGGGCTAATCGATGAACATCGAACTGGTACACCGCCCCGGTAACACCGCGGCGAAGGTCCGTCTCCGGCAGGGCGAGACCCTGACCGCCGAGGGCGGCGCGATGATCGCCATGAGCGGCGACATGGGCATCACCACCACCACGCACAAGAAGGGCTCCGGCTCGCTGCTGAAGAGCCTCAAGCGCATGCTCGGCGGCGAGTCGCTGTTCCTCAACCACTTCAGCTCGCCGCGCGACGGCGGCGAGGTCTGGCTGGGCACGCAGCTCGCCGGCGACATGCTGGTGCACGAACTCGACAACGAGAGCCTGATCGTGCAGGGCGGCTCCTGGGTGGCGAGCGAAGAGGGCGTGGAGGTGGGCATGGGCTGGCAGGGCTTCAAGTCGCTGCTGTCCGGCGAGCACGTCTTCTGGCTCAACCTGAAGGGCCGCGGCAAGGTGCTGCTGAGTTCCTTCGGCGCGATATACCCGGTGCAGGTCGATGGCGAGTACGTCGTCGACAGCGGACACATCGTCGCCTTCAACGAAACCCTGAAGTTCGAGCTCAGCAAGGCCGGCAAGAGCTGGCTGCACTCGATCCTCGGCGGCGAAGGCCTGGTCTGCAAGTTCAAGGGCCGCGGCACGGTCTGGTGCCAGTCGCACAACCCGGGCAGCTTCGGCCGTGCGCTGACGCCGAGCCTCAAGCCGCGCAGCCGCTGAGGAGCCCAGCATGAGCGAAGCAACATACAACGTGATGCTCACCGGCGAACTGGTGGCGGGTGCCGAGCGCAGCCGCGTCGTGGCGCTGTTCGGCGCCAAGTTCGGCCTGCAGCCGGCACAGGCGGAAAGCCTGTTCAGCGGCCGCCCCGTGGTGATCAAGAAGGGCGTGGACGCCGCCACGGCGCAGCGCATCGTCGAGCAGGTGCAGCAGATGGGGGCGCATGCCACGGCGCAGCCGGCCGAAGCCGTGGCACCGTCGGTGCCGGTAGGCAGCAATGGCGCGACTCCGCCGCCGGTTCCGCCGTCCCCTCCGCCGGTGCCGCGCGCCGCCGCTCCCGTGCCGCCGCCGCCGGCAGCGCAGCCGGGCTTCGCCTTCCGTATCGAGGGCGAGCCGGACTTCGCTTTCCTGACCGTGAAGATTCCGGCCGGCGAGACGCTGAAGGTCGAGGCCTCGGCGATGGCGACCATGGACACCCACATCACCATGAAGACCAAGCTCGGCGGCGGCCTCAGCCGTTTCGTCACCGGCGAGTCGATCTTCGTAAACGAGTTCACCGCGCAGCACGCGCCGGGCGAGATCGGCATCGCCGCCGGCGCGCCGGGCGACATGCGCCACCTCTACCTCGACGGGCAGACGATCTACCTGCAGAACTCCGGCTATGTCGCCTCTACCTCCGGCGTGGCGGTGGAGAGCAAGTGGCAGGGCCTGGCCAAGGGTTTCTTCTCGGGCGAGAGCCTGTTCCTGATCCGCTGCTCGGGCAAGGGCGACCTGTGGTTCTCGAGCTATGGCGGCGTGATCGAAGTGGATGTGGACGGCGACTACGTGGTGGACACCGGCAACATCGTCGCCTTCACCGACGGCCTGGAGTACCGCATCACCAAGGTCGGCGGCTACAAGTCGCTGTTCTTCTCAGGCGAGGGCCTGGTCTGCCGCTTCTCCGGCCGCGGCCGGGTGTGGATCCAGACGCGCAAGGTCGGGGCGTTCATCGCCTGGACCTTCCCGTTCCGCCGAGTGGCAAAGAAGGGGTGATTCATCGCGCTTTGGCGATGACTAAATGTCATCGCCTGCGATGAATCACGGGTGGGTGCGGAAGCGCGCTTAGGCAATGCCTAAACGGCATTGCCTGCGGCGCCGAACGCCCGGCCATGGAATGTTTGGCCTCGCTGAGGCATGACTCGATGTCATGCCGAAGTAAGCCAAACATGGGCCGGGGCTCATTCAGGTAGCTGAAGTCTCGCCAAGGATGGCTACCCGAACGCGTTCACCCTTCGACAGGGCCAGGGCGAACGGTGGAGTCGCCACTTTGGGTTCTGTAGGGTGGGCAAACGAAAAGACGTTTGCCCACCCTACAGAACTGCGGGTTCCGCCGCGCTCCTCAAGCAATCTTGTAATACCCCGCAATCATCCGCTCGAACCAGCGCTGCGGCAGCAACTTCTTCAGCACGCCCACGGCGAAGCGCTGGGCCAGCGGGCCCACCAGGTACCGCAGTTTCGGCTCACGCGCGTTGATGATCTTCTCCAGCCGCCAGGCGATGGCCTCCGGCGTGGCGCCGCCCTGTTCGTCCTTTTCCATCACTGTCACGGCGATGCACAGCGCCTGCTTGTAAGGGCCCTCTGCGGCAGCAGCGGCCATGCGGCGTTCGGCGGTGAAGCCGGTACGGAAGTCGCCCGGCTCGATCATGGCCACCTTCACGCCGTAGGGGCGCAGTTCCATGCGCAGGGACTCGGTCATGCCTTCCACCGCGAACTTGCTGGCGCTGTAGAGGCCCTGGAAGGGGATCGCCACCAACCCGCCCATGGAGCTGATGTTGACCAGGGTGCCGGAGCCCTGGCGGCGCAGCGTGGGCAGCACGGCCTGGCAGACGCGCAGCACGCCGAAGAAATTGGTGTCGAGCTGTTCCTGGGCTTCGGCGATGCTGGTGTCCTCCACCGAGCCGGCGATGCCCCAGCCGGCGTTGTTCACCACCACGTCGATGCGGCCCTCCCGGGCCAGGACCAGGTCCACGGCCTGCCGCACCGAGACCTCGGAAGTGACGTCCATGGCGATCATGCACAGGCCCGGGCCGGGTTCCGGTGGCAGTGGCGCGGCGCGGCGGCTGGTGCCGTAGACGCGGTAACCGCGGCGCTGCAGGTGCTCGGCGCAGGCCTTGCCGATGCCCGAGGAGGCGCCGGTGATGAGGACGACACGCGGGGAAGCAGGCTGCATGGTGCGGGAACTCGCCAGGATCGGTATGGCTGCGGAGCTTACCGGGCCTCGGGCCGGCGCCGGGAGGACTGCGTCACAGCCGTCCGCCGCGAACCCCCTGGGCGTCCGCGGCGGCGCTCGTGGGCCCGGGGGCGGGGACCTAGCATGTCATCACGACATTCCGGGTCGGAGGGGACCTCATGCGTATCGAATCGGCCAGCCGGGCCATGCTGCCCGCGCTGCTCCTGCTGCTGGCCGCCTGCGGCAAGACCGAGGCTCCGCCGGCAGCGTCTGCGGCAGCAGTAGCCCCCGCAGCGGCGAGTGCCGAGCTGCAGGCGCTGTATGAGCGCAGCTGCAAGGGCTGCCATGCCGTGCCGGGCACCGGGGCGCCGCTGACGGGCAACGTGCAGGCCTGGGCGCCGCGCGTGGCGCAAGGCATCGACACCCTGCTGGACCACACCATCAACGGTTTCCAGTCCATGCCGCCGATGGGCGCCTGCATGGACTGCAGCGAGGAACAGTTCGAGGAGCTCATCGAACTGATGTCCGGCACTGCCTTCGACTGAGCGCCACGATGAGCCTGTCACGTCGTGAACTGATCAAGGGCCTGGCGCTGGTGAGCGCCGCGGCGGCCATGGGCCTGCCGGGCCTCGCCGCCGCGGCGCGGCGCAACCGCGTCATGGTCTGGCGCAACTGGTCCGGTGCGCAGAGCTGCATCCCGGCGGCGCGCCTGGGGCCGGCCAGCGAGGAGGCCCCGGCGGAACTGCTGCGGGCCAGCCGCGATGCCATCCGGCCGGTGGGTGCCGGGCATTCGTTCAGCGCGCTGGTGCCCACCGACGGCACCATCGTGTCGCTGGCCCGGCTCAACGGCCTGATCGGCGTGGATGCCGGCAAGCAGCAGTCGGAATGGTGGGGCGGCACGCCGATGTCGCAGATGGGCGCGCCGCTGAAGGCGGCAGGCCTGGCGCTGACCAACATGGCGGACATCGACCACCAGAGCCTGGCCGGCGCCATCGCCACCGCCACGCACGGCACCGGCATCGGCTTCGGTTCGTACTCGACACAGGTCACCGGACTGCGCCTGGTCACGGCCAGCGGCGAGACGCTGGACTGCGATGCGCAGAACCGGCCCGAGATATTCAATGCCGCGCGCGTCTCGCTGGGGGCGCTGGGCTTCGTCACGCGCGTGAAGCTGCAGAACCGGCCGGCGTTCCGCCTGCGCGAGAAGATGTGGATCCAGAAGACCGAGGAGATTCTGGAGGGCATCGACGAGCTGCGCCGCGGCAACCAGCACTGGGAGATGCATGTCCTCACGCATTCCGACTATTCCGCCGCGGTCTCGCTGAACGAGACCACCGATCCGGCCAGCCCGCCGCCGGCCGATCCCGAGGCGGAGGGCGGCAACGAGTACATCAAATGGATCGCGCGCCTGGACAAGTACGGCAGCGATTGGCCGGCGGCGCGGCGCGCGCTGCTGAACCTGGTGGCGTCCACCGCAGGCTTCGAGGAGCGTGTCGGTGAGTCCTACGAGGTCTTCGCCAACGTGCGCAACGTGCGTTTCAACGAGATGGAGTACTCCGTGCCCTCGGAGGCGGGGCCTGCCTGCCTGAGGGAGATCCTGGCGCTGATCGACAAGAAACGCCTGCCGACCTGGTTCCCCATCGAGTACCGCTACATCAAGGGTGACGATATCCCCATCTCGATGTTCGAGGGCGGGGAGCGCTGCGCCATCTCGATCCACCAGCACTACACCATGGACCACCACAATTACTTCGCCGAGATCGAGCCGATCTTCTGGAAGTACGGCGGCCGTCCGCACTGGGGTAAGCTGCACTCGCTCAACGCACGCCATCTGCAGAAGCTCTATCCGCGCTGGAAGGAGTTCACGGACGTGCGGCAGGCGCTGGATCCGCAGGGGCGCTTCCTGAATGCGCATCTGCGGTCGGTG
This sequence comes from Solimonas sp., assembly GCA_030149365.1. Lineage (GTDB taxonomy): Bacteria > Pseudomonadota > Gammaproteobacteria > Nevskiales > Nevskiaceae > Solimonas_A. Next base: position 76,569 of record JASBRP010000026.1, read on the forward strand.
TTTGGGGTGGCTTGATAGGGCAGACCTTTCAGCCGTTCGCCCTGAGCCTGTCGAAGGGTGAACGGCCGCTGCCGCCGGTGGGGCCGTTCATGCTTCGACAGGCTCAGCACGAACGGTTGAGAGAGCAGGGAGAACAAGAACAATGAAGCGACGCCATTTCGTGATCGGTGCCGCGGCCCTGGGTGCCGGTGCGGCCCTGGCGCTGCGGCCGCGGGCCGAGGCCCAGCCCTATGACGACTACTTCCGCGCGCTCAACGACGAGCTGCGTCGCAACGGGCCGGCGCGGCCCTGCCTGCTGATCGACCTGGACCGGCTGGACCGCAACATCGATGCGGTCATGGCATCCGTGCGCGCGCCCAGGCATTACCGCGTGGTGGAGAAGTCGCTGCCCAGCCCGAAGCTGCTGGACTACGTGATGCGCAAGGCCGGGACCAAGCGGCTGATGTCCTTCCACCAGCCTTTCGCCAATGCCGACGCGCGGCTGTTCCCGGATGGCGACATCCTGATCGGCAAGCCCTTGCCGGTGCGCGCCGCCGAGCGCTTCTACCGCGAGCTGCAGGGATCTTTCGATCCGTCGCGGCAGATGCAGTGGCTGGTCGATACGCCGGAGCGCCTGCAACAGTACCTGGAGCTGGCGCAGGGCCTGGGTACGCGCCTGCGCATCAATATCGAGATCGACGTCGGCCTGCATCGCGGTGGCGTGGCCGACGACGAGACGCTGTCGCAGATGCTGGCGCTGATCCAGGCGCAGCCGCAGCAGCTCGAATTTTCCGGCTTCATGGGCTACGACCCGCACGTCACTGCACTGCCGCGCTTCGCCGGCTCCCGCGATGCCCTGTTCGCCTCGGCCATGCAGGCCTACGAAAGCCGTGTGGCGCTGCTGCGCAGCCAGTATCCGCAGCTGTGGAACGAGAAGCTGACGCTGAACGCCGCCGGCAGCCCCACCTACAAGCTGCACGAGCGGGAAAACCTCAGCAACGACATCTCGGTCGGCTCGGCCCTGCTCAAGCCCACGCACTTCGACATCGACACCCTGGCAGCACACGTGCCGGCCGCCTTCATCGCCACGCCGGTGCTGAAGGCCGTGGGGCCGCTGCGCCTGCCGGAGCTGGATGGGCTGTCGCGCCTGGCCCGCGCCTGGGACCCGAACACGCGCGAGATGTTCTTCGTCTACGGCGGCAACTGGATGGCCGACTACGAATCGCCGCAGGGCCTGCGCCGCAACAGCCTCTACGGCAAGAGCTCCAACCAGGAGAACGTCACCGCCTCGGCCGGCTCGGGCCTGGCGGTGGACGATCATGTCTTCCTGCGGCCGCAGCAGTCGGAGGCGGTACTGCTGGAGTTCGGGGACTTGCTTGCCGTGCGCGGCGGGCGCATCGTCGAGCAGTGGCCGGTGCTCGCCTGAGGCTGGCGTGTTGCACCATTACTAATCCAAGCCGGCAGAACCGGCGCAGAGGGAGGGAGAGCCCCCGATGAGAAAACAGACCCCCTTGCTGGCCGGCCTGCTGCTGGCGGTCGTCCTGTCCGGCTGCAATAGCCGCAGTTCCGCGCCGGAGGGCGGGGCCCTGGGGTCCGCCGCGCTGGCGGACCCGCAGCGTGCCGCCTGCGTGATGAAGAGCCCCTACCTGCAGGTGGGCGCCGGCCTGGATGCGCCCGGTCGCTTGGACGTGGCCGTGCCGCGGGTCGGCGCGCCCGCAAGTTGCCAGGGCAACAGCCAGTTCCGCTTCGGCTCCGGGCTGCACGACATCACCGGCGTGGTCGCCAATACCAGCGGCATGGGCTGGGAGAACCCGGCCCAGGTCTTTGCCGGCCTGCACCAGCGCCAGTACGCGCGCGCCTTCGCCATCGAGTCGCCCTGCAACGGCAAGCGCGTGATGCTGGTGGTGGCCGACATCGGCATCATGACCGGCGCGCTGCGCAGCCAGGTGCTGGCGGCCATCGCGGCCGATCCGGTGCTGGCGGGGCGCTATGGCCCCGACAACCTGATGCTGTCGGCCACGCATACCCACCAGGGGCCGGCCGGGTATTCGCACCACCTGGCGCACAACCTGCTGCACTTCGGCTTTGACGCCACCACCTTCCAGGCGATTGCCGGCGGCATGATCGAGGCGCTCAAGCGTGCCGACGCCAACCTGCAGGCACACCCGCAGACGGCGTCCATCGGCATGGCCTCGGGCGAGTTGCTCAATGCCAGCATCCAGCGCTCCGCCCCAGCCTACGAGATGAACGCCGAGGCCGAGCGCCGCGAGTTCCTCAACACGCGCGGTGAGGAGGTGCGCAACAACAAGCGCATGGTCCAGCTCAACCTGGTGCGGGCGGACGGCTCCGCCGTGGGCATCCTCAACTGGTTCGGCGTGCATGCCACGGTGATGGGGCCGACGCAGCACCTGGTCAGCTCGGACAACAAGGGTTATGCCGCGCTGGGTTTCGAGCGGATCATGAAGACCCGCTACGACGCTGCGGCGCCCGCGGACAGCTTCGTTGCCGCCTTCGCGCAGGCCGACCAGGGCGATGCCTCGCCCAATCTCTTCATCCTGGAGCGGCCGCATCCGGACCCGACCCGCGGCGGCGGTGCCGACGACGCCGAGTCCAATGCCATCTCCGGCACCAAGCACCTGGCCAAGGCGCTGGAGCTCTATGCTCGCGGCTCGGCGCTGAGCGGCCCGGTGGACTACCGCCTGTTCCACGTGCGGATGGACGAGGTTGAAGTGACCGATCCCGTGGTGCTGGCGAGCCTGCAGCACCCGGCGGAGATGGACGCGGAGGTGAAGCGCACCTGTTCGCCGGCGCTGGGCCCGTCCTTCGCGGCCGGTGCCGAGGATGGCCCGGGGCCTGCGGTGGAGGGCGTGGGCTGCTCCGCCGGCTTCGACCTGCTGGCCGCCGCGGCGGCGGACTTCCAGACCCTGCTGGCGATCCGCCCGCCGGAGGCCATCGGCCTGCCGCCCGCCATCCTGCCGCTGAACCTGGTGTCCACGGCGCTGATGTGCAACCTGAAATACCTGCCGGCGAACCCGGTGCTGGGCGACTTCTCCTGCCAAGCCGAGAAACCGGTGGCGCTGCCGCTGTCCGCGGGCGGTATCCCGGCGGAGCCCCTGGTGCTGCCGTTCCAGGTCATCCGCCTGGGCAACCTGGCCGTGGTCGGCCTGCCCTGGGAGGTGCCGACCATGTCGGCGCGGCGCATCCGCAAGCAGATGCTGGAGGTGCTGGCGCCGGTGGGCGTGGATACCGTGGTGGTGGCGCCGCTGACCAACGACTTCGTGCACTACCTGCCCACGCGCGAGGAGTACGCCGCGCAGCAGTACGAGGGCGCCTCCAACATCTTCGGGCCCTGGACGCTGGCCGCCGTGCAGCAGGAGCTGCGCCGGCTCGCGCTGACGATGCGCGATGCCCTGCCGGCACCGGAGGGCCCGGCCTACGTCGAGGGCAACCCGGTGCTGCTGCGCACGCCGTACGTGCCCGCCGACCTGCCGCTGCCGCGGGCCTTCGGCACGCTGGTGACCGATGTGCCCGCCACGGCGGCGCCGGGCGAGACGGTGACCGCGGCCTTCCAGGCCGGCCATCCACGCAACGACCTGCGCACCCAGCAGAGCTACGTCTACGCCGAGCGCCAGAAGGCCGATGGCGAATGGGAGGTGGTGGCCCAGGACCGCGATCCGGAGCTGCTGTTCCTGTGGAAGCCGGCGGTGCCGCAGGTGTTGCCGATCGACCTGCCGGTGGTGGGCAGCGGCCTGTCCTCGACCGCCGAGGCGATCTGGTCCATCCCGAAGAACACGCCGGCCGGCACCTATCGCCTGCGCATGGAAGGCTCGGCGCAGACGCTGGTGCTGCCCAAGGCGTCGTACAGCGGGGTTTCGAGCCCCTTCACGGTGTCGGCACCGGTGTCGGACTGCCCCTGAGTCGCATGATGGGCTGATTTTCCCCGCGGATTGTCGCGCGGCCGACAGTCCGGCCCGGTGCTTCCGGTCCACACTGTGCCGACCAGCATTAGGAGACGCGGCATGACGCAGTTGGCGGGCAAGGTGGTGTGGATCACGGGCGCTTCCAGCGGCATCGGCGAAGGGCTGGCCGCGCAGGCGGCGCAGCGCGGTGCGAAGCTGGTGCTCAGCTCGCGGCGCGAGGCCGAGCTGGAGCGTGTGCGCCAGGCGCTGCCGCGGCCGCAGGACGTGGCGCTGCTACCGCTGGACCTGTCGCGTCTGGATGACCCGGAAGAAGCCGCGCGCCGGGCTGGGGCCTTCTTCGGCCCCGTGGACGTGCTGGCCAACAACGCCGGCATCTCGCAGCGCACCACGGCGCTGGAGACGCCGATGGCGGCCTACCGCCAGATCATGGAGGTGGACTTCTTCGCGCCGGTGGCGCTGACCAAGGCCCTGCTGCCGGCCATGGTGGCGCGTGGCTCGGGCCACGTGGTGACGGTCAGCAGCGTGTTCGGGCACATCGCCATGGCACGGCGCACGGCCTATGCCGCAGCCAAGCATGCCTTGCATGGCTTCTACGACAGCGCACGCATCGAGCTGGGCGACCAGGGGGTGAACTTCACCATGGTCTGCCCCGGCTTCGTGCGGACCAATGTGTCCGCCAATGCCCTGGGCCCGGATGGCCAGCCCTGGGGGCAGGTGGACAAGGACATCGGTGCCGGCATGGACCCGGCGATCTGCGCCGAGCGCATCTGGCAGGCGGTGGAGCAGGACCGCTACGAGGTCATGATCGCCGGCAAGGAAGCCATTGCGGTGTACATCAAGCGTTTCCTGCCGCTGTCCGTCTACACCGCCTTCGCCAAGCGCCTGAAGGTGCAGTAGCCGCAGGGGCAGCGGGTGCGGCCACCGGGGTTTTGCCGCACACTCCGGGCAGGAGAGAGACCATGAAAAAGAACAAGCCCGTGGTACAGCAGGGCATGACCCGGCGCGACCTGATCCATGGCATGGCGGCGGCTGCCGGCAGCATGATCCTGCCCGGCTGCGGTGACAGCACGCAGGTCGGCGGCGCTGGCTCCTTGCCGCCGCCCGAGGAATCCGGCATCGACCATATTGTCGTGCTGATGATGGAGAACCGCTCCTTCGACCACTTCCTCGGCTGGGTACCGGGTGCGGATGGCCGGCAGGCCGGCGTGAGCCTGAAGGACGCGGCCGGCAACACCCGCCCGTCGCGCAACCTCGCGCCCAACTTCCAGAACTGCCAGTTGGCCGATCCCGATCACAGCTATGACGGCGGCCGCATCCACGTCAACGACGGCAAGATGGATGGCTTCCTGATGACGCAGCCGGTGGGTGACGACTTCGCCGTCGGCTACTACACCGCCGAAAGCCTGCCGTTCTACAAGGGCTGCGCCGAGCACTGGACGATCTGCGACCGCTACTTCAGCAGCATGCTCGGCCTGACCACGCCGAACCGCATCTACATGCACGCCGGCCAAACCGACCGCATCGTGAACTCGGTGGAGATTTCCAAGCTGCCGACGGTCTGGGACCGCATGATCGGCAAGGGCCACAGCGTGGCCTACTACTACCAGGACGTGTCCTACCTGTCGTTCTGGGGCAGCAAGTACACCGGCTTCTCCAACCGCTACACCAAGAGCCGCCTAAAGGCCGACGTGATGGCCGGCCGCCTGGCGAACCTGACCTACATCGACAACGTGGGCTCCACCTTCAACGAGGGCGGCAGCCTGTCGCGCGACGATCACCCGGTGGCCGACATCCGTGATGGCCAGGCCTTCCTCAACGAGGTCTACGACATCCTGCGCCAGGGGCCGGACTGGGAACGCACGCTGCTGGTGATCAACTACGACGAGTGGGGCGGCTTCTACGACCACGTGCCGCCGCCGTTCGCGCCGGTCACGCCCGAGGAAGCGGCGCTGGGCAACGACGGCCGCCTCGGTGGGCGCGTGCCCTGCGTCATCATCGGGCCGCGCGCCCGGCGTGGCCACGTGGAGCACCAGCAGTTCGATCCGAACTCGATCCTCAACATGATCGCCTGGCGCTTTGGCTTCGAGCCGTTGGGCGCGCGCGCCAGCTCCACCAACCTGGCACATGCCCTGGATTTCTCCAGCGCGCCGAAGCCGGCTGCGCCGGCCTTCGACGTGCCGGGCGGGCCCTTCGGTGGCCTGTGCCTGCCGCTGGCCACGATCCTGCACCTGGCCGGCCTCGAGTTACCGTTGCCGCTACCGGAACTGCCGGTGGTGCCGCTGCCCGAGCAGATCCAGTTGCCGCCGATTCCGGGCCTGGACGAGCCGCTGCTGCGGCTGGTGAGCCACGTGCAGGAGCTGGACGTGATCCGGCGCCTGGGCGCCGGCTTCGGCTTCTAGCGACGAGGAGAAACCATGACGGGCACCATCCGCATCTGCGTCTTCGGCGCCGGCAGCATCGGCTGCTACGTCGGCGGACGTCTGGCTGCTGCCGGCAGCGAGGTGAGTTTCGTCGGGCGTGCCCGGCTGGCGCAGGAACTGGCCGCCAGCGGCCTGCACCTGACCGACTGGCAGGGCGCCGACCGGCGCGTGGCGCCGCAGGCGCTGCGTTTCTCCACCACGCCGCAGGCGGCAGCGGATGCCGACCTGGTACTGGTGACGGTGAAATCGGCCGGCACCGACGAGGCGGGCGCCCAACTGGCTGGCGTGCTCAAGCCAGGCGCGGTGGTGATCAGCTTCCAGAACGGCCTGCATAACGCCGAGGTGCTGCGCAAGCGCCTGCCGGGCCGCCTGGTGCTGACCGGCATGGTGCCTTTCAACGTGCTCAACCGGGGCGGCGGTTCCTTTCACCATGGCTCCGAGGGGCAGCTGGAAGTGGAGGAGCATTCCGCGCTGGATCGTTTCCTGCCGGCCTTCGAGCAGGCGGGGCTGCCGTTGGAACGCCATGCGCAGATGTTGCCGGTGCTCTGGGCCAAGCTGCTGCTCAACCTCAACAATGCTGTCAACGCGCTGTCCGACCTGCCGCTGAAGGAAGAGCTTTCGCAGCGTGCCTACCGGCGCTGCGTGGCGATGGCGCAGGAGGAACTGCTGACGCTGCTGGATACCGCTGGCGTGCAGCCGGCCAAGCTCACGCCACTGCCGCCGCACTGGATCCCGAAGCTGCTGGGCGTGCCGGACTTCCTGTTCCGCCGCCTTGCCAGCCAGATGCTGGAGATCGACCCGCTGGCGCGTTCCTCGATGTGGGAGGACCTGCAGGCGGGGCGCAAGACCGAGGTCGACTATCTCAACGGCGAGGTGGTGAAGCTGGCGTACGCCCAGGGCCGGCAGGCGCCGGTCAACGCGCGGCTGATGTCGCTGATCCACCAGGTGGAGAACGGCGGACAGCGGCGGTGGAGCGGGGAGGCGCTGTTGCGGGAGCTGCAGCGGGCGCGTTTAGGGGAGTAGCGGAGTGACACGTAGGGTGGGTTAAGCGAAGCGTGCCCACCCTACGGAGCGAATTCCGTAGCCTTGTAGGGTGGGCAAACGTTTTCATGTTTGCCCACGCGGCCGTGCCATCGCGTGGGCAAATGAAAAGACATTTGCCCACCCTACGTGGAGCCGACGCTCAAACGCCAACCGTATACGCCCCCGCCACCAGCGGCAGTTGATGCGCACGGATGATGCCCGGCGCTGCCGCGAACACATGCGGGATCGCATGGATCATCGGCATCGCGGTCAGCGTGGCGGGGTCGAAGTCGCGGGTGCCGCCGGTCTGCTGGTAGAGGCAGCGGATGTTGGGTTGGCCCTGGATTTCCACCAGCCAGCCGTCCTCCACCGCCCAGTTCGGCTCCAGCTTGGTGCCCAGCTTCCAGGCGACCTTCAGCTCGATCACGGCCTTGCCGTTGACGCGCGCGGACCAGCAGCAGCGCAGGCCGCTGATGCAGCCCTTGCCGATCTTCATGTAGCCCAGGTCCACGTCCTCGGTGGCGGCGGCGTATTCGACGTCGAAGCGGATCTCGTCCACCGCGATCTTCAGTGCCTCGGCCATCATCTCCACGGCTTCCTTGAACGACGGCATGGCGCGCTCGGCCAAGGGCGGTGCGGCGGGGTCGTCCACCTTCAGTCCGAAGCCGATGGCCTCCCAGGTGCCGGCGGATTCGTAGGGCGTGGCGTCCACGGACTCCAGCACGGAGATCTTGTCGATGCGCGCGCAGCCGGCCGAGGCCACCAGCGCGATGATGTTGGCGTGGCCGGGGTTCACGCCGCCGCCGTAAATCGAGGAGCCGCCCTTGCGCGTGGCGGCTTCCAGGCGGGCCTTGGCCTCGAGGCCGAACTGCGTGCCGGTGATGAAGTAGGCGGTGGAGACGATGTCGCAGCCGGCCTCCAGGATTCTCACCATCTCGTCCACGTTGGGGAACTGCGGCATGTAGCAGACCACGTCGGGCCGGGTGGCCAGCAGGGCGTCGATGTCGCGCGTGGCGCGGATGCCGAGTGGCGGCAGGCCACAGAGTTCGCCGGCGTCCTGTCCTTCCTTGTCCGCGGAGTGGCACCAGCAGCCCACCAGCTCCAGCAGGGGATGCGCGGCGATGGCCTTGAGGGAGGGCTTGCCGACCACGCCGGTGCTCCACTGGACGACCCGGATCGGACGATGCTCGGGCTTGCTCATGGCTTCTCCTCGGTTCTTATGGGTTGTTCAGGTCAAAACTAGAAGGCTTTCAAGTGCTTGACCTGATCCGAAAGGAGTGGATTGAGGCATTTTTACCTCCCCGACTGTCGCGCCGCTGACAGTCTTGCGGGCGGGGTGGGGCGCAAGATGCGTCCATCAGACGAGGAGAACCCCACATGCCCACGCTCAAGCAGTTCCTGAACGAATACCAGGTCAGCCACCAGAACCCCGTGAATTCGGCCATCCACATGGTCTGCGTGCCGGCGATCTTCTTCTCCACGCTGGCCCTGCTGTGGCTGATCCCGGTGGGCCGCTGGCTGGGCCTGTCGGCCGAGGTCGCACCCTGGGTGAACCCGGTGACGATCTTCGCCTTGCCCACGGGGCTGTTCTACCTGCGCCTGTCTTTCGGCAGCTTCGCGGCGATGACGGTGTGGTTCGCGATCTCGATCCTGGCGATCGTCGCCATCCAGCAGGCCGGTGGCCCGCTGCTGTGGATCGCGCTAGCCACCTGGGTCATCGCCTGGGCGGTGCAGGTCTACGGTCACAAGGTGGAAGGCGCCAAGCCCTCGCTGGTGGACGACCTGCGCTTCCTGCTGATCGGCCCGCTGTTCGTGATGGACAAGGTGTATCGCAAGCTGGGCATCTGAGCTCCGGGAAAAGCCTGTTGGACATCACAAGGGCATGAGATGAGCAGGTTCACCGATTTTCTCGGGTACTACGAGAAGGCACATCAGCGCACGGCCAACCGCTACGTGCATCACCTGTCGCATCTGCTTGCGACAGCCGGGATTCTGCTCCTTTGGCGTCCGCTGGTTGGAATCCCGCTCATCGCGCTCAGCTTTCCGCTGTCCTGGGCAGGGCATTACTTTCTTGAGAGGAACATACCGGCCTTTCTGGAGGCGCCCGCCGTCCAGAAGTCCGGTGCGACCTTCACGAAAGTTCACGTCGCGCTTGGCGGTCTCGCATGGTCGGGCGCGTGTTTCCTGCGGCTGTTTGGACGCGGGCCGCTGGTCCGGGAGTGAGGCGGCGAGGTTGCGGAATCCTCGCGCCTCAACCCGCGTCCGCAATCTTCTGCAACGCCGCCAGATCGCGCACGCGCAGCTTGCCGTAGTCCACCACCACCACGCCGCCGGCCTCCAGCGTCTTCAACTCCTTGCTCACGCTCTGGCGTGACGCCCCAAGCATGCGGCCCAGGTCATCCTGCGGCAGGTGCAGGTCGATCAGCAACCCCTCCGCTGTCTCCTTGCCGTAGAGCGCCAGCAGGTCGATCAGCCTACGCGCCAGCCGTGCCGGCAGCGAGGCGAACTGCGCGTCCTCGATGTAGCTGAAGGCCAGCCGAAGCTTGCGGCACAGCATCTTGACGAAGTGCGGGTACAGCTCCGGCTGCGCGGCCAGCACGGCCAGGAACTTGTCGCGCGGCAGCATCAGCATCTCGGTGGCGCCCACGGCGCGCGAATCGTGCGTGCGCGGCAGGCCGTCGAACATGGAGATTTCGCCGAACCAGGCGCCGGGCTCGAACTGCATCACCAGCAGCTCCTTGCCGTCGCCGGACACGCTGCCGGCGCGGATGCGCCCGCTGACCACGTTCCACAGTCCGTCCGGCGCATCGCCCTGCGCGAACAGCAGCTCGCCGTCGGCCAGCCGTCGGCGCACCGCCATGGCGGCAAACTGCGTCACCACGTCCGGCGGCAGCTCGCGGAACCAGTCGCTGGCGACCAGCGCGGCGCGCTCTTCGGTCCAGCTCACGGGTATCTCTGCGGGTTGCGCAGTTCCAGGTCGTAGCCCCAGGCGTGCGAGCCGGTAGCCACCGAGAAGCCCAGGGGCAGGGGGCCGTCGCCCTGCTGCTGGGCGCTGCCCAGGCCGATCATCGCGGTCTGCGGCGTGTAGAAGGCGTCCATGCTGGCCACCACCTTGCCGCCGGCAAAGTGGAAGGCGCGCGTGAGTCCGCCGCCGGGCTGGTAGGCCGGGCCCAGGCCGTTGATGCGCGTGGTGACGCTGCTGGTCGCGCTGCTGGCGCTGACCGAGCCGATGCGCGCCAGCGGGGTGGCGGTGAGCTGGAAGTCCACGCTGCCGGGTTGCAGCTTGCCCTCCATGCCCCAGGCCTCGAAGGTGGCGGCAGTTGAGGCGTGCTGGGCGTAACCGCCGAGCAGGATGCCGTAGGCGGTGACCTCGGGGGACTTGAAGGCTTCCGGCGGCTCGATCAGCGCGAAGGCCAGCAGGTCCTGCGTGGGGCCCTGGCCGTCCAGGTCCGCGCAGCGGCTGCCGGCGATGTGGATGCCGGCGAGCGGCACGCCGGGCAGCGGGTTGCCGTAGCTGAAGCCCTCCGGCAACGGCGGCAGCGACGAGGGCGGCACCACCAGCAGGGCGGTCTGCTCCTCGCAGTCGCTGAAATGCAGGGACTGCGGTACGGATTCGCCGGAGGCGCCGTCGCTGCCGCCGCAGCCCGACAGCAGGCCGGCGAGTGCGACGGCGGCGGGCGCCATGATTCTCATGTTGTCTGTATTCCCCATGCCGACACGCTGACAGCCCCGGCCGGCTGCCGTCAATCGGATGGGGCTCAGGCCCAGTCGCCGAAGCGGGCCTGCAACGCCGCCAGCACGGCGACACCGGCAGTCTCGGTGCGCAGCACGCGCGGGCCCACGCGCAGGCCCTGGAAGCCGGCCTGTGCAGCTTGGCGGATCTCGTGGTCGGACAGTCCGCCCTCGGGGCCGATCAGCAGGGTGGCGGAGCGGACCTCGGGCAATGCGGAGAGGCCCTGGCTGGCCAGCGGGTCCAGCGTCAGGCGCAGGCCGGTCTCACTGCAGTCCGGCAGCCAGCGGTCCAGCGCCAGCGGCGCGGCTACCTCGGGGATGCGGGTGCGCCCCGATTGCTCACAGGCGGAGACGACGATGCCGCGCCAGTGCTCCAGCTTCTTCTCCCAGCGCTCGCCGTCCAGCTTTACCACCGAGCGCGAAGACAGCAGCGGCAGGATGCGCTGCACGCCCAGTTCCACCGCCTTCTGCAGGGTGTAGTCCATGCGGTCGCCCTTGGAGACGCACTGGGCCAGCGTGAGCTGCAGGGGGGATTCACGGTCCACCTCGCGTCGTGCACCCAGGCGCAGCGTTGCGCTGCGCTTGGCCACGGCGGTCAGGGTGGCTTCGTATTCGGCGCCGTCGCCGCAGAAGGCGATGAAGCTTTCGCCTTCGCGCAGCCGCAGCACCTGCACCAGGTGGCGGAAGGGCTCCTCGGGCAAGGCGATCTCGCTGCCTTCCTGCAGCGGCGGCGCGAGGTGGATGCGGGTCATCCGCGCGTGGCCTTGTCGATGCCCTCGAGCGCGGTCTTGCACATCAGCTCGACTTCCCGGGGCTCGATCACGTAGGGCGGCATGAAGTAGATGACGTTGCCCAGCGGGCGCAGCAGCACGCCTTTCTCCAGGCCATGCTGGTACACGCGCAGGCCGCGGCGTTCCTCGGCGGGGAAGGGCGTCTCCTTGCGGCCGCCCTTGGCCAGCTCGATCGCCAGGATCATGCCCTGCTGGCGCACCTCGGCGACATGCCGCAGGCTGCGGATCTCGGCGGTCTGCGCCCACATGTACTGCGACAGCAGTTGGTTGGTGGCCAGCACGCGGGTGTCCTGGATCAGGTCCAGTGTCGCCAGCGCGGCGCGGCAGCCCAGGGGATTGCCGGTGAAGGAATGCGAATGCAGGAAGGCCCGGCCGGACTTGTACTCGTCGTAGAAGGCTTCGTAGATCGAGTCGCGCGTCAGCGTCACCGCCAGCGGCAGGGTGCCGCCGGTGAGGCCCTTGGACAGGCACATGAAATCCGGCGTGATACCGGGCTGCGCGTCCGGGTCGCGGCGCGACGGCGGTGCCCAGTCGCTGGCGAACAGGCGGCCGGTGCGGCCGAAGCCCACCGCGATCTCGTCGGCGATCAGGTGCACGCCGTGGCGGTCGCAGGCCTCGCGCAGCATCGTCAGGTACAGCGGGTGGTACATGCGCATGCCGCCGGCGCATTGCACCAGCGGCTCCACGATCACCGCGCAGGTCTCGTGCGCGTGCTGTTCCAGCGCCAGTTCCATGTGGCGGAACATCTGGCGCGTGTGGTCTTCCCAGGAGGCACCGGCACCGCGTTCGTAGCAGTCCGGCGAGCGCACGTGGATCGGCTGCAGCAGCAGCGGCGCGTAGGTGTCGCGGTACATGCTGGGGCCGCCTACCGCCAGCGCGCCCAGGGTCTCGCCGTGGTAGCCGCCGGTCAGGGCGATGAAGCGCTTCTTGGCGGGCTTCCCGGCGTTCTGCCAGTAATGGAAGCTCATCTTCAGCGCGATCTCGATCGCCGAGGAGCCGTTGTCGCCGTAGAAGCAGCGCGTCAGGCCGGGTGGGGCGAGGCGCACCAGGCGCTCCGACAGCTCCACCACCGGCTCGTGCGTGAATCCGCCGAGCATGATGTGGTCCAGCGTGTCGAGCTGCTGCTTGAGCTGCTCGACGATCACCGGATGGCGGTGGCCGAAGATGTTGGTCCACCAGGAGCTGACGGCGTCGAGATAGCGCTTGCCCTCGAAGTCCTCCAGCCAGGCGCCTTCGGCGCGCTTGATCGGCACGAGCGGCAGCCACTCGTGGTCCTTCATCTGCGTGCAGGGATGCCAGACATGCGCCAGCGAGCGGCGCATCATCTCTTCGTTGTTCACAACGATTTCACCAGGACCTTGGAATTGCGCTGCCAGTTGTAGAACTTCTGGCGCTCCTGCGGCAGCGCCTCGATGCCGGCCTCGGCGAAGCCGCGCTCGATGAACCAGTGCGGCGATTGCGTGGTGAGGCTGAACAGCTTCTTCAGCCCCAGCTGCCGCGCCTCGGTCTCCACCCGCTTGAGCAGCGCGGCGGCATGGCCGGCGCGCTGGTAATCGGGATGCACGGCGATGCAGGCCAGCTCGCCCATGCCGGCCTCGGCATAGGGGAACAGCGCGCAGCAGGCGATCACCAGGCCGTCGCGCACGATGACGTTGAAGTGCTGGATGTCCAGCTCCAGCTGTTCGCGCGAACGCGGCACCAGCACGCCGCGCTGCTCCAGCGGCTGGATCAGCTGCAGCACGCCGCCGACGTCCTCGATGCTGGCGTCGCGGGTCGCTTCGTATTCGGTGTCGGCGTAGAGCATCAGGCCCTCGCCGTCGCGGGTGTAGAGCTCGCGCAGCAGCGCGCCGTCCACCGCCGCGGCGATCAGGTGCACGCGCTTGACGCCGCCGCGGCCGGCGGCGATGGCAGACTGCAGGTAGGCGCGATCCTCCGCGGCACTGACCTGGGCCAGCAGCGCTTCGGCGCCGGCCAGCGACAGCTGCCCCGCGTCGCCGGTGTCGTCCGCCAGCTTCCACTCATTGGGGTCGGAGGACAGCACGAACACCAGCTTGTCCGCGCCCAGCGCCGCGGCCACGGCCGTGGCCACGTCCTTGGCGCGCAGGTTGAAGATCTCCCCGGTAGGCGAGTAGCCCACGGGCGAGAGCAGGGCGATGCGATCCTGGTCCAGCACCTGGCGGATGGTGTCCACGTCCACCCGGCGCACTTCGCCGGTGAACTGGTGGTCCACACCGTCACGCACCCCTACCGGCCGCGCGGTGATCCAGTTGCCGCTGGCGACCTTGATGCGCGCGCCGCCCATGGGCGTACTTGCCAGCGAGGTGGAGAGCCGGGCCTCGATGTCCATGCGCAGGCTGCCGACGGCGCCCTTGACCGCTTCCAGCGTCGGCCGGTCGGTGATGCGCAGGCCGCCGGAGTAGCGCGGCTCCACGCCGCGCAGCGCCAGCTGCTGGTTGATCTGCGGCCGCGCGCCGTGCACCAGCACCAGCTTCACGCCCAGGCTGTGCAGCAGGCCCACGTCATAGAGCAGCTGGGCGAAATCCGCCCGCTCGGCCGCCTCGCCCTCGAAGGCGATTACGAACACGCGGCCGTGGTGCGCATGCACGTAAGGCGCACAACCGCGTAAAGCAGCAACAAAATCAGCGGGATTCATGCATAAATTATAGTGCATTCGCGGGTTTTGGCCGCCCCCGGGGTGCCGGCGGGGCCGAAAGGGGTCCCAGACCCCCGAGCCGGGGTGGCCGGGCGGCCCTGGCGACGCCGGCCGCCACCTGAAGGAGCCATGGCATCCCCGTATAATCAGTGGGATGCAAGATTCCGTCTCCTATGAAGCGTTGTCCGACACCTTTGCCCGCATCGGCAGTCGCGACAACCCCGCCGAGTACCACGGCACCCTCTGCGGCGCCCTGTGCGTCCGTGCCCCCGAAGATCTCAACCTGGCGCGCCTGCTGGATGCCGGCGACGAGGAGCAGGCCCTGCGCCCGGATGCCCAGGCCCAGGCCGAGCTGCGCCGCCTCTGCGGCGAGGCCGTGCGCATGCTGCAGGACGAGGACATGGGCTTCACCCCCCTGCTCCCGGACGACGATGCCGCGCTGGCGGCCCGCACGCAGGCCCTGGCCTCCTGGTGCGAGGGCTTCCTCTACGGGCTGGCCAGCCGCCCGGGGCTGGACCTGAAGAAGTGCTCCGAGGAGGTGCGCGAGGTGCTGCGCGACTTCAGCCAGTTCACCCAGGCTTCGCTCGGCGACGAGGAAGACATGGAGCTGGAGGAGGGCGCCTATACCGAGCTGGTGGAGTACGTCCGCGTGGGCGCCCAGCTGGTGTTCATGGAGTTCCGCGCCCGGCCGCTGCCGGACCCTTCCGAGTCGAGGCAACTGCATTGAAGCCCAATCCCAAGGCCCTCAAGGAATACGCCGGCCGCCGCGCGCGGCTGATGAAGCGCATGGGCGCGGGCGCGGTGGCGATTCTGCCTGGCGCGCGTGAGGTCACGCGTTCGCGCGACACGCATTACCCCTTCCGCCAGGACAGCGATTTCCGCTACCTGACCGGCTTCCTGGAGCCGGACTGCATCGCCGTGCTGGCCCCGGGCCGCAAGGGCGGCGCCTTCATCCTGTTCGTGCGGGCGCGCAACCCGGAACGCGAGATCTGGGACGGGCGCCGCGCCGGGCCGGAGGGTGCGGTGAACGACTACGGCGCCGACGAGGCCTATCCGATCGAGGAATTCGCCGAGCGACTGCCGCAGCTGCTTGGCGGACGCTCGCGGGTGTTCTACAACCTGGGCGAGCATCCGGCGCTGGACCCTCAGGTCACCGCCTGCGTGCGCGAGATCCGCGAGGTGTCGCGCCGCGGGGCCGCCGCGCCCACCGATTTCGTGGCGCTGGAAGGCACGCTGCACGAGATGCGCCTGGTCAAGACGCCGGCCGAGATCGCGGTGATGAAGCGCGCCGCCGAGATCAGCGCCGAGGCGCATTGCCTGGCCATGAAGGCGACGCGGGCCGGCAAGTACGAGTGGCAGATCGCCGCCGAGATCCATGCCCACTTCGGCCACCACCACATGGAGCCGGGCTACGGCACCATCGTCGGCGGCGGCGAGAATGCCTGCATCCTGCATTACGTCGAGAACAACGCCGTGCTCAAGGACGGCGAGCTGTTGCTGATCGATGCCGGCGGCGAGCTGGCGGGCTATACCGCCGACATCACGCGCACCTTCCCGGTCAGTGGCAAGTTCAGCAAGGCGCAGCAGGCGGTCTACGAGGTGGTGCTGGCGGCCAACGTCGCCGCGATCAAGGCGATGCAGCCGGGCAGTTCGTCGGGCCGCCCGCATGAGATCGCCACGCGCATCCTGACCGAGGGCATGGTGGAACTGGGCCTGCTCAAGGGCGATCCGAAGCAGCTGGTGCGCGACAACGCCCATCGCCAGTTCTACATGCACGGCACCGGTCATTGGCTGGGCATGGATGTGCATGACGTGGGCCGCTATCGCCTGGACGGCATGCCGCGCGAGTTCCTGCCGGGCATGGTGATGACCATCGAGCCGGGCCTGTATATCGCGCCGGGCACCAAGGGCGTGGACCAGAAGTACTGGGGCATCGGTATCCGTATCGAGGACGACGTGCTGGTCACCGACAAGGGGCCGCAGGTGTTGACGGGTGGCGTGCCGAAGACGGTGCGGGAAATCGAAGCGCTGATGGCGTCGACTTCCGGCTGAATTAACAAGCCGTTCATCCCGAGTGCCGCGAAGCGGTGTATCGAGGGACGTGCCGCAGCCGGTCGGAAAACGGAGTTCCGTTAGGTCTTTCAGCTGTGCAGCGATAAAATATTCCGCAGGAGCCTTGCACCCGCAGTTCTCCCTCTCCCCGCCAGCGGGGAGAGGGTCGGGGTGAGGGGTGGCGGTCCTAGACTGCCCAGGTGCGGTGGTTCTTTGAGGGTTTGTTTCGCCTGAGGGCGAGTTACTTTTCTTCGCCTAGAGGCGCCTGCTGTTGGTGCTTGTGCAAAGAAAAGTAACCAAAAGCAAAGCACACCCTCCATCCGCGGTCCCGCTTTAGCGGGGCAACCTGCCTGGCGGTCGAGTGCGACGGGTCGGGCCCACAGGCCATCCATGGCCTGAGGCCCCTCAGCCGGACATCCTGTCCGGCTCGACCCTGCACTCGACCCCCAGGCAGGCGCTACTGGAAGGAGCCCGAACGTCAACAGCATTCGCTACGCTCATCAGGACTTCATTAGGGAGCGAACTCAGGTTGTGGCTACGATGAAACAATTTGACGTCATCATCGTCGGCGGTGGCCTGGTCGGTGCCAGCCTCGCGCTGGCGCTTTCGAAGACCCGCCACCGTGTCGCCCTGCTCGAAGCGGCAGCGCCGCCTGCGAGTGGTCCCTCCTGGGACGAGCGCTGCATTGCGCTGAACGCAGCCAGCCAGGCGATCTTTTCGGCGCTGGGGGCCTGGGAGGAGCTGGCGCCGGCGGCGGAGCCGATCCTGTCCACGCATATCTCCGAGCGCGGGCGCTTTGGCGTGGCGCGATTCACGGCCGAGGAGGCCGGCCTGCCGGCGCTGGGCTACAACATTCCCGTGCGGCATCTGGGCGGGACGCTGTGGCGCCTGGCGCAGGGAACGGAGGCGACGCTGCTGTGCCCGGCGCGATTGTCCGGCCTGCGGCTGCAGGGCGATGGCGCGGAGCTGGAGCTGGAAGACGGGCAGCGACTGTCCGCGCGCCTGGTGGTGGCGGCCGACGGCGCGCATTCGGCGGTGCGCCAGATGCTGGGCATCGGCCACGACAGCCGTGACTACGAGCAGTCCGCCATCGTCACGGCGGTGCGGCCTTCGCGAGGCCACCAGGGCTGCGCCTATGAGCGCTTCACGCCGGATGGGCCCATCGCGTTGCTGCCCAAGCCGGATGGCGCCTGCTCGCTGGTGTGGACGGTGCCGGCGCGGCAGGTCGATGCGATGCTGGGCTGGAGCGAGGCGGAGTTCCTGGCGGCGGCGGAAGATACCTTCGGCGAGCGGCTCGGCCGCTTCACCGGGCTTGGGCGGCGCAATGCGCATCCGCTGTCGCGGGTGATGAGCGAGCGCCTGACGCTGCCGCGCGTGCTGTTCGCCGGCAATGCGGCGCAGTCGCTGCATCCGGTCGCGGCGCAGGGCTTCAACCTGGGGCTGCGCGATGTCGCGGCCATCGCGGAAATCCTGCAGGACGCGCAGGACCCGGGCGCCGCGGCCTTGCTGGGTGATTACGAGAACGCGCGCCAGGCTGATCGTGAGCGTGTGTCGCAGTTCACCGACCGCCTGGTGCGCACTTTCTCCAACCGCCTGCCGGGTTTCTCGGCCCTGCGCCACCTGGGCCTGCTGGCGATGGACCTGGCGCCGCCGCTGAAGCAGGCGGTGATGTGGCAGAACCTGGGTTATGGACATGCGCCGCGCATGGCGCGCGAGGGGCAGGGCTGATGCGGCACGACATCATCGTCGCGGGAGCCGGCCTGGTCGGCTGTGCCATCGTTCGCGCCCTGCAGCAGGCGGGCTTCGACGCCGCGCTGGTGGAGCGCGGCGGCGCGCCGCGCCCCTTCGACCCCGCGATGGACGACCTGCGGGTCTATGCGCTGTCGCCGGCCTCGATCCGCTGGCTGCAGGCGCTGGGCGTCTGGCAGCAGGTCGATGGCTGGCGCGAAGGTCCCTACCAGGCCATGAAGGTCTGGTCCGAGGAACCGTCGCGGGCGCTGGGGTTCGATGCTGCCGACCTGCGCCTGCCGGCGCTGGGCAGCATCGTCGAGAACCAGTTGCTGCAATGGGCCCTGTGGCGCCAGCTGGACCCCGCGCGCCTGCATACCGGCGCGGCGGTGGAGGAGCTGGCCCTGGACGAGAAGGGCGCGCAATTGCGCCTGGCGGATGGCCGGCGGCTGGAGTGCCGCGTGCTGGTGGCGGCCGACGGCGTAGACTCGCGCCTGCGCGGCATGGCCGGCATCGACACCGTCGGCTGGTCCTACGAGCAGCGCGCCATCGTGGCCCACGTGCAAACCGCCAAGCCGCATGGGCAGGTGGCGCTGCAGCGTTTCCTGAAGACCGGGCCGCTGGCCTTCCTGCCGCTGGGCGATGGACGCTCATCCATCGTCTGGTCCAGCACCGAGGCCGAGCGCCTGCTGGGCCTGGACGATGCCGCTTTCCTGGCCGAGCTGGCCGGGGCCATCCAGTACGAGCGCGGCGCCATCACCGGCACCACGGCTCGCGCCAGCTTCCCGCTGCGCCTGAACCATGCGCGCGACTATGTGCGCGACAGTTTCGCGCTGGCCGGCGATGCCGCACACAGCGTGCATCCGCTGGCGGGGCAGGGCGTGAACCTGGGCTTCTCCGATGCCGCCGCTCTGGTGTCCGTGCTGACGGAAACGCGCGATGCCGGCCGCGATTACGGCAGCCTGCGCTGCCTCAAGCGCTACGAGCGTGCCCGCAAGGCTGCCAACCTGGACATGCTGGCGGTGACCGACGGGCTGTCCCGGGCTTTCGACCTGGACCTGCCGGGCTGGGCGCCGCTGCGCGACCTGGGCATGCAGGCGGTACAGCGCCTGCAGCCATTGAAGACCCTGCTGGCGCGCCAGGCCGCCGGGCTATAGCGAGCGGCTGAAGTCCCGGGCGTAGGCCGGCAGGATCGCGTTGCGGTCCTGCCCGCGATGGCGGGCGGCGAAGGCCTCCGCGTTGCGGCGCAGGTCCTGGTCCTCGACCAGGCGCTCCAGCAGCAGGCCGATCTGCTGCGGGTCATTGCCGCCGCTGGCCAGCACGGCGCCGAGCTGTTGCGCGCGCCCGGTCAGTAGCACCTTCTCCACGTCGAGCGGCAGCAGCAGGCCCGGCTTGCCCGCCAGCAGCATCTCCGCGGTCGTGCCGTCGGGCGCGTAGTGGATCATGGCGTCGCAGGCTTCCGCGGCCTGGCGCAGGTGGATCGAATGCCCGGTGACGCTCAGGCCGGGGCGCTCAAAGCTGCGCAGCTTGTCGGGCGACATGCCGGAAATGCGCACCAGCAGGTTGAGCCGGCTGGCCTGCAGGGCCTGCATCAGCGCCTCGAGATGCGTGAAGGGGCGCAGGTAGGCCAGCACGCGCGGGCCCGGCATGGCGGGCCATTGCGGCGCCTCGCCGTAGGACTGGTCGGCGATGCCCATGTGGGCACCCGCTTCGCGTGAGTCGGCGCCGTAGGCGTCGAGCTCCGGGTAGCCGAAGATGCGTGTGTGGCAGCCCTCGAAGATCTGCTGCAACTGCTCCAGCGGCGATAGCCGCAATCTCTCCAGGGCCTGGTTCAGTGCGCGCAGGACCTCGGCCTCGTTGTGCCGCAGCACGCTGTCCTTGACCTGCAGTTGCGGCTGGAAGCCGGGGAAGGGCGAGACCAGGGGCGGGATGACGAAGCTGGCACCAAACTGCCCCCGGGGCAGTCCCAGGGCACGCGCGGCGAGCAGCGCGACGGGCGCGTGGTTGGCCAGCACTGCATCGATGCGCGATGCGCGCAGCAGGCCGATCCAGGCGCGCAACCGGCCCGCCAGGTCGAGCGGATCGTCGAAGCCGGTGTTGTGCAGCAGGCTGGCGTAGCTGGTCTGGATTTTGACCGGACTGCGCGCCTGGATCGGCGTGCGCGGCGCCTGCAGGATGGTGCCGAGCTCCGGTGGCAGATACTCCTCCGCCGGGCGCAGTTCGCGCACGGCGAAGACGCACTCGTGTCCCAGCTCGCGCAGCGCCTGCGCCACACCGCGCATGATGGCGACGTGACCGTAGCCTCCGCCCAGTTCCCAGGCCAGCAGGATGCGGCTCATGCGGCGTCGGCCGCCTGGCTGAGATCCAGCAGGCGCCCGAAGTTCTCCAGGGAGTTCAGGTGGGCGTAGACGGCGCGCAGTTCGCCCTTGTTCATCATGGTCCGCAGGTCACGGCCGGGCACCTTCAGCAGCCTCTGCTCGTCCACGCGGAACAGCCCCTGCAGGCGCGAGGGCTCTCCGCGGCGCGGCGTGGCCAGGGCCTCGAAGGGCACCAGCAGGCCGAGGGCTTCCAGCCGCCGGCACAGCACCCGGGTCTGCTGGTGCGCGCTTTCCACGGCTTCCAGAAGCTCGGACAGTGGTTTCCAGGCGGGTGTCGGCAGACCGTTGCGGTCGAACAGCGGCCGGGTGCTGTCGGCTTCCAGCTGATCCTCTTGCACGCAGACCAGGGGCCTGGCGGTGCTGCCCTTTTCCTTGCCGGGCACCGGCGCGATGCAGAAGGGATAGCGCCGCACGTAGGCCGGCACATAGGTCTGCAGGCGCCAGCTTCCATCGGCGCGCACGTAGAGATTCTGGCCATCGCGCAGGCCGGTGGCGATGACGGGAAGGAACTCGCCTTCGCGGTCCTTGCGCACGAAGGCGATGGGATAGTCCAGGCCCGCCTTGAAGAATTCGGAAGCGCTGATCGGCAGGGCGTTGAGACCGGCGGCCCAGCGATGATCCAGGCCCGGCTTCAGGCCCATGCCCGCGTGACGCTTGGGCTCCAGGGGCACTACCGGACCGTAGCCGCGCGGCGAATGCAGTTTCAGCGACAGCGTCATGCACTCCACTCCTTCATGCGGGCGCCCAAATTTACACGCAAGGCCGTCGCTGACAAAAAGAAGCCCCGCTTTGCGGGGCTAGGGGAATAACCGGAGACGATCAGATCGGGCAGACAGCGACCGGATTCGGGATCGGATCCACGCGCAGGAAGCGCGGCTGGAAGGGCAGCATGATCTGCGTGCCGTCCGGCAGGTTGATCAGGTACTGGTTTTCGGTCAGGGAGGCCTCCTTGCCGGCATTGTTCAGCACGGCGACGCCGCCGCTGACCACGCCCACGATCAGGCCGCCCTCGATCTTGGCACCCTCGGGGACGGTGTCGCTGATGACCGGATCGGTTGCGCACTTCTCGTCGCAGAGCACCAGCAGGTAGTCGGTGCCGCGGATACCGATGGTGGCCACCGGCGTGCTGACGCGGTAGTCGTTGCGGTCGACCTTGCCGATCAGGCCGGACACGGCGCGGAAGCCTCCCTTGAGCAGCTTGAAGAAGGCGCGCGAGCCCGGGCCGGCCGCCGTCTGCTGTGCGGCGGGCGCTGCGGGGCTTGCCTCGGCCGGAGTCGCCGGCTTGGGCGCTTCGGCCGGCTTGGCGGCGGCGGGAGTGGCAGGCTTGGCGGGCGTCGCCGGAGCCTTGGCCGGCGCGGCCGGCTTGGCGGGAGCGGGAGGCGGGGTGGCGGCGGCCAGCTCGAATTCCTCGATCTGGAAGCGCGTGTTCGGCCGCAGCAGGATGTAGCTGCCGTCGGCGAACTTGATGTTGACGTAGCTGTTCACGGCCGAGCTGACGATCTCGCCCGGGAACACTTCCGCGCCCTTGCCCAGGTCGCGAATGGCGCCGGTGGCCGGGTTGGTGGCCGTGCCACGGCCGGTGATTAGTGCCACCTCACCCGCGGCGACGGCGCTCCAGGCCTGGGGAACGACGAGGAGCAGACCTAGGGCGGCCAGCGCCCCGCTCAGTTTCATGCGCATGGCAGAGGTTCCCATTTAGCGGCACTCCAGGCTTTCGTCGGGGGAGTCGGTGACTTCCTCGATATTCGAGGCGTCGGCTACTTCAAAGCCGATGCCGCCTTCCATCTTGAACTTTTCCATCTGGCTGATCGCCGTTTGAGCGGTCTGGGCCTGTTCCAGTGCATCCTCGTCCGGATCCTGGGGGCTGATACTGCCGTCCAGCACCAGGACCTGGCCGCTGGTAGTCGCGCTGAGCGGGACGGCGCCGTCAACCCGCCCCTGTGTCAGGAACAGGTAGTTGTTGGTATCGCTCAGGTCCTTGGGCTCAAGGGCGAGGGCTTCCACCGTGTTCTGCTGCTCTTCCACCGTGATGTTGCCGCGATAGCCGGTGCCGCCGAGCGCGAAGGTAATGCCGTCGTTCGACCGCAGATTGGCCGGCACCACGCTGAAGCTCGAGGTATCGGAGAAGGGGCGGTAGTTGTAGAAGATCGGCCGCTCACTGAAGACGCTGATGGGCGCGATGGATGGCGCCTTGACGAACAGGTAGCCGCCGTCGATCGTGATTTCACCCAGTTCCACCCCTTCCGAGGCGACGAAGGCGGCGTTGGGGCCATCGGTGAGCGGGCGCAGCGCCTGCGGCACCTTGGACAGCAGGCCCGGGTCCTTGCCCAGGTCCATGCTCTCGCTGCCGACATAGATCAGGGCATCGCGCAGGTCGATGCGGCGGGCAGAGACGCTGAGGCCGCCGACGTCCAGAAAGGCTAACGACGAGTCAGTGGCAACAAGGCCGCCGTAAGCGTTCGCGTAAGCGGTGACGTCTCCTGCCGCCTCGATCACCAGTTGCCGGGCGTCGATGGCACCGGCGAGCTCGATGTTGTTGCCCTTCAGCGTCATCCGATTGCCGGCGCTGAGCGTCGGCGTGCCGGCGCCCAGCAGGATCGACTGGCCGCCGGCGTCGATGAGCAGATCGTTGCCCGCAACCAGGAACATCGACTGGATGCTCTGGAAGTAGCCCATCGTGATGTTGTTGCCAGCATCCACTTCGAGGTACTGCGCCCCCTGGATCGTTCCGGCCGTCACGTTGCGGCTCGCATCCAGGTGTATGGACTTCGCCCCCTGGATGTTGCCCAGCGAAACATCGGCAAGAGGCGGACGGACATCGCTTTCTGATTCCAGCACCGGCGCGGCAGAGGCATACAGGCTCGTGGATGCACCTGTCATCGAGACGTTGCCTAGGGCAACGCTGTCGAAGTAACTGAAGACCTCCATCAGCGAATCGTCGCTGCCATCGGTGCTGGCGGATTCGATGATGATCGGATTGCCTTGCGCGTCGATACGGCCATCCGCAGCCATGATCAGGTGCGAGGCAGCGGCCGGATAGGAGTAGCACTCGGCGACGGCGTTGCCGGTGCACTCTTCGCTGAAGGTGCCCTTGGACTTGATCGTGATGGCGCCGGTCTTGATGTTCCCGCCGGTTGTCTCCGCAGAGGGGATTCCGTCACCCTCTGCCTCCACGCCGTTGGCCAGGAACACGTCTGCCGTCGCGATCACACTGGAGGTGATGCCGTCTCCAACGGAAATATTGACGTTGATGTCTCCGGTTTCCAGGTCGGCGACATCGGTCGGAGGGGTGTTGGGAATGTACGGATTGGAGTTGGCGTGCAGCGAAATCAGGCCGCTGACGTAGGCAGTAGAGTTGCCTACCTCGTCGGCCGTCATGGTCAGCGTGATGTCACCGGTCTTGATGCCGCGATAGGCGGTGAGCCTGATCTCTTCGTAGATGGATCCACTGCCCTCGCCATCGTACTGGGTCGAGGACAGGGCCCGGACATCGATGTCGCCGGTATCGATGCGCCCACTCGAGCTGGAAATCCGCACGGAGCCATCGGTGACATCGATGTCATCGACATCGATATTGCCGGAAGCAGAAATCGTCAGGTCATCGGTGCTGGTGAGCTTGCCAGTGGTGACACTGCCACTCTCGCTATCGATGTAGATGCCGCCACCGTTTGAGGTAAGCGCGCCGGTGCTGACCTGCACGGCTTCCGAGATGGAGATGTCGTCATCGCTGATCAGGTTGCCGATGCTCACCAGAGCGATGGGGCCACCATAGGAGTCACCGTAGATGCTCAGTGGGCCCCTGACCTTGATCGTGTCGGTGAGGTCGTTGAATTTGATGAAGCTGTCGCTGGCGGAGCCGGTGATGCGGATGTCCAGGCCGCCACCATAGCTCGGCGTCTGGGCATTGGTCCCGTCCAGCACGCCGTCGCTGAATTTCTCGAACGTGATGGAACGCTCGGCCTCCAGCGAGAAGATGCTGCCCTGGCCCATGTTGCGGAGCTGCAGTTCCAGGTCCGCCTCGCTCATGGTGGCGCCCGTGCTGGAGCCGATGATCATGTCGGTCGGGTCGAACAGCAGGCGGCCGTAGTCACCGACGGTCACCAGGTCCCGGACCAGCAGGTGCTCGAACCCGGAGAGTTCGGCGAAGCCGCCGCGGCCGGACGCCGTCTTGCGCGACACATCCAGCCTGGCGCCCTTGGCATAGGTCGTCGTGCCGGTGGCGATGACACGCACGTCGCCGCCGCTGTCGCCGGTGGCGGTGATGCGCGAGTTGCCGGACAGCAGGATGTCGCCGTCGCCCTTGATGCTGACCGTGCCGGCGTCTGTGCCACTGGCGCCGGAGGCGTCGATGACACCGTCCTGCAGGATGTCGCCGCCCTCGGCAAGCAGGTAGACCGAACCCTCGTGCTCACCGATGGAGCGCGCCTGCACGGTGCCGCGATTGTTCACGGCGTTGCCGATCAGGCCGCGGGCGGTCTGCGCGCTCATGACGACGCTGCCGCCGTCGGCCACGATGCTGCCCAGGTTCTCTACGCCTGCGGCCGCGGCGAGGGTCTTGGCGTCGACGCTGAAGTCCACCAGGCCCTGCGCATCCAGGCCCAGGGTCACGGCGGCGCCGGAGGCCAGGGCGACGGTGCCCAGGCGGGCCTGGATCAGGCCGCTGTTGCTGACCTTGCTGCCTGCCAGCACCACGAAGCCGCCATCCGCGGCGGTGATGCGGCCGGCGTTGCTGACGGCCGCCGTGCTGGAGGGCGAGCCCGTCATCACGTAGCGGCCCTGCATGAAGTCGTTGTCGCTGATATTCAGCGTCGAGGCCACCAGGCCGCCGACGTCCACCTTGGCTCCCTGGCCGAACATCACGCCATTGGGATTGATGATGAAGACGCGGCCATTGGCCGAGATGTTGCCCAGGATCTCGGAGGCATCGCCGCCGACCACGCGGTTCAGGACCGCGGCGGAGGACGAGGATTGGTTGAACTGCACGTACTCGTTGCTGCCGACCGAGAACTGCTGCCAGTTGATGATCGCCGCGTTCGAGGTCTGGTTGACCACGACGTTGCCGCCGCTGCCGCCGATCGTTGCCTGGCCACCCACGACCGAACCGCCGCTGGGAGCGCCCAGGGCCAGGCCGGGGACCACCGCGCCGGCCAGTGCCAGGGGCCAGCGCGGACTGCGCAGGGCGGCGACCAGCGGGCGGAGCGTGAACTTGAGCATGGCGTAGTCCTCAGAATGAAACGGCCAGCGAGCCGAAGACGCGATCGTCCTTGTCGTCGCTGGAGGTGCGATCCTCGCGCGGGAACGACCAGTCGAACTTCGCGGTGATGCGCTGGTACTGCAGATCGGCGCCGAAACCGACGCTGGTCAGGGTTTTTTCATCCGTGGCCGCCGGCAGCGGATCCACCGAGAAGACCTTGCCGGAGTCCGCGAAGACGCGCGGCGTGATGCGCGCGCCGCCCACGGCCACGGGGAAGTTGAAGCCCAGCTGGCCGAAGTAGCCGCGGTCGCCGCGGACTTCGGAAGCGGGATAGCCGCGCACGCCATTGGGACCGCCGAGGGAGAAGGCGGTGATGTCCGACAGCGGATCCGGCGAATAGACGCCGTTGACGTGCAGGTAGAGCTGGAAGCCCTTCACCAGCGGCCGCAGGTGTTGCACGTCGATCTCGGCGCGCAGGCGCTGGCCGGCGGAGACGCGCTCACCCGCGGGCGGGTTCAGGTCGGCGCGTTCCAGTTCCTTGAAGTTGGTGGCCAGGCTGAACACCGCCTGGGTCACGGCCAGGTCGGCATGGTTGTAGGAGTAGTCCGCGCCGAGTTCCAGCAGGGAGATCGAGGTGTTGCTGAAGCTGAAGCCGCCAAAGTCGGAGTTGGCGATGGTGCGCGAACCTCCGATGTTGACGCCGAGGCGGCTGTTGGGGGTGACGCGCAGCGGGTGGTTGATGGTCAGGCGGGCGCTCTTGTTCTCGCCGTCGACCAGGTTGTTGTCCTTGACGTCGAATTCGGCGATGCCGGCCGAGGCGGTCACGCGCGAGCCGCTGTTGTTCAGCGGCAGGCTGTAGGCGGCGTAGCCATAGCGCAGCAGGTTTTCCTCGGAGCGCAGCAGCAGCAACTGCAGCTGGTCGCCGACCTTCAGCGGGTTGTTGATCTGGGCGAAGGCGGAGAAGCGCACCTCGCCGATGCTTTCGCGGCCGTAGTTGTCGACGATCATCGAGCCGCTGATGGGGTCTTCGACGGTCTTGATGACCAGGTCGCTGGTGCCGTAGCGCTCGCCGGGGCGGACGATGGCCTTGGCCTGCAGGCCGGGCAGGGTATTGAGGTTGCGCACGCGCTCGGCCAGCGTGGTGCCCTGGTAGACCGTGCCGGTGCGGACCTCGCCGAGGTAATCGGTGATCTGCTCGGTGGTATAGAGCTTGTTGTCCTCCGCGGCGATGCGCGCGATGCGGCCTTCGCTCACCAGCAGGCGCACGGTGCCCTGCTCGATCTTCTGCGGGGGGACGTTGACCGAGGCCAGGGTGTAGCCCTTGGATACGTAGAAGTCGGCCACCTTGTCCGCCGCCTCGAAGATGTCGAGCAGCGTGACCGGGCGGTTGACGTAGCCCTTGACCAGCTCGGACAGCTCGGCGCCGCTGAACAGCGTGTTGCCGGCGAACTCGAACTGCTGGACCGTCAGCGTCTTGCTGGTGGCGGCACCCGCCGGCGCCTCCTGGGGCTGGGTCTGGATCGTGGGCGCCGGCCTGGCCGGCTGCAGCTCGATCGGCTTCTTCAGGGTGTCGCCGACCTGCCCCGGGGTGATCTGCGCCTGGGCGCCAAAGCAGGCCAGCAGGCAGCCCGAAGCGAGAAGGACGGACCTGGATCCGATGGTCGATGCGCTCATTATTCCCCCGAAATGCGGCTGCGGCCGTCTGGCCGTCGATGCGAATCCGACTATAGCCCAAGGGGAGGGGGGTTCCAACCACACAAGAAGGTGGTATCGGGGGCTGGCGTGACGCAGTTCTTTCAATGCCTTGTAGGATTTCTCTGCAAACGTGTCGAGCTTCACAGTTGGCGCTTCCGGATGGGCCAGGCCGCCGGGTCTCGCCAAGGGCTCCGGGCACCGGTATCATGCCGGCACGCATCATCCCGTCCGCGAGAGACCACCGCTTGCCGGTGGCGCCGAAGGCGCAAATCCGCCCGGAATCGCTCAGGCACCCAGGAGCGGACGGTTTTCACGCGTACTCTGGAGAGAGTCCGTCTTTCATGACGGGCCACCGACGAGGCAGAGACGGCAACGTCTCCGAACTTTCAGGTCCAAGGACAGAGTCAGGGCGGTTCTTTCCGACTAGAACGGATTCACAGGACCGCATGCTCAAAAAAACCGCGCTGCACCCCGAACACGCCCGCCTCGGCGCCCGCCTGGTCGATTTCGCCGGCTGGGAAATGCCGATCCAGTACCAGTCCCAGCTCGATGAGCACCATGCCGTGCGCCAGGACGCGGGCATGTTCGACGTGGCGCACATGGCGGCGGTCGATCTGCACGGTTCCCGGGTGCGCGAGTTCCTGCGTCATCTGCTGGCAAACGACGTCGCCCGCCTGACGCTGCCGGGCAAGGCGCTGTACTCCTGCCTGCTGCGCGAGGATGCCGGCATCCTTGATGACCTGATCGCCTATTTCATGCGCGAGGACTGGTTCCGCCTGGTGGTCAACGCTGGCACCGCGGACAAGGACCTGGCCTGGCTGGAGCGCCATGCGCCGGCCTATGGCGTCGAGGTGCGGCGCCGTGCCGACCTCGGCATCCTGGCCGTGCAGGGGCCGCAGGCCCGGGCCCGCCTCCTGCCGCTGTTGCCGGCTGGCCTGCGGCAGGCGGTGGAAGGCCTGCAGGTCTTCCAGGCCGCGCAGGAAGGTGACTTCTTCATCGGCCGCACCGGCTATACCGGTGAAGACGGCTTCGAGCTGATCCTGCCGCATGCCGAGCTGGTCACGCTCTGGCAGCGGCTGCTGGACGAGGGTGTGCGCCCCTGTGGCCTTGGCGCCCGCGACACCCTGCGCCTGGAAGCCGGCATGAACCTCTACGGGCAGGACATGGACGAGGGCCGGCATCCGCTGGAATCCGGCCTGGGCTGGACCGTGGCCTGGGAGCCGGCCGATCGCGATTTCATCGGCCGCGCCGCGCTGGAGCCGCTGCGCGGCAAGTCGCCGCGCCAGTTCGTCGGCCTGGTGCTGGAAGGGCGGGGCATCGCCCGCGCCCACATGCAGGTCCGCTTCGCCTCCGGCGCCACCGGAGAGACCACCAGCGGCGGCTTCGCGCCCAGCATGAAGCAATCCGTTGCGCTGGCGCGTGTCGATGCCGGCGCCTCGGGCGCCTGCGAGGTGGAAATCCGCGGGCAGTGGGTGGCGGCCAGGGTGGTGAAACCGCCCTTCGTCCGCAATGGCAAGATTCTGGTTTGACATCCAAGACATTCGATATCTAGAGGAAGACGCATGAGCAACATTCCCGCTGGCCTGAAGTACGTGAAGACCCATGAGTGGCTGCGCGCCGAGTCCGACGGCAGCATCACCATCGGCATCACCGACTATGCGCAGAACTCCCTGGGCGACCTGGTGTTCGTCGACGTTCCCAAGGTCGGCCGCAACGTGGCCGCGGACGAAGCCTGCTCGGTGGTGGAGTCGGTGAAGGCCGCTTCCGATGTCTACGCGCCGATCGCCGGTGAAGTGGTGGCGGCCAACGACAAGCTCGGCAACGCGCCGGAACTGCTCAACTCCGACCCCTACGGCGAAGGCTGGCTGTTCCGCATCAAGCCGGCCGACGCCGGTGCCCTGGCCGGCCTGCTCGACGCGGCAGGCTACGAGAGCTTCATCAAGACCCTCTAAAGCGGAAGCGACATGCCGTTCATACCCCACACCGAGACCGACGTCCGCGAGATGCTGGCCGTCATCGGCGCGCCGAAGATCGACGCGCTGTTCGACGAGATTCCCGAGAACCTGCGCTGCGGCAGCCTCAGCGAGGTGCCGGAAGGCCTGCCCGAGATGCGCGTGGCGCAGCTGATGCACGCCCGAGCTGCGCAGGACGGATCCGCGCTGACCTTCATCGGCGCCGGTGCCTACGAGCACCACATCCCGGCGGCGGTGTGGGAGATCACCACGCGCGGCGAGTTCTACTCCGCCTATACGCCCTACCAGGCCGAGGCCAGCCAGGGCACGCTGCAGGTGCTCTACGAGTACCAGACCATGATCTGCGGCCTGACCGGCATGCAGGTCAGCAATGCCTCGATGTACGACGGTGCCTCGGCACTGGGCGAGGCGCTGCTGATGGCGGTGCGCGCCAACAAGACCAACAGCTCCTGCAAGGTGCTGATGCCGCGCGCCGTGCACCCCTACTACCGCGACGTGGTGGCCGCCACGGCCTCGGCCCAGGGCGTGCAGCAGGTGCTGGTGGACTACGACCCCGCCAGTGGCCAGACCCCGCTGGCGGCGCTCAAGGCCCATGAGGGCAGTGCGCCGACCGCCGTGGTGATCGCGCAGCCGAACTTCTTCGGCACGCTGGAAGACGTGGATGCCATCACCGACTGGGCGCATGCCCAGGGCGCCATGGTGGTGGCCGTGGTCAACCCCACCTCGCTGGCCATGCTCAAGGCGCCGGGCTCCTGGGGTGCCAAGGGTGCCGACATCGTCTGCGGCGACGGCCAGCCCCTGGGCGCGCCGCTGGCTTCGGGCGGGCCCTACTTCGGCTTCCTGACCACCAAGATGGAGTTCGTGCGCGAGATGCCGGGCCGCATCGTCGGCCGCACCGTGGACCTGGAGGGCAAGCCCGGCTTCACGCTGACGCTGCAGGCCCGCGAGCAGCACATCCGCCGGGCCAAGGCCAAGTCCAACATCTGCACCAACCAGGGCCTGCTGGTCACGGCCGCGACGATCTACATGAGCATCGTCGGCCCCCAGGGACTGGCCAAGGTGGCTTCGGCCTCGCTGGCCAACACGCGTGAGCTGCTGAAGAAGCTGGCCGCGGTGCCCGGCGTGACCCGCGGCTTTGGCGGAGCACATTTCCATGAAGCCGTGGTCCGCCTGCCCAAGCCCGTTACCCCGGTGCTGGCAAAGCTGGCGGAGCAGGGCATCCTCGGCGGCTTCGACCTGTCGCGGCACTATCCGGAACTGGGACATGCCCTGCTGGTCTGCGCCACCGAAACCAAGACCCCCGAACAACTGCAGCAGTTCGCCGACGCGCTCGCCGCGGCACTCGCCTGAAACAAGACCAAGGAGAACATTCATGGCAACGATCACCCTCAAGGGCAATGCGGTCCAGACCAATGGCGACCTGCCCAAGGTCGGCACCGAGGCGCTCGGCTTCCGCCTGGTGTCCAAGGACCTGAAGGACGTCTCGCTCCACGACTTTTCCGGCAAGCGCAAGGTGCTCAACATCTTTCCGTCGGTGGATACGCCGACCTGCGCCATGTCGGTGCGCCAGTTCAACCAGCGCGCCGCCAGCCTGGACAACACCGTGGTGCTGTGCATTTCCGCCGACCTGCCGTTTGCGCAGGGCCGTTTCTGCGGTGCGGAAGGCATCGCCAGCGTGCAGATGTTGTCGCTGATGCGCGGCCGCCAGTTCTCCAAGGACTACGGCATCCTGATCGAGACCGGCCCGCTGGCCGGCCTCACCGCCCGCGCCGTGGTGGTGCTGGACGAGCAGAACCGCGTGCTGCACAGCGAGCTGGTGGCGGAAATCGCCGACGAACCGAACTACGACGCGGCGCTGGCCGTGCTCTGAGCGAGACATGAGCGAAAAGCTGATCTTCGAACACTCGCGGCCCGGCCGCGAGGCCGCTGCCCAGAACCCCGGCGGCGACGTCGACTTCACCGGCATTCCCGAGGCGCTGCGCCGCAGCGACAAGCCGCTGCTGCCGGAAGTCTCCGAGCTGCAGGCGGTGCGTCACTTCACGCGCCTGTCGCAGAAGAACTTCTCCATCGACACGCACTTCTACCCGCTGGGTTCGTGCACGATGAAGTACAACCCGCGTGCCTGTAACACGCTGGCGTCGATCCCGGAGTTCTTGCAGCGCCACCCGCTGGCGCCGGATTCGCGCAGCCAGGGCTTCCTGGCCTGCATGCATGACCTGCAGGAAATCCTCGAGGCGGTGACCGGCATGGCCGGCGTCTCGCTGACGCCGATGGCCGGCGCCCAGGGTGAGTTCGCCGGCGTGGCGATGATCCAGGCCTACCACCGCGCCCGCAACGACCTTGAGCGCACCGAGATCCTGGTGCCCGACGCGGCCCACGGCACCAACCCGGCGACCGCGGCGATGCTGGGCTGCACCGTGCGCGAGATCAAGACCAATGCCGACGGCGACGTCGATGTGGAAGCGCTGAAAGCGGCGGTGGGTCCGAAGACGGCCGGCATCATGCTGACCAATCCCTCGACCTTCGGCGTGTTCGAGCGCCGCATCAAGGAAATCGCCGGCATCGTCCACGATGCGGGCGGCCTGCTGTACTACGACGGCGCCAACCTCAATGCCATCCTCGGCAAGGTGCGCCCGGGTGACATGGGCTTCGACGTGATCCACATGAACCTGCACAAGACCTTCTCGACGCCCCACGGCGGCGGCGGTCCGGGCGCTGGTGCGGTGGGCGTGTCGGAGCGCCTCAAGCCCTTCCTGCCGATTCCGGTGGTAGGCAAGGACGAGAACGGCTACCGCTGGCTCGACGAGCGCGACCTGCCGCAGACCATCGGCCGCCTGTCGGCCTGGATGGGCAATGCCGGCGTGCTGATGCGTGCCTATATCTATGCGCGCCTGCTGGGCCGCGACGGCATGCACCGCGTCGCCGAGTTCGCCACGCTCAACGCCAACTACCTGGCTGCACGCCTGCGCGACAAGGGCTTCGACCTGGCCTTCCCCAAGCGCCGCGCCAGCCACGAGTTCATCATCACGCTGAAGAAACAGAAGCAGGAGATCGAGCTTACCGCCACCGACGTGGCCAAGCGCCTGTTGGACTACGGCTACCACGCACCGACGATCTATTTCCCGCTGCTGGTACCGGAGTGCCTGCTGATCGAGCCCACCGAAACCGAGGACCGCGAGACGCTCGACGCCTTCGTCGAGACGCTGGCGCGTATCTGGGACGAGGCCAAGGCCGATATCGCTTACGTCAAGGGCGCGCCCTACACCATGCCGGTGCGGCGCCTGGACGACGTGCGCGCGGCACGCCAGCTCGACCTGCGCTGGCAGCCGGCGGCCTGAGAGCACTGCAATGGCGGACGGCATCAGGGGCTGGGCCCGGATCCTTCGTGCGACACGGGTATCGTACTGGGGACTGGGCTGGGCGCTGCGTGAGGAGGAGGCCTTCCGCATCGAGGCGGTGTTGTGCCTGCTGCTGGTGCCCGCCGCGCTGTGGCTCGGCGATACCGGGCTGGAGCGTGCCGTGATGGTGATGAGCCTGTTCGCGGTGCTGATCACGGAACTGCTGAACACCGCCGTCGAGGCGGTGGTCGATCGTATCGGGCTGGAGCGTCACGAGCTGTCCGGCCGCGCCAAGGACCTCGGCTCCGCCGCAGTCCATCTTTCCCTCCTGCAGGTCCCGGTGGTCTGGGGCCTGGTCTATTTTGGCTAAACAAGAATCCAAGACATGTCTGCCCTGATCTGCGGTTCCTTTGCCTACGACACCATCATGGTGTTCCCCGGCCACTTCAAGAACGAAATCCTGCCGGACAAGGTTCATATCCTGAACGTGTCCTTCCTGGTGCCGCAGATGCGCCGCGAGTTCGGCGGCTGCGCCGGCAACATCGCCTACAACCTCAAGCTGCTGGGCGGCGAGCCGCTGCCCATGGGCACGGTGGGCAACGACTTCGAGCGTTATGCCGAGTGGATGGACAAGAACGGCATTGTGCGCGACTACGTCAAGCTGATCCCGGACGCCTACACCGCCCAGGCCTACATCACCACCGACCTGGACGACAACCAGATCACTGCCTTCCACCCGGGCGCGATGAGCTTCTCGCACCAGCAGGACGTGCCGGCCGGCGTGAAGATCGGCACGGTATCGCCTGATGGGCGCGACGGCATGCTGCTGCATGCGCGCCAGTTCGCCGAGGCGGGTATCCCCTTCATCTTCGATCCCGGCCAGGGCCTGCCGATGTTCGGCGGCGACGACCTGCGCGACTTCATCCAGAAGGCGTCCTACGTCGCCGTCAATGACTACGAGGCCGAGCTGCTGATGGAGCGCACCGGCTGGACGCTGCGCCAGATCGCCAGTCACCTCGATGCGCTGATCGTGACCCGCGGCGGCAAGGGGTCCAGCATCATCACGCCCAAGAAGCAGTATGAAGTGCCCTGCGCCGAGGCCAGCTCGCTGACCGATCCCACCGGCTGCGGCGATGCCTTCCGCGCCGGCCTGTTGTATGGCCTGCAGACCGGCAAGGACTGGGAGACCACCGGCCGCATCGCCTCGCTGATGGGCGCCTACAACATCGAGCGCCCGGGCACGCAGAACCATCACTTCACCATCGACGAGTTCCGCGAGCGTTTCCGCGAAGAATTCCGCTACGACTTCGCATGATCGAGCTGAAGCTCAAGCCCAAGGAAGACCGGCGCCTGCGCGCCGGCCACCTGTGGGCGTACTCCAACGAGCTGCAGACCGACGCCTCCTTCCGCAGCATCGCCCCGGGCAGCCTGTGCCGGGTCAGCGACGATCGCGGCAAGTCGCTGGGCATCGGCTACGTCAACCCGCATGCGCTGTTGTCGGTGCGCCTGTTGGCCGACAGCTCCGAGGCGACGATCGACGGCGGCTGGTTCGCCCGGCGCTTCGAGGCGGCCCTGGTGCTGCGGCAGCGGCTGTACGACGCGCCGTACTACCGCCTGGTGCACGGCGAATCCGATGGCCTGCCAGGCCTGGTGGTGGACCGTTTCGGCGAGTACTGCGTGGTGCAGCTCGGCACCGCCGGCATGGAAAGCCTGAAGGCACAGGTCATCGAGGGACTGCAGGCTGTTCTGCAGCCGCGCGGCATCCTGCTGCGCAATGACGGTGGCCTGCGTGAGCTGGAGGGGCTGCCGTCCTATGTCGAGGCGGTGGGCGAGGTGCCGGACGAGGTGGAGCTGCTGGAGAGCGGCGTGCGCTTCCTGGCGCCGCTGCGCACCGGCCAGAAGACCGGCTGGTTCTACGACCAGCATGACAACCGCGACCGCCTGGGTCGCTACGTGCGCGGCGCCCGCGTGCTCGACGTGTTCTCGTATGTCGGCGGCTGGGCCATCCGCTCAGCGGCCTTCGGCGCCATCGGCGTGACCTGCATCGACAGCTCGCAGCCGGCCCTGGACGCGGCCCAGCGCAGCGCCGCCCTGAACGGCGTACAGATCGAGACCATCCGCGACGAGGCCCTGGATGCCCTCAAGGCCCTGCGACGCGAGCAGCGCCAGTTCGACGTGGTGGTGGTGGACCCGCCGGCCCTGATCAAGCGCAAGAAGGACTACGAGGCCGGCCTGGAGCACTACGCCGCCCTGAACCGGGCCGCCCTGCAGCTGCTGCCGGCGGACGGCATCCTGATCGCCTGCTCCTGCTCGCACCACCTGGAGGCCGAGGCCCTGCAGCGCATCCTGCTGCGCGAGTCCCGCAACGCCGGGCGGCGCCTGCAAATCCTCGAGCAGGGCGCCCAGTCGGCCGACCATCCGGTGCACCCGGCGATCCCGGAAACCCGGTATCTCAAGGCCTTCTACTGCCGCGTCCTGGCCAGCTGAAAGATGATTCGGGCCGGCCGGCCCCGGTGCGCCGGCCGGCCCGATCCGCGACAATAGGGCAACCACCTCCAGGTCTCCCATGCTCGTCCATCCCAACATCGACCCGATCGCGATCAAGCTCGGCCCCCTGGCCATCCACTGGTACGGCCTGATGTACCTGCTGGGCTTCTGGGGCGCCTGGTACCTCGGCACCATCCGCGCCCGGCAGCCGCATATCGGCTGGACACGGGACCAGGTATCGGACCTGCTGTTCTACATCGTCATGGGCGTGATCCTGGGTGGCCGCATCGGCTACACCCTGTTCTACAACTTCTCCGGCTTCATCCATGAGCCGCTGGTGATCCTGCGCATGTGGGAGGGCGGCATGTCCTTCCATGGCGGCCTGCTCGGCGTGATCACCGCCTACTTCCTGTTCGCCTGGAAGAACAAGCTCAACGTCTTCGACATCGCCGACTTCGCCGCGCCGCTGATCCCGGTGGGCCTGTTCACCGGCCGCATCGGCAACTTCATCAACGGCGAGCTCTGGGGCGCGCCGACGACGCTGCCCTGGGGCATGGTGTTCCGCGGCGCCGGCCCGGAGCCGCGCCACCCGTCGATGCTGTACGAAGCCTTCCTCGAAGGCCTGGTGCTCTGTGCGCTGCTGTGGTGGTTCGCGGCCAAGCCGCGGCCGCGCATGGCAGTGTCAGCCCTGTTCCTGATCGGCTACGGCGTGTTCCGGACCTCGGTCGAGTTCGTGCGCCTGCCGGATGCCCACATCGGTTACCTTTACGGCACCGGCTGGCTGACCATGGGCATGGTGCTGAGCTTCCCCATGATCGCCGCTGGCGCGGTGATGCTGGCAGTGGCCTACGGGCGCGGGAGCAAGACGGCATGAAGCAGTACCAGGACCTGATGCGGCATGTGCTGGAGCACGGCGCCGAGAAGTCGGACCGCACCGGCACCGGTACGCGCTCGGTGTTCGGCTACCAGATGCGCTTCGACCTGGCCCAGGGCTTCCCCCTGCTGACCACCAAGAAGCTGCACCTGCGCTCGATCCTGCACGAACTGCTGTGGTTCCTGAAGGGCGAGACCAACACCGCCTACCTCAAGGAGCACGGCGTCTCCATCTGGGACGAGTGGGCCAGCCCCGAAGGTGAGCTGGGCCCGGTCTACGGCAAGCAGTGGCGCGACTGGGTGGCCCCGGATGGCCGCCATATCGACCAGATCAGCGACGTGATCGCGCAGATCCGCAAGAACCCCGACTCGCGCCGCCTGATCGTGTCCGCCTGGAACGTCGGCGAGCTGGACAAGATGGCGCTGATGCCCTGCCATGCCTTCTTCCAGTTCTACGTCGCCAACGGGCGGCTGTCCTGCCAGCTCTACCAGCGCAGCGCGGACATCTTCCTGGGCGTGCCCTTCAACATCGCCTCCTACGCGCTGTTGCTGCTGATGGTGGCGCAGGTCACGGACCTGGAGCCGGGCGAGTTCGTCTGGACCGGCGGCGACTGCCACCTGTACAGCAACCACCTGGAGCAGACCCGCGAGCAGCTCACGCGCGCGCCGCGGCCGCTGCCGAAGATGACCCTGAACCCGGCGGTGAAGGACATCTTCGCGTTCCGCTTCGAGGACTTCACCCTCAGCGAGTACGACCCGCATCCGCACATCAAGGCGCCGGTGGCCATCTGACGCCGATGATTTCCCTGATCGCGGCGCTCGATGACAACCGCCTGATCGGCCGCGACAACGCGCTGCCCTGGCGCCTGCCCAACGACCTGAAGTTCTTCAAGCGCAGCACGCTCGACAAGATCGTGCTGATGGGCCGCAAGACCTGGGATTCCCTGGGCCGGCCGCTGCCGCAGCGCGAGAACTGGGTGATGACGCGGGACACAAGCTTTGCGCCGGCCGGCGCCCGCGTATTCCATGACCTCGGCGAGGCCCTGGCCGCGGCCGGCGAGCGTGAGCTGGTGGTGATCGGCGGTGCCGAGCTCTACCGCCAGGCCTTGCCGCGGGTGCAGCGCATGTACCTGACCGAGGTGCACGGCCGCTTCGAGGGCGACGCCTGGTTCCCCGAGTTCGACGCGGCGGACTGGCAGGAGTCCTGGCGCGAGGATCACCCGGCCGATGCGCAGCATGCCTGCGCCTACAGCTTCGTCTGCCACGACCGGCGATGAGGCGACTCCCCTGGCTGCTGTTGCTGGCTAGCGCCTGGGCCCAGGCAGAGCAGGGGCCACCAACCATCCGCGAGATCGTCTTCGAGGGCAATGAAACCACCCGCCCGCGCACCATGCTGCGCGAGATGGTCATCAGCCCTGGTGATCCTGCGGACCCCGAGCGGGTCGAGCGCAGCCGCCAGGCGGTGCAGGACCTCGGCCTGTTCAAGGAAGTCAGCGTGCGCGAGGAGCCCGTGGACGGCGGCGTGCGCCTGGTGTTCAGGGTCCGCGAGCGCTGGTACATCCTGCCGACACCGCGCGTGGACGCCAAGGCCGGCGGCGAGTACAGCTACGGCGCACAGCTGCAGTGGAACAACCTCTGGGGCCTGGACCATACCCTGCGCGTGGTATGGGAGCGCGAGGACAACAAGGAAGCCGGCGTCGGTCTGGAGACCAACCACAGCTTCGCCTACAACGCGCCCCAGGTCTTCGACAGCCCCTACAGCCTCGGCATCTCGGCCGGCCAGATCCGCCGTCCCATCGAACTGCCGGGCGGCGGCAGCTACCAGGAGACCCTGCAGAACGTCGGCATCGGCGTGGTCCGCAGTCTGTCCGACGGCCCGCCCAGCCAGGGCTGGAGCATCGGTGGCGGACTGGGCTGGCTGGGCCAGGATACGGAAGGCGTTGGCGCACCCGCGCGCTACGGCAATGCCACGGCGCCGTTCGCCACGCTGGCCTACCGTGACCTGCACCTGAACATCTACAGCGAAGAGGGCGTGAGCTTCCGCACGTCGCTGCAGGGTGCCGTCAACGGCGTTGCCTCGGACTATGGCTTCACCACCTGGAGCGGCCGCTATGCGCGCTACTGGCGGGTAGGCGAGACCGATCACCAGACCCTGCATTTCTTCAGTGACCTGGGCCTGCGTGTGGACGGCCCGCCCGAGAATGACGCCTTTTATCTCGGCGGGGATTTCCTGCTGCGTGGCTACGACAAGGAATTCGTCGAAGGCGACGCCTATTGGCGCCTGGCCGGCGAGTTCGCGCGGCCGCTGCACTGGCGCTGGCTGCGCTGGGTGGTGATCGCCGAGGCCGGCAACGCCTACCCGGAGCCCCAGGATTTCAGCCTGGGCCGCATCTACGGCAGCCTCGGCCTGGCCCTGCGGGTACGTCTGAGCTGGTTCGTGAACGTGGAGATCGAGGCTGGCGTGGCCATGCCGGTGGGCGATGACGGTGGCGCCCGTTTCTTTGCGGGCCGGGTCTGAACTGCTATAAGAACAGCCGTCATTCCACAACGATACGGAGATATCCATGGCAGACCTCAAGGCCGCCTTCGCCCAGGCACAAATCGACGTCAAGACCATCACCAAGCGCCCCAGCAACGACGATTTCCTGGCCCTGTACTCGCTGTTCAAGCAGGCCAACGATGGCGACGTGAAGGGCAGCCGCCCCGGCATGCTCGATATGGTCGGCCGCGCCAAGTACGACGCCTGGGCCAAGCTCAAGGGCACCTCGGCGGACAAGGCTCAGCAGCAGTACATCGACAAGGTGGCTTCGCTGCTGAAGACGCATAAGTGAAGCTCCGAGCAGTGCAGTGAGAACTCGCACCGGGGCCTCCAGATAGTAATGTAAACCAAGTCACATTTCGCTGAGATGAGTAAAAAGGCGGCTCTAGAGCCGCCTTTTTAATTTTATTCAAATTCAATGACTTGCTTTTTTTCTAAAAAAGATCGCTAAACATTTTTCCGAATCCTTGGATTAGGAGGATGGAAGGGGGCTTTCTCCTTCCATTCTGGATTCGGAGAATCACATGGTTGCTATCGTCGGCGGGAACGGCCTGGGCCTGTTCAATACCTCCCTGACCCAGCTCAATGGGTACGGGGGCAGCGGCTCGGCGAGCATCGGCAACGGCAATGACCGCGTGTACGTCAATGCGGTTACCGGCAACCTGGTGATCCAGTCACAGGACGACTACCTGGCGTCGCTGGGCCTGGATGCGGCGGCGATGCGGACCTACAACAGCCGCGGATTCCTGAGTGACGACAACCAGGACGGCTGGCAGTTGTCGTTCTACCGAAAGCTGCTGAACCTGCCGGGGACTGGCCAGACCACGGCGATCACCCGCGAGGGCGGGGACGGGCACCGGGCGATATTCAACTGGGACGCCACGGCCCAGGCCTGGATCAGTTACGACGGCAGCGGGACGCACGACATCATCCGGCGTTCTGGCAGCAATTGGACGTACGAGGATGCCAGTGCGGGGCTGACGGAAACCTACGATGCCAGCGGCCGCATCACTGCCAGCGCCAACCGCGAGGGGCAGCAACTCCAGTTCGCCTACACCCATGCGACCAATACCAGCCTGATCACCTCGATCCAGGATGCGAGCGGCGAAAAGACCTTCCTGACCTACGACAGCGCCAGCAGGCTGACACAGATTGTTGTAGGTGAGGGGAGTGAAACGGAGCTTACGGGTGGCGTGCGCGTACGCTACACCTACCACAGCGTCAGCAATCTGCTGAAGGATGTGAAGATCGATCTCCTAAATCCAGGCGATCAGCTTGCCGACTCGGCGGCAAACACCTTCATCACGAGCTATGAATACGTTCCCGGCAGCAAGCGTGTAAGCCGCATCAACCAGACCGGTGGAGTGGAACTCAAAATTGAGTATGTCCAGATCGGGGCGGATTACCGGGTCAGCAAGCTGGAGCATCTGACCGGCACGGATGGCAACGGTGCGGCGCAGTATCGGACAACGCTGTTCATCTATGACCTGGTCAACCGCTGGACCGACGTCCAGGACGGCGAAGGCCTGCTGACGCGCTATACCTACGACAGCCAGAACCGTCTCGCTAGCGTGATTTCCCCGGTGGACGAGAATGGGTTCGTCAGCACCACGAGCTATGCCTATGGGGATCTTAAGGACAACGTCACCTCGGTCAGCACGACGATCAGCTCCGGCGTCACCCGCACGGTCAACTTCGTCTATGACGGCGATGGCAACCTGATCGAGAGCCGTGACCAGCTCGGCAACAAGGTCCTGCGCAGCTACAAGGATGGCCAGATCACTAGCGAGACGGTGCAGGCGATCGTAAACGGCCAGACGCAATCGGCACAGGTCACGCGTTACGTATACGATGCCGGCAACAAGCAGCGCCTGCGCTTCGTGATCTCACCGGAAGGGCGGGTCGCCCAGAACGTCTATTACGACGACACCGCCCGCAAGGGTCTGCTGCGCAGCACGATTCGCTACACCGGCAGTCTTTACCAGCCGGCGAATCCTGGCCTGCCGGAGACCGACCCGAACTATCCCTGGACCGAAGCGAGGCTGGACACCTGGGCCGGCGGCGCCACGGTGCGCAACCTGGCCGAGCGGGTCGACTACGACTACGACGTGAGGGGGCAACTGAAGACGCGTACCGTCTTCAGCGCGGTGCTGGCCGACGGCACGGGCGATACGACCAAGCAGTCCTCGTCCACCTACGTATATAACAGCGCCGGGCAACTGCTCAGCCAGCTGGACCCGAACCCTGCCGGCGGCACGCGCACCACCAACTACACCTACGATGGCCTGGGCCGCGGCCTCACGGTCACCGACGTGACGACCGGGCGTTCCAGCATCACGACCTACGACGACGCGGGAAACCGGGTGACGCTGAAATCCGACAACGTCGGCAGCACCTACCGTCTGACCACGGTCAATGTCTACAACAAGGCCGGTGACCTGATCAGCCAGACGCAGCGCGCTGGCAACATGGCGGGCAATCCGGTGCCGGTCGACACCGTGCTGGCGACCACCTCGTACTTCTACGACGACAACGGCCGCCTGGTGATGACGGTCAACCCGGTCGGCGGTCGCAACTTCTACATCTATGACGCCCTGGGTCGCCGTGTCGGTGAGGTTTCGCCGGAGGGCGCGCTGACCGAGACGGTCTACAATGGTGCCGGGCAGGTAATACGCGTGATTCGCTACGAAGGCTGGATCGATGTCTCCACTTTGTACGACATCCCCACGGGCGTTCCATACGACCTGACGATCGAGGACGTCCGTGGGGTTCCTGCAGCGCCAGAGATCGACCTCAACGGCGATGCCGCGGCGGGCACCGGATTCACCGCCAGCTACACCGAAGGCAGTGCCGCAGTTTCGATTGTCTCCCCGACGCTGGCACGGGTGCGCGACAGCGACAGTGCCGAACTGCAGGGTGCGACCGCCCGGATCACCAATCTTCTTAATGGAAGCAGCGAAATCCTGTCGGTGGATACGACGCTGGCCGGCACCTACGGCATCCAGGTGGCCTATGCCAGCGCTACGGGCACACTGACGCTGGCGGGTGCGTCCTCGGTGGCCAATTACGAAGCCGTGCTGCGCACGCTGAAGTATCAGAACACCTCGGACGCCCCGAATACCACCAGCCGCGTCATCAGCGTGGCCGTCAATGACGGCTCGCTCAGCGGCTCGGCGAACGCTACGGTCAGCGTGACGGCCGTCAACGATCGCCCGGTCATCGACCTGAACGGAGGGGCCGCAGGCACCGGCTTCAGCGCCACCTACGTCGAGAACTCCGCCGCGGTGTCCATCGTCGGGGCGACGACGCTGACGGTCACCGACGCGGACCATGCGAACCTGTTGAGCGCCACGGTCACGATCAGCAATCTGCTCGATGGCGCGGCGGAAATCCTGACGGTGGATGCTGCGGTTCTGGCCGGCAAGGGCATCACGGCGACCTACAACTCCGCCACTGGCGCGCTGACCCTGACCGGCAGCAGCAGCGTGGCCAACTACCAGGCCGTGCTGCGGACGCTCAAGTACCAGAACACTTCCGATACCCCCAACACCACCAGTCGCACGGTCCATGTGGTCGTCAGCGACGGCTCCGACAGCAGCGT
This sequence comes from Solimonas sp., assembly GCA_030149365.1. Taxonomy (GTDB): domain Bacteria; phylum Pseudomonadota; class Gammaproteobacteria; order Nevskiales; family Nevskiaceae; genus Solimonas_A. The sequence goes on from JASBRP010000026.1 coordinate 118,945, forward strand.
GACGGCGGTGTCCACGGTCGCGGTGCAGGCCGTGGCCGACCCGATCCTGGACCTCAACGGTGCCAGCGCCGGAACCGGCTTCACTGCCACCTATACCGAGAACGCGGCAGCGGTGGCCATCGTCAGTTCCGGGCTGACGATTGTCGATACCGACAGCGCCAATCTCACCGGCGCCACCGCTACGATCACCAATCTGCAGGACGGTTCGTCCGAATCCCTGTCGGTGGATACGGCGCTGGCCACCAGTTCCGGCATCACGGTGAGCTACAACGCCGCCACGGGTGTGCTGACCCTGTCTGGCTCCAGCTCCGTGGCCAACTATCAGGCGCTGCTGCGCACCCTGAAGTACCTCAACAGCTCCGAGGCGCCAACGGCCTCGCCGGCGCGCATGATCAGCGTCACGGTCAACGACGGAACCTACGGCAGCACGCCGGCCACCGCCACCGTTACCGTGGTCGCGGTCAACGATGCGCCGGTGCTGGATCTCAACGGCGCCACGGCCGGTACCGGCTTCACCGCCGCCTATACCGAGAATGCTGCCGCCATCGCGATCGTCGGCGCGGGTCTGACCATTGTCGATGTCGATCACGCCAACCTGACGGGCGCCACCGCCAGCATCGGCAGCCCGCAGGCGGGCGGCGTGGAACTGCTCACCGTGGACACCACGCTGGCCAGCAGCTACGGCATCACGGTGAGCTTCAACGCCACCACCGGCGTGCTGAGCCTGTCGGGCTCCAGCTCCGTGGCCAACTACCAGGCCTTGCTGCGCACGCTCAAGTACCAGAATACCTCCGATGCCCCGAGCGCCAGCCGCACGGTCAGCATTACGGTGACGGACGGCGTTACCGCCGGCACGGCGGCCACAGCCACGATCACCATCACCGCGGTCAACGACGCCCCGGTCATCGATCTCAACGGCGCTTCTGCGGGTACCGGTTACACCGCCAACTACACCGAGAACGATCCGCCGGTGGCCATCGTCGGTGCCGGCCTGACTATCGTCGATGCCGACCATGCCAACCTGACGGGCGCCACCGCCAGCATTGGCAGCCCGCAGGCGGGTGGGGTGGAGGTCCTGTCGGTCGACACCGCCCTGGCGACCACCTACGGTATTGCCGCCAGTTTCAACGCCACCACGGGTGTGCTGACCCTGTCGGGCTCCAGCTCCGTGGCCAACTACCAGGCCCTGCTGCGCACGCTCAAGTACCAGAACAGCTCCGAGAACCCTGTAACCGGTAACCGTACCGTCACCGTGGCGGTCAGCGACGGCACTGGCAGCGGCTCTGCGGCGGCCACCATCACCCTGACCGGCACCAACGATGCTCCGGTGCTGGATCTCAATGGCGCTGCTGCGGGCACCGGCTTCAGTGCTACCTACACCGAGGGAGCCGTCGCGGTGGCCATCGTCGGCGCCGGCCTCACGATCGTCGATGCGGATCACGCCAACCTGGCGGGTGCCACCGCCATCATCGCCAACCTGCAGAACGGTTCGGCCGAGTCGCTGTCGGTGGATACGGCGCTGGCTGCCAGTTCCGGCATCACAGTGAGCTACAACTCCACCACGGGTGTGCTGACCCTGTCGGGCTCCAGCTCCGTGGCCAACTACCAGGCCCTGCTGCGTACCCTCAAGTACCTCAATACCTCGGACACTCCGGGCACCGTCAACCGCACCGTCGACGTGTCGGTGACCGACGGCAGCGCCAGCAGCCTCACCGCCAGCGCGACCGTCACCGTGGTGGCCGTCAACGATGCCCCGGTGCTGGATCTCAATGGCGCCTCGGCCGGCACCGGGTTCACTGCGACCTACGTGGAAAATGCCGTAGCCGTGGCCATCGTCGGCGCGGGTCTGACCATCGTCGATGCCGACCATGCCAACCTGACGGGCGCCACCGCCAGCATCGGCAGCCCGCAGGCGGGCGGCGTGGAGATCCTGTCGGTGGATGCCACCCTGGCGACCACCTATGGCATCACGGTGAGCTACAACGCCACCACGGGCGTGCTCACCTTGTCGGGCGCCAGCTCCGTGGCCAACTACCAGGCCCTGCTGCGTACCCTCAAGTACCAGAGCAGCTCCGACGCCCCGCCTGCCAGCCGCACGGTCAGCGTCACCGTCACCGACGGCGTCACTGCCAGCACCGCGGCCAACGCCACGATCACCATCACCGCCGTCAACGACGCCCCCGTACTGGACCTCAACGGCGCCTCGGCAGGCATCGGCTACACCGCCACCTACACCGAGAACAATCCCCCGCTGGCCATCGTCGGCACCGGCCTGACGATCGTCGATGCCGATAGCGCGAACCTGTCCGGCGCCACGGCCACGATTACCAACCTGCAGAACGGCAGTGCCGAAACGCTGGATGTCGACCCTGCGCTGGCCAGCAGCTATGGCATCAGCGTCAGCTACAACAGCAGCACCGGCGTGCTGAGCCTCTCGGGCGCGAGCTCCGTGGCCAACTACCAGGCCCTGCTGCGTACGCTGACCTACCGCAACGCCTCCGAAGCACCCACCGCCTCGCCCAACCGCAGCATCACCGTGACGGTCAGTGACGGCGCCGCCGCCAGCAACACCGCGACCGCCACCATTACCGTAATCGCGGTGAACGATCCGCCGGTGATCGATCTCAACGGTGCCGCCGCCGGTACCGGGTTCACGGCCAGCTACACCGAGAATGCCGCCGCGGTCGGTATCGTCGGCACCGACCTGACGCTGGCCGATGTCGATCACGCCAATCTCTCCGGCGCTACCGCCAGCATCACCAACCTGCAGGACGGCTCCTCCGAGATCCTGTCCGTCGATGCGCTGCTGGCCGCCAGCTACGGCATCACCACCAGCTACGACACCGCCACCGGCGTGCTGACCCTGTCCGGCAGCAGTTCCGTGGCCAACTACCAGGCCCTGCTGCGCACGCTCAAGTACGAGAACAGCTCGGAAAATCCTGGCGCCGTGGCGCGCGAGATCGATGTGGTGGTGACCGACGGTGTGACTGCCAGCGCCGCGGCCCGTACCACCGTCAGCGTGGTTCCGGTCAATGATGCACCGGTGCTGGATTTCAATTCCACCACCAGTGGTACGGACCATATCCTGGTCATGCCCGCCGGGCTGAACGTGACGATCGGCGGCCTGGTCGAGATTGCCGACCCGGACAACACGATGCTGACGTCCGCGGTGGCCAAGATCGTGGGCGTAGCCGTACTAGCTGAAAATCTGTCGATCACCGCTTCGGGTCCGATTACCGCCAGCTACTTCGCCGGCACCCTGACGTTGACCGGCACCGCCACGGTGGCGCAGTACAAAGCAGTGCTCAATACCCTGCAATACAACCGCACCTTGCTGGGTGCCATTATGCTCACCGACCGTACTGTCGAGGTGACAGTCTTCGACGGCGCACTCAACAGCAACACCTCCACCATTACCGTGCTGACGCGCAACTCCACGTTGCCCCAGGGCTCGTCCGCCAACGTCGAATCAATGGCGTTCGCTGTCGCGCCGATGGCAATGTCTTCTGTCGCCGTTACCCGAAACTTCACCGGCGTCAAGCGCATCACCGACTTCGTCTATGACGATGCCGGCCGGCAGATCTTTACGGTTGCCGACGATACCGAGGTGGTCAATGGCGCAGATGCACTCAAGCGCACAGTCTCTGAAGTGGTGTACGACAGTGCGGGCCGTGCGGTACAGCAGAAGGCCTACGCCAGTCGGGTGGATGCCGCTACCACGCTGACGGCGCAAGGTGTCCGCGACGCAATCAATGCACTTCCAGCAGGCGATCCCAACCGCATCAGCCGGTACTTTAATGACGGCGATGGCCGGCTTGTGGCGGTGCTGGATGGCGAGGGATACCTGAGCGAGCGGGTGTACGACGCAGCGGGCCGGCAGGTCACGGATATCCGTTATGCGATGAAGATTACCCACGCCACCACCCTGGCTACCGGAACCCTGGCTGCGCTCAAGACGCTGGCCGGCGTAAACGCACAAGGGCAGCCGACCGGCGTCGATGACCAGATTTCCCGGATCCTTTATGACGGCCGCGGTCAGGTGACGGCCAGCATTGATGCAGAAGGCTATCTCACGACCTATACCTACGATGCAGTTGGCAATCGGCTGACCGAAAGCCGCTTCGGCGGCAAGGTCACCTACGATCCGACGAAGAGCGTTGCGACCCTGGAAGGTGAGGCCAAGACGGCAACCCCCGCGGGAACCTCGAAGGTATCCATCAAGAAGTACACCTACGACAGCCTGAGCAGGGTCAAGGAGGTGCAGGATATCTGGGGCGAGGGAGTAGACGAGTCCATCCTGTCAAAGACGGGATACACCTACAACAACATCACAGGCTTCCTTGAGACGGTGACTTCCGGCATCGATGCCGGCACCGGATCAACCGAGCACCGTGTCACCACGAATACCTACGACGACCTGGGCCGCCTGAGAACGGTCAAGGATCCGGTGGCCAGTGCGGATGCCACTGTTCCCGTGACGGCTACCCATCTCTATGACCAGGCGGGCAGGAGGATCAAGACCACCACCGCCAGCGGCTCCGTCAGTTTCTACTACTACGATCTCCAGGGGCGCCTGCGCTTCACGGTGGAGACGGCCGCGGTTTCCACGCAAGGTAGCGTGACCGAGACGGTCTACAACTCTTTTGGCGAGGTTACCCAGACGGTCCAGTATGCTTCCCTTGTCACGCTGGATGCGACGATAACGGGCGGCACTAATCTCGCCGTATTCGACAGCCTTCGGAATACCCCGAACAGCAAGAATCGCGTCACCCAGCTGGAGTATGGCCTGAGTGGCCTGGTCAAGAAGACCACGGACGCGGAAGGCCACATCACCAATCAGATCTACACGGCTTTCGGCCAGCTTAGCCAACGCAGTACCCAGATCCGGCTCAGCGGGGCTTCCTTGATCTCGTCCACGCGGACTGACAGCTGGACCTACGATCGAGTCGGGCGACAGACCACTTCCCTGGCCGATGTCGGTGATGTCGGCAACGTCGATATCGAAATCGAAAAAACCTACGACGCATTCGGGCGCATCACCAGGACGGTCGATGGCCTCGATCGTGCCTGGACGACTAAGTACGACCGCATCGGCCGGGTCGTGACCAGCTTCGATCCCCGTAACGAGGACGAGGTCACCGCCTATGACGCCTACAGCCGCGTCCTGACCCGCAAGGACAAGCTCGACAAGACCACCACCTACCAATACAGCCACGCGGCCGGTCGAACCACCCTGGTGGTCACCACCCCGGAACTGGTGCAAACCACTATCGTCTCCGACCGTTACGGCAGCCAGCTGAGCGTCAGCCTGAGCAACAACGGGGTCAATGAGGTCAAGGCCTTCACCTATGACCGAAACGGCCGCCTGGTGGGCACCCTGGTGGATGGAGGCGACAGCACCCACCTCAACTTGGCTACCTCTAATGAGTACGACAAGAAGGGCCGGCTGATCGCCACCGTGGACCAGGCGGGCACGCGGACCAGCTATCTCTTCGACGCGGCGAACCGGGTCATGAGCCGCATCGTCGATCCGTCCAGCTATACCAATGCGCAGGGCGTGGTCGTCAACAAAAGCGGTGCCCTGAATATCGAGACCAAGTACGAATACGATACTTTCGGCGCTGTCATCAAGACGACAGATTCCGAGGGGGTCGTTACCGAGACGATCTTCGATGAGAAGGGGCAGATGACGGCGGTTATCGTCGACACAGTAGCGCGTAGTGGAAGTCCAGATCCGCTGATGATTGCAACGCTCTATACCTATGACGCAGAGGGCAGGACCCTTACGGTAGAGGAAGGGCGTGGCGCGGTTCAGGACGGTGTTGGTGCCTGGGATACTGCCAATTTTACTGCGGCAGAGCGTGTGACCGTCTATGAATTCGATAAGATCGGCCGACGTACAAGAGAAATCCTGAATCCGGCGAGTTACGTCAATGCCAGTGGCGCCATCGATTCCGTTCCTGACGCGTTAGCCCTTGAAACGATCTATGCATACGACAAGAACGGAAATCTCGTCCGAAAGACGGATCCAGCTGGAAACATCTGGCGTAGCTTCTATGATGAGCTCAATCGAGAGATATTCAGCGTAGACCCGGAGCGTAGCGTCAATGAGAAGACCTACGATGCTGCTGGACGCCTGGCTAAGGAGACTCACTACGCAGGGCTCCTAACCGCGGCACTTTCGGATGCGACTACGGCCGCAACCGTGGACCAGGCCGTAGATGCAGCTGGCTTCAAGGATGTGGCTAGCGACCGCACAACTCGTTATGTCTACGATGATGACGGGAGCCTGGTTTTTCAGATCGATGCCCTTGGCTTTGTGGTCGAGTCGGTGTACGACGCTGCGGGCCGGCAGATCGAGGCGATACGGTATGCCAAGCAGGTTAGTGGATTCTCCAGCCTTGCGGATGTAGTCAAGGAAGGCGAAGTCTCGGTGGTCGTCGATGCCGAAGATCGTCATGCCTACCGAGCTTACGATGCCGCAGGACGCAAGGTTTATGACATGGATGCACTGCGTTACCTGACGCAGTATCAGTACGATGGCCGAGATCGTGTAGTCAAGACGACCCGCTTTTCCTCTGGGGTTGGCTCTGGCACCGCAGCGACCACTGCTGGACTTGATGGTCATGTCGCTGCACTGAGTGTGCAGGATCGTGGGCAAGATCAGGTCACGCGCCAATTCTATGATGCCGCCGGACGGCTGCGTTACACCCTGCGTACCATCAGCGGCACCGAGTCCAGCTTCCAGGCTTATGTAAGCGAGATAAAATACGATCGCCTTGGCCAATCTTTGGACGAAGTTCTCTACGCCAACGCGATGGATTTTGTGGCAGATCGCCCATTGCTATCGGCCATCAACACGGTGATCGACGCAAACGATGGGAATCTGGATCGGCACGAGATCAAGGCCTATGACGGTGCCGGAAGAGTTTTGAGGGTAACGGATGCGCTCGGCTACTTTGAAACCTACACCTACACCGGCATCGGCGATAAGAAAACCTTTACCAGCAAGAACGGAGCTACCTGGTCCTACAACTATGACGGCGTAGGTCGGCTGATCGAGGAGACATCACCGCAGGGCGTTTCGATTTCGACGGTGACCGCCAGCGGAAGCACACCTTCCGAGCAGGTCACTTCGGGCGCCATCCGCACGAAATTCGTCTATGACGGGCTGGGCAATATCAGGCACCGTATTGAGAATTCAGGGGCTTCCGATACTGCCAAGAGCCGTGTAACCACCTATGTGTATGACAGGGTGGGTCGACAGGTCCAGGTGCGCAATGCCGATGTGGCAGTTGTGGGCGGCATAAGTTACGGGGCCAAGGTGGAGTGGTATGACGCCCAGTCCGGGCAGACGGCCAGCTCGACCTTGATCTCCACCACGATTTACGATGGGCTTGGAAATGCTGTTCTCTCGAGGGATGTCGGCGACCGCTACAGCTACAAGACCTACGATGCCCTGGGGCGCCTTCGCTTCGAGGCCGATGCTGATCGTCTGCTGACGGAGTATGTCTACGATGCTTTTGGCAATCTGAAATCCACCAGCCGGTACAGCGAGCCTGGCCTGGACGCAAGCAGCACTACGGTTGGGGGAAGCTCAACGCTCGTCAGCCTGGAGAGTGCGCTGGGTACGCAGATCAATGCAATCGCTCCGTCTGGACCGATCTCTACGGCGCTGCAGCCTGCGGTTCGGACGGTGCTGGACAAGGTCAAGGCATTGATCGTGCTGGAGCGCGGCAGTACATCGCGTACCATCGATTCCACCTATGACCTACTGAATCGCAGGACGGCAGTTTTGCAGCCTGAGGCCTTTGTCTATGAGACGACAGAGTCCGGTTCCACCACGTCTTTCGCCAGAGCGGAGACCCGGTTCAGCTACGACGCTTTCGGGGCCATCGTCAAACAGTCGGAAGCATCTTCGGTCAATCCCGTCAATCAGGCAAAGACCTTCGTCAGTACTCATCACTTTTACGATCGCCTTGGAAACCGAAATGCCCAGGTTGATGCCAATAAGTATCTGACGCAGTGGGAGTACACGGCAGCCGGCGATGTGAAGCGACAGCTTGAGTGGGCGGATCCACTGGCTTCCTTCACCGAAGGCCAGCGTCCGGCCACCCCCATTGCCACGGGAGCTACTACTGGCGCTGTGGGTCCGCAAGCCCAGACCCACTGGTCGTCCAACTTCGCCACAGCGACTCCGGGCATGACGAGGTCTGCGGGAACTCCGGCACAGAACTACAGCAACGCCGGGGGTCAATTGCTGGTTCGCAATAGCTACGCCCAGTCCGCTTTGTCAGGCTCTACGCTGACGGGCGATAAAACCTACCCGCCTTCTCAGGGGGCCGCGTTCCGCTTTACCTTCAGGCTGGGCGACGGCGCCTTGTCGCTGGATCGCAGTATCGGTGTCGACAATGGCGCGCTGACCGGGGCGGGTGCCAATGCGCACCGCCTCATTATCGGACAGAACGGCAGCTACCTGCTCGGCTCGGATGGATCAACATCCTTTTCGAGTGCCCGCTTGGATCTTTCCCGAAATCACACGTATGTCCTGGAGATTGTTACCGATAGTGCCGGATCCACGGCCTATCTATACTCTGATGGTGCGTCGCGCGATTCTGGCATCAAGCAGCGCTTGGACTATCTGGCAGCTCCCACGGGTTCGTTGCGTAGTGTCGTGCGGACTATCAACTCCACCGGTGCAGCGCCGAGCGGCGGTGAAGCGGTAATTTCCATAGCCAGCATCGTTGAAACGAACGGGAACAACGTCACACTGGCAGAGCGGATCATTGACGCTCGACAGGAGCGCAATGTCCGTGAGACCACCTTCGCCTATGACGGCTTGGGGCGGCAAACAATCAAGACCCAGGTGGGTGTCTTCAAGGGGGCCGTTGACGCCGCCAACAGTGTATCGGCATCGATGGGAGATATCTCCACAACGATGGCTTATGACAAGGTTGGAAATGTCATTCGGATCGTCGATGGTAGAGGCGATCAGACCCTGATGTTCTATGATGCCTTGGGAAGGCAGCGTTTCGAGATCGGTGCCATCCGTGCGGTTCTGCTTCCGGGTACTACCCAGGCGGTCAACGTGGGGACGGTGACGGAGCGTCGCTACGATGCTTTCGGCAACGAGGTATCCACGATCAGGCATGCCAACGGTTCCACGAGGGCAACAGCCCAGAGCGGATACTCGGATATGCCTGCCTTGACGGCCAATGCCACGAATGACCAGAAGAGCTATGCGATCTACGATAGCCTTGGGCGCGTCATCAAGAGTTTTGATGCCGAAGGCTTCTTCGATGAGCAGGCATACGACAAGTACGGTCATGTATCCAAGGCGTGGCTGAGCTTCACTCGCGCCGATAGTACCGTCGGACAGAAGCTCGAGACCTATCAATACGACGGCCGCGGCCAACAGATTGTCTACCGCCAGCGCCTGGAAGACGGAAATTTTGTTACGCGAAATGCAACATACAACGCTTTCGGTGAGTTGATTTCCCGATCGGTTGTATCAGGTGATGTCAATGGTACCGAGCAGTTCAAGTATGACGCCAATGGACGCCTATGGCGGAGCAATGAGTCTGGCGTAGAAACGATCTATCTCTACGACATTCGCGGAAACACAACCGCCAAGGTCCAGAGTGCCGCGCTCGACCTGAAGGCTATTGCAACGCCCGAGGACTTCAGGGGTCTGGATCCTGCGGCTTTGAGACTTACCGAGACGGTCTATGACAATTTTGGTCGGGCAATCATCCAGCGGCAGCCTTCATTTAAAGACAGCCCTCTCGGGGATACTCGCTACGAAAATTTTGGGGCGCCAAATTTTATATCCCTCATAGGGATGCTGGCCTGGCAGTATGACCTTCCCCAAGGAGCGACAGCGACGCTGGCTTTGGCTCCTGTTGGAACCGAACAGTGGACGTCATACACCCCGGCGCACTGGAATACGAGTTTTCTGGCGCTGGATATGGCCGGTATTCCATCGGGCGAGAAAAAATATCGCCTGACCTACACGATGCCAGGAGAGACGACCCCGCTAGGCATGTGGACCGGCACGCTGGAAGTACCGGAGCCGGCAAACCATGCTGCCAACGCTCCGCAGGCCACTTTCTCGATGGGGACGTTGAACGGACAGCCGGCACTCATCATATCGCCGGCCGCCGGGTCCGTTGGCTTGGCAGGCCTGAAATCCATCGACATTTCAGCTTGGGGCGATACGTTTTACAACTCGCTTCGTTTCGCGGTGCAGAGCCTCGGAAATGGCAGCTATGCCATGGAGCTTCCGCTGACGATCAATACCAACGATTACCTTTGGTCGTATCGGCTGAATGGTGTCAACAACGGAAATTTCTACGCCGTAACGACCCTGCCTGCCACGACGACGACAAGAAGCGCGGCGGCCAAGCAACTGATCAATGTTTTACGCAACGGCAAGCTGGCCTATACCAGCATACCCAATGGCCTGGTGCTCCAATCACTACGATATCGGGCGGTGGGTTCGACAGGAGCATGGACGATAGCGCAGCTGCCGACCGACGGAAGTATCTTCCATCTTTGGGAGATCACAGCGCCGATGGCATCTGGCGTCGATTACGAGGCGGTGTTCACCAATGCCCAGGGGCAGCCCGTGAATCTCACCTCAATCGGAGGAACATCCGGGGGATTGCTTGCGGGAAGTTATGAATCTTCGCAGGTTTATCAACACAAGGATCCGGTTGCGCTGGGAATGCCTTCGGTCACCGTCACCCCCACGGTTCGCACTACGCTCGACCGTTGGGGCAATGTCCTGCAGGAGATCAGTGCCACTGGCGGAAGCACTGCGTATCAGTATGATCATGAGAATAGACTCATACGGAGTGCCGGTCCCCTGGTAAGTGTCACGGATCTGCGTGGCCGCGCAACACAAGAAAGTTCCGTACAGCGATTGGTCTATGACGTGGCCGGAAACCTCTTGGCCACGATCAATGCAAATGGCAACCTGCAGACGAAGTCCTACGGACCCGGCAGTGTTCTATTGTCAGAGCGCTCCGGAGGAGGGTCCTCGATTTCCTATGTCTACGATACCTTGGGTCGAGTAGCTACGAAGACCGATGCCGTAAACGGGGTGACGAGATACGAATACGATCGAAAGGATCTTTTGAAGTTCTTGCGTGCACCGGTCAACACCTCGTCATTTTCTTATGACGCCATGGGTAACCGTAAGGACGACAATGGCGTCACTTACGTTCATGACGCCTACGGCAATGTCCTATCCAGAACCGAGCAGGGCAATAGCGGAAGAACCTACAAGACCAGCTATGTCTACGATGCGTTGGGGCGTAAGAAGCGCGAGACCGATGCCAAGGGTGGATATCAGACCTGGAGCCTGGACTATTCCGGAAAGTTGCTGGAATCGCGAGGTGTTGATGGCATCCTGACGCAGTACGAATACGATCTGACGGGGGCCAAGACACTGGAAACTCGGCTGAATTCGTCCGAGCCCATAAAGAAGACCTTCGTCTACTACGAGAACGGCTGGCTTAGGACGGTCGTCAATCATCCGCGTAGTGTAATTCCGGCGGGCAGCGAGATAAGCCCGGCGGAGTTCGGCGAAACCAACTATCGATACGACGCGGCGGGGAGGATCAAGCAGCAACGTGTGCTTGCTTACCTGAATCCGGTGCAGAACACCTTGTTCGAGCATGATGCGGCCGGTAGGCTAATGAAGGCCTCTGACATTCATGCGGCCGTCCAGTATTCCTACGATGCGCAAGGGAACCGGCGCAGCGTCAATGTGGACTATGGGGCTGGATGGAGTCCGACGACGGCCAAGCGCTATTCCATTTACGAGTACGATGACAACGATCGCCTAAGTTTCTCCCATGAGGCGAATGTTGTCGTCAATTCGGGGGTGACCTCACTCTCGAATCTGAAGGGATTGGCCTTCCAGTACGATGCCGCCGGCCAGCGCATTCGCCAAGCGGAAATGACGGCAACCACCTACACGCTTCCTGCTGGAATGAGCGTCGCTGATCGGGCCCGAAACTTCACCACCCCGGGAGCTGGTACTTTCCAGTCAGCATTCGAGAGCTATGGTTACGACGGTGATCACAGGCTGAAGAGAATCACAAAGTCGACGACCGACGTCACCGATCGTTACTACGACAGCCGCGGACGCCTGATCCGGACCGAGAGTCCTGGCATGGTCCGTGTGCAGACCTATGATGGAAATACCGAACGCCTGAATCTCGTTACCGAGACGAAGAGTGGGCAGACTACCAACAGTACCCACGTCTACGATCTGGCTGGAAATCTCGAAACGATCACGATCACGGGTCTTCCGAACAATACGACGGGCTATTACACCTATACCAATATTGCGAGTACATCTGGCTACGTACAGTCGAAAATCGAGTCGAAGACGGTCAACAGCAACGGCACGAACACCATAACAACAACCCTGAAGTACGACTTTCGAGGGACCTTGATCTCGGTGACGCCTGGCCAGCAGCGTACCTTCCTGTACGATACCGAAGGGCGCATCCTCCGAAAGTTCGAATACGGAACGAACGCTGGTAGTGCTACGAACAACTCCGTCTTCTACCTGTTTCAAGGCGGTAATCTGCTCGGAAGTTTCGAGTACAGAACCGGCAGCTCGGGGCCTGGTGCGGCCAATTTCGGTGTCAATCCCACACCGGTCAGCGACCAGTACCCAGGTTCGGCTCCATCGAGCTATGTTGTGCAGGAGAACGACACTCTTCGGAGTGTGGCTGCCGCGGTCTATGGCGACGCCAACCTGTGGTACATCATCGCCGACGGCAACAACGTCCGTAACGACGGTGATCTTTCGCCCGGCCAGTTGCTGAAGATTCCCAACCGTATCGTCGATGCACGCAACGCCTCGGATACCTTCAGGCCGTACAGCTCGTCGGAAGTTATCGGTGACGTTAACCCACGTCTGCCCGATATCCCGATGCCGCCACCGCCCAAGAAGAAGTGCGGCGGCTTGCTGCAGGCGCTTATCGTGGTGGTGGCTATCGTCGTCACGGTTTATACCGCCGGCGCGGCCTCTGCCGCTTTGGGGGCAACGGCGGCTACTTCGGCCACGGTGGCCGGGTCCGCGATAGCAGGTGCAGCGGTGGTCGGCGCGGCCGGTGCTGCAGCGGGCAGCATCGCCAGTCAGCTCACGGCCATGGCTTTCGGCATGCAGAGCAGCTTCTCGTGGTCTGCCGTGGGCTCGGCGGCTCTTTCAGGAGGCCTGACAGCGGGCGTTACCGCGGCGATTCCAGGGCTCTCGGCTATGGGTTCCAGCGATAAATTTGCTGGGTTTAGCGGACGTTACGCCGATGTGGCACGCGCCGCTACGCAGAACGCCGTGGGGCAGGGCGTCAATATCGCCCTGGGGCAGCAGGGGAAATTCTCTTGGTCGTCCATGGCCTCCTCTGCGGTCGTCTCCGGACTGTTCCATAGCAGCAACAGAGAGAATGGACAGGCTGCCTTCAGGGTTGGCGAAGGGCGGCGCTTCGAGCTATCTAATGTCTGGAAGGATACGGGGGTTAATCTGCAGCGCGGATTGGTGCAGAGGGGCGTTCAGGTAGCACTTGAAGGCGGCGGAAAGCTTGATCTAGTAAACGTAGCGGCAGATGCATTTGGCAATGCCATTGGGAATAGCATCGTGGGGCAGATGAAACAGGGCCAGGAGGATCGAAAGGTCAACCAAGCCCTGCGGGAAGCAGGCATTGATCCCGATGATGCGAGCGATCCGCGGCGGTCGCAGACGATGCTGGATATGACTCGAAAACTTGTCCAGCAGGGCTACGATCCGAGCGAGATCGCCGTCTTGGTGGGTGACGAGGGCATTCAGCGCTCGTTGGCTGGAATTGACAGAGCAAACGAAACGATTTCTCGCTTCAGCGACGATGAAGTCGCGAACGTCCAAGCTCCGCTTGAACCTAAACTGGATCTACCACCGCAGAGAGATCCGATCACTGGCGAGATCATTCCGGGTCTCTATATCGGAATCAACAGCGCTGCGATTCAGGCACGAAGCACATTTGTTGATGATGTATTGCATCCGATGATGGACGCCACAGCTGCATTTGGTTCTTTTGCCGAGCGATACGATACCTTGGCGAAAATCGCCCTTTCGGGGACTCAGCTGGCTTTGATGGGACCGGCTCAGTTCGTGAAGAGCACGGTGGTTGATTTCGTGATTGGAAAAGCCATTGGCCCCGAAATTCAGAACATTGGCGACTACATCCACGGTAAGACTGCAACGTGGATTGGTGAGCAATGGGGGCTCGACGCTGACGAATCAGGTTTCCTGGCGCATGGCGTGGCATTTGCGGGGCAAATGGTCCTTGACCGGGCGGGGAATACTCTCGACCGAGCGAAGGGCATCAGTCATATTGTTCGAGATGACAAGGGGAGATTTAAGACTGACCCGAATGGGAGTGTCAGCTCGGATCGAGCTCGAGAGCAGTACATCGGCCGCACCCCGAGCAAAACTGATCCAACAGGTCAGAAAGTGATTGCGCGGATGCGTGAAGAAGGGCGGATACGAGAACGATTCGGTGAGACGGAATTTCAGTCGGCAAACGGTACTTGGTATCCCCTAAAGGATGCCGATATGTCGCACCGTGAAGACCTTTCTGCATGGTGGAACCGAGAAGGTCGGGAGTATGGTGCCCGAGCTCCTGAAGTGCGTCAGCATCAGTTGGATTCAAATAACTACGAGTTGGAGTATTTCAGGGATAATCGTGCTAGAGGAGCAAAAGCACCCCGTTATCTGCCTCCCGACCCGAAGCCTCACTGAGATTTGTCAATGGAAATTATTGTTAAGCCACTAGACCCGAAGCTAGATCAAGAGATCGAGCACGATTTCACGCAGGCGCTCAATTTCCTGAGGGACGGCGATAAGAGTTCCGCTGCTGCTGCAGCTCAGCGTGGCTGGGCCAGAATGCCGGCGCCAGTGTTTGGGTGGGATTCCAGTTTGTCCTACCTGAGGGCTGCGGTGCGGATTTATCGTGAGGCGGGTGAATTCAACCGGGCTATTGATTTGCTGCAGCAGCACCTAAAGTCTGAGTTTTATCGGGACTACGAGTATCACCCTTACTTCTTGCTTGGTACGGTGTACTTCGCCATGGCTGACATGGAGTCCGCTCGCAGCAATTTTAAGACCGCCAACCAAATCTCAAAGGGACGGTGCTTTGTCGGAGAGGCGCCGGCGTACAAGAAGCTTCTTTCCGGTAAATGACACAAGAGTAAGCCTTCGGGGTGGGTCACGAGGAAGCCGTGCTTGTACCCCGAGCGCTTGTCACCAACCCCCGCCCCGGCGGGGGTTTTTCGTTCCCGGGTCCCCCGGAATCTATCCAGCCCCCAGATCCCCGGAAGCCGCGTTTTCGGCCGGCGCTGCATTCGCGCATCGGGAGATAGCTGTGCCATAGCATAGGTGTCGCTCCCTGGAGGAAACATGGGCGACACCCTTACCCTTGCTTGCTGTCGAGCGGCCGCGCTCCCGCCGCCGCCTGGTCTGCTGCTTGCCGCCGCGCTGCCCGGCGCCGCGGCCTGTGCCCGGGCCCCTGGCCGTGGTTTTCGCCCTGACCCTTGCCCCGGCGTCCTGTCCTGGCCGTACCACAATACGAGGTTGTAAAGGCTCTTAGAGAAATGCTTAGGCTTATGAAAGCGGCTGGACAGCCCACTTGGCAAAAGGTCAGATTTGAGCTGGAGAGTTCGGGTAAATTCCATCTCAACTTCGACTACGAGTGAGTCGAACGATCGGGTGGGGCATGGTGAATCCGTGTCCGCATCTGGATTTGAAGCCGATCAACCCCCCCTCCCCGGCGGGGTTTTTTCGTTCCCGGGTCCCTCGGAATCTGTATGGCCGCCAGGTCCCGCGAAGCCGAGTTTTCGCCTAGCGCTGCATTCGTGCATCGGCAGATAGCTATGCCATAGAGTGGTGTCACCCCACCTGGAGGACCCATGGGCGACATTGCTTCTATCCGCTGTCGAGCGGCCGCGCTCCCGCCGCCGTTTGGTCTGCTGCCCGCCGCCGCGCTATTCGCCATGGCCTATCACCCGGCCCCTGACCGTGGTTTTAGCCCTGCCCCTCACCCCACCCCTCCCCGCCAGCGGGGAGAGGGAGCTGAGTCTCAGAACTGATACCGCACAAACGCCTGCGCAAAGTCACGATCCCGGTACAGGTTCGTCTCGCCGCCACCGAAGAACCAGCCGTAGCCCACGGTGAAGGAGATCGCCTCCTTGTAGCGCGTCTCCAGGTTGGCGATCACCTGCTTGCGGCCCTTGACGAAGTTTTCAGCGGGGCCCGGGCCGGTGCCGTTGACGTCGTGCATCCACACGATGAAGGGCTGCAGGCTGATGCCGGGCGCCACGCTCTCGTATTTGATGATCGTGATCAGGCGATAGCCCCAGGAGAACTTGTCGACGTAGTTGTCGAGGTTGGCCTGGTGCGGGTTGAAGCGCAGGCCGTCGCCGTAGACGTCGCCGGCATTCACGTCGTAGATGCCGTCGCCGTTGCGGTCGTAGTTGACGGTGCAGCTGGGGTTGGTGGAGCAGGCCTGGCGTGAGCCGTCGGCGCCGCTGCCGTCGGCGCCGGCGCTGGCGTGGGTGTAGACGCCCGGTGCTTCGATCTGCAGCTGGTCCAGCGGCGGCAGATCGGGGATCCACACGGCGCCGAATTCGCCCACCAGCTGTACCTGGTCGGCGCCGATGGGGTTGTCGGTGTTGCCCAGTACCTGGGTGAAGCCGAGGTTGAACTGGAGGGTGTCGAACTTCTCGTAGCCGCGGATGTAGCTGTTCGGTGCGTTCTCGCCCACCACGCCGCCGCGGTAGGGAATGACGAAGCTGGGGAAGGCGCGGGCGGAGCCGGGCACGTGGCCCACCAGCAGGTTCAGGGTATCGCGGTAGATGATGTTGCCGTTGGCATCGGTGAAGTCGCTGCTGCCATATTCGTTGGTTACGAACTGGCCGTTCTCGTTGAAGCCGCTGCCGCCGCGCGAGCCGGCGCAGCCGAGGCTGGCGTCGTGGCAGCGCGTCAGCGTGGGACCCAGCGCGGCGAAGGCCAGGTCGGTGACGGCGACCTGCAGCGGCTGGTCGGGGCGGTAGGCGACCTCGCCCTGGATCGAGTAGTCGCCCAGGGTGGTGTTGAAGCTGAAGCCCAGCATCTTCAGGTTCTCGGGATACTCGAAGAAGGGCTGCGGCGAGTCCAGGGCGATGGCGTTGGAATGCGGCTGTGCCGGATTGCCGATGAGGTTCAGCAGGCCACCAGCGTTCGCCAGGCCCAGGTCCGCCAGGATCGCCGGGTTGGCCAGGCCTAGCAGCAGTGCGTCGCCGGTCAGGCGTAGGGTGGCACTCAGGTTGGAGGCCACCGGCAGGTTAGGGCAGGCGTCCAGGAAGGTGCTGGTGTTGGTGGCGTTGATGCCCAGCGCATTGCCCTCGGCGCGGGCGCAGGAGGCAGCGGACGAATTGAAGCTGACGTAGGGCAGCTTCGAGTGGTAGTTCATGAAGTAGAAGCCCAGCTCGGTGCCGGAGCCGAGGTTCTCGGCGTAGTACTTGAAGGCGATGCCGAACTGGCCCTGGTCGCTGGCCTCGCGGTCGCGGCCGCGCAGGAAGGTGGTCGTGGTCGGCGTGATCAGCGTCAGCGGGTTGTCGGCATAGCCGAGTTGCTGGCGCGCGGTGGCGCCGGCATAGGCGCGGTCCGGGTCGTCCGGCGAGGTGCCGAAGGTCAGGTTGAGGCTGTCGACGGCGTTGTTGGTGCCGATGTCGTTGAAGCCGAAGTAGCTGCCGGGAGCCGGCGCCACCACGGGCTTCCACTCGAACTGGTAGTAGGCCTCGACGGTGGCGTTCTCGAACACGTCCATGCTGGCGAACAGCGAGGCGATCGGCGTGAACACCTCTTCCACCTGGTAGCCGACGCGGTAGAGATTGTTGGCGTCCACCGGCTGCGCCTGGTTGACCGAGCCGATCACCAGCAGCGTGGACTCGCCCCAGTTCACGGTCTGGCGGCCGAGCTTGAAGGAGATGTCCTTGTCGCCCCAGAGGGGCAGGCGTCCGGAGATGTTGGCGTCGAGCCACTGCAGGTCGCTGCCGACCTGGCGCAGCACCTCGCCGTCGCGCCGCTGCGTGCGCACCGCCTCGCCCTTGCCGTAGACGCGGGTGAAGAAGCGGTTGGACTCCGCACTGCCGGTGGTGGCCACGCGGTTCACGTTCTCCGCCGTGATCATGTTGGGGTGGAACTCCGTGAAGTCGTTGTTCACGAAGTCGTGGAACGCCAGCCAGCGCGCGAAGAAGCCGAAGCCGTTCCAGTTCAGCGTCAGGTCCTGCGTCACCTTGGCGACGCCCTGGACCATGTCGCCCTTGTTGTAGTTCAGGTTGCCGTCGTCGTTGCGCATGCTGAACTGGCCGGGGGCGGCGGCCAGGTGCTGTGCCGGGTAGGTCTGTTCCTTGAACAGGCCCTGGCAGGACTGGTATCGGCCGCCGCAGAGGTCCGGATTCAGGTTGGCCTTGCCGACCAGGTCGGCGGCGCGGTCCTCCATGCGCCAGGCGCCGCCTGCAGTGATGGCTGTATTGAGCACGCCGGTCACTTCGCCGCCGGCGAAGTCGAAGGTGAGGGCCTGGGCGGGAACGCTGCAGGCCAGGGCCAGCAGCGCCGCAATGGAACGGGTCAACCGCGTGCGGCTGTTCTTCATGGGGAAAATCCTCGTCAAGGTTCGCGCTGGACCCTGCGTGGGATCCGGTCGTCGTTGGCGGCCATCTTAACGAGGAGAACTGCCCTTAAACAGAAAAGCCCGCCATGGGCGGGCTTTTCTACAAAAGTTGCTTTTCAGAACTGGTAGCGCACGAAGGCCTGTGCGAAATCGCGGTCGCTGTACAGGTTGTTTTCGCCGCCGCCGAAGTACCAGCCGTAACCCACGGTGAAGGAGATGGCTTCCTTGTAGCGGGTTTCCAGGTTCGCCAGCACCGACTTGCGGCCCTTGACGAAGTTCTCGGCCGGGCCCGGGCCGGTGCCGTTCACGTCGTGGCTCCAGACGATGAAGGGCTGCAGGCTGATGCCCGGCGCCACGCTCTCGTACTTGATGATGCTGATGATGCGGTAGCCCCAGGAGAACTTGTCGACGAAGGCGTCGAGGTCGGCCTGGTGCGGGTTGAAGCGCAGGCCGTCCGGGCCATAGCTGCAGGTCGGGTTGGTGGAGCAGGCCTGCTGCTGGCCGCCGACCGGCACCCAGGGGTTGGTCTGGGCGTTGTGGGGCAGGGCGGGATCCTTCAGCACGAAGCCCGAGCCATCAGCGCCGGCGGTGGCGCTGGTGAAGACGCCCGGCGCTTCGATCTGCAGTTGGTCCAGCGACGGCAGATCGGGAATCCAGACCGCGCCGAATTCGCCCACCAGCTGAATCTGGTCCGCGCCGAAGGGGTTGTCGGTGGCGCCCAGCACCTGGGTGAAGCCGAGGTTGAACTGGAAGGTATCGAAACGCTCGTAGCCGCGGATGTAGCTGTTGGGGGCGTTCTCGCCGACCACGCCGCCGCGGTAGGGGATCACGAAGTTCGGGAAGGCGCGCGCCGAACCCGGGCCGTGACCCAGCAGGATGTTGACCGTGTCGCGGTAGGGGTTGTTGCCGTTCTGGTCCAGGAAGTCGCTGGAGTCGTAGTGGACCAGGTTGCCGTTGCTGCTGCCCTCGCCAAAGCCCTGGCCGCCTGCGGCAGAGCCGGCGCAGTTCAGCGTCACATCATGGCAGCGCGTCAGGGTCGGACCGGCAGCAGCCAGTGAAAGGTCGGCAATGGCTACCTGCAGCGGCTGATTCGGGCGGTAGGCCACTTCGCCCTGGATCGAGTAGTCGCCGACCGTGGTGTTGAAGCTCATGCCGAACATCTTCAGGTCTTCCGGATACTCGAAGAAGATGCGCGCGGTATCCAGGGCGACGGCGGAGCGGGTAGTGCCGGTGGCGTTCGGGTTGCCGCCACCGAGCAGCACCGGCAGTGCCTGGGCGAGATCCAGGGGCGAGCCGAGGTCTCCGCTGGCCAGCGCGGGCACTACAAGGCCAATGGCATCAAGCAGAAGCTGGTTGCTCGGCGAGTTATTGGTCGGGTCCAGGGGGAACAGAGGACTGCCATTGGTGAAGACGGGGTTGTCTTTGCAAGCCTGCACGTATTGCGCGGTATTGCGGACATCGATGCCCATCGGGTTGCCCTCGCGACGGGCGCAGGAGGCATCGGTGGACATGAAGCTCACATAGGGCAGCTTCGAGTGGTAGTTCATGAAGTAGAAGCCGAACTCCGTACCGGAGTTGAAGTTCTCGGCGTAGTACTTGAAGGCGATGCCGTACTGGCCACTGTCGCGGGCTTCACGGTCCTTGTCGCGGTAGATGGTGGCAGAGGTCGGCGTCACCAGCGTCAGCGGGTTGTCCAGGTAGCCTGTCTGCGTGGCGGCGCTGTCGCCGCGGTAGGCGCGGTCCGGGTCTTCGGCGGAGCCGCCAAAGCTCAGGTTGGGATTCTGGCCAGCGTTGTTGGTGCCGATGTCCACGAAGCCGAAGTAGCTGCCCGGCGCGGGCGCCTCCACCGGCTGCCACTCGAGCTGGTAGTAGGCCTCGACGGTGGCGTTCTCGAACAGGTCCATGCTGGCGAAGACCGAGGCGATCGGCGTGAACACCTCTTCAACCTGGAAGCCGACGCGGTAGAGGTTGTTGGCATTGACCGGTTGCGCCTGGTTGACCGAGCCGATCACCAGCAGGGTGGACTCACCCCAGTTGATGGTCTGGCGGCCGACCTTGAAGCTGATCTCCTTGTCGCCCCACACCGGCAGGCGGCCGTAGATGTTGGCGTCCAGCCACTGCAGGTCGCTGCCGATCTGGCGCAGTACTTCGCCGTCGTTGCGCTTGTTGCGCACCACACCGCCCGGACCGTAGACCCGCTTGTTGGCGAAGTAGCGGTTGGATACGTTGTGGTCGCCAACCGTGCCCACCTGGCCGACGTTCTCGCGCGTAATGCGATTCGGGTGGTACTCGGTGAAATCGTTGTTGACGAAGTCGTAGAACGCCAGCCAGCGGGCGAAGAAGCCGAACTCGCCCCAGGTCAGGTTGATGTCCTGGGTGATCTTGGCGACGCCCTGCACCATGTCGTGCTTGTCGTAGTTCAGGTTGCCGTCGTCGTTGCGCATGCTGAACTGGCCGGGCGCGTTGGACAGGCGCTGCGACGGGTAGATCTGGTCGCGGAACAGGGCCTGGCACTGCTGGTACACGCCGTTGCAGAGATCCGGGTTCAGGTTCGACTTGCCGATCAGGTCCGGGCTCTGGTCCTCCATGCGCCAGGCGGCGCCTACGCTGATGGCAGTGTTCAGCACGCCTTCGACCTGGCCGTCGAACAGGCTCAGGTTGAGGGCGGAAGCCGGGGTGGCGGCCAGCAAGCTGGACAGGGCAAGGGCGGGCAATGCCACGCGCCGCAGGGAGGCTGACGCCATTCGAATCTCCTCATCAAAAAAAGAACCGCATGGGGCCCTGATTGATGATGGCCGCTTATAGTGCGGCGCCCCGGCCCCTGATGGGGCGAATTCTAGCCAGTTTTTAAGCGCTTAACAGATGTTTTTCAGCTTGTCGCCGTTCGCGGTGCGGAGGCGGCCCAATCCCGTGCGAATTGCCGGGCAACACGCCCTGAACGCGAGGCGCGGTTCAGTGCCCAGCGCAGCGCCGATTTCTCGGTTTCCTCGTCCCAGGCGGTATGGCCCAGGTTGCCCAGGTGCAGGCGCACCAGGTCCAGGTATTGGTCCTGGTTGAAGGACTGGAACGACAGCCACAGGCCGAAGCGCTCCGACAGGGCGATCTTCTCCTCGGTGGATTCGCCGGGGTGGAGCTCGTCGTCGATCCAGTGGTACTCGCCGTTGTCGCGGCGCGATTCCGGCATCAGGTGCCGGCGGTTGCTGGTGGCGTAGATCAGCACGTTCTCGGGGGGCTCCTCGACGCCGCCGTCCAGGGCCGTCTTCAGGGCCGTCAGGGCCGGATCGCTGGACGCCACGGAGAAGTCATCCACGTAGAGCACGTAGCGCTCGCGGTGACCACGCAGCGGTGCCACGATCTCCGGCAGGTCGATCAGGTCGTGCGGCGGCACCTCCACCAGGCGCAGGCCGTCGCCGGCGTAGGCCGCCAGCATGGCCTTGACCAGGGAGGACTTGCCGGTGCCGCGGGCGCCGGTCAGCAGGGCATGGTTGGCCGGCAGCCCGCGCACGAAGCGCTCGGTGTTGCGCATCAGCAACTGCTTCTGCCGGTCCACGGCCAGGAGCTGGTCCGGCGGCAACTGCTGCACGAATTCCAGCGGCTGCAGGGCGCCGTGGCGCCAGCGGTAGGCCAGGGCGGGGGGCAGGGGGGCGGCGGTCGGGCTCATGGTGTCGGCTGAGGCAGAGGGTCGTCTGTGGATAGTAGGGAAAAACAAGGCCCGCCGAAGCGGGCCTTGTTCCTGCAACCACTATCTACCATTGATCAGCGGCCATCTGTCGAGCTCAGGCCAGCTTCCATCTCGCTCAGGCCAGCTTCTTGTGGCGCGAGCGGCGGTTGACGCCCGGCTCGGAGCCGGTGCGGCGGCGGAAGTCTTCCTCGTACTCGCGGTAGTTGCCTTCGAGCCAGGTCACCTCGCCCGAATCCTCGAAGGCGAGGATGTGGGTGGCGACGCGGGCCAGGAACCAGCGGTCCTGCGAGATCACCATGGCGCAGCCCGGGAAGTCCAGGATCGCCTCTTCCAGGGCACGCAGGGTTTCCACGTCCAGGTCGTTGGTCGGTTCGTCGAGCAGCAGCACGTTGCCGCCCTGCAGCAGCATCTTGGCCAGGTGCAGGCGGTTGCGTTCGCCGCCCGAGAGCTCCTTGACGCGCTTCTGCTGCGACTCGCCCTTGAAGTTGAAGCGGCCGATGTAGGCGCGCGAGGGCATCTCGAAATTGCCGACGCGCAGGATGTCCAGCCCGCCGGAGATTTCCTTGAATACGCTGTTGTCGCCGTCCAGGTCGTCGCGGCTCTGGTCCACATAGGCGAACTGCACGGTCTCGCCGATCTTGACCGTGCCCTGGTAGTCCTTGTCCTGGCCGGTGAGGATGCGGAACAGCGTGGTCTTGCCCATGCCGTTGGCGCCGATGATGCCGACGATGGCGCCGCGCGGCACCTTGAAGTTCACGCCCTCGTACAGGGTACGGTCGCCGAACTTCTTGCCCAGGTCGCTGACCTCGATGACCATGTCACCCAGGCGCTGGCCGGGCGGGATATAGAGGTCCTTGGTCTCGCTGCGCTTCTGGTATTCCTGCGAAGACAGCTCCTCGAAGGCCTTGATGCGCGCCTTGCTCTTGGCCTGGCGGCCCTTGGGGTTCTTGCGCACCCACTCCAGCTCTTCCTTGATCGCCTTGGCGCGGGCGTCTTCCTGCTTCTGCTCGGTCTCCAGGCGCTTGTCCTTCTGGTCCAGCCAGGAGGAGTAGTTGCCCTGCCAGGGGATGCCGTGGCCGCGGTCCAGTTCCAGGATCCAGCCGGCGACATTGTCGAGGAAGTAGCGGTCATGGGTGACCGCGATGATGGTGCCCGGGAAGTCCTTGAGGAACTTCTCCAGCCAGGCCACCGATTCGGCGTCGAGGTGGTTGGTGGGCTCGTCCAGCAGGATCATGTCCGGCTTGGACAGCAGCAGGCGGCACAAGGCCACGCGGCGGCGTTCGCCACCGGAGAGCTTGGTGACGTCGGCCTCCCAGGGCGGCAGGTTCAGGGCCTCGGCGGCCTTGTTCAGGATCAGGTCGATGTTCTCGGCGTCGGCGGCGGCGATCTGGGCCTCCAGTTCGGCCTGGCGGGCGGCCAGCTTGTCGAAGTCCGCGTTCTCCTCGGCGTAGGCAGCGTAGACCGCCTCCAGGTCCGACTTGAGCTTGAGCAGCTCGCCGAGTGCTTCCTCGACGTTGCCGCGCACGTTCTTGGTCGGGTCCAGCTTGGGCTCCTGCGGCAGGTAGCCGACCTTGAGCCCCGGCATCGGGCGGGCTTCGCCGACGATGTCCTTGTCGATGCCGGCCATGATCTTCAGTAGCGTGGACTTGCCGGCGCCGTTGTAGCCCAGCACGCCGATCTTGGCCCCGGGGAAGAAGGACAGGGAGATATCGCGAAGGATTTCCTTCTTGGGCGGCACGATCTTGCCGACCCGGTTCATGGTGTAGACGTACTGGGACATGATGGGGCTGTTCGCTGGAAAGGCGGCAATTCTACCCCGTCCGCCGCCCGGGTTCGCGGGGCCTGGGGCGCTAAAGTGGTCTTTTGACGGTCGCCGGGTCAATATCGATCCGGACCCGCCGCCGGGAAGGCGGGGGATGACTCCCAGGAGCAGGACGCCGGATGGTTGCCAAGCAAAAAACCTTGTTCGAAGCCTTCAGCCAGCGAGCCCGCTGCGCCAAGCAGGGCAACGTCGTCATGATCGTGGTCGATGGCGGCGGGGCCACGGTGGTCTACACCGACGAGTTCCTTGGCGCCCAGAAATGGGCCAATTCGAAACTGAGTAGCGGCAACGTGGTGACCGATCGTGGGCGCTTCCTGGAGCAGTTCCAGGTCATGGTGGCGCGTCCGGGCAGCTTCTGCAGTACCAAGGGCAATGACCGCCAGCTGTTCAAGATGGCCAAGGCCATGCGTGCGGCCGGACACGACCTGGGCGAGTGGGCGCTGCCGCCTGAGCTGAAGGTCAACAAGCTGGTGGATCCGGACGACATCCAGGCAAAGCCCAAGGCAGCCCCGGCCGAACCGGCGCCGGCCGATGCCGAGGGGCAGGAGCAGAAGGAATAGCCGTGGCACTGGAGACGCCGGCCGGGAGCAGCCCGGGCACCGACTATCTCTCGCTGTTCGCCGAGTTGCTGGAGGATTTCGCCAGCCTCGACATCGAGTTGTCCATGGTCAGGCGGGCCCTGGGCCGCATCGCCGAGGCGATGAATGCCGAATCTGCCTCGCTGTTCCTGCTGGAGGGGGAGCACGACGATCCCAGGGCACGCCTGGTCTGCCAGGCCTGCGTGGGCCCCAGCGACATCACGGGGCTATCCCTTCCCGTCGGCACCGGCATCGTCGGCCGTACGGTGCAGCGCGACGAGGCCCAATTGGTGGCCGATACGCGCCTGGACCCCGATTTCGTCCCGCCCTCGGCACAGATGGACTACCAGATACGCTCGCTGATCTGCGCGCCCCTGAGCGTCAAGGGCCAGCGCCTGGGGGCGGTGGAGGTGGTGAACCGGCGCGACTGCGACAACCTCTTTTCGGAGCGTGATTGCGAGGCCCTGGCCACCCTGGCCAATGCGGCGGCGCTGGCTTTGACCAATGCCAGGCTGATGCAGCAGCAGGTGGAGCAGGCCCGCACGCGGCGCGAGCTGGAGCTGGCGGCCAGCGTGCAGCGGGCACTGCTGCCGCGTGACAGCGTCAGTAGCGACTGGGTGCGCGGCGTGAACCTGCCCGCCCGCGGCGTTTCCGGCGATTTCTACGATGTGCTGCCGCTGCCCGGCGGCAGCATCGCCTTTGCCCTGGCGGACGTCTCCGGCAAGGGCATGAACGCCGCCCTGGTTGCGGTGAAGGCGGCGACGCTGTTCCGCAGCGAGGCGCGGCAGATGCGCAAGCCCGGCAAGCTGCTGGCGCGCATCGGCACCGAGCTGATGGAGACCATGTCCCAGGGCATGTTCGTGACCATGGTCGTGGGGATTTACGACCCGAGGACCTATACCGTGCGCTTCGCCAACGCCGGGCACGAGCCCCCGGTCTGGCGCGATCGCGACGGTCAGTACCATGCCTTTGCCGCCGAGGAGCCGCCGCTGGGGATCGTGGCGCCGGAGAGCGGGGTCTATCCGGAAACGGTGCTGAGGCTCGATGGCGGCAGCCTCTACCTGTATACCGACGGCTGCACCGAGAGCCGGGACGAGGGCGGTGCCATGCGCGGTGCCGAGGGCATCCAGGCCCTGATCGGGCGCTATGCCAGCCTGCCGCTGGCCGAGCGGGTGCAGGCGCTGGCGGACTCGCTGGCGCCGGACGGCGCGGACCTGCGCGACGACATCACCTTGCTGGTGGTGGAGGGCAAGGCGCCGAAGCGCGCGCGCCGTGACCTGCTGCTGCGCCAGTCCTTCCCCGCGGAAGCCACCCAGCTCAAGGTCATCCGCCATCTGGTGGCCGACATCGCCGGCAAGGCCGGCATGGCCGCCGAAACCGCCCAGGAACTGGTGCTGGCGGTGGACGAGGCCTGCCAGAACATCATCCGCCACGGCTACCGTGATCACGTGGGCGGCAGGATCGACCTGAGCATGCGTCGCATCGCCGGGCGCCTGACGGTGGAACTGGTGGACTTCGCGCCGCCGGTCAAACAGGATGAGTGCAAGGGACGGTCGCTGGAGGATCTGCGGCCTGGGGGCTTGGGGATCTACTTCATGTCGGCCCTGACCGACAGCATGAAATACCTGCGGCCACCGCGCGGGGCCGGCAACCGCCTGGCACTGAGCAAGCGCCTGGCACGCAAGCAAGACGGGGAGCAGGGATGAGTTTCCGCATCAACGAGGAAGGCGGCGCGGCCACGGTGTTCCTGACTGGGGATATCGACCTGGAAACCTCGCCGCTGGCGCGCCAGACGCTGCTGGAGGCCGTGGGCCGGGGCATGCCGGTGGTGGTCGACATGGGCGGGGTCAGCTACATGGACTCCTCCGGCATCGCCAGCCTGGTGGAGGCCTTCCAGAAGGCGAAGTCGGCCGGCCATGAATTCTCCCTGGTGCGCGTCGGCGGCACCGTGCAGAAGGTGCTGGCCCTGGCGCGCCTGGACAAGGTTTTCCGCATCCTCTGAGATATCCCGCGAACCACCGGTGACCTGATGCGCAATGCGGCGGAGACGATCGGACGCAACACGCTGGCCGGCATCGCCGAGCTGGGGTTGGCGGCTGTGCTGCTGCTGGAAAGCCTGGGCTGGATCTTCACCGGGGCCCGGCGGCGCCAGCCGGTGCGATTCTCCGCGGTGCTGGTGCAATGCGTGGACATCGGCCTGCGCGCGCTGCCCATCGTCACGGTGCTGAGCTTTGCCATCGGCGCCATGGTGGCGATCCAGGGCATCCACACCCTCAGCATCTTTGGCGCGGAGAGCCAGGTGACCCTGGGCATCGCACTGTCGATCACCCGTGAGTTCGCGCCGCTGATCACCGGCATCCTGGTCGCCGGCCGCTCCGGCTCGGCACTGGCGGCGCGCCTGGGCACCATGAAGATCAACGAGGAGATCAGCGCGCTGACGGTGATCGGCATCAACCCGGTGCGCTACCTGGTGGCACCCTCGCTGCTGGCGATGGTGCTGATGGTGCCGCTGCTGACCTGGTACTCCGACATGGTGGCGCTGCTCGGCGCCGGCATCTACGTCTCACTGGAGCTGGGCATGTCGTTCACTGCCTATCTCGGCGAATTGCGCCTGTACCTGGACAACCACGACATCCTGCATGGTATCGGCAAGAGCGTGTTGTTCGGCATGCTGATCACGCTGGTCGGGGTGGTCAATGGCCTGGGGGTCACCGGCGGCGCCGAGGGCGTGGGCCGCATGACCACGCGCTCGGTGGTGCATGCGATCTCGGCCATCGTGATCACCGACATGGTCTTCACTTTCTTGATGACCCGATGAGCACTGTGATCGAAGTGGACAAGCTGGTGGCCCGCTACGGTGAGCACACCGTGCTCAAGGGCATCGACCTGCAGGTGCAGTCCGGCGAGATCATGGTGATCATGGGTGGCTCGGGCTCCGGCAAGAGCACGCTGCTGCGCCACCTGCTGGGCCTGCAGGTGCCGCACTCCGGCCATGTGCGCCTGCTGGGCGAGGACATCAACGCCATCCCCGCGCAGCGCCTGGTGGATCTGCGCCGCAAGATGGGCGTGGCCTTCCAGGGCGGCGCGCTGTTCAGCTCCATGAGCGTGGGTGAGAACGTCATGCTGCCGCTGCGCGAGCATGCACGGCTGGACGAGTCCACCATGCAGATCATGATGCGGCTCAAGCTCGACATCGTGAACCTCGCCGGTTGCGAGAACCTGATGCCGGCACAGCTTTCCGGCGGCATGATCAAGCGCGCCGCCATGGCGCGCGCCATCATAATGGACCCACGGCTGCTGTTCCTGGACGAGCCCAGCGCCGGCCTGGACCCGGTGGTGGCGGCCTCGCTGGACGAGCTGATCCTGAAGTTGCGCGATGCCACCGGCATGAGCCTGGTGGTGGTTACGCACGAACTGGAAAGCGCCTTCAAGATCGCCGACCGCATCGCGGTGCTGGACCACGGCGACATCCTGGTTTGCGGCAGCGTGGCCGAGGTCAGGGCCAGCTCCAGCGAGCGGGTGCAGGCGCTGCTCAACCGGCGCATCCAGCCGCTGGAACTGAATCCCGAGGAATACCTGAAGCGCCTCACCGGCGGACCGGTGAGCGGCGGAGCGATCGCATGATCAACCAAAAATGGAACCTGACGCTGGTCGGCGGCTTCGTGCTGCTGTGCCTCGCCAGCCTGGTGCTGACGCTGGCCTTCCTGGCCGGCCGCACCGGCAGCACGGAGACCTACTACACGCTCTACAGCAACGTCACCGGACTCAAGTTCGGCTCCAAGGTGCTGTTCGAAGGTTACCCGGTGGGGCAGGTCGAGGAGATCGAGCCCTTCGAGCAGCAGGGGCAGATGCGTTTTCGCGTGCGCCTGTCGGTGATCGAGGGCTGGAAGATTCCCAGCGACAGCATCGCGCGCTCCACCGCCAGTGGCGTGCTGGCGCCGCAGACCATCGAGATCTCCGCCGGCGTCAGCCCGCAGGCGCTGGCGCCCGGCGCGACCATCACCGGTGGCGGCGCCGGTGGGTTGATGTCCACCGTCGAGGGCCTGGCCGGCAACGTCGATGAGCTGACCGACGAGGCCTTGCTGCCGCTGCTGAAGAACCTCAACACCCAGGTCACCCTGCTCGGCACCATCCTGCAGGAAGACATCCGGCCGCTGGCGCAGAACAGCAACAAGGTCATGGCGGCCGCCTCCGCGGAGGTGCCGACGATCCTGGCCAACCTGCAGCGCCTGAGCGAGCGCACCGACCGCATGCTGTCGCCGCAGCGCGTCGAGGCCCTGGGCCGCACCATCGACAACGCCGACCAGACCATGCTGAGCCTGCGCCACAGCAGCAAGCAACTGGAGCAGGCCACCCCCGACGCGCTGGCGGCACTGCGCGAGCTGCGCCTGACGCTGGAGAGCCTGTCGCGGCGCTCCGAGTCCATCGCACAGAACGTGGAAAGTAGCACCCGCAACCTGCAGGAATTCAGCCGCCAGATCCGCCGCAGCCCCGGCACCCTGCTGCGGGCCCCGGAACCGCCGCGCGAAGACGGCCCGCCGGCCGAGGTGAAACCATGAAGCTGCTCCTGCCGATCCTGCTGGCCGCGCTGCTGGCTGGCTGCCTGTCCGCACCGACGCCGCCACAGGAGGTTTACTACCGTCTGGAGCCTCCCGCTGCCGCGGCCCTCGGGGCCTTCGCGCCGCGCGTGGTGGTCATGCCTTTCAGTGCGCCCGGCGTCTATGCCGAGCGGCCGCTGCTGTGGGCGCGCGGGTCGGCCCTGCGCCAGTACTACCGTCACTTCTGGGCGGAGTCGCCGGGTCTGGAACTGCATGGGGCGCTGGTCGATTCGCTGCGGGCCTCCGGCGCCACCGAGGTCTACACCGCCGGCAACCGCGTGCGCGGAGATGTTTCCGTGCAACCGGCGATCCGCCAGCTGGAACTGCAGACCGAGGGTGGGCGCCGTGCCGTGCTGTCGCTGGAGTTCCTGGTCAACGACCGCGAGGGTCGGCCGCTGCGCAACCTGGTGATCAAGGGCGAGCGTCCACTGCCGGAGGGCGCAGAGCCCGAAGTCTACGTGGCGGCGGTGAGCCAGTTGGCCGGCGAGGCTTTCGCCCGGGTGGCGCGCGAGCTCTGGGCGCTGCAACCGATGTTGGCCACCGGCGCCGACCCTGCGCCGCCGGACGCGCAACCCTGAGCTATCGCATCAATCGCCGCGTGGCGTCGGCCAGCACGCTTTCATAGATCGCATCGGGCGTGGCGGCGCAGTCCAGCACCACCTGTTCATAGAGCTGCGGCAGCGTGCGCAGCACGCGGGCTTTCACCTCGGAGCTTTTGCGGCTGGCCGCTGCAAACACCAGCTCGCCGCTGGTGCGGAAGATCGGCAGATCGCCGAGGCTGCGCTCCGGTGCGGCCGCCCGGAATTCGGCGACCTCCGCCGTGAGCTGGGAGCAGGGTTGCTGCATCAGCGTCTGCAGGGCCGTGCTGCTGGCCGTCTGTGCCTGCGCCAGGCGGAAGTCCACCGGCAGGCGCACCAGGGAGGTCACCGGCCGGCCATCGGGACCAAGCTTGGGCTTGAACTGCCACTGGCGCACCGCTTCCTGGGCCGACTGGTCCAGCGCCGGGTAACCGGAGCTCTGGACGATGCTGACCGAGCCGGCGCTGCCGTCCACCAATACCTGTACGTCCAGCATCACGCGCCCCTCGTGGCCGGCCATGCGCTCCGCCTCGGGGTAGACCGGAGCGACGTTCACCGGCGCGGCCGGAGCCGCGAGGGGCGCCGGTGCCGGCAGGCTGGGGGCAAGCGGCTGCGCGGCCGCGGTACCGGCACAGGCGATCAGCAGCAGGGACAGCAGGGTGCGCATCGGCTCAAGGCTCTTCCATGGAAAACCGGGTGCATCATGCCATGGCGGCAGGCGATGATCAGGCTCCTGCCGGCGCTCCAGCAGCGCTCGTGCGGGTGATGGCCCTGCGGTGGCTCAGGCCGGGTTCTCCTCGTCCTGCTGATACTGGCCCGAGCGCGCCACGGGCGGTTCCATGGCGGCGCGGCGCATGCGCGCATTGGCCAGGCTGACGCCCCGCACCATCACCTGGCGGCGCGTCTCCACCACGAAGCCGTGGCGGGCAAAGAAGGGTTCCGCGGTGAGGCTGACGTCGGCGAACAGGCCGCCGATGCGCCGCCGGGTCGCTTCGGCCAGCAGGTGGCGCATCAGGGCGCTACCCACGCCGTGGCCGGTTTGGCCGCCGGCGACGAAGAACTGGTCGATGTAGCCGGAGTCCTGCAGGTCGGCGTAGCCGGCGATGCGGCCTTCGATCTCGGCCACGTAGGGGCGGTTGCCACGGATGCGGTTGTTCCACCAGTCCTGGTCATACTCGAGCGGCGCCCAGGCGTCCAGTTGCTCGGCGGAGTAATTCCGACGGGCGCGCTGGTGCACCGAGGAGTGGAAGACCTCGCGCAACGCGGCTTCTTCCCCAGGGCGATACGCGCGGATCAGCATGGCTAGGCGGGCGGCAGGCCGTCGAAGAAGTCGACCTTGCCGGTCTCCAGCGAGTACTCGGCGCCGACGACCAGCAGGCCGTCGTTGCGCACGAGGTTCTCCAGGATCTCAGAGCCCTGGCGCAGCTGATTCACCGAGACCCGCACATTGGCGCGCACGGCCTCGCGCAACAGGGCCGGACGGTCGTGGCGCAGCGGCGAGTCCATCAGCGGCGAGACCGAAGGGAGGATGCGATCCACGATGGTGCGCAGGTTGAGCGACTGGTTGCCGGCGGGGCGCGTCAACTCGTCCACCGTGGCTTCCACGGCGCCGCAGCAGGTGTGGCCCAGCACCACCACCAGTCGTGTGCGGAACTTCTCGGCGGCGAATTCCACGCTGCCGATCTGCGTTGGCGCCACGATGTTGCCGGCCACGCGGATCACGAAGAGGTCTCCCAGGCCCTGGTCGAAGACGATCTCCGCCGGCACGCGCGAGTCCGAGCAGCCGAGGATGATGGCGAACGGCTCCTGGCCGTTGGCGAGCTGGTTGCGCCGCGCCGCCTCGGCGGCCGCGTCCATGCTGCGGTCGCCGCAAACGAAGCGGTGGTTGCCTTCCTGCAGGCGTCGCAGGGATTCCCTGGCGTTGATCAAGTCCGTCTACTCCGCGATTTCGTCATAACCCCGCCCGAGGAACTGCACGAAGCAGTAGCCGTGCCCGAACGGATCGGCCATCAGCGCCAGCCGGCCCCAGGCATGCGTGGATACGGGCTGCTCCAGTACCGCGCCGGCGGCCAGTGCGAGCGCTACCGCAGCGTCGATGTCCGGGGTGACGAAGTCCAGGTGCAGCGGGGTCCAGTGCCGGCCGTAGCGCCGTGTTTCACCCATGGTACCCGAAGCGGGCGAGCCGGCCGGCTTTTCCAGCAGCCAGAGCGGTGCGGGGCCGCCCAGCATCTCCAGGCCGGTGCTGCCCAGGCGACGCGCGGGCTTCAGGCCGAAGGCTGCCGTGTAGAAGCGCTCGGCCTTGCCGAGATCGTCGACGTCGAGATTGATCAGGAAGTCCATCTTGCCCTCCATGCGCCTGCATCCTTGCGGCGGAGGGCCATACTGCCCGAGTGGGGCAGCGCAGGGAACAGGGAGGCCGGCCTGGCGGCGGTGCCGCCGGGCCGGCCCTTCAGGCTCAGAGCTGCAGCACGTCGCGCGCCAGGACATCGACACAGGCGGCCGCACCCTTGTCGAGGTAGGACTTGAGCAGCGCGGCACGGTTGGCCAGCAACTGGTCTTTCGTGGGCGGGTTGGCGTCATCGCCCTGCACGGTCTGGCACATGGTTTCGGCGACCACCTTCTGGCTGGATGCGTCGATCAGGCGCAGGCGGGCGTTGTAGGTCACCTTGTAGTGCGCCCAGTCGGTGGGGTAGTAGTTGAACATCCAGCCGAGGGTCTTCACGTCGAGCAGGTAGTCGGCACCCGTATAGGTCGCCACCAGTGTGCTCACCTCGTCGCTCGGGGCCACGGCCTGGGACCTGACGAGCGCCACCTTGCGCGCCGCCAGCAAGCGCTCCGTGAGCGCCTTGCTGATCGCCAGTGCCGGGTCCGGGATGCCATTGTCGCGGACGATGCCATTGCCCTCGACGATCATGGCGCCCGCACCCGCGATGGCGAAGGCGGCCTTGCCCGCGGTGAACGCGGCAAAGTCGGGCATCGGGTACTGGGTGGATACGATGCGCTTGCCCTGCAACTGCGCGGAGGCTTCAGCCGTGAGGGGGCGATGATCGACGGAGGCGCAGCCGGACAGCAGGGCGGCCGTGAGCGCCAGGCAAATGCGGAAGGACATGGGTTCCTCTGGATATGGAATTTGGGGCTTGCGCGAGACCATGACCGGAGCCGCGCAGGTCTCGCGACGCGGTGATATGTAAACCCGCCCTTGGCCCTCGTCAAAGTGACGAGTGAGTCAGGTCGTGGCCCCCGGTGAAGCCCCCAAAACACAAGAGCCCGCAATGCGGGCTCTCATGCTTGGTCCAGGCTGCTCTACTGGATCGAGGATTCGCGCACTTCTCCAGGCGGTGATCCGTCGCCGAATACATCGCGGAAGCAGGGGTAGGAGGCGGCCATCAGGATCGGCAGCAGTACGATCAGGCCCAGGCCGAAGGGGATCATCGCCGCCAGCGCCAGGAGGATCGCGATGATGCCGAACACCGACAGGGCCCCGAGGTTGGCCATGCCGGCGGCGAAGCTGAGCTTGAGCGCATCCACGACCTTGACACCATGGAACACGATCAGGCCGGGAGCGAACCAGGTGGCCAACGAAAAGGCTACGGCCATCAGCAGGATCAGCAGGACGGCGATGATGGTGCCGACCCCGAAGCTTAAGTCCTGCATGTCGCCCGAGAATGCGGCGGTGCCGAAGACCAGGATCACCATGAGGGCACCCACGATGGCGATCACGATCGCGCCCACCAGGTAGGCCACGCCCAGCAGCAGCAGGGGTTCGCGCAATGGCGCCTTGAAGCCCCCCAGCAGGGCGTCCAGGCTCAGCGGATTGCCCAGGGTCTGCTGGCGGGCGCCCAGCAGGATGCCGCCGAGCACCATCGCGAACGTGAGATTCACGGCCAGGGAGCCGATGAAAGGGATCAGGGACAGCAGCATGGCCAGGATCATCCAGAGCACCAGCGCGCCGATCCACAGCAGCGGTGCCTGCTTGAACAGGCCAAAACCTTCGGAGATCCAGGCCAGGCCGCGGCCGGCGGAGACCTTGCGGAAGCGGGTGTCGGACATCGGCGTTTCCCCTGCGTCGGTGATGGGGTTGCATGCTACGGCATGGCGGGTGACGCGCAAGCGACAACCGGGAAGCCGTTCACAAAAAAGGGCGCGGCATGGCCGCGCCCCTGGATCACCAACCCGCGATCAGCGCCCGACCAGCGAGCGCGCGATCACTTCCTTCATGATCTCCGAGGTGCCGCCGTAGATGCGCTGGATGCGCGCGTCGGCCCAGTAGCGGGAGATGGGGTACTCGGCCATGAAGCCGTAGCCGCCGAAGAGCTGCAGGCAGGCGTCGGTGACGCGGCCTTCCATCTCGGTGGTGGAGAGCTTGATCATGGCAGCGGTCGGCACGTCGAGCTTCTTCTCGGCATACAGCGCCACGCACTTCTCGGTGAAGGCGCGGTGCACTTCGATGTCGGTCTTGATCTTGGCCAGCTCGAAGCGGGTGTTCTGGAAGCTGGCGATGGCCTGGCCGAAGGCCTTGCGCGTGGTGACGTAGTCGATGGTCTTCTCCATCGCACCCTGGGCATGGCCGATGGCGCTGACCGCCAGCACCAGGCGCTCGCGCGGCAGTTCGTCGATCAGGTGGCCGAAGCCGCCGCCGACACGGCCCAGCACGGTGGAGGCCGGCAGGCGCACGTTGTCGAAGAACAGTTCCGAGGTGTCGGCCGAGTGCAGGCCGATCTTCTCCAGGTTGCGGCCGCGCTTGAAGCCCGGCAGGTCGGTGTCCACGGTGAACAGGGTGGTGCCCTTGCCGCCGGCCTTGGGGTCGGTCTTGGCGGCCAGCACCACGACGCCGGCGTTCTGGCCGTTGGTGATGAAGGTCTTGGAGCCGTTGAGGACGTAGGTGTCGCCCTCCAGCAGGGCGCTGGTCTTCATGCCCTGCAGGTCGGAACCGGCGCCCGGCTCGGTCATGCCGATGGCGCCGATGCACTCGCCGGAGGCCATGCGCGGCAGGTACTTCTGCTTCTGCTCCTCGGTGCCCAGGTGCAGGATGTAGGGCGCGGCGATGTCGGAGTGCAC
Organism: Solimonas sp.; assembly: GCA_030149365.1. GTDB lineage: Bacteria > Pseudomonadota > Gammaproteobacteria > Nevskiales > Nevskiaceae > Solimonas_A. The sequence continues at coordinate 153,965 of JASBRP010000026.1, forward strand.
GGTGAGGTTGGAGGCCAGTGCCAGGAAGCCCATGCGCGCGGCTTCCTCCACGATCACGCAGGAGAACTCGAAGGGCGCGCCGATGCCGCCGTATTCCTCCGGCTGGTCCACGCAGAGCAGTCCGGCTTCGCCCATCTTCAGGTAGAGGGACTTGGGCAGGATGCCGTCCTTCTCCCACTTCTCGTAATGCGGCTCGACCTCGTCGGCGAAGAAGCGGCGGACGTTGTCGCGGAACAGCTCCAGTTCGTTGCTCACGGTGTTTCCTGTGCTAAGTGAAGAAAAATCTTTAGGGGCAGCTCTTGCGCTTCATCGGAAAGCTCAGGCCCATGGGGCGACCATCGCTGGTGCCCTCCAGGCGCATGGTGAGCTTGTCGGGGGCGGCGTACTCGTAGGAGATCTTGCGCGGGAAAGGGCGCTCGGGGTTCTCGAACACCACGCGGTTGGCCGCCACGCTGCTGGAGTTGTAGCGGCTCTCGTCGCCGCCGTACTGCTGCGAGACGAAATCGAAGCCGCCGCCGCCGCTGGTGACCAGGCGCATGAAGTCGTACTCGCGGGTGTAGCCCTCGCCGATGCGGCGCGACAGGCCCTGCATGCTGTTGCCGGTGGGCGTGGTCCACTGTTCCTCGTAGACGCCGTCGGCGGTGTCGAAACCCCAGCAGCCGGACAGCCACTTGAACTGCGTGACGCGCAGCGCCTCGTCGGCGGCGGGTTTGGCCGCCAGGGCAGGGGTGGCCAGCAGGGCCAGGCTCAGCATCAGGATATTGCGCATGTTGTCCTCCGGTTCAGCGGTAGCGCGACTCGATCAGGTCGATCTCGCGCACCAGCTTTCGCGATGTCTCGTCAGAGATGCGGCGGTGGCGGGCGAGGGTGAAAATCTCCTCGCGCTCCGCCTGCAGCGCGGCCAGGCGCAGCGTCCGCTCGATCTGGTCGGCCTGCCGCAACTGGGCCGCATCGGTCCCGCTGGGGGCGACATCATGCAGCCGGTTCTGGTACAGCGCCAGCAGCCGGGCCGCCGCCGCGGTGTACAGCTCCGCCTCTCCGGCACGGGCCGGCAGCTCCCGCTGGGCCTTCTCAATGGCCGCCACCGCCCGGCGCGCGGCGGCCAGGCGGGCCTGGTCCTCTTCCTGGCGCTCGGCCGGTTCGGCCGGCATCTGCAGGCCGCGCAGTACCCGGGGCAGGGCCAGGCTGGCCACGATCAGCGACAGCAGGATCACCGCGGTAGCCAGGAAGACCACCAGCTCGCGGGCCGGGAAGGGGCGGCCGTCGGGCAGCAGCAGGGGCAGCGTCAGCACGCCGGCCAGGGTAATGGCACCGCGTACACCGGCCAGCGACATCGCCGCCACCAGGCGCCAGTGCGGGGGCTCCGGCCGCTCGCCCCGCCAGCGGGCCTGCATCAGGCTGAAGCGCAGCGAGCTCCAGACCCAGATGAAGCGCAGCAGCGCCAGTCCCGTGCCGATTCCCAGGGCGTAGACCGCCAGCCACCAGGTGTTCATGTGGCCGGCTTCCTCGACCGAGCCCAGGGCGTCGCTGAGGATGCCCGGCAACTGCTCGCCGAGCAGCACGAACATGATGCCGTTGAGAGTGAACTGCACGGTGTCCCAGACCGCGGCGCGCTGCACGCGGGTGCTGGCCAAGGCCTGGCCGCTGAGCTCCACGCGGCTCATGGTGATGCCTGCCGCCACGGCGGCGAGGATGCCCGAGGCCGCCAGGTGCTCGGCCAACAGGTAGGCCCCGAAGGGCGTCAGCAGGCTCACCAGGATCGGCGAGCCGCTCTCCTCGCCGAAGTGCCGGGAAATCCAGTTCTGGGCGCGCGCGATGGCCAGTGTCACCGCCACGCCCACCGCGAGGCCGGCCAGCGCCACCCACAGGAAGGTGACCGAGGCCGAGGCCAGCGAGAAGCCGCCGGTCATCGCGGCCGCCACGGCGAAGCGGAAGCAGACCAGGCCGGAGGCGTCGTTCAGCAGCGACTCGCCCTCCAGGATATGCATCATCCGCTTGGGGATCGGCGCGCGCGCGGCGATGGACGAGACCGCCACCGGGTCGGTGGGCGAGATGATGGCGGCCAGGGCGAAGGCCACCGGCAGCGGGATCGACGGGATCATCCAGTGGATCAGGAAGCCGGCACCGAGCACGGTGAACACCACCAGGCCCAGCGCCAGGGCCAGGATCACGCCGCGGTCGCGGAACAGGCCGCTCTTGGGGATGCGCCAGCCATCCAGGAACAGCAGCGGCGGCAGGAACAGCAGGAAAAAGATGTCCGGGTCCAGCTCCACGCCCTGCTTGAACACGCCGGAGATCACGGCCCCCAGGCCGATCTGCACCAGCGGCAATGGCAGGCTGAAGGGCAGCATGCGCACGAGATAGCCGCTGGCGAGCACCGCCAGCAGCATCGCCAGGACGACTTCTATCGACTGCATGCCGCTCCGTCGCGGCCGCTCATGGCCGCATCAGCCAATGTACCGCTTCACCAGGTCGCCGTAGGCGTCGATGCGCCGGTCACGCAGGAACGGCCACCAGCGGCGCACGTTCTCGCTGCGCGCCAGGTCCACGTCCACCACCAGCACTTCGGCCTCCTCGCCGGCCTTGGCCAGGAATTCGCCCTGCGGGCCGGCGACGAAGCTGTGGCCCCAGAAGCGCGAGCCCGGCCACTGCCCGGCGGGGTCCGGCTCGAAGCCGACGCGATTGGCCACCAGCACCGGCAGCCCGTTGGCCACGGCATGGGCCCGCTGGATGGTGACCCAGGCGTCGCGCTGGCGGGCCTGCTCGTCTTCCGGGTCCTGCGGGTTCCAGCCGATGGCAGTGGGGTAGAGCAGCAGGTCGGCGCCGGCCAGGGCCATCAGGCGTGCGCCCTCCGGATACCACTGGTCCCAGCAGACCAGCACGCCGAGCTTGCCGACACTGGTCTGGATCGGCGTGAAACCAAGGTCGCCGGGCGTGAAGTAGTACTTCTCGTAGTAGCCCGGGTCGTCCGGGATATGCATCTTGCGATAGGTGCCGGCGATCTTGCGGCTGCGGTCGAACACCACGGCGGTGTTGTGGTACAGCCCCGGCGCACGCTTCTCGAACAGCGAGGTGACCAGCACGATACCCAGTTCCTCGGCCAGCGCGCCGAACTGCTCGGTGGACGGGCCGGGGATGGTCTCGGCCAGGTCGAACAGGCTGGTGTCCTCGTGCTGGCAGAAATACAGGCCGGTGTGCAGTTCCTGCAGCAGCACCAGCTGCGCGCCGCGCGTAGCGGCCTCGCGGATGCCCTGCTCGGTGGTCTTCACGGTGGGCTCGCGCTCGCCGCTGCAGCTCTGCTGCACCAGGCCAACGCGGAGGATCTGGGTCTTGGTGGTCATCATGCGCTCCGGGTCAGGCCGCGGCGGACGGAATCTGCATCGTCACGCAATGCAGGCTGCCGTACTGGTGGATCAGGGTGCGGCAGTCCACGCCGATCACCTCGCGCCCCGGGAAGCAGGGCACCAGGCGGCGCAGGGCCTCGGCGTCGGTCTCCACGCCGTAGGTCGGCACCAGTACGGCACCGTTCATGATCAGGAAGTTCGGGTAGCCGGCCGGCAGGCGCTTGCCGGTCTCGTCGAAGATCGCGGTCGGCAGCGGCAACGGCACCAGCTTGTAGGGCTCGCCGTTGGCCTGGCGCAGCGCCTGCAGCTCTGCTTCCATGGCCTTCAGGTCTTCGTAGTGCGCGTCCTTGGCATCGTCGCAGGCCTGGTAGGCGATGGTGGAGGCATCGCAGAAGCGGGCGACGGTGTCGATGTGGCCGTCGGTGTCGTCGCCCAGCAGGTCGCCATGCTTCAGCCACAGCACGCGTTCCAGGCCGAACCAGGCCTTGAGCTTGGCCTCGATGTGGGCCTTGTCGAACTGCGGATTGCGTGTGGGCGCCAACAGGCAGCGCTCGGTGGTCAGCAGCGTGCCCTGCCGTCGCTCTCGATGCCGCCGCCCTCCAGCACGAAGGCGATCGATTCCACCAGGGTGTTCCAGGCACCTTGCCCGGCCAGCCCTTGCGTGACCTCGTTGTCTTGCGAGGCATCGAACTTGTTGCCCCAGCCGTTGAAGACGAAGTCCAGGTGGATCGGCTTGCCGTTGCGGAACACGGTGATGGGGCCGTGGTCGCGGGCCCAGACGTCATCGGCCGGCACCGCGTACAGCTTCAGGCGGGCCGCCGGGCAGCCGGCGGCGACGAGGCGGGCGCGCAGGCCCTCCACGTCTTCGCCGCAGGCCACGATCAGGTCCTGGAAGCGGGTAATGGCGGCGGCCAGGCGCAGGAAGTTGTCCTCCACCGCGTCGAAACGCTCGGCAAAATCACCGTCCGGACGCGGCCAGGTCAGCTGGATGGCGGATTGCGGGGCCCACTCGGAGGGCAGGATCACGGACATCGGTCTCTCCACAAACGAGAAAGGGGCGCTTGCGCGCCCCTTTGGATACGGTTCAGCGGCCCGCGATTCTAGGGGCTCGCGGGTTGCAATTCATCCTTGTTCTGGATCGGCATCGGCACGCCCTTGACCACCACGTCGATCACTGAGCTGCGTTCGAAGAACACCGAGAACGTCGGGTAGTCCCAGCGCGTGATCGGCGGATGCTTGACCGAACCGCCACCCTTGGCCGGGTGCTTGGTCGACGGCTCGCCGAACTGCTGGCTGACGGTGGCCATGGAACTGCCGCGGGCGGGCACGCTGACCGGGGCGGACGAAGCGCCCTCCGGCAGAGCCAGCACATCGGCCTGGGCGGCGCCGGCGAGGGCGCCGAGCGCAACTGCGAAAGCAAGCAAAGTAGTGCGCATAACTCACTGACCCCGATCAGTTTTGCCGCACTATAGCACCCCGCGGGAGGGCGGCAACAGATGTCGGGTGCGGGAGCGCATTCCAGGGAACGCGCAGGCTCCGGCGCGGTCTGCCCAAAGCCAAGCACGCGGCGTCCATGCTGTAATACCCGGGCCAGAAGACCCAGAAATGCGAAATCCATTCGAACTTTACGCGGGGCTGCGCTACACGCGGGCCAAGCGGCGTAACCATTTCATTTCCTTCATTTCCGCCGCCTCCATGGCCGGCATCGCCGTGGGCGCCATGGCGCTGATCACGGTGCTGTCGGTGATGAACGGCTTCGAGCGCGAGCTGCGGACCCGCATCCTCGGCATGGCCTCCCACGCCACCATCTCGGCGTTCGAGGGCGGGCTGTCGGGCTGGCAGGAGGCCGCGAAGAAGGCCGAGACCCACAAGGAAATCGTCGCCGTGGCGCCCTATATCGAGGGCGAGGGCATGATCCGCGTCGGCAGCGAGTTGTCCGGCACCCTGCTGCGCGGCATCGACCCCGTGCGCGAGTCCCGCGTCAACGAGGTGGCCCAGCACATGAAGGCCGGCCAGCTCACCGACTTGAAGCCCGGCGAGTACAAGATCGTGCTGGGCTACGAGATCGCCCAGGCCATGGGCGTGGGGCCCGGCGACAAGGTGGACCTGATGATCCCGCAGGCCAGCGTCACGCCGGCCGGCGTGCTGCCGCGCTTCCGCCGCTTCACCGTGGCCGGTGTGTTCAAGGTCGGCATGTACGAATACGACCGTGGCATGGTGCTGATCAACCTGCAGGACGCCCAGACCCTGCTGCGCATGGGCGACAACGTCACTGGTGTGCGCCTGAAGCTGCACGACCTGTTCGAGGCACCGCGCGTGTCGCACGAGTTGGCCCAGGACATGGCGGGCATCTACTTCGTGTCCGACTGGACGCGCAGCCACGCCAACTTCTTCCGTGCGGTGAAGACCGAGAAGATGGTGATGTTCATCATCCTGTCGCTGATCGTCGGCGTGGCCGCCTTCAATATTGTCTCGACGCTGGTCATGGTGGTGCAGGACAAGCAGGCTGACATCGCCATCCTGCGCACCCTGGGCGCCAGCCCGCGCTCGATCATGGCCATCTTCATGGTGCAGGGCTCGATCATCGGCGTGGTGGGCACCCTGCTGGGCGTGGTCGGCGGCATCGCCCTGGCCCTGAACGTGGAGCGGATCGTACCGTTGCTGGAGATGCTGATGGGAGGCCCGGTGCTGGCGCCGGACGTCTACTACATCAGCGACCTGCCGTCCGAGCTCAAATGGAGCGACGTGACCAAGATCAGCATCCTGTCGCTGACGCTGGGCCTGCTGTCCACGATCTACCCGGCCTGGCGCGCCTCGCGCGTGCAGCCGGCCGAGGCGTTGAGGTATGAATAGCTCAAGTGCTGTTCCCCCCTCTCCCTCCGGGAGAGGGGCCGGGGGTGAGGGACGCACAATCAAAGTCCCGCTGCCGACTGATCTGAAGGCCTTCGCTCGCGAGCTGCGAGAACTGCAGACCGATGCGGAATCGGCGATGTGGTATCTGCTGAGGGATCGCCGTTTCTTTGGCTTCAAGTTCCGCCGCCAACACCCAATGCAGCCCTATGTACTGGATTTCTACTGTCAGGAACTGAAGCTGGCGGTGGAACTCGATGGCGGGCAGCACAATCAGGCGGCAGAGACGAAGCGTGATGCTGGACGCACGGCTGAACTGGAACGCCGTGGCCTGAAGCTTGTCCGTTACTGGAACAACGAAGTGCTGAATCAGACAGAAAGCGTGTTGGAAGACCTCATGCTGCGCGTCCACCAGCTGGGTGTGTCCCTCACCCCCAGCCCCTCTCCCGAGGGGAGAGGGGAGCTAATGCAATGAACATCCTCAAAGCAACCAATCTCTCGAAGACCTTCGACGACGGCCGCTTGCGGCTGGACGTGTGGAGCAATATCGACTTCGAGGTCGCCCGAGGCGAGCGCGTCGCCATCGTCGGGGCCAGCGGTACCGGCAAGTCCACCTTGCTGCATTGCCTGGGCGGTCTGGATGAGCCCAGCACCGGCGAGGTCTGGGTCGGCGGCGAGCGCATGTCGGCGCTGAGCGATGCCGCACGTGGGCGCCTGCGCAACCAGTCGCTGGGCTTCGTCTACCAGTTCCATCACCTGCTGCCGGAGTTCACCGCGCTGGAGAACGTGGCGATGCCGCTGCTGATCCGCCGCACCAATGAGCGGGAGGCCTATGACCAGGCCGGCGACCTGCTCAAGCGCGTGGGCCTGGGCGACCGCCTGCAGCACAAGCCGGGCGAGCTCTCCGGTGGCGAGCGCCAGCGTGCCGCGGTGGCGCGCGCGCTGGTCACGCGGCCGGCCTGTGTGCTGGCCGACGAACCGACCGGCAACCTCGACACCAAGACCGCCGAGCGCGTCTTCGAGCTGATGCTGGAGCTGAACCAGGAGCTCGGCACCAGCCTGGTCGTCGTCACCCACGATCTGCGCCTGGCCGCACGCATGGACCGTATATGGACCCTGGACAGCGGCCGGCTGGTGCCGACCTCCGCGTCCTGATCCTCTGCTTCACGCTGGGCGTGCTGCTCGTGCACGCCTGGCGCGAACTGCCGTCCTGGCTCTGGCTGGTGCTACCGCTGGTCGCGGCATTGCCGCGCTGGCGCTTCCGCTGGCATTTCGTCTTCCTCGCGCTGGGCCTGGGCATCACGCTGTGGCAAGCCCAGCGGGCACTGGAGCAGCGCTGGCCGGTGCATCGGCATGGCGAGGTGCTGACGCTGCAAGGGCAGGTGTCCTCCCTGCCGGAGCAGCAGCGCGATCCGCGATCGCCGCAGCAGAACATCTGGCGCTTCCGTTTCGATCCCGAACCCGGCGATGGCCTGCCGCGGCACCTGCGCGTCAGCTGGTACCGCACCACGGAAACCGTGCGCGCCGGGGAATGCTGGCGGCTGGAACTGAAGCTGCGCAGCCCGCATGGCTCACTGAATCCGGGCGGCTTCGACTACGAGGCCTGGCTGCTGCGAGAGGGCATCGGTGGCACCGCCACCGTGAGGGCCGCCACGCGCTGCGGCGAGGGCCAAGGCTTGCTGGCGTTGCGCCAGCAACTGCTGGAGGCGATTGACGGCTGGCTGCCGGGGCACCCGGCGGCACCGATGGTGGCGGCGCTGACCCTGGGCGAGCAGTCGGGCCTGCGCGATGCCGACTGGGAGGTCTTCCGGCGCACCGGCACCAGCCACCTGGTGGCGATCTCGGGTTTCAACATCGGCATCATGGCGGTCGTGGGTTTCTTCCTGGGCCGCTGGCTGTGGACGCTATGGCCGCCGCTGCTGTTGCGGATGCCGGCGCAGAAGGCCGGCTGGCTGATGTCGGGCCTGTTCGCGGCGGGCTATGCGGTGATCGCGGGCTTCGAGGCGCCGGTGGCCCGCGCGGCGCTGATGGCCCTGCTGGTGATCGCCGCGGGCTTCGCCAACCGCCTGGGGCAGCCGACGCGGGTGCTGGCCCTGGCCTGGCTGCTGATCCTGCTGTTCGATCCCTTGTCGATCACCAGCCCAGGTCTTTGGCTGTCCTTCGGCGCGGTGGCGGCGATCTTCTACGTCGGCAGCGGCCGGCTGGCGACACCGCACTGGCTGCTGGCCGCGGTCCTGCTGCAACTGATGCTCAGCGTCGTGCTGACCCCGCTGACGCTGTATTTCTTCCACGGCCTGTCCTGGCCGGCGCCGCTGGTGAACCTGCTGGCGGTGCCGGCCTTCGCGCTGATGACCCCGCTGCTGCTCGCCGCCATGCTGCTGGCAGCACTGTGGCCGGCAGCGGGCGCGCCGCTGCTGGGCTGGAGCGCCGACGCCCTGGGCTGGCTTCGCCTGGGCCTGGAGCACGCCGCGGATTGGCCGCAGGCCTGGATTGCCTGGAGCCCGGCCTGGCCGGCGCTGCTGCTGGCCCTGCTCGGTGCGGTGCTGTTGTTTGCGCCGCGCGGCCTGCCGCTGCGGCTAGTGGGGCTGTTGTGCTTCCTGCCGCTGGCCTTTGCGCCGCGGCAGGCGCCTGATGCGGGCTTCGAGCTGGCGGCGCTGGACGTCGGCCAGGGCCTGGCGGTGGTGGTGCGCACCGCGAACCACGCCTTGCTGTACGACGCCGGCCCCGCCTTCGAGGAGGGCTTCGACGCAGGCGATTCGGTGGTGGTGCCTTACCTGCTCAGCCGTGGCGTCGGCCGGCTGGATCGCCTGCTGCTGTCGCATGGCGACAACGATCATGCCGGTGGCATCCCGGCGGTGCAGGCACGCCTGCGCATCGCCGAGCAGTTCGGCACCCCCGGTCATCCGTCCTGCGTCGAGGGCCTGCGCTGGCACTGGGATGGGGTGGACTTCGAGACCCTGCATCCACCCGCCTCGGGCGAAGGCGACGACAACCATCGCTCCTGCGTGCTGCGCATCGAATCGGGAGGGCAGGTGGCCTTGCTCACCGGCGACATTGATCGCGCGGCGGAGCGACGGCTGGTGGAGCATCACGCCGACCGCTTGAGGGCCGACCTGCTGGTGTCGCCGCATCACGGCAGCCGCAGTTCCTCGACTCCGGAGTTCGTCGCTGCCGTGCGGCCGCGCGTGGTGATCCATGCCGCCGGCTGGCGCAGCCATTTCGGCCATCCGCGGCCAGAAGTGGTGGCGCGCTACGAGGCCGTCGGCGCGCAGCAGTACGTCACCGGCGTGGAAGGTGCGCTGCGGGTGTCGCTGCCAACTCCCGCCGCCGTCCCCGGGGTCGAGGGCTGGCGGCGGCGTGTCGCCGCCTGGTGGAACGCGCCGCCCGAGCCCTAGCGCAGCACTCAGGGCCCGTCGAAGCGCTGCGAGAGAACGACGTTCTCGACACCGGAGGTCCCCACCGAGACCCTGGCGGCACAGGCGAGCTGGTAATCCCCGTTGGCGTGCAGGTCCAGCCGTGGGGCCGAGATGATGAAGGTGGAGGTGGTGCCTTGGCAGGTGGGGCGGGTAGGGCCCAGGGGACTGCCATTGGACGCGAAGCTGCGCGCAGCGGTAGCCACGACGGTCATGTTGCCGTTGGCGTCGACGGCGATGCTGGGTGCTTGGGAGGGGTCGTACACCGTCGGGGATCCCGCGTCACGCATCACCTCCACGGCCGAGCCCACGGCCTTGCCGGCGGCGTCGTAACGCCGCAGGAAAATCCCGCGCTTGATGCCTTCGCCGCGCAGGCGGTTGTACTGGGACCAGGCCAGGGCATAGCCGCCGTCGGGCGTCAGCGCGACGTCCGGCGTTTCAAAGAGGGGATCGTTCCAGCTGACCAAGGCCGCGGCCTCGGAAGGCCGGCCCTGCTTGTTGCCGGCGGAATCGAAGCCCTGTGCCTTGACCGATTGCAGCCCCAGCGGCGCCCGGATGTAATGGATGAACGAATCGGTTATCGCGACGGCCATGGAGCCGGAGGTCCAGGCCACCACGAAGCTGCCGTCAGGGCGCAGGGCCACGGATGGGCCCTGGGTGGCGAACAGCAGCTGCAGCGCGCCGCCCGGCCTCACCAGCCCGGCGCCCTGACTCACCAGCAGGCTGCCCGAGGTGCGGTCGGCCACCAACTGGGTTGCACCGAGCGGGGTGCCGTCGGCCATGAAGCGGCGCGCCAGCACGGGCCCCTCGCTGAGTTCCCAGAACTGCTGGCGCATGGTGCGGTGATAGCTGTTCCAGGCAATGACGAACTGGCCTTGGGCGTTCATCGAGATCGAGGGGTTGAACTGCTCGTGCCCTTCGATGGGAGTGGAGTCCACCAGTATGGGTGCCGAGAGCGGGGTGCCGCTGGCGTTGTAGCGGCGCATGAAGACGCGGCCCGTGATCGGCCTGCTGCTCTGGTCGGCTTCAGTGGACTGCTGCCATACCACGACGAAGTTGCCCGCGGCGTCGATCCCCACGCGGGGGTGCTTGGCCGCGACGATGCCGCTGTCGATGCGGAACTCGGCCCCTTGCGGCGTGCCGTTTGCGGCGACGCGGCGGCCCAGGATGCGCAGGAACTGGCCATTGGAGGTCAGCTTGTCGTTCCAGACGATCACCGAGCGCCCATCCGGTGTCAGGGCGATATCAGTGTCCTCCTGCCCCAGATTGGCAGCGATGGCGGCGTTGACTGCGACCGCCGGGCCTATGGGATCTCCGGGTGCGGCCAGGGCGGCGGGGGGAATCAGAAGGACGGCAACGAGTGAAACGGCACGCGAGACCGGCCTGAGCGACATGGGACATTCTCCCCCGAGATGGCCATGAATAATGATCCACAGCCTACTCCAGGGGTCGTGGCATGGAAAGCCGCAGCCAGGGCGGCCGTTCCGGGCGCCCAAAACGAACGAGGCCCGCATGGCGGGCCTCGTTCTGTCTCTGAAAGACGGCTCAGAGGATGGTCGGGTTCGGCGCGTCGCCGTACACGGCCTTGGGGTCGAAGGTCTTTTCCTTCTCCTCGTAGTTCAGCACGCGCACGTCCGGGCCCTCGCCGGTGGGCACCGAGCGGTAGAAGCAGGAGCGGTAGCCGACGTGGCAGCTGGCGTCGCCGATGACGTTGACGCTGAGCCAGACGGCGTCCTGGTCGTCGTCGATGCGCAGGGAGACGACCTTCTGGGTCAGGCCGCTGGTGGCGCCCTTGTGCCAGATCACCTTGCGCGAGCGCGACCAGTAATGCGCTTCGCCGGTCAGGATCGTCTTCCTCAGGGCCTCGGCGTTCATGTAGCCCAGCATCAGCACCTCGCCGTTGTGGGAGGCGGTGGTGACGCAGGGGATCAGGCCATGCTCGTCGAACTTCGGCGCGAGCTCATTGCCTTCCTCGACCTGTTCGATCGTGACGCGGGGGAAGAATTGGATATCGGAAAAGGACATGTTCGATCCGGTTAACCATAAAAAGCGGGCGACATTATAGGCGCCAGCGCCTGCAATTGCTTCCTGGCTCAGCCACCGGCACGGCCCCAGCCACGCCGGCGCTCGCCCTCGGAGCGTCCGGGGGCGTTCGCCTGGGGCCGCTCGATCCTCGGCGGCGGCGCTGATTGCACCGGAGGGCGGGAGGGGCGTGACGGAGCCACATCCGGCCGCTGGGCTCCCCAAAGGCCGGGTTTGCGGTCAGGGCGCTCCGGACGGCCCGGATTCTCCGGGCGCTCGGGGCGCGAAGGCGGCTGGACCTGCGGGGGCGGATTGGGGCGGGTGCTGCCCCAGAGTCCGGTCGTCGGGCGATCCGGACGGTCCGGGCGGTCGCCCCGGGGCGGCCTGGGGCTGCCGTGGTCATGGCTGTCGTGATCGTTGTGCCCGTGGTCATGGCCCCGATCCGGCGGCCGGCTGGGGCGCACCCCGTAAGCGGGCGGGCGGTAGTAGCCATACCCGGGGCGGTAGTAATAATCCGGGGCCGGTCGGTATGAGTAGTAGTACACGTCCGGGCCGTAGTAGGCCGGAGGGTAGGGATCGTAGCTGGAGTAGCTGTCGTAGCCGTATACCCGGCCGACGTCCTGCGGATAGTACGGACCCGTGGCGACGCAGCCCGCGAGCATCAGGCTCGGCAGGACAAGGACGGCAGGGAACAGGCGCATGGTCGTTTCCGGTAGTGGACGCCGCCACTTTCGCTCGGCGGGCATTAATCCGGAATGAATGGAGGCGATCCTGCGTTTTGCCAGCCCGGGCCGACGGGCGGTCGGCGCGGAAACCACTACCCGGCGCGGGCGATGGCGCCCTTCATCACGCCCTCGTAGGCGCGGACTTCCACCTGGCGGCCGGGGTGCTCGGCGTGGACGGTCCGGGCGATGTAGCGCGCCAGCTTCTCCACCGTGGTGTCGCCGTCCAGCAGCTCGCAGCGCTGCGCCGGCAGCTCCAGGGCAAAGTCGCCGTCCACCGAGGTGTACTCGAAGCGCACGCGCTCGGCGCTGTGCAGTACCACGTCTTCCTGGGTGCCCAGGTAGATGTCTTTCCAGCGCTTGGCCCAGGCCTGCTCCAGTGCCGCCTCGCGCCGGCCGTCCAGGCGGATCTCGATGCGCGAGCGGTGGCCGTGGGCGATGCGCTGGCAGTGGCCGATATGCTTCTTCAGGCCGTGGGCGTAGTGGTAGTAGGCGCCGTCCACCACCTCATGCCGCAGGTGCAGGCGGACCTCCGCGACGTTGGCGGGCACGTGCTGCGCCACCAGGGGTTGCAGGTGCGCGGTCAGGCTTTCGGTGGTGATGGTGGGGGCATCCACCACGCAGATGGCATCCGCGGGGGACCGGTGCTCGATGGGGCCGTCGGCCGGGCCGCTGAAATGCAGCTCGCTGCCCTGGCTGTTGTGCTGCAGCCTGAGGCCGGCATGGCGGTGGGGCACCAGCAGCTGGTGGTCGCCGATGCCGTCCAGCACCTTCTTCAGGCGCTTCTTGACCTCGCCGAAGTCCAGCACCATGGATTGCCGGTCCAGGTCCCCGGCCAGTTCCACGTCCACGATCCAGCTTTCGCCCACCAGGCCGCGTTGGGGGTCCAGGAAGGCGCAGTCCAGGACGGTCAGTTGCTCTACGAACAGGCGGATCATCCCCGTATTGTAATCGGTCGCTGGCGGTTCTTCCTGCTAAAATCCTGATTTCGCCCGAAGAATCACTGCAAAAGCCCTCATCATGGCCGTCACCCGCTTTGCTCCCAGCCCCACCGGCTACCTCCACATCGGCGGCGCCCGTACCGCGCTGTTTTCCTACCTGTATGCCAAGCGCTTTGGCGGCAAGTTCCTGCTGCGCATCGAGGATACCGACCGCGAGCGCTCCACCCAGGAAGCGGTGGACGCGATCTTCGAGGGCATGGCCTGGCTGGGGCTGAAGTCCGACTTCGCCGAGATCTACCAGACCCAGCGTTTCGACCGCTACGCCGAGGTGGTGAAGCAGATGCTGGCCGCCGGCACGGCCTACCACTGCTATGCCAGCAAGGAGGAGCTGGACCAGATGCGTGCCGAGCAGATGGCGCGCAAGGAAAAGCCGCGCTATGACGGCCGCTGGCGCCCGGAGCGCGACAAGGTCCTGCCGACCCCGCCGGAAGGCGTGCAGCCGGTGGTGCGTTTCCGCAATCCGTCCGATGGGCAGGTGGTGCTGAAGGACCTGATCAAGGGCGAGATCGTGTTCGACAACAAGGAACTCGACGATCTCATTATCGCCCGCGCCGACGGCGTGCCCACCTACAACTTCTGCGTGGTGGTGGACGACTGGGACATGGGCATCACCCACGTCATCCGCGGCGACGACCACGTCAACAACACCCCGCGCCAGATCAACATCCTGAAGGCTCTCGGCACCACGCCGCCGGAGTACGCGCACGTCTCGATGATCCTGGGCGCCGACGGCGCCAAGCTGTCCAAGCGCCACGGTGCGCTGTCGGTCACCGAGTACCGCGCCATGGGCTTCATGCCCGAGGCGCTGCTGAACTACCTCGTGCGCCTGGGTTGGAGCCATGGCGACCAGGAGCTGTTCACTCGCCAGGAGATGATCGAGAAATTCGACTTCGACCATGTCTCCGCCTCACCGGCGCGCTTCGACATGGAGAAAGCCTACTGGGTCAACCACCAGTACCTGAAGATCACCGACCCGGCCGTGGTCGCCACCGAGTTCGACTGGCACCTGCGCCGTATCGGCGTGGACCCGGCCAACGGCCCCGCGCTGGAGCCGGTGATCGAGCAGCAGCGCGAGCGCTGCCGCACCCTGGTGGAGATGGCGGAGAAGTCGAAGTTCTTCTACGCCGATCTGGACGGCTACAACGACAAGGACGCCGCCAAGCATCTCACCGCCGAGGGCGCCGCCCTGTTGACCGATCTGGCCGCCGCGCTGGAAGCGCTGCCGGAGTGGACCGCGCCGGCCCTGCACGTGGCCGTCAACGGTTTCGCAGAGGGCCGCGGACTGGGCCTGGGCAAGGTGGCGCAGCCGATCCGCGTCGCCGTGGTCGGCATGGCGATCTCGCCGCCGATCGACCAGACCCTGTTCCTGCTGGGACGTGACCGAACGCTCGCGCGGCTCAAGGCCGCCGTCGCGTACGTCCAGAACAAGTCGTAAACCACTTTCGGCAGGAACACATGGCAATCGAAATCACCTTTCCGGACGGCAACAAGAAGTCGTTCGATGCACCCATCAGCGGTCTGGCGATCGCGCAGGGCATCTCGCCGGGCCTGGCCAAGAAGGCAGCCCTGGTTACCGTCAACGGCGAGCTCTGGGACCTGACCCGCCCCATCGACCGCGACGCCAGCATCAGCATCATCACCCGCGACAAGCCGGAGGCCCTGGAGGTCATCCGCCATGACGCGGCGCACGTGCTGGCGCAGGCGGTGCAGGAGCTGTTTCCCGGCACCCAGATCACCTTCGGCCCTGCCACCGAGGTCGGCTTCTACTACGACTTCGCCCGCGAGCAGGCCTTCAGCGAATCCGACCTCGAGCAGATCGAGGCGAAGATGCGCGAGATCGTGAAGCGCGATCTGCCGATCACCCGCGAGGTCTGGGACCACGACGCGGCGGTGAAGCACTTCGAGGCCGCCGGCGAGACCTTCAAGGCCGAGTGGATCCGCGAGGGCATCGCGGCCGACGAAGAGCTGACCATCTACCGCCAGGGCGACAAGTGGCTGGACATGTGCCTGGGCCCGCACCTGCCGTCCACCGGCAAGCTCGGCAACGCCTTCAAGCTGATCCGCGTCGGCGGCGTCTACTGGCGCGGTGATGCCAACAACGCGCAGCTGCAGCGCATCTACGGCGTGGCTTTTGCCACCGAGGATGAGCTCAAGGCTTACCTGAAGCAGGTGGAAGAGGCCGAGAAGCGCGATCACCGCAAGCTGGCCCGCCAGCTCGATCTCTTCCACCAGCAGGAAGAAGCGCCGGGCATGGTGTTCTGGCACCCCAAGGGCTGGGCCATCTGGCAGGCCGTGGAGCAGTACGTGCGCGGTGTATACCGCAAGGCCGGTTACCAGGAAGTGCGCGGCCCGCAGATCCTGGACGTGAGCCTCTGGAAGAAGTCCGGTCACTGGGACAACTACCAGGACAACATGTTCTTCACCATGAGCGAGAAGCGCGAGTACGCGATCAAGCCAATGAACTGCCCGGGCCACGTGCAGATCTACAACGCTGGCCTGCATTCCTACCGCGACCTGCCGATCCGCTACGCCGAGTTCGGCGGCTGCCATCGCAACGAGCCTTCGGGCGCGCTGCACGGCATCATGCGCGTGCGCGCCTTCACCCAGGACGACGGCCACATCTTCTGCACCGAGGACCAGGTGGAGGCCGAGGTCACCGCCTTCCACCAGCAGGCGATGGGTGTCTACGCCGACTTCGGCTTCACCGATCTCGCCGTGAAGCTGGCGCTGCGCCCCGAGAAGCGCCTGGGTACCGAAGAGGCCTGGGACCGCGCCGAGGACGCCCTGCGCGCCGCGTTGCGCGCCGCCGGCGTGGAATGGACTGAGCTGCCGGGCGAGGGCGCCTTCTACGGCCCCAAGATCGAGTACCACCTGAAGGATTCGATCGGCCGTTCCTGGCAGGTCGGCACCATCCAGTACGACCCGATGATGCCGGAGCGCCTCGATGCCTCGTACATCGACGAGAACTCGCAGCGCCGTCGCCCGATCATGCTTCATCGCGCCATCGTCGGTTCCATGGAGCGCTTCATCGGTATCCTGATCGAGCACCACGCCGGCGCGCTGCCGCTGTGGCTGTCGCCGGTGCAGGCCGTGGTGGCGCCCATTGTCTCGGACGCCGACGGCTATGCCAGCGAGGTCTGCGAGGCGCTGAAGGATGCGGGCCTGCGCGCGCAGACCGACCTGCGCAACGAGAAGATCAACTACAAGATCCGCGAGCACGCCACGCAGAAGATTCCGGTGATCGTCGTCGTCGGCCGCAAGGAGGCCGAGGAGCGCACGGTCACCCTGCGATTCCGCGGCGAGGAGCGGCAGGAGACGCTGCCGCTGGCGGACGCGATTGCGCGCCTGAAGGCTTGATGGGCGACTCTCGGTCGTCATGCCGGCGGCTACCGGCATCTAGTCCCTCAAGGAGCCTCCTGGGCTGGTTGCGTGACTGGACCCCGGCTTTCGCCGGGGTGACGATGGGTTTGCTCCTGGCTTCTCCCGCCGCCGCACTGGAACTGAAGGGTTCCTGGCAGCAGGGCAGCCTGGTGACCGGCCAGGCGGAGCCCGGCACGCTGGTCTGGTTCAAGGATCGCGCCCTGCGGGTGTCCCCGCAGGGCGATTTCGTTTTCGGCCTGGATCGCGACGAGCCGGCCGAGGTCGAGCTGCGCTGGCAGGGCAGCAGCGGCAGTGCCCCACAGGTCCGCCGTTACGCCGTGGCGCCGCGCCCCTGGAGCATCCAGCGCATCGACGGCCTGCCGCAGGACAAGGTGGAGCCTCCGGCGGCCGTGACGGCGCGCATCGAGCGCGAGCAGGCCCTGCTCAATGCCGCGCGTGACCGCGATACACCGGGGCAGGGCTGGCGCCAGCGCTTCGCCTGGGCCGCCACCGGACGCATCTCCGGTGTCTTCGGCAACCAGCGCATCCTCAACGGCATTCCCAAGCAACCGCATTACGGCGTCGATGTCGCCGTGCCGGTAGGCACGCCGATCCGTGCGCCGGCCGATGGCATCGTCAGCCTGGCGGAGCCCGATCTCTATTTCACCGGCGGCACGCTGATGATCGACCATGGCCATGGGGTGCATTCGATCATGGTGCACCTGTCGGCGCTAAAGATTGGTGTAGGCGAGCCGGTGAAGCAGGGCGAGATCGTGGCGCTGTCCGGCAAGACCGGCCGCGCCACCGGGCCGCATCTGCACTGGGGCATCGGCTGGTTCCGCTCGCGCGTGGACCCGCAGACGCTGCTGCCACCGATGCCTGTGCAGCAACGCTAGCAACCGCTGGCGAGGTTTGTTCGCACTTAAGCCCGAGCTTGTCCAAGGATCGAAGCAGCTGCCAGCCAGATGTGCCCGTCCGTCGCATCTATTCTTCGAAAGGCTCACCCTGAAGCTGCACTAGCACCCAGTGACCACCAAGCAGCATCCCGGGGTTCGGGCAGCGCCGTGGTGGGTACCTAGGATCGCTTTGGCTGCACTCCCCAATGCGGCGCAGGATGCCTAAACACTGCATGGACAATCTTACGTCAAGGATCGGCTGAAGCTGCTGGACTGGGGCGACGGTGCGGCTTCGAGGCAGTACGTAAGCCAAGCTATTGATTCTTAAGAAAGCCGCCGGAAGATTCCGGCATCTTTCTTCCTCCGTTGACCAGCAGAGGAGTGCGGAATGCAGGAAGCCGGGCAGAAATCACGACCATAGTATTAATAAAAATGATTCTCATGTAGAATTAAACACGATCGCAGAACCGGTATTCATCCTGGCTGCGCATACATAGGGCGGTTGACGGCGAAAGCTGTCGGGAGAGGGACCGCCCGTACATCAGAGAGTCCTTCTTGGGAGTGTTTCAGATGAAATTCAGTATGACGCCCGTCGCGGCCGCAATGACCGCGATGTTTGCCGTTCCGTCCATCGCTTTTGCCCAGGACGCCGCTCCGGCGGCCCCCGTAGCGGAAACTGCGCCGGCTGCCGCGCCCGCAGAAAAGGCCGTGCAACTGCCGGCCGTGAAGGTAGTTGACAAGGCTGCCAACGAATACAAGCCGGAGAAGCCGGCTTCGCCGAAGTACACCGAGCCGCTGCGCGATATCCCGCAGACCATCCAGGTCATCCCTGCCAAGGTCATCGAGGACCAGAACCAGCTGACGCTGCGTGACATGCTCGGCAACGTGCCGGGCATCACCTTCGGTGCCGCCGAAGGCGGCAACGGTTTCGGCGACAACATCACGCTGCGCGGCGCGCGCGTGGATGGCGACATCTTCGTCGACGGCATTCGCGACGGCGCTCAGACGGCCCGAGTCGATCCGTTCAACCTGGAGCAGTTGGAAGTGGCCAAGGGCGCCAGCTCGGTCTACTCCGGCGGCGGCGCCGTGTCCGGCACCATCAACATGGTGTCCAAGACCGCCAAGGCCGACGAGTTCACCAAGGCTACCCTGGGCCTGGGCACCGACAGCTACTTCCGCGCCACGGTCGACGGCAACCAGAAGATCAACGACACCACGGCCCTGCGCCTTAACGTGATGTCGCACGAGAGCGACTCGCCGGGCCGTGACGAGGTGTCGTCCGAGCGCTGGGGCGTCGCCGGTTCGCTGGCCTTCGGCCTCGGCACCGCCACCCGCACCACGCTGAACGTGGTCCACCAGGACAACGAGCGTATCCCGGACCGCGGCCTCCCGTGGCGGCGTGTCAACGGCAACCAAGGCCAGCCGGCACCGGTCGATCGCAGCACCTACTTCGGCTGGAGCAACCTGGATTTCGAAGAGGCGACCGTCGATGCCATCACGGCCACCTTCGAGCGCGACATCAAGGAGAACCTGACGCTGCGCAACGTCACCCGCCACGCTTCGACCGACAACGTCTCGTCGCTTGCGACGCTCAATGGCACGGTCTGCATCGGCGGCGTTCCGTTCAATGCGACCGGCACCTGCCCGACGCCTCCCGCCGGTTCGACCGATACGTTCACGATGACCAGCGGTCCGGGCAACAAGCGTGTCGACACGACGGACGTCACCGCCAACGTGACGGACCTGACTTGGAAGTTCAATACCGGCGGTGTCGCCCACACCCTGGTGTCGGGTCTTGCGATCACCCGCGAGAATTTCGATCGAACCACTCAGGGTGCGCGCAATCCGGACGGCTCCTCTTTCGCATTCGCCACCCCCGCTGTCCGCGATTTGCACAATCCGAATACGGTCTTTGACAGTTCCTACGGTGCGTTCACTTACATGCCGACAGGCCAGAACGCCAACGAGATCGACAACCAGGCGATCTATGTCTTCCACAACGCGACCCTCAATCCGCAGTGGGAAATCAATGCCGGTGTGCGTCATGAGCGTAATGAAGCGGTCTACGATAGCCAGACGTTCCCTCTGCCGGGTGCAACTCCGGCTGTCACTCGTAACAAGGCTTCGCATAATCTGACGTCCGGCCGCTTGGCGGTGACCTTCAAGCCGGTCGAGGCAGGCAGCATCTACGTAGCTGTCGGCAACTCCTCTTCGCCGGCTTCTACCGCCGTCATCGCGAGCTGCAGCGCGGAAACCTGCAACGCCGATCCCGAGAAGACGATCAACTACGAAATTGGCGCCAAGTGGGAGGTCTTCGATGCCAAGATGCTTCTGACCGCCGCGCTGTTCCGCAATGACCGTACCAATACACGCGTGGCCAGCACCGATCCGCTGAACCCGATTCAGGTGCTTGACGGCAAGTCCCGCGTGGAAGGCCTCGAACTCGGCGCCAGTGGGCAGGTCACCAAGGAGTGGTCCGTCAGCGCCGGCTACGCGTTCCTCGACAGCGAAATCCTCAGCAGCATCGACAAGGATGCCCCTGGCCCCGATCTTCAGAAGGGCCAGAAGATCATCGGTACGCCGGAGCAGTCCGGCAGCCTGTGGACGACCTATGCACTGCCGATGGGGTTGGAACTGGGATACGGCCTGCGCTACGTCGGCGAATACAACGCCAACTTCGCCGATGCGACCAATCCGAGCACCGAGGTTCCCGACTACATCGTTCACAACGCGCTGATCGGTTACCGGGTCGACCGCAACCTGCATCTGCGTCTGAACCTCAACAATCTGACCGACAAGGTGTACTGGACCTCGGTACGCCCGCAGGGTTGGGGGCACCCCGGCGAGGGCCGCTCTGCCGTCCTGACCGCCAGCTACAACTTCTGATGAGAGAGGCCTGAGGCAAGCCCCGCCCGGTAATATGGGCGGGGTTTTGCTTTTTGAGAGAAAGTCATGCTGCTGAAGATTCCGCAGGTCCTGACCGCTGAACAGGTCGCGCAATGTCGCGCGGCCCTGGACGCTGCCGACTGGGTGGATGGCCGGGTCACGGCCGGCTACCAGTCCGCCAAGGTCAAGAACAACGAGCAGCTGGCTGAGGATCACCCGGTCGCCCAGCAATGGGGCGACATCATTTCCCAGGCACTGGCGCGCCATATGTTGTTCCGCTCGGCGGCGCTGCCAGCCAAGATCTACCCGCCGCTGTTCAATCGTTACAGCGGTGGCGGCAATTTCGGGTTGCACGTGGACAACGCCGTGCGCGATGTCCGTGGCTCCCGCCACCGGGTCCGCACCGATATCTCGGCGACCCTGTTCCTGTCCCAGCCGGAGGAGTACGACGGCGGGGAACTGGTGATCGAGGACACCTATGGTGCACAGGCCATCAAGTTTGCGGCCGGCGACATGGTTCTCTATCCCGGCACCAGCCTGCATCGCGTCAACCCGGTGACCCGGGGAGCGCGTGTGGCGTCGTTCTTCTGGGTGCAGAGCCTGGTGCGCGAGGATGCCCAGCGCAGCCTGCTGTTCGACATGGATACGGCAATCCAGCGCCTCACTGTCAACGTACCGGACCATCCGTCCGTTGTTCAGTTGACCGGGGTGTATCACAACCTTCTCCGACGCTGGGTGGACGTCTGACGTGGAAGCCAAGCAGGACCAAAAGCGCCGGGCGTTCTGGCTCAAGCATCTGCACCAGTGGCACTGGATCAGCTCGGCGCTGTGCCTGATCGGCATGATCCTGTTCGCGGCCACGGGCATCACGCTGAACCATGCCTCGCAGATCGAGGCCAAGGCCAAGGTGGTGACGCAGGCGGCGCAGTTGCCGGAGCCCCTGCGGGAGCAGATTGCTGCCGTGGCCGAAAAGGGAGGCAAGGGCGCCTTGCCGCCGGCGCTGGCCGCCTGGCTGCAGGAATCGTTGTCCCTGGAAGCGGGATCGCGCGAGCCGGAATGGAACGACGGCGAGATCTACCTGACGCTGCCGCGGCCGGGCGGCGACGCCTGGGTCAACTTTGACCTGGAGAGCGGCGAGGTGGAGTACGAGCAGACCGATCGGGGCTGGATTTCGTACTTCAATGACTTACACAAGGGCCGCAATGCGGGCGTGGCCTGGGGCTGGTTCATCGACGTGTTTGCGGTGGCCTGCCTGATTTTCTGTATCACCGGCCTGTTCCTGCTGCAGATTCATGCGGGGAACCGGCCCACCACCTGGCCGATCGTCGGGCTGGGACTGGTGATTCCGTTGGTATTGGCGATCCTGTTCATTCACTAAAAACTTCCGAGGCTCCCACATGCGTCACCGCATTCCCCTCGTACTCTGCAGCATGCTGCCGGGCACCGTTCTGGCCGCAAACCTGGACCTGTCCATCGAGATTCCCCGCCTGGACGTGGCCGAATATCACCGTCCCTACGTCGCCGTCTGGCTTGAGCGTGAGGACAAGAGCGTGGCCGCCAACCTGGCGGTCTGGTACCAGCAACCGAAGAAGGGCGAGAAGGCCCCGGCCACCGCTGCTCCTGCTGCGCCGGCGGCTGCTGCCGGTGTCGCGCCGGGCGGCATGCAGGGCGCCGCTGCCAACCTCCAGGGCGGGGTCAAGTGGCTGCCCGACCTGCGCCAGTGGTGGCGCCGCAGCGGCCGTGAGCTGACGCTGCCGGTCGATGGGGTAACCGGTGCCACCCGCGCACCGGGCGAGCATGCGCTGAGCTTCAACGTGGCCGACCTGCCGGCGGGCCAGTACAAGCTGGTGGTCGAGGCGGCGCGCGAGGAAGGTGGCCGTGAACTGGTCGACGTGCCCTTCCAGGTGCCCGCCAAGGATGCCCAGACCATCAAGGCCAAGGGCTCGCGCGAGCTCGGTGCCATTTCCCTCAGCGTCAAGCCCTGATCCCCAGACGGAGCAACGACATGAAAAGCCTGATCAAGCCGCTGGCCATCGCCGCCGCCCTGCTGCCGCTGTCCGCCCTGGCGCACAAGCAGTGGATCGCCCCCTCCAAGACCGTGCTGAACGTGGACCAGTGGGTCACCTTCGACGCCGGTTCGTCCACCGATCCTTTCGTGCGCGACCACAACGCTGCGCGCCTGGACAACCTCGTCATCACGGCGCCGGACGGCAGCACCGTGGCGCCGGAGAACCAGGCTTCCGGCAAGCTGCGCGCCACGTTCGACCTGCAGCTCAAGCAGCCCGGCACCTACAAGATCGCGGTGGTCAACACCGGCATCAGCGCCAGCTGGGACGACAACGGCCAGAACAAGCGCTGGCCGCCGCGCGGCACGCCGTTCACGCCGGAAGGCTTCGCCCAGGAAGTGCCCAAGAAGGCCAAGGACCTGAAGGTCACGCAGTCGATCGGCCGCCTGGAGACCTTCGTCACCGCCGGCAAGCCTAACGACACCGCGCTCAAGCCCACCGGCAAGGGCCTGGAGCTGGTGCAGGTCACCGGCTTCAACGACCTCTACACCGGTGAGTCCGCCACTTTCCAGTTCCTGCTCGACGGCAAGCCGGCGGCAGACGTGGAAGTTGAAGTGGTCGCCGACGGTACGCGCTATCGCAGCTCGGTGAACGAGATCGAGCTGAAGACCGGCAAGGACGGCCGTTTCACCCTCGAGTGGCCGCAGCCGGGCCTGTACTGGCTCAGCGCCTCGGTGCAGGACAAGAAGGCCGACAAGCCCGCCACCGACCGCCGCAGCAGCTACACCGCCAGCTTCGAGGTGCTGTCGCCCTGAGCCTGCGCGCGCGGCGCCCGTCGCCCTTCACGGGGTGGCGGGCGTCGTCTGCGTTCCGGCATCCCACATGAATCGCGTCCTCGTCCCGCGCAACCTGAGCCCGCAATCCCTGCCGCCGCATCCGGACGGCGGGAGCCTGCACGCGCTCAAGGGCCGCAGCATGGGCACCACTTGGTCGGTGCTGCTGGTGGCGCCGGCGGAGGACCTGCGCTGGCTCGGTGCCGGCGTGCAGCAGGAGCTGGATCGCGTGGTGGCGCAGATGAGCCACTGGGAGCCGGACTCCGACCTGTGCCGCTACAACGCCGCCGTGCCCGGCAGCTGGCATGCGCTGCCGGCGGAATTCCTGGAGGTACTGGAAGCGGCGCGGGAGTGCGCGCAGGTCAGCGACGGCGCCTTCGATCCCACCATTGGTCCCCTGGTCGATGCCTGGGGCTTCGGCCCGGTGCCGCACCGCGGCCGCCCACCCTCCGAGAGCGAGATCGAGGCGGCGCGGGCACGCATCGGTTGGCAGCGCCTGCAGCTCGACGATGCGGGCAGGCGCCTGCTGCAGCCGGGTGGTCTGCAGCTGGACTTCTCCTCCATCGCCAAGGGCTATGCCGTGGACCAGCTGGCGCGCTATCTCGGCCGTGCCGGTGTCGATCACTGGCTGGTGGAGGTCGGCGGCGAGTTACGCGGGCAGGGCTGCAAGCCGGATGGCCAACCCTGGTGGGTGGAGTTGGAGCGTGTCGGCGAAGAGCTGCCGCATACGGTGCTGGCCCTGCATGGCCTGGCGGTGGCCACCTCCGGCGACTATCGCCGCTACTTCGAACATGAAGGCCGGCGGTATGCGCATACGCTGGACCCGCGCAGCGGCTGGCCGGTGACCCATGCGTTGGCGTCGGTCACGGTGCTGCACCCCGAATGCATGCCGGCCGATGCCCTGGCGACCGTGCTGGGCGTGCTGGAACCTGAAGAGGCCTACGAATTCGCCACGCGGCACGGCTTTGCCGCGCAGTTCGTGCTGCGCAGCGGCGCGGGCTTCATCGAGCGCCTGACGCCGGCTTTCGAGGCGCTGGCCAGTGACTGAGTGGCTGACCACGGCGGACGGGCAGCGCGTTCTGAAGGCGAGTGCCGTCATCTTCGCCTGGCTGCTGCTCTGCACCTTCATCGCCTGGTCGCGCGCACGTGCGCGCCACCGCTTGCGCATGCCGGCGCCGGCCGGCAGCAGTCCCATCCTCGTTGCCTACGCCAGCCAGACCGGTTTCGCGCAGCGCCTGGCGTTGCAGACGGCGCTGTCGCTGCAGGCCAGTGGTGCGCCGGTGCAGCTGTATCCTCTGGGTGAAGTAACGGCAGGCATGCTGCAGTCCGCCGGTCGCGTGCTGTTCGTGGCCAGCACCACGGGTGAGGGTGACCCGCCCGACACCTGCATTCCCTTCGTGCGCAAGGTCATGCGTGCGGATGCGGACCTGCAGGGCCTGCACTACGGCCTGCTGGCCCTGGGCGACCGCGAGTACCGTCACTTCTGCGGCTTTGGCCAGGAACTGGAGCGCTGGCTGCGCCAGCACGGTGCGCAGCCACTGTTCGACGCCGTGGAGGTGGACAATGCCGACGAGGGTGCCCTGCGCCACTGGCAGCATCATCTGGAACTGCTCGGCGGCGGGCAGCCCTTGCCGGACTGGAGCGCGCCCGAGTACCAGCGCTGGCGCTTGGTGGAACGCCGCCTGCTGAACCCCGGCAGCCTGGGTGGGCCGGCCTATCATCTCGCGCTGCAGCCGTTCGAGGGCGTCCCGCAGTGGAGCGCCGGCGACATCGCCGAGATCGGCCCGCGCAATGCGCCACAGCGCGTCGCCCAGGCCTTGCAGGCCATCGGCCTGCCTTCAGCCACGCCGATGCCCGACGGCGATACCCTGTCCGCCTGGCTGTCGCGCAGCCTGCTGCCGGGCAATCTAGAGGAGCTGCGAGGTGCGACGGCGTCGCAGCTTGCCGAAAGCCTCCGGGCGTTGCCGCATCGCGAATACTCGATTGCCTCGATCCCCGCCGATGGCCGCCTGGAGCTGCTGCTGCGGCAGATGCGCCAGGCGGACGGCAGCCTGGGCCTGGGCTCCGGCTGGCTCACCGAGCACGCCGAACTGGGCGGAGAGATCGCACTGCGCATCCGCGAGAACCCCGGCTTCCAGCCGCCGCCGGATGCCCGTCCGCTGATCCTGATTGGCAATGGAACGGGGCTGGCCGGCCTGCGCGCGCATCTCAAGGCCCGTGTTGCGGCGGGGCGCAAGCGCAATTGGCTAGTGTTCGGCGAGCGTAGCGCCGCTCACGACGCGTTCCATCGGGACGAACTCGATGCCTGGCAGAAGGCGGGATTCCTCGAGCGCCTGGACTTGGTGTTTTCCCGTGACCAGGAGCAACGCCTCTACGTGCAGGACCGTCTGCGCGAGGCCGCGCAGGAGCTGCAGGCCTGGGTCACCGAAGGTGCCTCTGTGTACGTCTGCGGCAGCCTGGAGGGCATGGCGCCCGCGGTGGGGCGCGTTCTGGCCGATGTGTTGGGCAACGAGACCGTGGAGCGCATGCTCGAGCAGGGACGATACCGGCGCGACGTCTACTGAATCTCCCGGCTGGCCGTCGGGCGCCGTTCTTCCGGTTCTTGTCCCTCTGCTGTTAGGCTTGCGCGCATTGCATGGGACCGCCCATCCGCCATGACGCCCGCACGCACGCCTCCCTACGCCCAGATCGAGATCACCACGATCTGCAATTACCGCTGCTTCTATTGCGCCGGGCGCGATATGTCACAGCGACACATGCCGATGGAGAAATTCCTCGGCATCCTGCAGGGGCTGCCGGACAGCGTGCGTCAGGTCTCGTTGCAGGGCGAGGGCGAGCCCACCACGCACAACCGGTTCCGCGACATGGTGGCGGCGGTGCAGCAGCGCGGCATGACGCCTTACACCATCACCAATGCCAGCCTGATCCGCGATCCCCAGTGGTTCGCACAGGTCTTTCCCCTGATCGGCATCTCGATCGACACGCTGGATGCAGAACTGGCCGAATCCATCGGTCGCCTCAAGCTGCACCGTGCGCTCAAGGGCGTGGATCGGCTGATCGATGCGATGGGCGCGAAGCGCATCGTGCTGCATACGGTGGATTTCGGGCAGCCACTGGATGCGATCCTGGCCTGGGCGCAGGCCAAGGGCTTCGGCAAGCACGTGGTGCAGCCATTGCAGGGCAAGGAAGATTACGTGCGCAGCTACCGGTACAAGCCGCCACCGCGGGAGCTGCCTGCCGAACTGCCGTTTGCGCTGCAGTGCCGGTACCTGGAGCACGACCATACGAGCTACTACACGCTCGATGGCCTCGAGCTGCCTTGCTGCTTCATCAAGGACACCAAGTCTTTCAGCTCCGCAGCCGATTTGCGTACCTCCCTGGCGGCTGGCCATGTACCGCCTTCTTGTTCCGGCTGTCGCGAAGTCCGGCGTGCCGAGGGGCAAGCCACCGCATCGGTGGCCGTACGCTGAACGGTACCCGGAAGCCGCAGACGTGAAATACCTGCGGCAGGATGAGCGCCAGACCTGGCTGCTGGATGACTACCTGGCTCATGTGGCCTCCATCTCGGAGGGCTGGCCGGACGACCTGAAGGATCTGGCCTCGCTGCGGCGACTCCACTTGAGCGAGCGCGGTAGCCTGCATGACTCCTGGCTGCAGAGCAGCCGTATCGACTTGGGCGACCTGCGCCAGGACCATGCTGAAACGAGTATCGAGATCGTACTGTTGGGCCCCTATCACGACCGGCACTTCAGGCTGCGCTACCTGGGTGTCGCGGAATACCGGCTGGATTCGCAGGAGCCGCGCGATGATCTGCTCGTGCATGAAATCCACCGCGAGGGCGATCTCTGGGTACACGAGATGCTGTTCGCCAGCGGCAGCACGGTCCATATCCGCTGCCGGTCGATGGAGTTCCGGGAATCGATGTAAATCCTGAGCCCATGGCCTATCGAGAGACCCGCCCTATGCGCCCTGTGCCCCGGCCGCTCGCACTTTGACACGCTCAGTGCGAACGGCCGGGGAAAAGTGAAAGGCTCAGCTTTTCGCCTTCTTCGCCGAGATGTACATGGCGATGTCGGCCTCCATCACCACTTCCTGCGCCTCGTTGCGCACACGCACCGGCACCACGATGTCACCGATGAAGTCGGCCGCGAGCGGCTGTGGTAGCTCGGCGCGTGCCACCAGGTCCGTGCTGCCTTGCTTCAGGTAGCGCACTGTCATGCCGCGCGGGATCCAGCGCAGGCCGCGGGGCAGGGAGGTTTCCATCATCGTACCCGCCGCCAGTTCGGCCATGGCGCACATGGCGATGGCGTTCACCGAGCCCAGGTGGTTGTGCACCTTGCGCTGGTTGCGGACGAAGACCTCGGCCAGGCCGGGCTTCAGCTCGCGGAAGGTCGGCGAGATCGAGGCGAAGTAGGGGGCGCGCCAGGTCACGGCGCGCGAGAACAGCTTGCGGCCGAGCGGGTATCGGCTCAGGCGGGAGAAGGTTTGGGCCAGCTGGGTCATGGGAGTGCTCAAGGGGAAGGGGAATTCGTCTGGGGCAGGCGCAGGGCCTGGGCCAGCCAGTCCGCCGTTTCCTGCCAGGCCGCCTGCGGCATGCTGGGGCGGAAGAAGCCGAAGTGGCTGATCTGGTGCAGGCCGTGATCAGCCGGCTGCAGCACGCGCACCTCGGTGCGTGCGTTGCGGTAGAAGCCGGCGAGTGCCTGCACGGCCCTGAGCGGGGCGTAGAACATGTCGTCGCCGATCGCGTAGAAGCGCATCGGGCCGCGATAGGACGCGAAGTGTTGGCGGATCGGCTGGCCGCTGCGGTGGGTGATGTAGTCGGGGTGGCGGCACCAGCTGGCCCACTGCAGGGCGATGCCGGCCGGCAACTCGGTGCCGAATACGGCCGGCGGCAACTTGCCGAACAGCGCGACGGAGCCGGGCAGCACCACGTGCCACAGCGCCGCCATCACCGGTCGCAGGCGCTGCGGCCAGTGGCCCCAGTAGCCGCTCTGGGAGGCGATGGACAGCGCCGCCTTGGCCAGGTGGTTGTTGTCGGCCAGACCCAGCATCTGGCCGCCGGCGGAATGACCCATGGCGGCCAGCGGCAGTCCGGGATAGCGCGCGGACAGCCAGCCCAGGGTGGCGGCCAGGTCATGCTCGCCCCAGTGGCGCATGCGCAGGGACGCGCCGCTCACCTGCATCGGCCAGACGCTCTGGCCGATGCCGCGGTAGTCATAGGTCAGCACGGCAAAGCCGCGCTCTGCCAGGAACTTCGCATAGGCGGAGTAGTAACGGCGCGGGACGCCGGTGGCGGCGTTGATCTGCACTGCGGCGCGCGGCAGGTTCTCGGGCTCGTAGAGCGTGGCGGCGAGCGGGTGGCCGTCGCGGGACTCCAGGGTGGTGTGAATTTCGCGCAAGTTCGCGCTCCTCAATGGATTGAGGCTTCAGGCTAGGCCTGCGCGCGCGGGGCGACAAACGAAATCCCGGAGGCTTTCGGGTGAACTCAGTTCACTTGAAGAGGCTGCCGGAGGCCAGCAAGGACTTGAGCCAGTCGCGGAAGGCCGCCACCTCCGGCCGGTCGGCGTCGCGGGCGCGGTGCAGCAGGTAGTAGCCCTGTGGCACCTCGATCTTCAGCTGCGGCCAGGGCGCCGCGAGGCGCCGGCGCTTGAGCAACGGGTCCACCATCGGCATCAGGCCCAGCGCCAGGCCCAGGCCCTGTTCGGCCGCGCGCAGGATGGCCAGGTAGCTGTCGAGCCAGATGTCGCGCTTGCCCTTGCCCAGGGTGACCCCGGCGGCCTGCGACCACATGGCCCAGCCCTCGGCCATCGGTGAGGAGTGGATCAGCGAGATCTCGCCCAGGTCGGCGGGGCTGCGCTTGCGCAACTCGCGGGCCAGGGCAGGGGTGCAGACCGGCAGGGCCCACATGGTCAGCAGGTGCTCAGCGGTCAGTTGCGGCCAATGGCCGTCGCCGAAGCGCAGCGCCAGGTCGAGGTCCTCGTGCAGCAGGTCCACCGGACGCAGGTTGGTGTCGATGCGCACATCGATGTCCGGATGCGCTTCCTGGAACGAGGGCAGGGCCGGCAGGATCAGCTCGCTGGCGATGAACGGGCCCATGCTGACCTTGAGGCTGGCCCGGGCATGGCGCTGCACCACGCGATGGCTGCCGTCGCGCAGACGCTGCAGGGTATCTCGCACCACGGCGAGGTAGGCCTTGCCGCCGTCGGACAACTCCAGGGAACGGTTGCCGCGGCGGAACAGCTCGAAGCCGAGGAAGGCCTCCAGCGCCTTGATCTGGTGGCTGATCGCCGAGGGTGTCAGGTGCAGCTCTTCCGCCGCCAGCTTGAACGACAGCCGCCGCGCCGAGGCCTCGAAGGCTTCGAGCGTGTGCAGCGGCGGCAGGCGGCGGAATTTCATCGGGGACAATTGTAGCGGGCATGAAAAAGCCCGGCGTCGCTAGGCGAGGCCGGGCTGGTCCAGACAGGAGGGATCAGTTCTCCCAGATGACCGTCTTGCGCGACCCGAACCACTGGTCGACGTTGGGCTCGTAGCGCTTTTCGATGATGTTGCGGCGGATCTTCATCGTGGGCGTCAGGAAGCCGTTGTCGATGTTCCAGGTGTCCTTCACCACCACGGTGAACTGGATCTGCTCATGCGGGTCCAGAGTCTCGTTGACCTGTTCCATCAGCGAGGTCAGCTCGGTGCCGATCTCGGCGCGGTCGCCGCCTGCGGCGATGTGCTTGCGCGCATCCTCCGACAGCAGCACCAGGGCGAAGGTCGCCGGCTGGTTGGCGCCGCCGATGCAGACCGCCTCGATCTTCGGGTGGCTGCCGAGCTTGTTCTCGATGGGCACGGGGGCTACGTACTTGCCCTTGCTGGTCTTGAACAGTTCCTTGACGCGGCCGGTGATGCGCAGGCGGCCCTGCTCGTCGATCTCGCCCATGTCGCCAGTCTTGAAGAAGCCGTCCTCGGTGTAGCACTCGGCGGTCTTCTCGGGCTCCTTGTAGTAGCCCAGCATCTGCGCCGGGCTCTTCACCAGGATCTCGCTGTTGTCGCCGATGCGACAGGACACGCCGAGGTTGGTGGGGCCGACGTAGCCCACGCGGGCGTTGCCCGGGCGGGTGAAGTGGGAGTAGGCGAAGTTCTCGCTCATGCCATAGGCCTCCAGCAGCTCCAGGCCCAGGCTGCGGTACCAGGAGACGGTGGGCGGCGGCAGCGGCGCGGCGCCGGTGAAGGCCACGCGCACGGAGTCCAGGCCCAGCTGCTCGAGGATCTTGCGCTTCACCTTCTTGCCGAGGAAGGGAATGCTGAACAGGACCTTCTGCTTCTTCAGCGGCAGCTTGTCGAGCACGCCGAGCTGGAACTTGGTCCACAGGCGCGGCACCGAGAAGAAGATCGTCGGGCGGGCGCGGCGCAGGTCGGTGACGAAGGTTTCCAACGATTCGGCGAAGAACACGTGGAAGCCGTGGTAGGTCGAGTTGTTCTCCACCACCAGGCGCTCGGCGACGTGCGCCAGCGGCAGGTAGGACAGCATGCGGTCATGCTGGTTGGCGGGGATGACGTCGCGCATCATCGTGCCGCAGACGTTGAACGAGCGGAACGTCTGCATCACGCCCTTGGGCTGGCCGGTGCTGCCCGAGGTGTAGACGATGGTGGCCATCTCGTCGAGCGGCCGGTCGGGCTCGCCCTGCAGCGGCGCGGTCCTGGCGATGATCTCTTCCCACTGGCTGCCGGGTGCGCTGGCGGGCGCCAGCGGCAGCTTGATGGTCGGCATGTCGGCCGGGACGCCGGCCTTCATCTGCTCCCACTCGTCGAGCTTGCCGATGAACAGCAGCTTGGACTCGCTGTGGTCCAGGATGTAGCGCACGGTCTCGGCATTGAGCGTGGGGTACAGCGGCACGCTGACGTGGCCGGACATCATGATGGCCCAGTCGGCCAGCATCCAGTGCGCGGTGTTCTTGGCCAGGATCGCGACCTGGCTCTTCGGCGGCAGGTTCAGCGACTGCAGGTGTGCCGCCATGCGGCGGGCCTCGTCCATGGCCTGCTTCCAGGTGTAGTCCACCACCTTGCCGCCGCCCACGGGCTGGGTCAGGTGGATGGTGTCGGGAGTGGTCTTCTCCCAGTGGTACAGGCAGGCCAGCGGCGTGCGGGCGTCGTTGGTCTTGCTCATGCTTTTCTCCTCGGTTTGCTTTTATTCGCTTGCACAGCGGGTGATGCGGATGCCGTATCCACGTACGGCATCAGGAAGCCGATCATGGCGGCCACCGCGGCGTCGCGGTAGGCCGGCGTGATCGAGCCGTGTTCGAAGTAGGAGCGGCGGAAACAGGCGGTGGCGATGTCCACCGACAGCGTCGTCACGTCCGGTTGCCCCTTCGGCAGCCTGACCCCCTTGTCCTTCCACACCGCGCGACCCAGGTCGCCCAGGTGCTTGATGGTCATTTCCTGGGCGCGGAAGCTGTCGTCGGTGACGGCGCCGCCCAGGATCAGCAGGCGGGCCACCGGGTTGGCCTCGTAGAAGCTCACGGAATGGTCCACCACCGCGCCGATCGCCTCGCGCAGCGTCATGCCGCGCAGTTCGTCGGCACGGGCGCGGAACTGGCTCTCTATCTCGACCAGGTAACGCGCCACCAGTTCATTCAGGATGGCGTAGGGGGTGGGGAAGTAGGCGTAGATGCTGCCGCGGGTGTAGTCCAGGCGCTCGGCCAGCACCGGTACGGAAAAGCCGGACAGGCCGGCTTCCATCAGCAGTTTCTCGGCTTCGGCCAGGATACGGTCGAAACGGTCCCGTGCACGCTGCTGCGTGGGCTGGCGCGCGATGGCGAGCGGGTCCAGGGCGTCGTTCATGAGGGCCTCATAGGTTCCCCATCATAGCCGCGCCCGAGTGCCGCCGTACCGTTCGTTTAGGGCCAAGCGCAGGGCAGATCAGGCCCCGGCCGGCTTTAGAACATCTGGGTGTTCTTGACGTCGTCCGAGACCGGGGCGGCGTTACGGGACGGAATCCAGTCGCCGGTGATCATCTGCCCGTAGGACATGCCGGGGCCGACCATCGGGTAGACCGAGGCCATCGGGTCGATGATGACCTCCAGGAAGGCCGGGCCCTTGAACTCGATGAATTCCTTGACCACGCGGGGCAGGTCGGCCTTGTTGCTGACGCGCACGGCGTAGCGGTAGCCGTCGGCCTCGGCGGCCTTGATGAAATCCTTCTGGTGCAGGCTCTTGTCAGAGCCGGCGTAGCGGCTGTCGAAGAACAGGCGCTGCCACTGCTTCACCATGCCGTCGCCGAAGTTGTTCAGCACGACCACCTTCACCGGGGTGCCGTAGGTGGTGGCGGTTTCCAGCTCGCCCAGGTTCATGCGGATGGAGGCGTCGCCGTCGATGTCGATGACGATCTTGTCCGGGCAGGCGAACTGGGCGCCCAGGGCGGCCGGCAGGCCGAAGCCCATGGTGCCCATGGAGCCGGAGGTCAGCCACAGGCGCGGCTGGCGGAAGTCGAAGTACTGTGCCGCCCACATCTGGTGCTGGCCCACGCCGGTGGCGACGATGGCCTCGCCTTTGGTGATCCGGTTGATCTCCTCGATGACGGCATGCGGCTGGATGTGCTCTCCGCCGCGCTCGTAGTTCATCGGGTGCTTCTGCTTCAGCTCAGCGATGTGGGCGTGCCAGGCGCTGTAGTCGGGCTTGAGGCCCTGCTCGCCCAGGTAAGCTTCCACGCGGGCCAGGGCGTTGTTCAGCTCGCCCACGTGATGCCAGCTCACGCGCTTGACCTTGTTGATCTCGGAGGGGTCGATGTCGAAGTGGGCAATGGCCTTCGCATTCGGTGCGAACTTGGCCGGCACGCCCGCCACGCGGTCGTCGAAGCGCGCGCCCACGGCAATCAGGAAGTCGCAGTCGTCCACCGCGTAGTTGGCGAAGGCGGTGCCGTGCATGCCCAGCATTTCCAGCGACAGCGGGTCGGTGGTGTCGTAGGCGCCGATGCCCATCAGGGTGGTGGTCACCGGGATGCCGAAGGCCTTGGCGAAGCTGCGCAGCGAGGCCGAGGCTTCGCCGTGGATCACGCCGCCGCCGGCGTAGATCAGAGGCCGCTTGGAGGCCTTGATCAGCTCGTGGAACTGCGCCAGCTGGTCTGCGGAGAGCCGGTTTTCGTAGACCTGCTTGAGGCGGGCGCGGTAGCCGGGGATGGGCAGCACGCCCTCACCCTTGAAGATGCCGTTCCAGTTCTGCACGTCCTTGGGGATATCCACCACCACCGGGCCGGGGCGGCCGGTACGGGCGATCTCGAAGGCGGTGCGGACCGTGGCCTCCAGCTTGGAGGGGTCGGTCACCAGGAACACGTGCTTGGCCGCCGAGCCCATGATGGTGCTGATCGGGGCTTCCTGGAAGGCGTCGGTACCCACGGCGCCGGTCGGCACCTGGCCGCAGAGCACCACGATGGGGATCGAGTCCGCCATGCAGTCGCGCACCGGGGTCACGGTATTGGTGGCGCCGGGGCCGGAGGTCACCAGGCAGACGCCGACCTTGCCGGAGGCGCGGGCATAGCCGGCAGCCATGAAGCCGGCGGCCTGCTCGTTGGCGGGCACGATCAGGGGCATCTTCTCGCCGCCGTTCTCGGCGCGATTCTCGCGGTTGAAGCGGAAGATCGCGTCGTAGGTGGGCAGGATGGCGCCGCCGCTGTAGCCGAATACCGCGCTGGTCCCTTCGTCAGCCAGCAGCTGGACGACGATTTCCGCACCGGTCATGGTCTTGCCGGCAAGAGGGTGGGGCGAGGGTTTCAGGACAGCATTCATGGCATTCCGGGCCTATTCCGGCCAAGCGGCGAGAGAAGCGCACATTATGACATGGCATTTCGGGGGTAGTCATCCGGAAAAGCACCGGAAAAGAGCCGAAAACTATTGCGCAGACGCCAAAAGGCGCTTATCTTGCGCGCCCTTATGCGTCACATCATCACGATCCTGCTGCAAAACGAAGCCGGCGCCCTGGCGCGCGTGGCCAATATGTTTGCGGCACGCGGCTATAACATCGACTCGCTTTCAGTCGCCCCGACCCACGACCCGACCGTCTCCCGCCTGACCCTGGTCACGGCCGGCAGCGAAAGCGTCATCGAGCAGATCATCAAGCAGACCCGCAAGCTGATCGACGTCGTCGAGATCGCTGACCTGTCCAGCACCGACCATATCGAGTGCGAGCTGCTGATGGCCAAGGTCGCCGTGGACGCCGAATCCGCTCGCAAGGTGGTGGAGTGCGTGCGCGAGCACCGTGCCCAGATTCTTGATGAAACCGAGGATACCCGCATGATCCAGTTGGCCGGCACGGGCCAGGAGATCGATGCGCTGGTTGCCGAGCTGGGCAAGATCACCAGCATCCTGGAAGTGGACCGTAGCGGCGTGGCCGCCATGGGCCGCGGCCGCCGGGTCGTCGTAGCCGCCTGACCCGAACGAAACATTCAACTTATCCGACGCCGGACCCGTGCCGCGTCGTCCATCAGCACCCCTGGAGCCAAACGTGAGCATCAACGTCTACTACGACAAGGACGCCGACCTTTCCATCATCCAGTCGAAAAAGGTTGCCATCGTCGGCTACGGCTCGCAGGGCCACGCCCACGCGCTGAACCTCAAGGACAGCGGCGTTGATGTCGTCGTCGCCCTGCGCCCGGGTTCGGCCACCGCCAAGAAGGTCGAGGCCGGCGGCCTCAAGGTCAAGAGCGTGGCGGAAGCCTGCGCCTGGGCCGATGTGGTCATGGTGCTGACGCCGGACGAGTTCCAGTCCGAGCTGTACAAGAACGAGATCGAGCCGAACATCAAGAAGGGTGCGGCGCTGGCCTTCGCCCACGGCTTCGCCATCCACTTCAACCAGGTGGTGCCGCGCGCCGACCTCGACGTGATCATGATCGCGCCGAAGGCCCCGGGCCACACGGTTCGCAACGAGTACACCAAGGGCGGCGGCATTCCCGACCTGATCGCCGTCTACCAGGACGCCAGCGGCAACGCCAAGAAGCTCGCGCTGTCCTACGGCTCCGCCATCGGCGGCGGTCGCTCGGGCATCATCGAGACCACCTTCAAGGACGAGTGCGAGACCGACCTGTTCGGTGAGCAGGCCGTGCTCTGCGGCGGCGCCGTGGAGCTGGTCAAGGCCGGCTTCGAGACGCTGGTGGACGCCGGCTACGCTCCGGAAATGGCCTACTTCGAGTGCCTGCACGAGCTCAAGCTGATCGTCGACCTGATGTATGAAGGCGGCATCGCCACGATGAACTACTCGATCTCGAACAACGCCGAGTACGGCGAGTACGTGACCGGCCCCAAGGTCATCAACGACGAGTCGCGCAAGGCCATGAAGCAAGCCCTGCTCGACATCCAGACCGGCAAGTACGCCAAGGCCTTCGTGTCCGAGGGCAAGCTGGGCTACCCGGAAATGACCGCCATGCGCCGCCTCAACGCCGCGCACCCGATCGAAGTGGTCGGCGGCGAGCTGCGCGCGATGATGCCCTGGATCGGCAAGAACAAGCTGGTCGACAAGTCGAAGAACTAAAGCAGCGAGCAGCGTGGAGGGGCCCCGCTTGCGGGGATCCTAGCGTCGCGAGTCTGTGGTTGTAACTCCCAGAGGGCTGCCAGCAATGGCGGCCCTCTTTTTGTTTCCCCGCCGGCTGGCACGGGAGGGAGCAGGTTTCTTTGGATTTCCCCCTTCCCGGACAGTAAGATGCGAGAAATTCCTGAGGAACGGTCCATGGACGACAGCGCGCCGGCCAAGAAGCGCCGCAAGGGCATCTATCTGCTGCCCAACCTGTTTACCACCGGCACCCTGTTCGGCGGCTTCTACGCCATTGTCATGGCGATGGATGGGCGCTTCGAGGCGGCTGTGTACGGCATCTTCGCCGCCATGATCGCCGACGGCCTGGATGGCCGCGTGGCGCGCTGGACCAACACCCAGAGCGACTTCGGCAAGGAGTTCGACTCGCTCTGCGACATGGTGGCCTTCGGCATCGCGCCGGCCATCCTGATCTACGCCTATTCCCTCAACAACCTGGCCGATTACCGCTGGATCGGCGGCAAGCTGGGCTGGGTGATCGCCTTCACCTACGCCGCCTGCGCGGCGATGCGCCTGGCGCGCTTCAACGTGCTGGCGGCCATTGCCAGTTCCAACAAGGATTTCTACGGCGTGCCCAGCCCGGCCGCGGCCGCGGTGGTGACCTTCTTCGTCTGGAGTTGCGTGGACGACAGCCACTCCCTGTTCGCCTGGGTCGCGGGCCATGTGCCCATCGACGGGCATGACGCCTTGATCGTGGCGGCGCCGCTGACCCTGGCCACGGCGCTGTCGATGGTGTCCAGCTTCCGCTACAACAGCTTCAAGAAGCTCAACCTGAATGCGCGACTGAAGTTCCTGTCCTTTGCCTCGGTGATCGGCGTGCTGGCCCTGGTGCTGATCGACCCGCCACGCATCCTGTTCATGCTGTTCTTCGCCTACGCCCTGTCGGGGCCGGCGGTGGTGGTTTGGCGCAAGCTGCGCAAGAAGCCGGCACCGGCGGCTTGAGCCGCCGGATGAGCGGTTTGAAAACGCTGGCGCAGATGCACTAATATCGAAGTATGCATTCCGCAACCGGCCATTTCGCTGTTCCCGCTGCGCCCCAGGGCGCACGGCCGCTTGCTGCGCTTCTTGCGCTACTTCTTCTGTCGTAAGACAGAAACCATAGCGCGCGCCCGCACGGGGCCCAAACCGTGCAAAACCACCGAAACACCCCAATCTCCCGCCGCCGGGAGTAGAATCCATGGATTCACCTGACGGCACCTCTTGTGAGCTAAGCCCATGAGCATGTTGAAGAATCCCGAGACGAAATACCGTCCTTT
Organism: Solimonas sp.; assembly: GCA_030149365.1. Taxonomy (GTDB): domain Bacteria; phylum Pseudomonadota; class Gammaproteobacteria; order Nevskiales; family Nevskiaceae; genus Solimonas_A. The sequence goes on from JASBRP010000026.1 coordinate 191,112, forward strand.
CGCCCCCGTCCGCCTGGCTGACCGCCGCTGGCCGGATGCCGTTATCACCCAGCCCCCGGTCTGGCTGTCCACCGATCTGCGCGATGGCAACCAGTCGCTGATCGAGCCGATGAACCACGATCGCAAGCTGGCGATGTTCAACCAGCTGGTGAAGATCGGCTTCAAGGAGATCGAGGTCGGCTTCCCCAGCGCCTCGGAGACCGAGTTCGCCTTCCTGCGTCACCTGATCGAGAAGAACCTGATCCCGGACGACGTTGCCGTCCAGATCCTGACGCCGGCGCGCGAACCGCTGATCCGCCGCAGCTTCGAGGCGCTGAAGGGTGCCAAGCGCGCCATCGTGCACTTCTACAACGCCACCGCGCCGATCATGCGTCGCGTGGTGTTCAACATGAGCCAGGACCAGGTGCTGGACGAACTGGCCGTGGCCCATGCCCGCCTGATCCGCGAGCTGGCAGATGAGCGCCCGGAGACCGACTGGGTCTTCGAGTATTCGCCCGAGATGTTCTCCGGCACCGAGCTGGATTTCTCCAAGCGCGTGGTCGATGCCGTGGTCGATGCCCTGGGCGGCACCAAGGAAAAGCCGGTCATCATCAACCTGCCGTCCACGGTCGAGCACTCCACGCCGAACATCTTCGCCGACATGATCGAGTGGATGCACCGCAACCTGGCGCGCCGCGAGGCGATCATCCTGTCGGTGCACCCGCATAACGACCGCGGCACCGGCACCGCCGCTGCCGAGTTCGCCATGATGGCGGGTGCCGACCGCATCGAGGGCTGCCTGTTCGGCAACGGTGAGCGCACCGGCAACGTCGACATCGTCAACCTGGCGCTGAACATGTACACCCAGGGCGTGCACCCGGGCCTGGATTTCTCCGACATCGACGAGGTCCGCAAGACCGTCGAGTACAGCAACCAGTTGCCGATCCACCCGCGGCATCCCTACGTGGGCGACCTGGTCTTCACCTCGTTCTCCGGTTCGCACCAGGACGCCATCAAGAAGGCGTTCTCGGCGCGCAAGGAAGGCGACATCTGGGAGATGCCCTACCTGCCGATCGACCCCAAAGATCTGGGTCGCAGCTACGAGGCAGTGATCCGCGTGAATTCGCAGTCCGGCAAGGGCGGTATCGCCTACCTGCTGGAGCACGAATATGGCTTGGTGCTGCCGCGCCGCCTGCAGATCGAGTTCAGCCAGATTGTGCAGGAAGTGACCGATACCACCGGCAAGGAAGTCACGGCCTCCGACATCGAATCCGTGTTCCGTCGCAGCTACCTGGAGGCGCAGAGCCCGTATGGCTACGTTGCGCACCATCTGGTGGAGGACTCCAAGCGCGATTCCGTGGAGCTGGCCACGGAGATCACGGTGGACGGCAAGGCGCAGCGGATTTCCGGCCAAGGCAATGGCCCGATCGACGCCTTCATTAATGCCATGTCCAAGGTCCTGGGCGAGCGCCTGGCGGTGCAGGACTACAGCGAGCATGCGATCGGGGCGGGTGCCGACGCGGCCGCGGTCAGCTACATCGAGCTGAAGCTGGGCAACGGCAAGACCCTGTTCGGCGTCGGCCGGGACGCCAACATCGTTACCGCTTCGCTGAAGGCCATCCTGTCGGGCGTGAACCGCGCCCTGGCGCAGGCGGCCGAGGGCAAGCAGCGCGCGGCCTGAGCCACGCGCTGCAGGCAGCGGCGGCGCAGGTACAATGCCCCCCATGCATTCGCCTCACCGCCAGCAGGTGCTCGATGCGCTCGGGATCGAGCGCTGGCAGTTGCGTGTGGGTGGCGAGCCGGCAGTAGCCATAGAGGAACCGGTGATGGCGGAGGCTGTAGCTCCGCCTCCGGTGCCTGTGGCACGGCCGGCCGCTCCACCTCCCGCCGCGCCACGTTCGCCGCCGGCTGCGGCGGCTAGTCCGCGTCCGGCGGCTCCCCAGGTCCAGGCGCGCACCGCGCCCGCTCCGGCACCACTGATCGAGGTGCCGGCCGACTGGGAGGGCCTGCGGGCGGTGGTCAAGGACTGCCGCCAGTGCAAGCTTTGCCAGACCCGCACCCAGACGGTGTTCGGCGTGGGTATCGAAACCGCGCCGCTGATGGTGGTAGGCGAGGGACCGGGAGCCGACGAGGATGCGCAGGGCGAGCCTTTCGTCGGGCGTGCCGGCAAGCTGCTGGACGAAATGCTCAAGGCCATCGGCCACTCGCGCCGCGAGAACACCTACATCGCCAACGTGGTGAAGTGCCGGCCGCCGGGCAACCGCGATCCTGAGACCGACGAGGTCGAGTCCTGCCGGCCGTACCTGGAGCAGCAGATCCGGCTGGTGAAGCCCAAGCTGATCGTCGGCCTCGGCCGCATCGCTGCCCAGCGCCTGCTCAACACCGATGCGCCGCTGTCACGCCTGCGTGGGCCGCTGTATCACTACGGCCCCGAGCAGACGCCGCTGCTGATCACCTATCACCCGGCCTACCTGCTGCGCAGCCCGCGCGAGAAGGCCAAGAGCTGGGAGGACCTGAAGAAGGTTCATCGCTACCTCCGCACAGGATCCCTGACGTGAGGACCCGTTGGTGAGTGCCCAGCCACAGGAGCTCTGGCGCCTGGCGCCGATGCATCCCTCGCACCTGCAGCAGGTGCTGGATATCGAGCATCGCGTCTACACCTTCCCCTGGAGCGAGGGCATCTTCCACGACTGCCTGCGCGTGGGATACAGCTCCTGGGTCGTCACCAATACACTGGGCGAGGTACTGGGTTACGCGCTGATGAGCATGGCGGTGGGAGAAGCCCACATCCTGAACCTGTGTGTCAGCCCCGAGCACCAGCGCCGCGGCATCGCTCAGTTCCTGATGCGCCACCTGCTGATGGTGGCGCGGGCCGGCAACGTCACGCTGGTGCTGCTGGAAGTGCGTGCGTCCAACCGGCCGGCACAACGCCTCTACGACCAGTTCGGCTTCAAGCGGCTGGGGCTGCGCAAGAACTACTACCCGGCCGACGGCGGGCGCGAGGATGCGCTGGTGCTGGGGCTGGACCTGGTCTGACCTGAAAAGAAGATAGGGAGCGGTGCGATGGGCAGTGTGCCGGGCAGCCGCAAGCAGCGAATCTCCTGGGCGTTCTACGACTGGGCCAACTCTGCCTTCGCCACCACCGTCATGGCGGGCTTCTTCCCGCTGTTCTTCGCGCAGTACTGGGCCGGCGACCTGGCTCCCGGCGAGCGCACCTTCTGGCTCGGCGTGGCCAGCTCGGTCTCCAGCATCGTGGTGATGATCCTGGCGCCGCTGCTGGGCGGGCTGGCCGACCGGCGTGGCTACAAGAAGCGCTTCCTGTTCGCCACCACGCTGCTGGGCGCCTGCTCTACCGCGGCGATGTACTGGGTAGCCAAGGGCGACTGGAGCACGGCGCTGCTGCTGTTCACGCTGGCCTCCATCGGCTTTTTCGCCGGCACCTCGTTCTACGATTCGCTGATCGTCAACGTGTCCTCGGAAAAGGACATGGATCGCACCTCGGCGCTGGGCTACGGCCTGGGCTATCTCGGCGGCGGCCTGCTGTTCGCGCTCAACGTGTTCATGTTCCAGAAGCCGCAGAGCTTCGGCCTGGAAAATGGCGCCGAGGCGATCCTGCTGTCCTTCCTGATGGTGGGTGTCTGGTGGGTGCTATTCTCGCTGCCGCTGTTCCGCAACGTGCAGGAGCAGCCGCAGCCGCATGCGGGTGATGACTGGGCTCAGCTCAAGGCGACCTTCCGGCAAATCCTGACGATGAAACCGGTTCTGTATTTCCTCGGCGCCTACTGGCTCTATATCGACGCGGTGGACACCATCATCCGCATGGCGGTGGACTATGGCGTGAAGCTGGGCTTCGATCCCGGCTCGCTGATCAAGGCCTTGCTGCTGGTGCAGTTCCTCGGCTTCCCGGCGGCGGTGGCCTATGGCTGGCTAGCGGACCGCTTCGGGACCAAGACCATGCTGTACGTGGCCATCGGCATCTACATCGGCGTGACCTGCTGGGCCTACACGCTGCAGACCGAGGCACAGTTCTACTGGATGGCGGCGGCCATCGCGACGGTACAGGGCGGCATCCAGTCGCTGTCGCGGTCCTACTACGCCAAGCTGATTCCGCCCGACCAGGCCGGGCAGTTCTTCGGCTTCTACAACATGCTGGGCAAGTTCGCCGCGGTGCTGGGGCCCATCGTGGTCGGCCAGACGGCGCTACTGGTGGATAACCAGCGCCTGCCGATCCTGACCTTGCTGCCGTTCTTCGTGATCGGCGCCTGGCTGCTGAGCAAGGTGGAGGGGCCGGAAACGCGCAAGACCGCCTAGGGCCGTGGTTCAGCGCGGCGGCAGCTCTTCGACCGCGAAGTCTTCCGGCCGCTTCGCGCCCACGGTCCGGTAGAACTCGAACACCGGGCGCATGTCCTGCTCCCAGTCGCCGGTAGGGCGGAACAGCCACTCGATGCCGGCCTTCTTTCGCGTGTAGTCGATGTAGGCCACCGCCACCGGTACCTGGGCGGCCTGCGCCATGTGCCAGAAGCCGCGCTTCCACGTCGTGACCCGAGAACGGGTGCCTTCCGGCGTCAACGCCAGCAGTAGCGTCGGCCGGGATTCGAATACGCGCACCGTTTCCGCCACCAGTCCACCCGGCACGCTGCGATCCACCGGGATGCCGCCCACGCGACGGAACAGTCCCCCCAGAGGGCCTGCGAACAGGCTGTGCTTGCCAAAGAAATTGAAGTGCAACTGGGTGACGAAGATCGCCGCCAGCCCGTAGACGAAGTCCCAGTTGGAACTGTGCGGCGCCGCGATGATGATCAGCTTGGGCTCGTCCGGCAGGCGCACATCGACACTCCAGCCGGTCAGGGTCAGGATGCTGCGGCCGATCCAGTAGCGGACACGATTCGGCGCCCGAGGAACGGAGGGGCCGGCTTCCACGATGAAGCGTTCGGCGTGCGATGGTGTCATCAGCTTCAGCTCCGTATCGCCTTGATGGCCCGCGCCAGTTCTTCCTGCAGCGCAGGCGTGGCGCCTTCCAGGTAGCGGAGCTGCTGGTAGATGGTGGCCGCGCGGCGTACGGCGTCGCCCAGCTCCGGTGTCTCCAGCGCCACACGGTCGGCAAAGCTACCGGCGCCTTCTGCGGGGCGTTGCGCGATACCGGCGCGTAGCAGGCGCTTCTGCAATTGCGCCCAGAGCCTGACCGCCACTTCCTGGTTGCGTGCCGGGGTGAACTGCCGCAGCAGCAGCAGGCCGATGATCCCCAGGATCAGGCTCGCGGACACGGTCAGCGCGATGATCATGCCGCGCCAGTCCTCGATGCCGATGCGCCGCATCAGGTCCATCTGCACTTCCGGCCCGTAGGCCAGTACCCAGCGGTTCCACTGGGTATTCATCCAGTCCCACTGCGTGGTCAGGTTGTCCCGGATCCAGTTCAAGCCACCGCGCTGCAGGAAGCTGGGTAGTTCGCCGCTGTCCTGCATGGCTTCTGACAGGCCGAGTTCGATGCGGTTGGGCGCTACCGCCGCGGTAGGATCCACGCGCACCCAGCCCTTGCCTTCCAGCCAGACCTCGCTCCAGGCGTGCGCGTCGGCGTCGGTGACGCGAAAGAAATCGCCCAGCTCGTTCCTCTCGCCACCCTGGTAGCCGGTTACCACGCGAGTGGGAATTCCGGCGGCGCGCATCAGGAAGGTGAAGGCACTCGAGTAGTGCTCGCAGAAGCCGCGGCGGGTTTTGAAGAGGAAATCGTCCACGCTGTTGCGGCCCAGCGGCGGCGGCTGCAGGGTGTAGACGAAGGGCTCTTGCCGGAACATCCGCAGAGTGGCCTGGACGATGGCCTCAGGGGTAGCGTGTTCCGCCTGCAACTGCCGAGCCAGTGCGACCGTGCGTGGGTTGAAGTCCCTCGGCAGCGAGAGATTGACTCGCCGGGTGAGATCCGGGAGTTCCTTTTGCAGGATGTGGTTCGGATGGGAGATCAGCACGTGCAACTCGCGCGTGATGACGTCCCGGCCCTTCATGAGCTGGTATTCGGAGGCGATGAAGCTCTTGTCGGGCCGGGTCGCGGGATCGGGGATGTCCAGTGCGAACATCCAGGGGCCGCGATGCGGTTCGACGATGATCTCATAGCGCACCGCCGGCGGCAGCAGTTCCACATCCGGCGTCTGGACGCGCTGCGAGATGCCACTGGACTTCCATGCGCGCCCGTCGAAGCTGTCGAAGACCGGTCCTCGCCAGTAGCGTTCACGCGGCGGTGGCTCACGGTCGAAGAATTTGACCGAGAAGGCATGGCGGTCCGACATGATCAGGTTGGAAATGTCGCCGGGCGCCATTTCGTTGGACATGCCGGTAAGCGAGGCACCGGCATCGGACGGGATGCCCCAGAGTGGGCCGGGGATACGCGGAAACAGCAGGAAGAACAGCAGTGTGACCGGCAGGGATATCGCCACCATCTTGCTGCCGCTTGCCAGGATCTTCTTCAGCGGCAGCGCTTCACCAGGGTGATTGACGTCGATCAGCAAGGCCGTGATCGCGGAAGCGCAGACCAGCAGGTAGCCGGCGGTCCATATCTCCTGGGAATTCAGGAAATGGGTCAGCAGGATGAAATACATCAGGAATACGGTGACCATGACGTCGCGGCGGGAGCGCATCTCCAGCAGCTTGAGCACCGACATGATCATCAGCAGGGCGATGCCGGGGACTTGCCCATGGATGCGGCCATAGCTGGCGTAGATGCCCACAAGCGACAGCACAGCGATGCTGGTGCGCAGCCAGGCGGGGGGCAACTGCCACTGGCGCAGTGCGATCAGCAGTCTCCAGCCCAGGCCGGCGACCACGAGTACCGCCTCCCAGGTCGGCAGGCTGGGTAGGTGCACGACCAGCACCAGTGCCAACACCGCGATCAGGCGCAGCAGCGAGACTTGATTGAGGTAGTCGGAGAGGGTTGCGGCTTTCATGACGGGCAGGCGAGGGATCAACCCGGCTTGTACAGGGCGAGTGCACGCAGGCAATCGTTCTGGTGGATCTCGCCACGGCCAGGTTTCAGCAAGACGCCGGGCAGGCGCAGGCCATAGGCATGCTGCCGGTCTTCCATGTCCAGTACCCAGCGGGTCAGCTGGGAGAGGCGGGACTCAAGATCGAGATCACCCAGGGCATCCCACTCCAGCCATAACTCCTGGTCCAGCAACTCGGTGAACTGCTTGACCATCGGCGCGCTGGGCGATTTGGGCAGGCTCTTCCAGTGCACCGATTTCATCGGATCACCGCGATGGTAGTTGCGCAGGCCGGCGAACTCGTCTTGGCCGGCGATGTTGCTGGGCATCTGCCCGATCGCACCCGAGGCAGGCGGTGGCATCCGCCCGGCGGCGGCCGGCTTTGGATACACCAGGCAGGCCGTGTCCAACTCCGCCCAGGTCCAGGCATGGAACAGTCCGAGCGGGAACTCGGTCGACAAACTGAACACCCGTGCCGGCAGCCAGCCGCGGCGTTCTGCCGGCAGTGCGATGCGCAGGGTGGCCGTGCCCTGCGCGGGGACGTCGGTCATGACGGGCGGCTGGGAATCCTTGGGCCAGGCCAGGGAGAAACTGTAGCGCTGGGCCGGGGCAGGGTTGTCCACCAGGATTTCGAAATGCGCCACCTCTCCCGCGAACACGGGCGGCGCCTTGCCGGAGCGCAGCTGGACATTCACCAGGTTGCCGTGGGTGTGGTGCATGCACACCAGCCCGAGGGCGCCCAGCAGGAAGGTCAGCAGGAAGCCCATGCTGTTCGAATAGTTCATCGAACCCAGCAGCATCACCAGGCCCATGAAGGCGTAGCCGTAGCCGAAACGCGTGGGCACGATGTAGACGCGCGTCCGCGGTACCGGGATCGGCCCCGGCTGGCGCTTGACCCGCGACATCACCCAGGCGTCGATGCGGGCCTGGGCAAGGCGTATCGGGTGCAGCAGGAGTTTGAACACCAGCCAGGGGCGCATCGGCTGCCGCTCAGGGGATGGCGACGCGGGCCAGGATGTCGTCGGCGTTGGGCGCGCCGCCCTCGCGTTCGCTGGCCGCGATCAGGCGATGGTTGACCACGGCAGCGAATACCGCCTGCACGTCCTCTGGCAGTACGCCCTGGCGACCGGCCAGCAGGGCCCAGGCCTGGGCGGCACGCTTGAGCGCCAGCGCAGCACGCGGCGACAGGCCTTGCCGCAGGCCGCTGTGGTCCCGTGTATGACGCACCAGCGCCAGGATGTAGTCCACCAGCGCCGGCATGACGCGCACGGCCTTGACCTGCGTCTGCAGTTCCAGCAACTGCTGTGGCGATACGGCTGGCTGGACTTCCGCCAGCAGGTCGCGGCGCTCGCGTTCCAGCAGTAGGGCTTTCTCCGCCTCGGCGGCCGGGTAGCCCATCGAGATGCGCATCAGGAAGCGGTCCAGCTGCGATTCCGGCAAGGGGAAGGTGCCGATCTGGTTCGCGGGATTCTGGGTAGCGATGACGAAGAAAGGCTCGGGCAGGGGGCGGGTCTCGCCCTCGGCGGTCACCTGCCGTTCCTCCATGGCCTCCAGCAGGGCTGACTGGGTCTTGGGGCTGGCGCGGTTGACCTCATCTGCCAGGACCAGCTGAGAGAAGATCGGGCCCGGATGGAAGCGGAAACCGGCCGCCTGCGGCTCGTAGATTGATACGCCGATGATGTCCGCCGGCAGCAGGTCGCTGGTGAACTGCACGCGCTGGAAGCCAAGGCCCAGGACCTTGGCCAGGCTCAGTGCCAGCGTGGTCTTGCCCATGCCAGGAATGTCCTCGATCAGCAGGTGGCCGCGGGCGAGCAGGCAGGCCGTCGCCAGGCGGATCTGGTTGTGCTTGCCGAGGATGATCTGGTTGAGCGCGTCGAGCGCCGGCTGGATGGCGTGGGTCATCGGTGTCTGGGTTGTCTGGATATCCCAGTGTATACGCAGCGCCGCCGCCTGCGGATGAATGGCTGTTCCGGCCCGCTGGAGCCCTCCCGGGGCGTTTGCGACCCCGTCGGAACTGGGCCACCATACCGGGCATTCAATATCCGGAACCGGAGATCAGGTGGACCGATACAGCCGCGAACTGAACCGCGAACTGGCGCATGCGACCGACTACCGCACCTGGTACGAGGCTTCCGATGAGCTGGACCGCCGCGATGGCCTAACCGAGTGGAAGGAGGACGACACCTCCAACGACTACGACTGGCGCCTGATCCGCTCCCGCCTGCGCCAGATCCGCCAATACCGCGAGGATCGGGCCTGGATCAAGCTGATCCACCACCTGCGCCAGGGCCTGCACTGGAACCTGGGCAACACCGGCAACCCCGAGCTGTATGGCATCTGCCGCATCAGCACCAAGCAACTGATCCGTGACTACATCACCGAGGTCGCCTCCGCCCTCAACGAGCTTTGTGACCTGGAGCTGGCGGAATTTCCGCATGCCGCCAAGCTCAAGTTCTTCGAAGAGGTGTGGCAGTCCTACGGCCGCTCCGCCCTGATGCTCTCCGGCGGCGCCACGTTGGGCCTGTTCCATGTGGGCGTGGTCAAGGCGCTGTTCCGCGAGGGCCTGGTGCCCGCCGTCATGTCCGGCTCCAGCGCTGGCTCCGTGGTTGCTGCCACCGTCGGCAGCCGGGCGCCGCACGAGATCGAAGAACTGATGGACCCGGAGAGCGCCTACTACCACTTCTGGCGCATCCTGCCGCTGCGCCACATGCTGCGCCGTGGCGCCATGATGGACCAGAGCCAGCTCAAGCGTGCCATCGCCAAGAACGTCAAGGACCTGACCTTCGAAGAGGCGCAGAAGCTATCCGGCCGCATCACCAACATCACGGTCTCGCCGGCGGGCGTCAACCAGCAGCCGCGCCTGCTCAACCATCTGACTTTTCCGTATCTCTACATGCGCGAGGCCGTGCTGGCCTCCTGCGCCGTGCCCATCCTGTTTCCGCCGGTCATGCTGATGACGCAGGACGAGAACGGCGAGCGCGTGCCCTACATGCCGCTGCTGCGCTGGAACGACGGCTCGTTGAAGTCGGACCTGCCGACGCTGCGCATGCGGCGCCTGCACAACGTCAACCACTTCATCGTCAGCCAGACCAATCCGCACGTGCTGCCCTTCGTCTCCAGGCACGAGCCCAACACCCGCGGCCTGCTGCGCTCGGCGCGGGCCTACGCCTACGCCACCGTCAGCGGCCAGGCCAAGGGCATCCTCGACCTGGCGCGGTCCAACATGCCCAACGGTGTCCTGCGCACGCCGCTGGACACGGCCAGCTCGATCCTGGACCAGGACTACCGCGGACACATCAACATCTTCCCCGAGGTGAGCATCTGGCGTTACGCCAATGTCACCGCCAACCCGACGATGGAATCGATCAAGCGCTTCATGCTGGAAGGTGAGCGCGCCACCTGGCCGCGCATCGAAATGATCCGCAACCAGACCCTGATCAGCCAGACGCTGGACCAGTGCAAGGAGAAGCTCGAGAGCGCCGGCGCCGTAGTGGATGTACCGCGGGGCAAGCCGGAACTGCGGGTGGTAAAAAAGTAAGCAGGCCTTCTGCCAATGAGAAAGTCCGCCATTCGGCGGGCTTTTTCATTGCACTGATGCTCAGAGCGCGCTGATCCGTTCGATCTGCGCCTTCAGGGCCGCCATGTCCTGCTGCTGCTTGGCCAGCAGGTCACGGCCCTGCTGCTGGACGTGCTCCGGTGCCTTGCCGAAGTTGGGATTGGCCACGCGGGCTTCGGTCTTGGCCATGTCGCCTTCGAGCTTGGCGATCTGCTTGGCCAGGCGAGCCAGTTCGGCATCCTTGTCGATCAGGCCGGCCATGGGCACCAGCAGGGTCATCTGACCGAGCAGGGCCGTGGAGGACTCCGGCGCAGACTCGCTGGCGGCAAGCACGCGCGGAGCTTCGACGCGCGCCAGGAACTGGATCGCGTCCTGCAGCCGCGCCAGGCGGTCGCTGTCGCCAGCACCGGCGTTCTGCAGCAGCAGCGGCAGTACCTTGCCCGGAGGGATGTCCATCTCGCCGCGGATCTGGCGCACGCCCAGGATGAAACCCTTGAGCCATTCGATATCGGCCTCGGCGGCTTCATCGATCCTGGTGATGTCGGCGACGGGGTAGGGCTGCAGCATCAGCGTGGGGCCGGTCTTGGCGGCCAGCGGGGCGACGCGCTGCCAGATTTCCTCGGTGATGAAGGGCATCAGCGGGTGCAGCAGGCGCAGGCTGGTTTCCAGCACGCGCACCAGGGTGCGGCGCGTGCCGCGCAGTACAGCCTCGTCGGTGGAGCGCAGCGCCGGCTTGGACAACTCGATGTACCAGTCGCAGTACTCGTTCCAGATGAACTGGTAGAGCGATTGCGACAGCAGGTCAAAGCGGTAGGTCTTGAAATGCTCCGCCACCTCGAGTTCCAGCTTCTGCAGGCGCGAGGCGATCCAGCGGTCGGCGGCGGAGAGGGTATAGGGCAGGCTCTCGTCCTGGCCGCAGTCCTGGCCTTCCGTGTTCATGAACACGTAGTTGGCGGCGTTCCAGATCTTGTTGCAGAAATTGCGGTAGCCGCCAGCGCGGCTGGCGTCGAAGCGCACGTCGCGGCCGGTGCTGGCCAGGGCCAGGAAGGTGAAGCGCAGGGCATCCACGCCAACCGGCTCGATGCCGTTGGGATACTGGCGGCGCGTGGCGGCGTCGATCTTGGCGGCGAGCTGCGGCTGCATCAGGCCGGTGGTGCGCTTGCGCAGCAGGTCTTCCAGGGTAATGCCGTCGACCAGGTCCAGCGGGTCCAGGACGTTGCCCTTGGACTTGGACATCTTGTTGCCCTCGGCGTCGCGCACCAGGCCGGTGATGTAGACCTCGCGGAATGGCACCTCGCCCATGAAGTGCAGGCCCATCATGGCCATGCGGGCGACCCAGAAGAAGATGATGTCGAAGCCGGTGACCAGCACGCTGGTGGGGTACCAGCGCTTCAGGTCTTCGGTGGGGTTCGGCCAGCCCAGGGTGGAGAACGGCCACAGCGCGGAGGAGAACCAGGTATCGAAGGTGTCGTCGTCCTGGGTCAGCTTCACGCTGTCGGCGAGCTGGTACTTGGCGCGCACCTCGGCTTCGTTGCGGCCGACGTAGTGCTTGCCGTTCTCGTCGTACCAGGCGGGGATGCGGTGGCCCCACCAGAGGTTGCGCGAGATGCACCAGTCCTGGATGTTGCCCAGCCACTGGTCGTAGGTGTTGATCCAGTTCTCGGGCACGAACTGCATGCGCCCGTCCTTGGCGGCGGCCAATGCCTGCGCCGCCAGGCCCTTCATGTCGACGAACCACTGGTCGGTGAGGAAGGGCTCCACGACGACGCCGGTGCGGTCGCCGCGCGGCACCATCAGCTTGTGGTCGTCGATCTTCTCGACCAGGCCAAGCTTTTCCAGGTCCTCCACCACGCGCTTGCGCGCGTCATAGCGCTCCAGACCGCGGTAGGCGGCGGGCGCTTCGTCGTTGATGTGGGCGGTGGGAGTGAAGACGTTGATCAGCGGCAGCTGGTGGCGCTGGCCCACGGCGTAGTCGTTGAAGTCGTGCGCCGGAGTGATCTTGACCACGCCGGTGCCGAATTCGCGGTCGACGTAGTCGTCGCCGATTACCGGGATCTCGCGGTTGCACAGCGGCAGCTTCACGTTGCGGCCGATCAGGTGCTTGTAGCGCTCGTCCTCGGGGTGCACGGCCACGGCGCTGTCGCCGAGCATGGTCTCGGGGCGCGTGGTGGCAACGGTGAGATGACCGGAACCATCGGCCAGCGGGTAGCGGAAGTGCCAGAGCTTGCCGTTCTCTTCCTTGCTCTCCACCTCGAGGTCGGAGATCGCGGTGAGCAGCACCGGGTCCCAGTTGACCAGGCGCTTGCCGCGGTAGACCAGGCCGTCTTCGTGGAGCTTGACGAACTCCTCGGTCACGGCCTTGTTGAGCATCTCGTCCATCGTGAAACGCTCGCGCGTCCAGTCGACGGAGTTGCCCATGCGGCGGATCTGGTTGGTGATGGTGTTCCCGGAGTATTCCTTCCACTCCCAGACCTTCTCCAGGAACTTCTCGCGGCCCATGTCGGTGCGCTTGATGCCCTGCGCGGCAAGCTGGCGCTCCACCACCATCTGGGTGGCGATACCGGCGTGGTCGGTGCCCGGCAGCCACAGGGTGTCGTAGCCGGCCATGCGGTGGTATCGCGTCAGCGCGTCCATCACCGAGTGCTGGAAGGCGTGGCCCATGTGCAGCGTGCCGGTGACGTTGGGCGGCGGGATCACGATGCTGTACGGCGGCATCGCGGCACGGTCGCCGCCACGGATCTGCGCGACGGTCTCGGGAGTGTAGTAACCGTTCTTTTCCCAGGCCTCGCACCAGCGGGATTCGATGGCGCGGGGGTCGTAGGTCTTGTCCATGGGATTCAGCGTCTTGTCGGGGGTTCGCGCGGCGCGCAAAACGGCCGCACAGATTACAAAAAAACGAAGCGGGACGCAGTGGCCGAGCCCGCTTCTACCTTCGGAAGGCGTGGGGAGAAACGGGCTCCATGAGGCGCCTCAGGAGCGCGGTTCGTAGCCCTTGAACCCTTCCACGCGCCAGGCCTCGTAACGGCGGCGCAGGCCCGGGTAGGACTCGGTCTCCAGGTCCGGCAGGCGCTCGAAGCGGCTGAAGCGCAGCAGGACCTCGGTGGCGGCCGGCCCGGCGGTCACCCACAGGAAGGGGCCGTTGTCGCCCGGCTGCAGGGGTATGGTGAGCTGGTAGTGATCCTGCGGCGGATGTCCGGGGAGCACCCAGACCCGGGGATCCTGCAAGGGGCGGGCGTAGTAGAGCAGGGAGGCGGTGAGTTGGCCGTCGTCCGTCAGCAGGCGCAGGTCGCCGTACTCCTGGATCTCGCGTTGCGCCTGGTAGCCGATCTGGTCCCAGCCGCGAAGCTGCTGAAAGGCGTCGTAACGCGGTTCCAGGGGCTTGCCGGCGGCCTTGAGGACGGCCGGGTAGTGGTAGAGAGCCACGCCCAGTACAGCATTCAGCGCCAGGGCACGCAGGAGCCACTGCCGCTGCTCGCGGTAAAGCGCGGCCACCAGCACCGCGGCCGCCAGGTACAGCGGCGTGGCCCAGGTGGCGGAGGCATGGGTCAGCAGGGCAATGCCGCAGATCAGCAGCAGGGGCGCGGCGCAGAAGGCCAGCAGGAAGCGCAATTCGCGCGTGGCGCGGCGCCACATCGGCAGGCGGGCCAGGCCCAGCACCAGCAACGCCAGGCTCAGCGGGCCGAAGATGCCGAACTGGGCGACGAGGAATTCGAACAGGGCGCGTGGATGGAGCAGGGATTCGCCCAGTTGCGAGATTTCCGCGTGGATCCGGTAGGTCACCAGGTCGTGGTCCAGGTTCCACAACACATTGGGCAGCAGTACCAGGGCGGCGATGCCGGCGGCGACGTACAGGCGCGGGTTGAGCAGCAACCGATGCTCGGTGGGGTGGCCGAGGGCGAAGGCCAGCACGCCGAAGACGAAGAAGGCCATGTTGTAGCGCGACAGCAGGCCCAGGCCACAGCAGAGCCCCAGCAGCAGCCAGTCCCGCCAGCGGTTGCCCTGCACGGCGGCCCACAGGAACCACAGCGCGGACGCCCAGGCCAGCAGCAGCGGCACGTCGGGGGTGACCATGATGGCCGACCAGAACAGCGACGGCATCAGCAGGAACAGCAGCGCGGCATTACGGCCGGTGGCGGAGTCGTAGAGCCGGCGGCCAAGGGCGTAGACCAGCAGGGTGGTCAGGGGGTGGAGCAGGAGCGGGATGGCCTTGATCACACGCTCTGCGTCGCTGGCCCACAGCTCTCCGGCCAAGTGGATCAGCCAGGCGATCATCGGCGGCTTGGAGTAATAGCCCCAGTCCGGAGCCTGCGCCCAGGTCCAGTACAGGGCTTCCTCGCTGGACAGGCTGATACCGTCTGTCACCGTCCAGGCCCAGTAGCGGTACAGCGACACGGCGACCGCCAGCAGGAACAACGGCCAGGGGCGTGCCAGGAGGTTCATGCCGGCCCTCAGAGATTGTGGGTCTTCAGCTCGTAGCCGCGGTCGCGGTAGAACTTGTAGCGCTCCCGCGATTTGGCTCGTGCTTCGGGGTTGCCGGAAACCAGTTCCAGCACGCGATCGAAACGGCTGAAGTAGCCCGGCACTTCCAGGCTCAGGTTGATCAGGGCGCCGTGGTGCGTTTCCGGCGGCTCGCCGTCGCCGATCAGCACGGCCGGCAGCGGCTCCTCCGGCGGACGGCCCAGGTAACGCTCATGGGAGATGAAACCGGCGCCCTGCTGGAAGCTCCAGAGGGCGCCGTCGAGTTCGTCCGCCAGGCTGGCACCGGGCGCGTTGACGTACACCTTCATGCCGGCCCCGGTCGCCTTCTCGCAGAGCTTGCAGGCGGTCAGCACGCTGTTCTCGGTGCTGCCTTCCGGCAGGATGTAGAAGTCGATGCGGGTCATGGCGGGGTGCGGCGTCGCCGGGGGCGGGTGCCCCTGACGACCACCGCCCGGTCTCATTCCTCGGTCTTCTTGGCGGCGACGTTGATGAGCCACTGGCTCAGCTGCGGCACCGGGCGGCCGCTGGCCTTCTTGCCGACCCAGGCAGTGCCGGCGATGTCCAGGTGCGCCCACTTCATCTTGCGGGTGAAGCGGTGCAGGAAGGTAGCGCCGATGATGGCGCCGGCTTCGCGGCCGCCGCGGGTGGCGATGTTGGCCACGTCGGCGAAGTCGCTGCGCAGGTTCTCGTCGTACTCCGGCCACATCGGCAGTTCCCAGGCACGGTCGCCGATCTGCTCGCCGGCCGCCAGCAGGGCGCGGGCCAGGGCGGAGTTGTTGGCGAACAGGCCGGAGGCGTGCGAGCCCAGGGCCACCACGCAGGCGCCGGTCAGCGTAGCCATGTCCACGCAGAGACTCGGCTCATAGAACTTCTCGGCGTAGGTCAGCGCGTCGCAGAGGATCAGGCGGCCCTCGGCGTCGGTGTTGAGCACCTCGATGGTGATGCCGGCCATGCTGGTGACGATGTCACCCGGCTTGACCGCGTCGCCGTTGATCAGGTTTTCCGTGGCGGGGATGATGCCCACCACGTTCAGCGGCAGCTTCAGTTCGGCGATGGCGGTCAGTGCGCCGAACACCGAGGCGCCGCCGCACATGTCGAACTTCATCTCGTCCATCTGCGCGGCGGGCTTGATCGAAATGCCGCCGGCGTCGAAGGTCAGGCCCTTGCCGACCAGGGCGATGGGCTTCTCGTCCTTGGGGCCGTGCAGGTATTCCATGACGATCAGCTTGGGCGGCTGGCTGGAGCCGCGGGCCACGGACAGGAACGAGCCCATGCCGAGCTTCTCCATCTCCGCCGTGTCCAGCACCTTGGTCTTGATGCCGGAGCCGGCCTTGCCGATCTTCACGGCCTGCTCGGCCAGGTAGGTGGGGGTGCAGAGGTTGCCCGGCAGGTTGGCCAGGTTCTTGGCCAGGTTCACGCCCTTGGCGATGGCCAGGGCCTCGGCCAGGCCCTTCTCGCCGGCCGGCAGATCGGAGCGGCGCGGCACGTCGAAGGTATAGCGCTCCAGCTTGGAGGCGGGCAGGTCCTCGCGCGCCTTTTCGCCGCGGCACTCGTCGAAGCGGTAGTAGGTGTCCTCGGTCACCAGGGCGGCCTGCTGCACGTTCCACTGGTAGTCGCGGCCCTTGATGGGCAGGTGGGTGATGAAGTTCACCGCGTCGATCGAACCGGTGGCGCGCAGCGCCTTGGCGCTGGCGACCATGGCCTTGCGGAAGGCGGCCTCGTCGAAGCTGCGCTCCTTGCCCAGGCCCACCAGCATCACGCGGTCCGCGAAGGTGCCCGGCACGTTGTGCAGCAGCAGGGTCTGGCCCAGCTTGCCGTCCATGTCGCCGCGGCGCATGACGCTGCCGATAATGCCGTCGCCGGCGCGGTCGATGGTCTCGGCGGCTTCGGAAGGCGCGCGGCGGTCAAAAATGCCAACAATGACGCAGGCAACGCGCTGCTTCTCGGGATTGCCGCTCTTTACGAAATATTCCATGAACTCACCTGACGCCTGCCGCCCGGGTAGGGCCCGGGCCGGGATTCTGTTGTGGGTGCTCGCTGAGGGGAAAAGCCTGCCGCTATCGCCTGTCGCGCGAGTGCGCAGCAGAGGAAGGGGCGGGCAGCATTGTATCGGCAATTTTTTTGCCAACCAAGCTGCATGCGTGAAATACAGTACTTATTTGGTGGACTTTTTTTGTCTGGGCGGACTCCAGGCAGGAAATGCGGTGTTTTCACCTGCCGGCGTACAGTTATCCGCCCCGAGGGTGACATGGGCTCCGGGATCGGCATAATTGCGATCCGCCCCCATCGCCGGACCCCATGCGACTCGGCATTCTCGGACGCTATCTGCTGCGCGAAGCCGCCGGCGCCCTCATCGCCGTGGCACTGGTGCTGCTGGCGATCATGATCTCCGCGCAATTTGCCCGTTACCTGGCCCAGGCGGCCGGCGGGACGCTGCCCAAGGACCTGTTGCTGAGCGTGGTCGCCCTGACCAGCCTGCAGTACCTGATGATCCTGATCCCCTTTTCCGCCCTGATGGCGGTGATGCTGACGCTGGGGCGCATGTACAAGGACCAGGAGATCGCCGCCATGAATGGCTGCGGCGTCGGCGGCGGGCGTCTGTACCGTCCCTTCCTGATGCTGGCGGTGGGCATGTCGCTGCTGGCCGGTGCTTTCAGTTTCCAGATCGGCCCCTGGGCTGGCCGCCAGGCGGACTTCCTGCTCAAGGACGGCCGCTGGCTGGTGCAGTTCAACCCCTTCGAGGCCGGGCGCTTCAAGGAAGTGGGAGACGGCCGCGCGGTGTTCTACACCGACCGCGTCGACGACAACGGCAACCAGCTGGGCATGGTCTTCGGCGAGTTGCAGGACGAGGACGGCAGCAGCGCGCTGACGGCGCGTTCCGGGCGCTACATCCAGGACGCCGATGGCAGCCGCCACCTGGTGCTGGAGGACGGCTGGCGTTTCCAGGGCGAGCCGGGCAAGGGCCAGTACGACATCACGCACTACCAGACCCTGACCTCGCGCATCCAGTTGCCGGAGTTCGTCTACAAGTCCGAAGCGCGCAAGGTCAAGCCGACCCTGGAGCTGCTGGGCTCCAGCGACCCTGCCGACCGCGCCGAATGGCACTGGCGCCTGGCTTCGCCGATCAGCGTGTTCCTGATGATCCTGATCGCGGTGCCGCTGTCGCATATCGCGCCGCGCCAGGGCCGCTACGGCAAGGTGGTGATCGGCATCGTGGTGTACCTGCTGTACTCCAACCTGCTGACCTTCGGCCAGACCTACCTGGCCAAGGGCAAGATGCCGGAGGTGCTGGGCCTGTGGTGGATCCACGCCCTGGCGGCGGTGCTGGCGCTGACGCTGATCGCCAGGCGTGAAGGCTGGATGCGCCGATGAAACTCATCAGCCGTCTCGACCGCTACATCATGGGGCATATCTTCGGCCTCACCGCCATCGCCGCGCTGGCGCTGTCGGCGATCTATACCTTCATCACCTTCGTGTCCGAGTCCGGCGACATCGGCAAGGGCAACTACGGCGTCTGGCAGCTGGCGGGCTACGTGCTGTGGCAGATTCCCACCAGCCTGCAGGTGTTGCTGCCGATCATTGCGCTGCTGGGTACCCTGATGGGCCTGGGCACGCTGGCGGCGCAGAACGAGATCACCGCGATGCGTGCGGCTGGCATCTCCCTGACCCGCATCGGCCGTGCCACGCTGATGGCGGGCCTGGTGATCGGTGCGATCAACCTGGTGCTGGGCGACTGGCTGGCGCCGATGGGCAAGCAGAACGCCACCGAGCTGCGTGAGCAGTACCGCCGCGGCCGCGTGCCGGGCTCCATCGACCAGCCGGTATGGCTGCGCGAGGGCAATGTCATCCTGCACGTCGGCCAGGTGAAGACCGAGACCGAGGTGGCGGATGTAGTCGCCTACAGCCTGCGGCCGGACCTGGGCCTGGCGGCGGTGGTCCATGCCGAGGAAGCCAGCTATGTGGACGGGCGCTGGCAGGCGCGCAAGGTGCGACGTACGGATTTCGGTGAAGACGGCGCCAGGGTGGCCGAACTGCCCGAGATGGTGTGGGAGGGCAATATCTCTCCGGAGGTGCTGCGGCTGGTGATGCTCAAGTCCAATGCCATCAGCATCCGGGGCCTGATGAGCCTGACCCACTATCTCCAGGCCAATGGCCTGGATGATCGCCAGTACCGCCTGGAGCTGTACCGCAAGCTGATGGCGCCGTTCACGGTGATGGCGATGATGCTGTTCGCCGTTCCTTTCGTGATGGGATCCCTGCGTGATTCCGGCACCGGTCAGCGCCTGCTGTTCGGCGTTCTGGTGGGCGTAGCCTTCTACATGGCCAACGAGGTCACGGCCAACACCGGCCAGATCGGTGGCTGGCCGCCGATATTGTCCGCGGGCCTGCCCACCTTCCTGCTCGGTGGTGTGGCGGCCTGGCGGCTGATGCGGGCGCGCTAGCGCCCGCGGGCCACTCGCGCCTAGGCCTTCTGCTTCGGCTCCACCACCACTTCGCAGCCGCTGAGCCAGTCCTGCGGCGCGCGCTTGCGTGCGTCCAGCAGGCTCAGCACGAAAGCGCCCGTCAGGATCGCCAGGATGGCGACGCTGGGCAGTTCATAGTTCGGATGCCGGGCGGCAAGCGTTGGGGATGACAGCAGCGCCACCGCGATCATGGGGGCGCCCCAGACCACGCTCATCACGGCATAGCGAACCGCTGCGGTGGGCCAGCGCAATGCGCTGCCGTCGAGTCGGCGGACCCGCAGTTGCCAGACGCGCATACCCAGCGTCTGGCCGCCGTTGGTCCAGGAGCCGCCGAAGAAGCCCAGGCCCACCGCGAACAGGCAGAACCTCAGGGCCTTTTCGTGTTCATTGGCCTCAACGCCGAGCGCCCAGCAGCCGATCCCGAAGAAGATCACCGTGGCGAAGGCCAGGCCCACGAGGAGCAGGCCGTCGTATACCGCGGCGGTGAGTCGCCGCCAGAGCGGCGCGGGAAGGGTGGTCTCGGTCACGGAGGGGTCCGGGCGTTTCAGGGGCGCGCAGCATACCCGCCGGAACGCCCGGCCTGCACCCCGGCCCTCAGGGCGCCTTGGCTGCGAGCGCCGCCTCGATCGCTTGCACCAGCTTGGGGTCTTCCGGCTTGGTGCGAGAGGACCAGACCTCGATCGGCTGGCCATCGCGGCCGATCAGGTATTTGTAGAAATTCCACTTGGGCGCCGTGTCGGTCCGCTTGATCAGGGCCGCGAATAGCGGGTTGGCCTTGTCGCCGCGCACGTCGCTCTTGGTGAACATGGGGAAGCTCACGCCGAAGTTGAGCTTGCAGAACTTCTGGATTTCCTCGTCGCTGGCCAGCTCCTGCCCGGCGAACTGATCGGAGGGGAAGCCCAGCACCACCAAGCCCTTGTCCTTGTAGGTCTTCCAGAGCTTCTCCAGGCCCTCGTACTGCGGGGTGAAGCCGCACTGGCTGGCGGTGTTCACCACCAGCACCACCTTGCCGCCGTAGGTCTCGCAGAGCGGCTCGACCGGGCCGAGCAGGCGCTTGGCGGAGGCGTTCAGCGGGCTGTTGGCGGGGCAGGCGGCCTGCGCGGCCGGGACTGCGGTGAGGAGGGCCAGGGTGAGGAGGAGGGGGCGGATCATGGGGGGCTCCGGGGGGCTTTGTGTGCCGGAGGATACGATGGAAAGCAGTGCGTGGACGCGTTTTAAACCCCTCTCCCTCCGAGAGAGGGGCGCAGCCGGGAGCGGCCGGCGGTGCTTGCGGATAGTGCGCAACAGAAGGGCGGTCATCAAAAGCCCCTGCGGGACTTTTGATGCTCCTACCGGGATTGTCAGGCACATCCATGTGCCTGACCCCTCGGCGGGGCCGAGGGGCTGCTGGCGCTGCGCGCCAGCGCGCCGGATTGCTCCTGGCAATATCCGGTCGAACCTGCGGTTCTCATCCCGGTGTCGCGCCAAACAAGCAATAAAAAAGCCCCTTGCGGGGCTGTTTTATTGCTTGTTTGGCGCTCCTACCGGGATTCGAACCCGGGTTTAAGCCTTGAGAGGGCTCCGTCCTAGGCCTCTAGACGATAGGAGCATGTTTCAGGCGACAACAAGGGCGCGTATTATACGCAGCGTTTCGCGCCTCTCAAGGCCCTGATCAAAAAAAACATTAGCAGGTACCCACCATCGAACCCCAGCGCATTCCCCGCGCGGAGCATCCCATCTCCCGCTCGCAGCTCTCCAGCGCGGCGCTCAAGACGCTCTACACCCTGAAGGACGCCGGCTACGAGGCCTATGTGGTCGGCGGCGGCGTGCGCGACCTGCTCGCCGGCATCGAGCCCAAGGACTTCGACATTGCGACCAACGCCCACCCGGAGCAGATCCGGCAGGTGTTCCGCAGCTGTCGCCTAGTGGGCCGCCGCTTCCTGATCGCCCATGTGCGCTTCGGTGACGAAATCCTGGAGGTGACCACGTTCCGGGGTCCCATCACGGATTTGCACGAGCGCGACGAGACTGGCCGCATCCTGTCGGACAACGAGTACGGCAACCTGGAGCAGGACGCCTTCCGCCGCTACTTCACCGTCAATGCGTTGTACTACGACATCCGTGACTTCTCGATCGTGGACTTCGCCGGCGGCCTGCAGGACTGCAAGGACGGCGTGATCCGCCTGATCGGCGACCCGGAGCTGCGTTACCGCGAGGACCCGGTGCGCATGCTGCGCGCGGTCCGCATCGCCAACAAGCTGAAGTACCGCATCGAGCCGGCCAGCGCCGAGCCGATCCGCCGCCTCTCTGCGCTGCTGCAGGAAATCCCGGCAGCGCGCCTGTTCGACGAAGTGCTCAAGCTGCTGCAGAGCGTCGATGGCGTGGCCAACTTCGAAGGGCTGCGTGAGCACGGCCTGTTCGGGCAGTTGTTCCCCTACACCGAGTCCATGCTGCGCTATCCGCGGGCCCTGGATTTCGTGAAGCGTGCCCTGGGCAACACGGCCGAGCGCGTGCGCACCGACATGCCGGTGAGCCCGGCCTTTCTCTATGCCGCGCTGCTGTGGCCGGCAGTGGCGGCCCAGGTCAATACCCTGGTCAGCCGTGATGGCAAGCATCCCAACGTGGCCATCGCCGAGGCCTCCGAGATCGTGCTGTCGCAGGCGATCCAGCGCGTGGCGATCCCCAAGCGTTTCTCGGTGCCGATGCGCGAGATCTGGGCCATGCAGACCCGCTTCGACGGTCGCCGTGGCGGCCGTGCCCAGCGCCTGATGACCCATCCGCGCTTCCGCGCGGCTTACGACTTCCTGCTGTTGCGCGCGGCCGTCGGTGAAGCGCCGCAGGAGCTGGCGGACTGGTGGACCGAGGCGCAGGAAGGCGCGGAGTTGCCCCCCGTGCCGGCCGACGAGGATTCGCCGGGCGATGGCAACGGCCCCAAGCGCCGTCGCCGTCGCGGTGGGCGTGGGCGCCGCCGTCCGGCAGCCTCCACGGACTGATGCCGCTCGCCTATATCGGCCTGGGCGCCAATCTCGGCCAACCGGCCGAGCAGGTCCTGCAGGCCCTGGCGGGCCTCGGCAACTGTGGCTGTGTGCTGGCGCAATCGCCCCTGTACCGCACGGCGCCGCTGGGCGAGCCGGGGCAACCGGACTACTGCAATGCGGCCTGCGTGATCGATACCGCGCTGACGCCCCAACAACTCATGGGCCGCCTGCTGGACCTGGAACGCTCGGCGGGCCGGGTGCGCGACGGCCGGCGCTGGGCGGCGCGGCGCCTCGACCTGGACCTGCTGCACTATGAAGGCGTGACGCTGGATTCGCCGGAACTGCGCCTGCCGCATCCCCAGATCGGGCTACGCAATTTCGTGTTGGCGCCACTGGCCGACGTGGCGCCCGACCTGGAGATTCCCGGCGTCGGCCGCGTGGCCGAGGCTGCACAGGCGTTGGGCCGGGCCGGCCTGCAGCCCTGGTAGCAGCCTGATGAACTACTACGCCATCGAAGGCCCCATCGGTGCGGGCAAGAGCACGCTTGCGCGCCTGCTGGCGGCGGAGCTCGGCTACGAGCTGCTGCTGGAGCGCCCTGAGGACAACCCCTTCCTGCCGCGCTTCTACCGCGACCCGGCCAGCGGCGCGCTGCCGGCGCAACTGGCCTTCCTGCTGCAGCGGGCGGGGCAGGCCGAACAACTGCAGCAGCCGGATCTGTTTGCGCGGGGCTGCGTGGCGGACTTCCTGTTCGACAAGGACCGGCTGTTCGCCGAGCTGACGCTGGAGCACGCCGACTTCGAGCTGTACCTGAAGGTGTTCGAGCGCCTGGCCTGGAACGTGCCGCCGCCGAAGCGGGTGATCCACCTCACCGCGCCGCCGGAGCTGCTGCTGGAGCGCATCGCCCGGCGCGGACGCGAGTACGAGGTGTCGATCGAGGCGGACTACCTTCTGCGTCTATCTGCGGCCTACCGCCGTTATTTCAGCCAATACGCACCGGCCCCGGTCATCGAAGTGGACACGGCACGCTTCGATTTCCTGCATTCCCGGGCGGACTTTTGCGAACTTCTGTCAGCTTTGGGCGAGGACGGCGACGGGCTGCGATTGCCGCGGGACCATTTGCTATAGTCGCGCCGCTTTCGGCCCCCTGGAGCCCGTATGGAACCTGCGAAGACCGTCAATATTTCCGAGTTGCGTCGCATGCGCGAGGCGGGTGAGAAGATCGCCTGCCTGACCTGCTACGACGCCAGCTTCGCCCTGATCCAGGACCGCGCCGGCGTGGACCTGATCCTGGTCGGTGACTCGCTGGGCATGGTGCTGCATGGCGGCAATACCACCACGCCGGTAACGGTGGCGGACATCGCCTACCACTCGCGCTGCGTGGCGCCTCATCTGAAGCGCGCCTTCCTCGTTGCGGACCTGCCGTTCCTGTCCTATGCCACGCTGGAGCGTGCACTGGATGCCAGCCTGCGCCTGATGCAGGAGGGTGGCGCCAAGATGGTGAAGCTCGAAGGCGGCCGCGAGCAGGCCAGCATCGTCGAATACCTCTCCGTTCGCGGCGTGCCGGTCTGCGCCCACATTGGCCTGCGCCCGCAGTTCGTGCACAAGATGGGTGCCTTCAAGGTGCAGGGCAGGGACGAGGCAGCGGCCGAGGAAATGCTCCAGGACGCCAAGATACTGGCGGACGCCGGCGCCGACCTGCTGCTGGCCGAGTGCATCCCGGCCGAACTGGGCCGCCGTATCACCGAGGCTTCACCGGTGCCGGTGATCGGTATCGGCGCGGGGCATGATACGGACGGCCAGATCCTGGTGATGCACGACATCCTCAATATCTCGCCGATGGTGACGCTCGGGCGCAAGCCTCGCTTCGTCAAGAACTACATGACCGGAGGCGTCGATATCGAGGGCGCGATCCGCAATTACGTCGCCGAGGTCAAGAGCGGCGCCTATCCCGCTCCCGAGCACTGCTTCCTGAAGTGAAGACCGTCCGCACCGTCGCCGAGCTGCGCGCCCAGGTTTCCGAGTGGCGCCGTGCCGGCCAGCGCGTCGCCTTCGCGCCGACCATGGGCAACCTCCACGCGGGTCACCTGAAGCTGATCGCGGGTGGCCACAAGCTGGCCGACCGGGTCGTGTCCAGTGTCTTCGTCAATCCGCTGCAGTTCGGGCCGACCGAGGATTTCGGGCGCTACCCGCGCACCCTGCCGGACGATCAGCAGCGGCTGGAGTCTGTGAACTGCGACCTGCTGTTCGCGCCCACGGTCGATGAGATGTACCCGAACGGCCGCGAGCACCTGTGCCAGGTGTCGCTGCCACACTACTCGACGATCCTGGAGGGGCATTTCCGCCCCGGCCATTTCGACGGCGTGACCACGGTGGTCAATATCCTGTTCAACCAGGTCCAGCCCGACGTGGCCCTGTTCGGCGAGAAGGACTACCAGCAGTTGCTGGTGATCCGGCGCATGGTGTCGGACCTGCACCTGCCGATCGAGATTGTCGGCGTGCCCACCGAGCGCGAGACGGACGGCCTGGCAATGTCCTCGCGAAATCAATACCTTGCCGCCGATGAGCGGCGTACTGCCGCCCAAATTCATGCCACGCTGACCGAAATCGGCGATGCCATCCGCGCGGGACGGCGCGATTTCGGCGAACTTTGCGGCCAGGGACTGCAGCGCCTGCTGGCCGCCGGCTTCCAGCCGCAATACCTGGAAGTCCGCAATCCCCAGCTCGATCCGCCGGGCGCCCAGGACGACGCGTTTGTCGTGCTGCTGGCCGCATTTCTCGGCAAGACCCGCCTCATCGACAATCTCGTCGTGAAGCTTTGATGAACGATCGGAATCGGGTAAACTGAGCTGCCGCTTGTGACTCAGGTCTCAAGCCCGGGCGTATGTCTTAGTGGGCCGCCCGTTTCGACCCAAACCGCGTATCAGGTGCATGTCTTAGTGGGCCACCGGATGCGCAGACCCTTCAGAGGACATACGCCATGCATCTCCATATGCTCAAGTGCAAGCTGCACCGCGCGCGCGTGACGCACGCCGAGCTGGACTACGACGGTTCCTGCGCCATCGACGGCAAGCTGCTCGATCTCGCCAACATCCTCGAGTTCGAGAAAATCGACATCTACAACATCACCAATGGCGAGCGCTTCACCACCTACGCCATCCGCGCCGAGGAAGGCTCGGGCATCATCTCGGTCAATGGCGCCGCGGCCCACAAGGCTCGCGTCGGTGATCGCGTGATCATCGCCGCCTACGCCCAGATGGACGAGGCCGCCGCCCGGCAGCTCAAGCCGCGCCTGGTCTACCTCGACGAGGAAAACCGCGTGGTGCGCACCGCCAACACCATTCCCGTCCAGATGGCCGCGTAAGCGCCTTCCGGTTCGAAAAGACGCCCGCGCAAGCGGGCGTCGTCGTTTCAGGCATCCCGACATGTCCAATACCAAGGCCTGGTTCCCCACGCTGATCTACCACGCGCCGCTGCAGCGCGAGGGCCTGCGCGCGTTCAACAACGAGCTGCTGCGCGAGGCGGGCCAGATTCGCGACTACGACGAGGCCGGGCGGCGCTGGTCGGAGAAAAGCTATCCGGGCGGCTACACCAGCTACGGCTCGCTGGACCGGCTGCACCAGTTCTCGTCCAGCTTCGATGCCCTGCGACGGTCGGTGGACCGCCATGTGCGCGCCTATGCGCGCAAGCTGGAGTGGGACCTGCGCGGCGGTCGCCTGGCGATGAGCGACTGCTGGCTCAACATCATGCCCCGCGGCTGCGCCCACAGCTTCCACCTGCATCCGCACGCGGTAATCAGCGGCACCTATTACCTGCGCGTACCGCGCGGGGCGCCGGGGCTCAAGTTCGAGGATCCGCGCCTGTCGCGGATGATGGCGGCGCCGATGCGCAAGGCCGGCAGTGCCGGGCAGGCCCACATCGTCTACCCGGCCAAGGCCGGCAGCCTGATCCTGTTCGAAAGCTGGCTGCGGCACGAGGTGCCCCCCAATCCGGTGGACGAGGAGCGGGTGAGCGTCAGCTTCAACTATCACTGGAACTGATTTTCCAGCGAGTTCAGGGGCGATTCAGCCGGCCCATGTTGTCTTAGCGGCCACCATCGCACGGGGGGCTGGGTCGTGAATTACACTGTCGTCAAACGAAGCGTATCGACCGCCACCAGAAGCGTAACGCCCCCGATGACGACTGCCCTGATCCAAACCCCGGCCTGGCGCCGGCTGCAAAACCATGCGCAGGCCATGAAGGCCCGGCGCATCACGGACCTGTTCGATAACCACCCGGATCGTGCCGCCGATTTCTCCGCCTCGCTCGACGGCATTCGCCTGGACTACTCCAAGCAGTTGATCGATCGCGAAGGGCTGGGTTTCCTGATGGCCCTGGCACGCCAGCAGGATCTGCCGGGCTGGATCCAGCGCATGGCGGCGGGCGAGACGCTCAATGCCACCGAAGGACGCGCTGCCGGCCACATGGCCCTGCGCGGTGCCGCCGGCAGCCGGATGGAGGTGCAGGGCGAAGACGTGATGCCGGCGGTGCACGCGGTGCGCCAGCGCATGAACGCCTTCGCCGAGCGCGTGCGCAGCGGCGAGTGGCGCGGTTACTCCGGCCAGACCATCCAGGATGTGGTCAACATCGGTATCGGCGGCTCGGATTTCGGTCCTCGCATGGTCCGGGAAGCCCTCCGTGATGAGGCTGACGGTCCCCGTATCCACTTCGTCAGCAACGTCGACGGCGCGCAGATCGGCGGCCTGCTGCGCTGGCTGGACCCGGCGCGCACGCTGTGGATCGTGACCTCCAAGACCTTCACCACGCAGGAGACGATGACCAACGCGCATACCGCGCGTCGCTGGCTGGTGCAGCATGCCGGCGAGGAGGCCATTTCCCGTCACTTCGTGGCCGTATCGACCAGTCGCGGCGAGGTCGAGCGCTTCGGCATCGATCCGGTGAACATGTTCGAGTTCTGGGACTGGGTCGGCGGCCGCTATTCGCTGTGGTCGGCCGTGGGCCTGGCGATCCTGCTCAGCGTGGGCACGGCACGCTTCGACGCCCTGCTGGAAGGCGCGCGTGCCATGGACCAGCATTTTGTCTCGGCGCCGCTGGAGCAGAACCTGCCGGTGCTGCTGGCCATGCTGGCGGTCTGGAACTTCAATTTCCTGAACTACGGCACCCAGGTCGTGGTGCCGTATGCGCAGCGGCTGGAGAAGTTCATCGGCTGGCTGGAGCAGCTGGAGCTGGAATCCAACGGCAAGGCTGTCACCCGCGACGGAGCCGAGGTGAACTACCGCACCTCGGTGGTGCTCTGGGGCGATGTCGGCAGCAATGCCCAGCATGCGTTCTTCCAGACCCTGCACCAGGGCCCGCGCGTGCATCCGGTGGATTTCATCCTGCCGATGCAGGGCACCCCTGGCCTGGAGGAGCACCATCGCATCCTGGTCGCCAACTGCCTGGCGCAGAGCGCCGCCCTGATGAAGGGCAAGACCTCCGTGCAGGTGCGCGAGGAACTGCGCGCCAAGGGGCTCTCGGGCGCGGCGCTGGAAGCTGCCGTTCCGCACCGGGTCTTCTCGGGCAACCGCCCGAGCAACACGCTGCTGCTGCCGCGGCTGGATGCCTGGCATCTCGGCGCCCTGCTGGCGCTCTACGAGCACCGCACCTTCGTCGAGAGCGTGATCTGGGAGATCAATGCCTTCGACCAATGGGGCGTCGAGCTCGGCAAGCAGCTGGCACAGGATGTCCTCAAGGCGATGGACGGTCAGGATGCCGGTCTGGATCCCTCGACCATCGCCCTGCTCGAACAGATCAGGCGGAGCAATCAAGGGCAGGCCTGAACCCACCCATTCGTCCATTGGTTTCGTCGCACAAGGAGCGTGTCATGAAGCAGTCCAAATCTTCTCATTTCCTGTTGGGCATCCTGTTCGCCGCGCTCGCCGTGGTCGGCATGCCGTTGCCGGCGCAGGCCGGCATCGTCGGCAGCGAGCAGCTGCTGCAGTCCGAACGCAACACGGTCAATCGCGAGCAGTTGCAGCAGTGGATGGCGCGCGACGACGTGCGCCAGCAGCTCCAGTCCCTGGGCGTGGATGCCCAGCAGGCGACCGAGCGCATCAATGCGCTGACCGAGCAGGAGTTGCAGCAGCTCGCCCAGAACATGGACGAGCAGCCGGCCGGTAGCGGCGTGATCGGGGTGATCGGCATCGTCTTCGTCGTGCTGCTGATCCTCGAGCTGGTCGGCGTGACGAACATCTTCACGGCGATCTGATGCGGCGACTCGCGGCAGCCTGCGCCGCCCTGGCGCTGGCTGCCTGCGCCAGCCACGCGCCGCTGCGCTCGCAATGGCCGGAGCCTGCCGCGGCCACCGAGCTGGCCGGCACGCCGTTCTTCCCGCAGACGCAATACCAGTGCGGCCCCGCCGCACTGGCCACGGTGCTGGGCGCATCGGGCCTGGCGGTGACGCCGGACGAGCTGGCGCCGCAGGTCTTCCTGCCGGGGCGCAAGGGCAGCCTGCAGCTCGAACTGGTGGCGGCCACGCGCCGCCAGCAGCGGCTGGCCTACGTGCTCAAGCCCGAGCCCGGTGCCCTGTTCGCGGAACTGGCCTCGGGCAGGCCGGTGCTGATCCTGCAGAACCTTGGTGTGTCCTGGCTGCCGGCCTGGCACTACGCCGTGGTGATCGGCGCGGACCCGGTGGCGGAGACCGTGGTGCTGCGCTCCGGCACCGATCGCCGGCGCGTGATGAGCTACCGCCGCTTCATGGACAGCTGGCAGCGCGCGGATCGCTGGGCGATGGTCGTCACGCCGGTCGATCGTGTGCCGGTCAGCGCTAATGCCCTGGACTGGCTGACGGCGGCCGCGGCCTTCGAGGAGCTGGGGCAGTTGCCGCTGGCCGCCGCGGCCTACGAGGCAGCGACGGCGCGCTGGCCGGAGTTGCCGCTGGCCTGGCAGCTGCTGGGCAATGTCCGCTATCGCAGCGGCGACCAGGCGGGCGCGCGCCAGGCCTACCGCGGTGCCGTGGCGCTCAAGCCGGATGCGGCTAGCTACAACAACCTGGCGCAGGTGGAGTTGGAGCTGGGTTGCCGTCAGGCCGCAGAGGCGGCCTTGACGCAGGCGGAGGCGCTGCCTGCTGCGCCAGTGGTGACCGCGGCGCTTCAGGAGACGGTCAAGGCCCTGCTGGCTTTGCCGGAAACCGCGAGCTGCACGCCCTAGGTGTGAAGGTTCGATAGGTTGTTCATCCGGCTGTGTTGATGGGAATCTGAGGTTGTCGAGACTTCAACCCCATCAGCAGGGAGCCGGATGAACAGCCACGAGAATGCCCGACTGACGCCCAAAGGACGAGCCC
>JASBRP010000039.1 GCA_030149365.1 Solimonas sp.
CCGCCTTTCTTCGGGTTGGGCGGGCGTGGTGGTGGTGTGCTTTTAATGGCCCCCCACGCCGGCGAACGCCCGGCCATGGATGGCCGGGCAGGGGCTAAATCCGTAAGTGCAGTCTCGCCATGGACGGCGGCCCCCGCATTAAAAAACGGAACTCCGTTATGAGTTCCCCCCAAGAGCGCGCAAACTATTCCCATCGAGCCAAGCTCCACGTTGGAAATCCAACGACCGAAGCCGCCGCAGTCCGGGAACGATCTCACCCACCCGGCCCCTGCCGCCCGCTCCCCAACTTCCCTGCAGTAGAACGATTGCCGGGCTAACCCAGTAGGGCTCTGCTAGCGCATCCGCGAACGAGTCCCGGGTCACACCTGCTGTCGGTGCTCATTAACAACACGGTATTGCTGCCCGCCGGACCCCTCCACCAGGGGAGCCCGCGCAGCGCGACGGGCGTGCCTGGACGAGGCGCCCGCGGAGACAACAGCTGGCCGCAAGGCCAGGTCTGGCACGTGGCGCGCGTCCTCTCTCCGGAGGCGGCCCGGCGGAGCAGGTTTTCTATAAATAAATCTATTCCCACTTTTTTCAGGGGGAGGGGCCAAATATGAGGGACGCAAGCTGAGCTTGCTTCCCTCGACTTCCTGCGGCTACGAACCTCCTACTGGAAGCTCTTCCTATTTAATGCATAACTGATAGCAAAGCCGTAGGCAAAGGCACCAAGGCAAAAGAAGGCAACAACGAAGGCCCAGGCTTCCAGCGGCGGCGCCTTCACGTTGGGGTGTTTCGATATGAAAACGCCAGCGGCAATCATGGGGCCCGACACGCTGCTGCCGAAGGCATAAATCGCGCGTGGCAGTTCTCTGAGGACCTCTCGGGTTAGTAACTCCTGCCAGCTGCTATTCCTGACCATGGACGCTATGGTTGTCAGAACACCCACAGTAACGACAATAGCCACAAGCATGAATCCCACTTCGTTGAATGATTGATCATTGATCTTTGAATTCATGAATCGCACCAGCGTTTCCTCGTCACCCAAGAAATTAGATGCCATAACGGCGACGATGAAGAACATGAAGACTTGAGAAAGATAGATAAACAGTTCTAAGAGAAAGAAATGCTTTCTGCTTCCGATAGAAGTTGAGCCTGACAAGGATGTCCCCAAGGTAGTTCGGTGGTTGAGAAACTCAAATGATCGCGCCGCCCTATTTTGCGAAGCAGCAACTCTCATTTTATTGGATGCGCCAAGGAAAGCCTGATAGAGATTCTCTCTACGATACTTCTGGTTAGCTAGCCTTCTTTCATGTGAAATGCGCCTTTGATCACTATTTCTAGGGATTTTTGCAGCAGAATTTTGCAAGAAGCACTCTCATCATCTTGATGGGCATCAGTATGCGAATGACATCTAAGCTTTGCACATAAAATGGAATGCTCTTCTCGCAGCTTCTTAAGGGAGTTCGTCATCGGAGCCCGTCCCACATTTATTCCGGCCGGTTCTGATGCGTTCGAGATTGAGACCGTGACGCTAGGTGAAGAGCGAAGCTACACGAAGGCTTAAAGCAACTTCAGCACCATATCCACCAACGTCCTCGTCAACCGCTCCCGCGACAGATGCGCCGGCCGATGCAGCACTGTCTGCAGCACCGCCGCCCAGGTCATGTTCATCAGCAAATAGGTGCTGGCCTCGGGATCTTCGAAGTGGATGACGCGCTGGCTCTTGTATTGGCCCTCCTTGCCGAACTTCTGCAGCGTGCGGGAAAACTCGCGTACCTCGGGGATGCTCCAGAAGAAGGGAACTTCGCGCAGCGCTACCCTCAGCAGATTCTCGCGCTGCTCCAGCGCGGCGATCATGCCGCGCATCCAGTGGTCGATACCGTCATGCGGCTGGTGGGGCAGGGCCAGGGCGGTGCGCAGGCTGCGGCCTACTTCGTCCATCACCTCGCGCATGGCGCGGGCCAGGGCGGCGGCCACCAGGGACTGCTTGTGGGGGAAGTATTCGTAGAGCGAGCCGATGCTCACGCCCGCCACCTCCGCGACGCGGTTGGTGGAAACGGCCTCGTAACCCTCGTCGACCAGTAGCCGAGTGCAGGCGTCCAGCATGGCCTCCACGGAGGCCCTGGCGCGCGCCTGTTGCGGCTGCTTTTTGGGCGACAGATCAATTGCCTGCGCCATCTTGTGTCCCCTCCTGCTGGGTCCCCAGGGAGCCCCGGCCGAAACCGAGTAGTACCTGAGTCCTTGCTCGGGTTAGCTTAGTCCCGAGTGGGAAGTTCCGGAAGTAGCTTTTCGGGTCACGAGCATCGGGGGCGTTCACCCTTCGATCCTTCGACAAGCTCAGGACTTCAGGGCGAACGGAAATAGCGTCCGAGGACTCCTCGCTCAAATAAATACGGCCAAGCGGCAAAGACCGCGGCCAACATGGTGTGGGGAGGAGAGCCCTATATGACGCACGTGTTCCGCGGCCGCCTGGCGGCGTTGTCCCTGCTGGTCCTGCTGTCGGCCTGCGCGCCGGGGCGCAGCGATCCGGTCTCCGGTGGCGGCGGTGGTGCCCGCAGCATGGAGGAGCACTTCAGCGGCCAGGTGCAGCCGCGCCTGGAGTTCTGCCGCACCTGCCCCGTGCCCGCCGGCATCGCCGACGTGGAAGACGGCAAGGACTTCATGCTCTCCGCCAACAAGTCGGAAGACCTGAAGAACCTGCGCGACAGTTGGGAGCGCCTGGGCAAGAACAACCCCACCTCGCGCATCCTGCTGATGGCCTCGGGCCAGGAGACGCCGCATACCGGCGGCGCGCCCTGGCCGGTGGGCAGCGACGCCTACAAGGCCATGGGGGCATTGCTCAAGTGCTTCGAGAGCCCCACGCAGTGCGTGCTGGGCGAGGGCGGCATCGTGGAGGAGCTGCCGCTGCTCGGCAGCAAGCACGCGGTGCACGTGTGGAACAGCTACTGCCAGGACCAGCCGGACAGCGCGCTGCTGCCGCGCGATCCGCGCACGGCAATCCAGCCGGGCGTCAATGCGGGCAAGGCGGTGTACTACAACGCCTGGTGGACGGACTGCCACGCCGCGCTGCCGGTGGAAGAGCAGCAGGCCAAGACCTGCGGCGAATACCGCAAGCGCCGTGACGGCGGCTTCCACTTCCTGATGGACGAGCTGCCGGGCGGCAACATGACGGCGGAGGACTACGACAACAGCTGGCAGAAGTGGGGCCTGGAAGAGCGCCCGGACAACTTCGACCAGCTCTATACGCTGCGCTATGGCCTCAACACCGCGCCCTTTCCCAACCCCTATCCGCGCAACGGTGAAGACCCGAATGCGGAAGGCGTGAACGGTGGCAGCGGCCAGTTGCCGCTGGGCCTGCGCCAGCTCAAGGACGAGAACGGCAAGTGGACCGGCAAGATCGGCAGCGGGGCCTGCTTCCAGTGCCACGGTGGCCAGATCGGCGACCCGAGCGCGGGCGACATCATCGCCGGCGTGGAGAGCCTGGGCATCGGCAACAACAACTACGACACGCTGATGAACGGCCGCGACAACGCGCCCTGGGCCAACACCATCCTGGCGCCCATCCTGCCGACGCTGGACGTGGGCACGCTGTTCAACATCGGCGTGCAGCAGCGCGGCCAGAACAACGCGGTGGGTGCATTCGAGCTGCTGAACACCATCCTGGACGTGGACAGCCTGGGCCTGAATCCCATCCCGGTGAAGATGTTCGTCAATCCCAAGAACCCCTTGGGCGGCGTGCTCGACGTGGCGCATCCGCTGGCCCACACGCAGGACACGCCGGCCTGGTGGAACATGGGCTCGCGCCCGCGCAAGTTCTTCGACGCCGGTGTCTCCAATGACAGCACGCGCATCATCATGGCCGCCGGCCCCGGCGAGTTCGGGCAGTTGATCAGCCTGGACGGCAAGT
This sequence comes from Solimonas sp., assembly GCA_030149365.1. Lineage (GTDB taxonomy): Bacteria > Pseudomonadota > Gammaproteobacteria > Nevskiales > Nevskiaceae > Solimonas_A. The sequence continues at coordinate 3,890 of JASBRP010000039.1, forward strand.
ACTACCGCGACCGCGTGGAGCAGTACGACCAGGACCTGGAAGCCTTCTTCCTGTCGCTGCGCTCGCCGCCGTATCCGCGTGACGTGGACCCCGAGCTGGCGAAGCAGGGCGCCGTGCTGTTCCACAGCAAGGACCTCTGGGCCCAGGGCCTGGAGAACCCGCGGCCCAAGCCGGCGGGCGGCAACGGTTCCTGCGCGAGCTGCCACGGCGTGTACTCGCCGCGCTACGTGCATGACGAGAACTACCTGGACTCGCCGGACCTGGAAGGCGTGGCGGGCCATATCGTGGCGCTGAACGTGATCGGCACCGATCCCGCGCGCTCCGACATGCTCACGCCCACGCTGCGCCTGCAGTGGGACACCACCTACTGGGGTTACCCGGAAGGCGTGGAGGGTTACGTCTCGCCGGACGACAAGAATCCCGCCGTGGAGCTGCTGGACGACATGAACCCGCTGCGCCCGGTGGGCGTCTGCGGCTGGCAGAAGGAGTTCATCGGCTACCAGGCGCCGCCGCTGTACGGTGTCTGGGCCACCGCGCCCTACCTGCACAACGGCTCGGTGCCCACGCTGGAGCAGTTGCTGGATTCCTCCCAGCGCCGGCCCATCTGGCGCCGCCAGTTGCAGACCGTGGACGGCATCACCGGCTTCGACCAGCGCCTGGGCGAGGCCTACGACTTCAAGGCGGTGGGCTGGAAGCACGAGGTGCTGGCCTGCGGTGACATGCCGGGCAACCTGCTGCTCAACTGCAACCCGGTGGCGCGCGACAACCCGTCCATCGTGCAGATCGTGCAGAACCTGCTGAACAGCACGGTGAGCTACGCGGGCCTGGTGATCCTGCCCGATCCCACGCCGGGCGGCTTCGACAAGCGCCTTGTGTATGACACACGCATCCTCGGCAACAGCAACGCCGGCCACGACTTCAGCGACGTGCTGACCGAGCAGGAGCGCAAGGCCGTCATCGAATACCTGAAGACGCTGTAATCCGGATTGTCCGGCCTCTCTGGAAAAGGAGAGGCCGGCCTGGTGGTGACAGAGGGTATAGAGCTGGTTTTTCTGCTTGTCATGCGCAGGCCCGCTCTCTAATCTCTTGCCATCGGTCCTCTCTGCCGCAACGGCAGGGAGAACTGGATCCCGATCATGTAGCCCGTCTTCGCGCCGCGAAGGCGGGATTCCAGATGCAGGGCTCGCCCGGTGCGCAAACCGGGGCGGGGCCTTCAGCGGAGTTGTAGGGGGGAGCACATTGCCGTCACGTCCCGCCATAGGGACGGGCGGCGATTTTTAATCCCGCCCCGCTCCAGCACAGCAAGCACCAATTCCCGTTTCCGCTTCCACTGGCCAGCGTGGCGTCAGGGCAGTGGGCCCGCTCCATCCCCAGTTGGTTCAGTCGAGTGCCAGCGTCCCTCGATACGATCCGCCATGGCGGATCACCCGGAATGAACGGTCCGCGTGTATTGCGACCCACTCCCTAACCCCCAAACCCGTTCATGCCGAGTGCCGCGTAGCGGCGTATCGAGGCACGCCACGGGCCCCTCCCCACCCGCCACGCCGCATCGCTCCCCAGCGTGAAGCGGCCGGCAGGGGTTATTAGAAATTCAATAGCCACATCAATGACTTGCCAACCAAAGGTCCAGACCCTCCAAACGCCTCAGCTAGAATGCGCCCCTCAATAAGGCCCTGACTGCCATGGAATTCCTGACCTCTCCCGAACTCTGGATCGCCCTGATCACGCTCGCCGCGCTCGAAATCGTGCTCGGCATCGACAACATCATTTTCCTGTCGATCATGGCCAACAAGCTGCCGGAGCATCAGCGCGCCCGCGCCCGCACCATCGGCCTGGCCGGCGCCTGCCTCACGCGCATCGCGCTGCTGATGTCGCTGGCCTGGGTAGCGCAGCTGACCCAGCCGCTGTTCCACATCGGCGACTTCGGTGTGTCCGGCCGCGCCATCATCCTGATCGGCGGCGGTCTGTTCCTGCTGGGCAAGAGCGCGCTGGAGATCCACGAGTCGGTGGAAGGCGACGGCCACGGCCCCGAAGACGTGATCGGCAAGGTGGTCAGCGTCAGCTTCGCCTCGGTCATCGTGCAGATCATGATCCTGGATATCGTGTTCTCGCTGGACTCCGTCATCACCGCCGTGGGCATGACCAACAACGTCCCCGTCATGGTGACCGCCATCATCATCGCCATCGGCGTGATGATGTTCTTCGCCGGCGCGGTGGGCCGCTTCGTGGAACGTCACCCCACCATCAAGATCCTGGCGCTGTCCTTCCTGATCATGATCGGCATGGTGCTGATCGCCGAGGGCGCGGGCTTCCACGTGCCCAAGGCCTATATCTACGTGGCCATGGCCTTCTCGGTCGGCGTCGAGATGCTCAACATCCGCATGCGCGGCAAGCTCGACAAGAAAGAATCGCAGGTCGAACTCTAAGGATCGCGGCATGAGCCAGTACTGGAGCGCCGTGGTCCGCGGCCTGACGCCCTATGTCCCGGGCGAGCAGCCCAAGATCGCGGACCTGATCAAGCTCAACACCAACGAGAACCCCTACCCGCCCTCGCCCCAAGCGATGGCGGCCATGGCCTCCGCGGTGAACGACGCCCTGCGCCTCTACCCGGATCCGAACGCCGACGCGCTGAAGGGTGCCATCGCCGACTTCCATGGGCTGAAGGCCGCGCAGGTGTTCGTCGGCAACGGCTCCGACGAGGTGCTGGCTTTCGTGTTCCAGGGTTTGCTGCAGCACGAGCGGCCGATCCTGTTCCCGGACATCACCTACAGCTTCTACCCGGTGTACTGCGGCCTCTACGGCGTGGCGTTCACCAAGGTTGCGCTGGACGAGTCCTTCAACATCCGCGTGGCGGACTACGCGCAGCCCAACGGCGGCGTGATCCTGCCCAACCCGAACGCGCCTACCGGCTGCCTGCTGTCGCTGGCCGAGATCGAGACGCTCCTCAAGGCCAACACGGCTTCGGTGGTGGTGATCGACGAGGCCTACATCGACTTCGGCGGCGAGTCCGCCGCGGCGCTGGTGGACCGCTACCCGAACCTGCTGGTGGTGCAGACGCTGTCCAAGTCGCGCTCGCTCGCGGGCATGCGCGTGGGCTACGCGCTGGGTCACCCGGAGCTGATCGACGGCCTGGAGCGCATCAAGAACAGCTTCAACTCCTACCCGCTGGACCGCGTCGCCCAGGCCGGTGCCACGGCCGCGATGCAGGACCGCGCCTACTTCGACCAGACCCGCCGAGCCGTGATCGCCAGCCGCGAACGCCTGACCGGCCAGCTCGCCGCTCTGGGTTTCGAAGTGCTGCCCTCGGCCGCCAACTTCGTCTTCGCCCGCCACCCCGCGCGGGATGCCGCCCAGCTCGCCGCCGCGCTGCGCGAGCGCAAGATCATCGTGCGCCACTTCAAGAGTGCACGCATCGACCAGTTCCTGCGCATCACCATCGGCACGGACGAGCAGTGCGAGGCGCTGGTGACGGCGCTGAAAAGCATCCTGGCCTGAGATTCCTCTTGTAGGAGCGGCTGTTAGCCGCGAACACCTTCGCGGCTAACAGCCGCTCCTACAAGGCGCTCCCCCGAGCGCAACAAGGGCCGCCCGATCGCTGCGCCTTCTTCTGTGGGAGCGACGCGAGTCGCGATATTTTCAAGCCAGAAGATCGCGTCTCGCGTCGCTCCCACGTTGCCGATCCACGGCGCTATGATCCTCGCGCGGCACTCCGCCGCGCTCCGGATGCCGTCCATGTCCGCCGATCCTGCGCAGCTCGCCGCCATCGACGAAGCCCGCCGCATCTACGCCGCGGCGCCCTACATCCAGAACCTCGGAGCCCAGGTGGTGGAAGCCGGGCCGGGGCGCCTCGTCGCGGAGTTCGCGCTGGCACCGCATCTCACGCAGCACCACGGCCTGCTGCATGCCGGTGCCGCCGCGACCCTGGCCGACCACACCGCCGGTGCCGCCGCCACCACGCTGCTGCAGCCGGGCCAGGCCGTGCTGACGGTGGAGTTCAAGATCAACATCCTGCGCCCCGGCCGCGCGCCGCGTTACCGCTGCGAGTCCGAGGTGCTCAAGCCCGGCCGCCGCATCAGCGTGGTGGAGTCCTCGGTCTGGGGCGTGTTCGACGACGGCCGCCGCGAGCTGCAGTCCAAGGCGACGGTCACGCTGGCCGTGGTCGAGACGGAGAGCATCTGATGGGCAAGCTGCAGGAAGACTTCGAGAAGATCTGGGCCGTCATCCGCCGCGTGCCGCTGGGCCGCGTCGCCACCTACGGCCAGGTCGCCGCCGAGGCCGGCTTCGTCAAGCGCCCACGCCTCACCGCCCAGGCCCTGGCCCACGTGCCGCCCGGCATGGAAATCCCCTGGCACCGCATCATCAACGCCCAGGGCAAGAGCTCCATGCCCGAAGGCAGTCGTGGCAACCGCGAGCAGCTCAAGCGCCTGAAGAACGAGGGCGTCAAGATCGTGAAGGGCAAGATCGACCTCGAGGTCTACCGCTGGCGCCCACGCTCGCTGGCACCGCTGCTGGACTGAGGCGTTCAGGCGCTCGCGGTGTCAGCCGCAGGTGCCTGCCGCTGCTCCACCCAGGTGAGCAGGGCATCCAGGGCCGGACACAGCGACTGCCCCCAGGGCGTGAGACGGTATTCCACCTTCGGTGGCACCTGGGGATACAGCTTTCTCGCCACGATCCCGTCGGCCTCCAGCTGTCGCAACTGCTGCGCTAGCATTTTCTGCGAGATGCCGGGGATGAGCCGCTCGAAATCCGAGTAGCGCTGCACTTTGCCGTCGAACAGGTGGAACAGGATGATCAGCTTCCAGCGCCCCTCGATAAAGCCCAGGGCCTCGGTGACGCCGTTGGCTGCCGTTTCCGGTGTATGGACCTTTCCCATGAGTGCGTAACTCACTTTTTCGTGCGTTCTTGTTGACGGTGGAGTGTATGGCGAAGATTCCCGGACCGGAATTTTCCCGCCAGAGGCCACCATGAATATTCGACTCCCCGACCCCATCAGCAGGTTCTTCGAGATCAGCAACGGCACCGATCAAGCCCTGCTGGCGGGTTGCTTCACCCACGATGCGCTCGTGCATGACGAAGGCCAGGTTCACCGGGGGCCGGACGCCATCGGCTCCTGGCTGCGGGCCGCGCAGGAGAAGTTCGACTACCGCAGTGTCCCGAAGGCGATGTCGCCCGAGGGGGCCGTCGTCAAGGTCGCCGTCGAAGTCACTGGAAACTTCCCCGGGAGCCCGGTGCAGCTCGAGCATGTTTTCCGCCTGGACGGCGGGCGGATCTCGGCGCTGGAGATCCACGCATGAGCATGGACCTGCAACTGAAGGACCGGCGCGTGCTGGTCACCGCGGGGACCCAGGGTGTCGGAGGAGCCGTCGTCGCACTGTTCCGTGAACTCGGCGCGCGCGTCATCGCCAGCGCGCGTTCGCATGTCGGCCCCTTGCCGCCGGAGATGTTTGTCGCTGCCGATCTCACGACGGCAGAGGGCTGCACCGCGCTTGCCGAGGCGGTCGAGCAGCGCCTCGGCGGCGTGGACATCATCGTCCACGTCCTGGGCGGCTCGTCCTCGCCGGGTGGCGGCTTCGCGGCGCTGGGCGAGGACGAGTGGGCACGGGAACTCGATCTCAACCTGTTCCCCGCCGTGCGACTGGACCGCGCCCTGCTGCCCGGCATGATCCGGCAGGGCTCAGGGGTCATCATCCATGTCACCTCGATCCAGAACCGGCTGCCGCTGCCGGAGGCGACGACCGCCTATGCCGCCGCCAAGGCGGCGCTGTCCACCTACAGCAAGAGCCTGTCCAAGGAAGTGGCGCCCAAGGGTATTCGCGTGGTGCGCGTTTCTCCAGGCTGGGTCGAGACGGAAGCTTCGGTCGCCCTGGCGGAAAGACTCGCCTCGGAGGCGGGAACCGACTACGAGGGTGGCAAGCAGATCATCATGCAGTCACTGGGCGGCATTCCCATCGGGCGCCCGTCGAAGCCCGCGGAAGTGGCAAATTTGATCGCCTTCGTTGCCTCGCCGCGGGCGGCGACGATCACGGGCACCGAGCTGGTGATCGACGGGGGCACGGTGCCGACGGCATAGTCCCGGTCCCGGTATAGCGGGGTGGATTGGCGCGCGCGACCGGCTCTTTGGCGCCCGCGCCCTTGCCGGCTGACCTGCCCCGCGTGTCCAATGCGGGGAAGGATCAGGAGAAGACATGAGCGTCCGCGCCGGCTACCCGCACTTCCAGGCCATCACCACCCGCTGGAAGGACAACGACGTCTACGGCCACGTCAATAACGTCGAGTACTACAGCTACTTCGACACGGTCATCAACACCTACCTGATCCGCGTGGGCGGGCTGGACATCCACAGGGGCCCCAACATCGGCCTCTGCGTGGAGTCGCACTGCCGCTTCGACGCACCGCTGGAGTTCCCGGACACGGTGAACGCCGGCCTGCGCGTGGTGAAGCTGGGCAACTCCAGTGTGCGCTACGAGATCGGCCTGTTCCGCGGCGACGATGAAAAGCCGGCGGCCGAAGGCTGGTTCATCCATGTCTTCGTGGATCGCGAGACGCGCCGCCCGGCGGCGCTGCCCGAGCCCCTGCGCGCCGCGCTGACCCAGCTGCAGAAGGAGACCGCATGAAAGTCCGTGCCGCCGTGCTGCGCCAGATGGGCCTGCCCGCCCCCTATGCGCAATCCAAGCCCCTGGTGATCGAGACCGTGGAGCTGGACCCGCCGGGCCCTGGCGAAATCCTGGTCAAGGTGCTGGCCGCGGGCCTCTGCCATTCCGACCTGTCGGTGATCGACGGCTCGCGCCCGCGCGTGATGCCGATGGTCATGGGCCACGAGGCGGCGGGCGAGGTGGTGCAGGCCGGCGACGGCGTTCTGGACCTGAAGCCCGGCGACCGCGTGGTGTTCTCCTTCGTGCCGGTCTGCGGCCACTGCCTGCCCTGCGCCAGCGGCCGCCCCGCGCTCTGCGAGCCGGGCGCCAAGGCCAACGTCGCCGGCACGCTGCTGTCCGGCGAGCGCCGCTGGCATGACGCAGAGCCGCTGAACCATCACCTGGGCGTCTCCGCCTTCGCCGATCACACCGTGGTGTCGGCGCGCTCCGCGGTGAAGATCGATCCGTCGCTGAAGCCCGAGATCGCCGCGCTGTTCGGCTGCGCGGTGATGACCGGCATGGGCGCCGTGGTGAACACCGCCCGCGTCGCCCCCGGCGAGAGCGTGGCCGTGTTCGGCCTGGGCGGTGTGGGCCTGTCCGCCGTGCTCGGCGCCAAGGCCGCTGGCGCCTATCCACTGGTGGCGGTGGACGTAGTGCCGCAGAAGCTGGAACTGGCCCGCGAGCTGGGCGCCACCCACTGCATCCAGGCCGGCCCCGGCGTGGACGTGGCGGCGCTGATCAAGGAGGCCACGGCCGGCGGCGTGCACCACGCCATCGAGAGCGTCGGCCACGAGCAGGTGCTGGCCCAGGCCTACGCCGCCACCCGCCGCGGCGGCACCACCATCACCGTCGGCCTGCCGCATCCGTCCAAGCAGTTCTCCGTCTCCGCGGTGAGCCTGGTGGCGGAAGAGCGCACGGTGAAGGGTTCCTACCTGGGCTCCTGCGTGCCCATGCGCGACATCCCGCGTTTCATTGCCCTGCACCAAGCCGGGCAGCTGCCGGTGGAGAAGCTGCTGACGCAGACCATCCGGCTGGAAGACATCAACGAGGCCTTCGACAAGCTGGCGGCGGGGTTGGCGGTCAGGCAGGTGGTGGTGTTCTAGGCTTTCGTCGGGATCGCGGGGCCTGGGCCGTTCATGCTTCGACAGGCTCAGCACGAACGGGGCTGGGTTTAGCTCCCCTCGCCCTTCAAATCCGTTCGCACTGAGCTTGTCGAAGTGCGGACGGATTTGGAGCGCGCCAGACGGGAGATACCTCCCCAGTCCCCGCGCATTAGCGCTTCCTTCTTGGCACGGCTCCAGCCCTTGATCTGCTGCTCGGCGGCCAGGGCCTCTTCGCGGCTCGGGAAGTCCTGTGACCAGGCCAGGCGCACCGGCCGCTTGTCCAGGGTGTAGCAACCGGAAATCTCGCCGGCCTGATGCTGGCCGATGCGGCGCTCGAGCTCATCCGTATGCCCCGTGTAGTACGAGCCGTCGGCGCATTGCAGGATGTAGGTCCAGAAGGCGATGAGCGGGGTCCGGTGGCGGCCATTCACCCTTCGACAGGCTCAGGGCGAACGGCTGGAGAGCTCGTTCAAGTGTAGCCAAGGCTAGAAGAATCCGTTCGTGCTGAGCCTGTCGAAGCATGAACGGATTCCGCCACCAAGCCCCGGCTTCCGCCATCTAAGGGCTAAAATACCCCATGGATTTCCTCCCCCCCACCGATCCCCGCGTCGCCGCCCTCACCCGCGACCTCAATCCCGCCCAGCTCGAGGCGGTGACGGCGCCGCCGGAGCACCGGCTGGTGCTGGCGGGTGCCGGGTCGGGCAAGACGCGGGTGCTGACGCATCGCGTGGCCTGGATCATCGCGGTGGAAGGGGTCTCGCCGCAGTCGGTGCTGGCGGTGACCTTCACCAACAAGGCCGCCAACGAGATGCGCGGCCGCATCGAGCAGCTGATCAACGTGCCGGTGCGCTCGATGTGGGTCGGTACCTTCCACGGCATCGCGCATCGCATGCTGCGCCTGCACTGGAAGGAAGCGAAGCTGCCGCAGAACTTCCAGATCCTCGATGCGGACGACCAGCAGCGCCTGGTCAAGCGCGTGATCAAGGCGCTGGACCTGGACGAGGACAAGTACCCGGCCAAGGCGCTGACCGGCTGGATCAACGCGCGCAAGGAAGAAGCCGAGCGTCCGGAGCACGTCCAGGACACCGGCGACTACGCCATGCGCCAGTACGTGCGCATCTACACCGCCTACGAGGAGCAGTGCCGCCGCTCGGGGCTGGTGGACTTCGCCGAGCTGCTGCTGCGCGCTTACGAGATCTGCCGCGACAACCCGGACATCCAGCGCCACTACCGCACGCGTTTCCGCCACGTGCTGGTGGACGAGTTTCAGGACACCAACAAGCTGCAGTACGACTGGCTGCGCGTGCTGGCCGGTGATCGCGGCGTGCTGTTCGCGGTGGGTGATGACGACCAGTCGGTCTACTCCTGGCGCGGTGCGCGCGTGGAGAACATGCTGCACCTGCAGCGGGATTTCCTTGGCACCGAGGTGGTCCGCCTGGAGCAGAATTACCGCTCCACCGGCACCATCCTGCGCGCGGCCAACGGGCTGATCGCGAAGAACAGCGGGCGCCTGGGCAAGAACCTGTGGACCGACGGCGGCGACGGCGAGGCGATCCAGCTCTATGCCGCCTTCAACGAATACGACGAGGCGGAGTTCGTCATCAACCGCATCCGCGATGGCGTGGACGGGCGTCGCCGCTACAACGATCACGCGGTGCTCTACCGCACCAGCGCGCAGTCGCGCGTGGTGGAAGAAATCCTGATCCGCAACCGCATCCCCTACCGCATCACCGGTGGCCTGAAGTTCTTCGAGCGCCAGGAAATCAAGGATGCGATGGCCTTCCTGCGGCTGCTGCACAACCGCGACGACGATGCCAGCTTCGAGCGCGCCGTGGGCACGCCGCCACGCGGCATCGGCGCCACCACGGTGGAAAAGCTGCGCCTCTGGGCGCGCGAGCAGGACATCTCGCTGTGGGCGGCGTCCCGGCTGGGCCAGCAGCACCTGGGGCGCTCCGCCAATGCGGTGAACCAGTTCGCGGCGCTGATCGAGGCCATCGCCACCGAAGGCAAGGACCTGCCGCTGTCGCAGCTCGCCGAGCTGGTGATCGCCCGTACCGGCCTGCGTGACCACTACCGCAAGGAAAAGGGCGAGCAGGCCGAGGCACGCCTGGAGAACCTGGACGAACTGGTCAGCGCCGCGCGCGGCTTCGAGCTGCTGCCCCTGCCGCAGGGCGACGACCAGCTGCCGGAGATGGACCCGCTGACCAATTTCCTGGCGCATGCCTCGCTGGAAGCGGGCGAGCAACAGGCCGGCCCGGGCGAGGAGTCCGTGCAGCTGATGACGCTGCATGCGGCCAAGGGCCTGGAGTTCCCGGTGGTGTTCCTGGTGGGCGTGGAGAACGGGCTGTTCCCCAACATGCGCTCCATCGAGGAGGGCAACATCGAGGAAGAGCGCCGCCTGTGCTACGTCGGCATCACCCGCGCCCGCGAGAATCTCTACGTGAGCTACGCCGAGGTGCGCCGCGTGCATGGCGTCGAGCAGATTGGCAGCCCCTCGCAGTTCCTCAAGGAGATTCCCTCCGAGACCCTGCAGGAGACACGCCCGCGCGCCCAGGTGCTGCGCCCGGCCTTCATGCCGCGCGAGCCCAGCTACGGCGGCGGCTATTCGCGTGGTGGCGGGAGCGGCGGCGGTGGTGGGTACGGTAGTGGCTACGGCAACAGCGGCGGCGGCCGCAGCAGCGACGAATACCCGCGCGGCGGCTATGCCGGCTACGACCGCCAGAACATGGCGCGGACCCAGCTCAAGGAAAGCAGCTTCGGCCCCGGCGGCTTTACCCTGGGCCAGCGCGTGAAGCATGCCAAGTTCGGCGAAGGCACCATCCTGAGCTTCGACGGCGATGGCGACCGGGCCCGCGCCGAGGTCAAATTCAAGACTTCCGGGAACAAGTGGCTGTTGTTGTCGGTCGCAAACCTGCAGGCCCTTTAGCCTGCTAGCAGGAGGCTGCCATGGGTGCTGAATTTTTCTGGGTTGCCGTACTGGTGGTCATCCTGCTGGCCGGGCCCTTCGCGACCCTGCGGGCTGTCTCAGCCTACCGTCTGCGCGTCAGCGAGTCGGTGAAGAAGCGCCAGAAGGAGATGGAGGCCAAGGAAAAGGCCGAGGAAAACAGTCCCGACAAACCGCGCGGCTTCTGGTGAGCGACGCGCAGGGACTGATCGGCTTTCTCGTGGTTGCCGGCCTCGCGCTGGCGCTGTGGCGCCTGTTCCGGCCGACACCGTTGCCGGCCGAGCCCCTGCCCGCGCAATGGCAGCAGCGGTTGGCGGAGCTGGTGCCGCCCTCGGCCTGGGTGCCGCCGGAACTGAGCGCCCTGTACGAATCCCGTGTCGAAACCTTCCTGAAGACCAAGCGCTTCGTGCCCTGCGGCGGCCTGGAGCAGGTCGGTGACGAGCAGCGCCTGGCCATCGCCGGCTATGCGGCCCTGCTGCTGCTGCGCCCGGACGCACAGGTGTTCCCCGAATTGCGCAGCGTGCTGCTCTACCCCGACGCCTTCCTGGTGCCGCAGACCGAGCCCGACGAAATGGGCCTGGTACCGGATGAGCCCGAGGAGCGCCTCGGCGAATCCTGGGCCGGCGAGCGCGTGCTGCTGTCCTGGACCGACGTGGAAGCCGCGCAGCAGGGCGACAGCGTCAACGTGGTGGTGCACGAGTTTGCGCACCAGCTGGATGACGAGGAGCACGGCATGGAGGGCGCGCCGCGCCTGCAGGACTACGGCCGCTGGTCCGAGGTGATGCAGAAGGAATACGCCCGCCTGCAGCGCCACCGCCGCCCGCCGGTGCTGGACCCCTACGGCGCCGAGAGCCCGGGCGAATTCTTCGGCGTGGTCACGGAGGCATTCTTCCAGCGACCGCAGGAACTGCAGCGGCATCACGCGGAGCTGTACGCGTTGCTGGCGGATTACTATCGGCTGGACCCGGTAGCGGTGATACCGGCCGCCGTTTCGGCCTGATCCGGAAGTACGGGGCGCGTCATGCCGGCTTTCGCCGGTATGACGATGGGGGTGCGTGATGAAATCCGGGAGAAGCAATGAGCGACGCCAAGGAAAGCGCCGAACTGGTTCGCCAGGGCAAGAAGATCGAAGCGATCAAGCTGCTGCGCGAAGCCAGCGGCATGAGCCTGAAGGAAACCAAGGATTTCATCGAGCGCGATGCCTCGCCTGAGGCGCTCGAGGCCGTGATCCGCCATGCGGTCAGGCCCGCCACCGTTGGGGGCGACGACGACGTACGGCGTTTGGCGGCGGAGGGTCAGGTGATCGAGGCGATCAAGCTGCTGCGACAGCAGACCGGCCTGGGCCTGAAGGAAGCCAAAGCGGCAGTGGACGCGATGCGGCCACCGAAGCCATCAAAGTCGACAGGGCAGGTGGGTGAAAGCCCGCCGCTGAAGTGGCTGCTGGCGGCTGCTGTCGCTGCGGCACTGTGCGCCGCGCTGTACGCCCTAGGGATACGTCCCTGATCGTGCTTTGGTGTCGTAGGGTGGGCTAAGCGTAAGCGTGCCCACCGTGCATGCACGCACTTCGCTGGTGGGCACGCTTACGCTTAGCCCACCCTACGGTTTTCCTCTCTCGCTGACGAAAGAGGGCGTAGCAGCGCTACTTAACCTTCACCACCATCGCCTGGATGCCATTGTCTTCCAGGCGGTTGCTGATGATCTGCACCTTGCCGAAGTCCTTCAGCGGACCGACGCGCACGCGGTAGAAGGTCTCGGAGCCGTCGATGGTGACCGTCTCGATGCGCGACTCGATGCCTAGCAGGGCGAGGCTGGCCTTCTGCTTGTCGGCTTCTTCGCGATCGCGGTAGGAGGCGACCTGGATGACGTAGGTGGAGCCGTCGCCGGAGGCGGCAGGAGCCTTGGCGGCTTCCTTGTCGCCGCGCGGCACGACCACTTCCTCGCTGGGCAGCAGTTCGTAGAAGGTGAAGCGCGCTTTCTCCTTGGGCGGCAGCTTCACCGCTTCCTTGGGTTCCTTCTTCGGCTTGGCAGCAGGTTCCGCTGCCGGTTCTTCAACGGTCTGCGCGCTGGGCAGGCCGCCGGTCGGGCGCTTGATGTAGACGAAGGCCGCCACGACCAGGCCGATGGCGAGGCCGAACACCAGCCAGACCCAGCCGGGCATGCCGCCACCACCGCCGCCACGGCCCTTGGCCTGGCGGCCGCCCCGCTTCGGTGAGTGTGCGTAGTCGCGTGCCATTCAGGATTCCTGTGTCTCTTCGCGGTACATCTTCTCGGGGGCGCTGACGCCCAGGATGCCCAATGCATTGCGCAGCACCTGCGCCACGGCGCTGATCAGGGCCAGGCGCGCGTTCTGCAGCTCGGCGTCGTCTTCCACCAGGAAGCGATGCACGTTGTAGTAGCTGTGCAGGCCTTCGGCCAGTTCCTTGAGGAAGAACACCAGGCTGTGCGGCGTGTAGTCCGCGGCGGCGCGGCGCAGCGTCTCGGGGTAGCGGTTGAGCAGGGTCAGCAGGTTCTTCTCGTGCTCGTTGTCCAGGCGCTGCAGCGCGGCGAGGCCGGCGGCCTGGTCGAAGCTGCCGCCCTTCTCGGCGAGCTGGTCGAACACGCGGCAGATGCGCGCGTGCGCGTACTGCACGTAGAACACCGGGTTGTCGGTGGTCTGCGAGCGCGCCAGGTCGATGTCGAATTCCAGGTGCTGCTCGTGGCCGCGCATCAGGTAGAAGAAGCGCGTGGCGTCGGTGCCGGCCTCGTCGATCAGGTCCTGCAGCGTGACGAAGTTGCCGCTGCGCTTGCCCATGCGGCCGGAGGACAGCGTGACGAACTGGATCAGCTGGACGTTGAGCGCATCCTTGCGGCCGGTGAGGGCCTCGATGGCGGCGCGCACGCGGGCGATGTAGCCGTGGTGGTCGGCGCCCCAGACGTCCATCAGCAGGTTCCAGCCGCGGTCGAGCTTGTCGACGTGATAGGCCAGGTCGTTGCAGAAGTAGGTGGCGGCGCCGTCGGCCTTCACCAGCACGCGGTCCTTTTCATCACCGTAGGCCTCGGTCTTCATCCAGACCGCGCCGTCCTTGTCGTAGACCAGGCCCTTCTCGCGCAGCAGGCCGATGGCCTTCTGCACGAAGCCGCTCTTCACCAGCTCAGCCTCGGAGGACCACTGGTCGAAGCCGACATTGAAGTCGGACAGGGTCTTGCGGATGGTGCCGAGCTGGTCGTCCAGCGCGATGCGCTGCAGTTGCGCATAGCCCTCGCCCAGCAGGCTGCGCGCACGCGTGATCAGCGTGTCGGCGTAGGCTTCCTGCTGCAGCTTGATCTCGTCTTTCTGCTTGTCGCTGGCGCCCTCGGGCACCACCGGCTCGGCGGCCAGGCCGTCGAGCACCGCGGCGGCTTCATGCTTCAGCGAATCGCCATGGGCGTCCTTCACCTTCTGCGCGGTGCGGCGGATGTAGTCGGCCGGGTAGCCGCGCTTGGGAAAGGGCAGCGTGACGCCGCAGAGTTCCAGGTAGCGCAGCCACACCGAGATCGCGAGGATGTCCACCTGGCGGCCGGCGTCGTTGATGTAGTACTCGCGCCACACCGTCCAGCCGGTGGCGGCCAGCAGGTTGCAGATGCTGTCGCCGTAGGCGGCGCCGCGGCCGTGGCCCACGTGCATCGGCCCGGTGGGATTGGCGGAGACGAACTCCACCATGATCTTGCCGGCCTTGCCGCTGCGATCGGTGCCGTAGTCGGCGCCCTGCTTGAGCACCTCGGCGACCACCGCCTGGAAGGCCGACTTGTTCAGGAAGAAGTTGATGAAGCCGGGGCCGGCGATCTCCACCTTGGCCACCTGGGCGGAGGCCGGCAGCTTCTGCACCAGCTTCTCGGCGACGGCGCGCGGCGGCTGCCCCAGCGGCTTGGCCAGCTGCAGGGCGAGGTTGGTCTGGAAGTCACCGAACTTGGCGTCCTTGGTGGCGTCCAGCTGGATGGCCGGCTCGGCGGTGGCGCCGGCCTCGGCCAGCAGCGCGTCGAGGGCGGCGCGCAGCAGATCGTGCAAATGGGCTTTCATCAGCGTTGAATCAGGGGTTTAAGGCAGGAATTGTAGCCGGCCCGGGCCTCGGTCATGGGCTTATTGGTCGGATTTGGATATAGTCAGGGCCGTTTTTGGGGAGTAGCGCCCTGCCTCGGCAGGGGGATGCGTCAACATACTTGGCCCTCATGGCCATGGTGCATCCAGCCAATCCGGCATGCGAGACCAAGACAGCCATGCTGCGCCGCCGGGCGCCTGCGTGGATGTCTTGTCCATCTTGCGCCCGGCCGGAGTATTCAATTGGAAGCTTTCTTCGTCTCCACCGGCGCCGTGTTCCTCGGCGAGATCGGTGACAAGACCCAGCTGCTCGCCCTGCTGCTCGCCAGCCGTTTCCCGCACCGCCCCTGGGCGCTGATCGCCGGCATCCTCGTCGCCACCGTGTTCAACCATGCCTTGGCTGGCATCGCCGGCCAGTGGCTGCGCAACCTGCTGGACCCGGCCTGGCTGCCGTGGATCGTCGGCTTTTCCTTCATCGCCGTGGGCCTGTGGGCACTCAAGCCCGACACCGTGGAACAGGGCGAGGCCGAGCGCGCCGGCAGCAGCGTGTTCTGGATCACCACGGTTTGCTTCTTCCTGGCCGAGATCGGCGACAAGACCCAGATCGCCACCACCGTGCTGGCGGTGAAGTACGACGCGTTGTTCCAGGTGGTCGCCGGTACCACCACCGGCATGCTGCTGGCCGACGTGCCGGTGGTGTTCCTGGGCGCGGCCCTGGCGGCCAAGCTGCCGCTGAAGCCGATCCGGTTCGCGGCGGCGGGGTTGTTCGTGGTGCTGGGGGTGCTGACGCTGATTTTCGGGCGGAGCCTGGCAGGGTAAATCCCGCACCGTTCATGCCGAGTGCCGCGTCTCTCGATACAACCCGCCAAGGCGGGCCACTCGGGATGATCGGATCCGGGTGTATCGAGGCATGGCCCGGAGGCACCTCGATACGCGACGCTTCGCGGCGCTACTCGGTGTGAACGGTTCGGGAAGAACAGCTAAAAGTCGCTAAAACAAATCCGCCGGATCTACGTCGACGGACCAGCGCACCTTCCTGGCCTCCGGCAAGCCATCCAGCCGCGTGACGCAGGCGGCCAGCAGTTTCTGCAGGGCGGCGCGGCTGCCGGACTGCAGAAGGAGCTGGGCGCGGGTGTAGCCGCCGCGCTTTTCCATCAGGGCCGGCACCGGGTCGGACAGCATCACGCCCTCGGCGTGGGGCTCCAGCAGTTCGCGGGCGGCGGCGAGGAAGCGCAGGGGCAGGCCGGCGTCCATGGACTCGGCGCGCAGCAGGGCCAGGTGGGAGTACGGCGGCAGGCCGGCGGCCTCGCGCTCGCCCAGCAGCAGCTCGGCCAGGGCGGGGTAACCGCCCTGCATCAATTGCTGCAGGGCGGGATGCTCGGGTTCATGGGTCTGCAGCAGCACTTCGGCGGGCGGGGCGGCGTCGCCCTGGATGCCGGCGCTGCGGCCGGCGCGGCCGGCGACCTGGGTGACGAGCTGGCCCATGCGTTCCACGGCGCGGAAGTCGGCGCCATACAGGGCCTGGTCGGCGCTGACGATGCCGACCAGCGACAGGCCGGGGAAGTCATGGCCCTTGGCCAGGATCTGGGTGCCGACCAGGATGCGGATGTCGCCGCTGTGGATGCCGGCAAGCAATTGTTCCAGCTCGCCTTTCCTGGTCAGGCGGTCGGAGTCGAAGCGCTCGGTGCGGACCATCGGGAAGCGGTTGCGCAGGGCGTCCTCGATGCGCTCGGTGCCTTCGCCGACCGGCTGCAGGTTCTTGCAGCCGCAGCTGGGGCAGGACGTGGGCGTGGGTTGCTGCGTGCCGCAGTGGTGGCAGATCAGGCGGCGGCGTCCGCGGTGCAGGGTCATGCGCGCGTCGCAGTGCGTGCAGGGCGCGATCCAGCCGCAGTCGTGGCAGACCAGCATCGGCGCATAGCCGCGGCGGTTGATGAACAGCAGGGCCTGGCCGCCAGCGTCGAGGTGTTGCTGCACCTTGTCGAGCAGCGGCGTGGACAGTCCGTGCTGCAGCAATTGGCCGCGCAGGTCCAGCGCCCGCACCTGCGGCGGGGCGCCGCGGCCGACGCGGGCGGCCAGCTCGATGCGGCGGTAGCGGCCGGTCCGGGCGTTGTGCAGGGACTCCAGTGCGGGGGTGGCGCTGCCCAGGATCAAGGGGATGTCGAGGCGCTGGGCGCGCAGCACGGCGACGTCGCGCGCGGAGTAGCGGAAGCCTTCCTGCTGCTTGTAGGAGGGGTCGTGCTCCTCGTCGATGACGATCAGCTCTAGCCGGGCGAAGGGCAGGAACACGGCGGAGCGCGTGCCCACCACTACCCGCGCGGCACCGCTGCGGGCGCGCAGCCAGCTCTTGGTGCGCTCGGTGTCGGTCATGCCGGAGTGGAAGGCCGCCACCCCCTCGCCGAAGCGCTGCTGCAGGCGCGCCACCAGCTGCGGGGTCAGGCCGATCTCGGGCGCCAGCACCAGGGCCTGGCCGCCGCGCTCCAGGACCTCGGCCACGCGGCGCAGGTAGAGCTCCGTCTTGCCGCTGCCGGTGACGCCCTGCAGCAGGGCCACGTCGAAGCCGGCTGCCTCCTGCAGCATGGCCAATGCTGCACCTTGCTCGGGGGTCAGTTCCGGCGGGGTCTCGGCCAGGGCAAACGGCAGTGCAGTGGCCGGTACCGCCTCCACCCAGCCCGATTCCAGGGCCGTGGCCAGGGCCGGGCCGCGCGGCAGGGCCGAGCGCGGCTGCGGGCCCGGCCCCAAGGCCTGCAGCAGTCCGCGCAGGGCCTTCTTGCGCGAGGGCAGTTCGGCCAGGGCGGCGGCGCCGGAACGGGTCAGCTGCAGGCCGGGGTCTTCCGGCAGGCGGGCCGGCTGGCCACGGCGCAGGTTGCCGGGCAGCAGGGCCCAGGCGACCTCGCCCGGCGGGTGGCGGTAGTAGTCGGCGGCCCAGCGCGCCAAGCCCAGGACCTCGCGGGTCAGCAGGGCTTCCTCGTCCAGCAGTTCCTCGACGTGGCGGTAGCCCTCGGTGTCCATGCCCGCTTCGCGCGGCGCTTCCAGGGCGATACCCACCAGATGCCGGCGCCCAAAGGGCACCTTGACGCGCATGCCCGCCTGTAGCCGTCCGCGCAGGCGGGACGGCACCAGGTAGTCGAAGGTTTTGTAGAGCGGGACCGGAACGGCAACCGCCACCAATTCGAGGCTCACGGGCTTGTGGATAAGTTTGGGGATAGTTCCGGCGGGGAATCAGGGCCTGTGTGGGGGCGGGCTAGCGCCATCTTTCCGACTCTGCAAGTTCAAAAATAAGCTTATGCAATTCAGTGGCTTCTACCGACATTGCTGCATTGTGAAGCTGTCAAGGCTTGACCTCCGCGAATCTTCGGGCGCACCGCCGTTGTGCATAAGCATGTTGCACTGCACCGAAAAGCGGGCGGTCAACCGACCGGGCCCTGGCACGTTTTATCTCTCAAGTACATCACCCCGGAGATTGTCCCATGAGTAGCCGAGTATCCGCCGTTTTCGGCCTGATGGCGCTGGCCCTTTCCGCGACGCCGGCCCTGGCCGACAGCCCCGTGAACGATCGCCTGGACGCCAAGGGCGAACGCATCGAGGAGCGCCTGGATCGCCGCGGTGATCGTATCAATGACCGCCTGGATGCCAAGGGTGAGCGCATCGAGGACCGCATGGACCACCGGGCCGACCGCGCCGAGGCCCACGGCAACGACGCCCGGGCCGAGCGCCTGGAAAAGAAGGGCGACCGGATCGAGAACGGCCTGGACCGCCGTGGCGACCGCAAGGACGACCGCCTGGACCGCAAGGGCGAGCGCGTGGAAAACCGCCTGGACGCCAAGGGTGACCGCATTGAACGCCGCCGTGACCGTAAACACGACGCTGGACAGTAAACTCGGCGGGGTGAGCACCGCCGATCTCCAGACCCTCGACGCCTTCCTGGCGTCGGTCGAACGCCGCGCCTTCCGCATGGCCGAGATCGCCACGCGCGACCGCGACGAGGCCCTGGACCTGGTGCAGGACGCCATGCTGCAGCTGTCGCGCCGCTATGCCGGCCGCCCCGCCGAGGAGTGGCCGGCGCTGTTCTACCGCATCCTGGAGAACCGCATCCGCGACTGGCAGCGCCGGCAGACGGTGAAGAACCGCCTGTTCTTCTGGCGCGCCCCGGCCCGGGACGAGGAAGATGAGGAAGATCCGATGGCCCTGATCGCCGAACCCGGCGCCGGGCCACAGGAGGATGTTCAGCGTGCCGAGCAGATGCGCCGCCTGGAACAGGCGCTGCATGGGCTGCCGGCCCGTCAGCGGGAAGCCTTCGAGCTGCGCCTCTGGGAGGGGCTCAGCGTGGAGGAGACGGCGCGCGCCATGGGTTGCAGCGATGGCAGCGTCAAGACACATCTGCACCGCGCGCTGGCCGCGCTGCGCCAGGAACTGGAGGGGGTCTGGCCATGAACCACGAACACGACGACCGGATGGAAGCGCTGCGCCGCGCACTGCGCGACAGCGAACAGCTGGACACTGCAACCCGCGCGAAGCTGCGCGCCGCCCGCGCCCGCGCGATCGATGCCGCCCAGGCGCCTGCCCGGCCCTGGCTGTGGGCCGTGCCGGCCACCGCCATGGCGGTGCTGGTGGCCGCCCTGTGGCTGCCGGGCACGCCGACCACCGCCCCGCTGCCGCAGGTGCCGGCCACCACGGTGGCCTCCGAGGCGCTGGACGTGCTGACCGACGAGCAGTCGCCGGAGTTCTACCAGGACCTGGAGCTGTACGAGTGGCTGGACCGGGAGGCGGGCCGTGCTTGAAGCGCTGATGTTCCTGGCGGTGGCGGCGTTGCCGCCCAAGGCGCCCTCGCCCAGCGCGGAGCTGCTGGAGTTCCTGGCCGAGTGGCCGGACGAGGCGGCGCAGAGCCTGCTCGACGGGCGCGCCGCCACTCCCGCAAAGGACAAGGACCAGAATGAACGCCATGAGAAGCCCGATGCGAAGCTTCGCTAGCCTCGTCGCCCTGCTGGGCCTGCTGCTGCTCGGCCCGGCCCAGGCCGCCACCGGCTGGGACCAGCTCAGCCCCGCCCAGCGTGAGGTGCTGGAGCCGATGCGCGCCGACTGGGCTGGCCTGCCCGGCGAGAAGCAGGACCGCCTTGCGCGCGGCGCGGAGCGCTGGTCGCAGCTCAGCCCCGAGCAGCGCGAGCATTCGCGCGCACGCCTGGAACATTGGCGCCAGATGTCGCCGGAGGAGCGCAAGCACATGCGCGAGAAGCGCGACCGCTTCCGTCGGCTGACGCCGGAGGAGCGCGAGCGGCTGCGCGAACGCGCCGAACAGTTCCGCCGGCTGCCGCCGCAGGAGCAGGAGCGCATCCGCCAGCGCTTCCACGAGCTGCGCGAACAGCGCCGCGCGCCGGACGCCGAGGATCGCAAGCTGCTGGGCTGCGCGCCGGACGAGCCCTGCAAGCCGCCCAAGCCGCCCAAGGGCGAGCGCCTGCCGCGCTGATTCGCTGACGTGGGAGCGACGCAAGTCGCGATTCATTCCCGATGGCTGAGCTTCGCGACTCGCGTCGCTCCCACCGGGAACACGACCTGCCGCTGCCGTAGCGCCCAGGCGAGGGCCCGCATGCCGGCTTTCGCCGGTACCACCGGCTTCTCGCCGGGAGGACAGGGGCGGTAGCGGACGGGTGTAAGCTGGCGTGATGACCGAGTTCATCGCCGCCGCCTATGCCGACCCGCGCTTCATCTGGGTGGGCATCGTCACCGTCCTGCTCAGCGCCTTCACCTTCCTGGCGTTCGCGCTGCCGCTGACGGCGGTGGCCGCGCGTGACCCGGCCTGGGCGCGGCGCTGGAAGATCCAGAATCCCCGCGGGGCTGGCGCGATGTCGCAGCAAGAGGCCGAGCGCCGCGGCATCCTCGTGCAGGGGCCGCGCATGGTGCGCGAGTCGCTGTGGAGCTGGGCGCGCAACAACCTCTGCATGCTGGTGCTCACCCTCGCCGCCTGGCCGCTGATGAGCCTGTCGGGCGTGCACCTTGGCCCCATTCCGGCCAATTGGTGGTGGCTGTTCCCGCTGCAGCTGCTGTTCTGCATCTACCTGGACGACTTCCTCTACTACGGCATGCACCGCGCGATGCACACGCCCTGGGCCATCACCGGCCACTACATGCACCCGGTGGAATATGTGCTGACCGGCTCGCTGGCCTTCCTCGGGCCCTCGCTGCTGGGTGCGCACGTGGCGCTGCTGTGGATCTGGATCCTGTTCCGGCAGTGGGAGGCGGCGGAGGGGCATTGCGGTTATGCCTTCCCCTGGTCACCGACACGCTGGCTGCCGTTCTCTCACGGCGCCCTGCACCACGACGCCCACCATGCGCGCGTGCGCGGCAACTACGCCGGCTTCCTCGGGCTGTGGGATCGCCGCTTCGGCACCGAGGTGCGCGGCTACGACGAGATGCGGCAGGGCTGGAAGTCGCGGTGAGCAAAGATTCCGGGAAGCCGTCCATGGCGGGACAGCAGTCACTTGATCAATCCCCGGCCCGGCCATCCATGGCCGGGCGTTCGGCGGGGCGAATGTCCACCGGACATTCGCTTTTCCCGCCTCTCCCGGCGCTCCTGACCGGCGCGACCCTGATCGGCCTGGCGCCGATCTTCGTGCGCCTGGCCGACGTGGGGCCCACGGCCATCGCGTTCTGGCGCGTGGTGCTGGCGGCACCGGTGTTCGCGCTGCTGATGTCACTGCGCGGCGAGAGCTTCCGCGGCACACCACTACCCGCCCTGGGCTGGCTGGCGCTGGCGGGGCTGTTCTTCGTCGGCGATCTCGCGGTGTGGCACCAGTCGATCCTGTGGACCTCGGTGGCCAACTCCACGCTGCTGACCAACCTCGCACCGGTGTGGGTGACGCTGCTGGCCTGGCTGCTATGGAAGGAACGCGTCAGTGCCGCCTTCATCGGCGGCATCGCGCTGGCCCTGCTCGGCGCGCTGCTGCTGATGGCCGATAGCCTGCAGGTGTCGCACCAGACCCTGGTCGGCGACTTGCTGGCGGTGCTGACCTCGCTGTTCTACGCCGGCTACCTGCTGGTGCTGAGCCGGCAACGGCGCTTTCACTCCACGCTGGCGGTGATGTTCTGGACCAGTGCCAGTGCCGCGGTGCTGCTGTTGCCGCTGGCGCTGCTGCAGGGAGAGGTGCTGTTGCCGCAGTCGGCGCAGGGCTGGTGGGTGCTCGTGGGCCTGGCGCTGCTGTCCCACGTGCTGGGCCAGGGGCTGATCGCCTATGGCTTCGCGCACCTGCCGGCCTCGTTCTCGTCGGTGAGCCTGCTGCTGCAGCCGCTGGCGGCGGCGGCCTTTGCCTGGCTGCTGCTGGGTGAGCACTTCGGCACGCAGCAGGCGCTGGGTGGCGCGGTGGTGCTGGCGGGCATCCTGTGGTGCCGGCGGGCGATGAAGGATGTGGCCTAGCAAGTAAGGTTCGCTCCGAGGCACTCGAGACGATACGCCAGGGCATATCGAGGCCCGCCGCGGGGCGTGCCTCGATACACCGCTACGCGACACTCGGCATGAACGGTTCGGTGATTGGATCAGGAGATGGCAGCAGGCTTTCCAATCATCAACGTGTCCGTAGTCCTTCCCGCCACCCCCACCCCCACCATCGCAAACCCCGCCGCCAGCACCAGTCCGGCGGCATAGCCCGCCGCCGCCGACTGCGGCAGCAGCGCGGCGAACAGCGCGCCCGAGAGCGCCAGCGCGGTGGCGGAGAACAGCGAGTCGCTGAGCTGCAGCGCGGAGCTGTTGCTGCCCTGCTCGGAGGGTGCCGACAGCTCCAGCGTCAGCACCGACAGCGTCGGGTAGACCACGCCCATGCCCAGGCCCGCGCCGATCCAGCCGAGCACGCCGAAGGCCAGCGGCACCGCCGGCCATAGCAGCGCCAGGATCGCGAGGATGCCGGCGACGATGGCGAGCATGCCGCCGCTCAGCAGCACCGCGCGCGGCGGCGCGCGCGGGCGGGCCTGCCACCAGGAGCCGGCGGACCAGCCCAGCGCGCCGACGGTGAGCACCAGCCCGGCCTGCATCAGCGACAGGCCGCGTTCGCCGGACAGCAGCAGCGGGATGAACACCTCGCAGCCGAAGAAGGCGGCGGCCACCAGGCCGCGCAGCGCTACCACGGCGGGCAATCCGCGCTGTGCCAGCAGCGTGCCGCGCGGCAGCAACTGGCGTGCGGCGATGGTCAGGACCAGCAGCGCCAGCGCGAGCCAGGGTGCCTGGTGATGCTGGCCGGCCCAGTACAGCAGGCCGGCGCTGCCGGCAGCGACCACGGCCCAGGGCAGGCGCGAGGCCTGGTCCTTCGCCGGTGATGTTGAATCCTGCAATGCACGACCGCGCAGCCCGGCCTGCACGAACAGGCTGGCCGGCACCGCGAGCAGCACCGCGCCGAGGAACACCCAGCGCCAGCCCAGCGTCTCGACGATGAGGCCGGCCAGCGCGGGGCCGACGATCACCGGCACCACCCAGGCGGCGGCGAAGGCGGCGAAGATGCGCGGGTGCAGTGCGGGCGGATAGGCGCGCGCCACCAGCACGTACAGCGCCACCGACATCAGGCCGCCGCCGAAACCCTGCACCAGCCGGCCGGCGACCAGCAGCGTCATCGTCGACGCCAGGCCGGCCAGCAGCAGGCCGGCGGCGAAGGCCACGACCCCGCACCACAGCGGCCCGCGCGGGCCACGCGCATCGCTCCAGCCGCCGGACAGCACCATGCCGATCACGCCCGCGGCCATCGGCCCGCCGAAGGCCAGCGTGTACAGCGGCAGGCCGTCCAGGGCGCGCGCTACCGCCGGCATGGCGGTGGCGATGGCCAGGTACTCGAAGCCGATCAGCGAGATCAGCGCGACGATGCCGGTGGTCAGCGCGCGGTAGGGCCGCGACATCAGTCCTTCGTTCACGGCTCGCTCCCGACGCGCAGCACCAGCTTGCCGCGCACATGGCCGGCCTCGATCTCGCGATGCGCTGCGGCGGCATCCTCCAGCGGGTAGCGGCCGGAGACGTGCACGCGCAACTGGCCGCGCGCATGCAACTGCAGCAGTTCGGCCAGGCGCGCGGCGGAGCGCTGGCTGCGGATGGCCTGCACGCCGAACAGCTCGGCCTTGATGAATTCCACCAGCGTGACGATACGTCGGCGCTGGCGCACCGCTTCCACCGACACATACAGCGCCTGGCCGCCGGCCGCATCCAGCGCCGCGTCGATGCCCTGCGGGGCCATCCTGCGCAGCCGCTCCAGCAGGCCGGCGCCGTACTCCACCGGCTCCCCGCCCAGCACGCGCAGGTAGTCGTGGTTGCGCGCGCTGGCGGTGCCGATCACGCGCCGGCCGCGCGCGCGCGCCAGTTGCACCGCCATGCTGCCGACACCGCCGGCGGCGCCGTGCACCAGCAGGGTTTCGCCACGCTTCAGGTCCAGGGCCTCCAGCGCGGTATGCGCGGTCTGTCCGGAGGCGGACAGTGCCGCGGCCTCGTCCCAGGGCAGGATCGAGGGCTTGTGCAGCAACTGCGTCGCCGGCACCACCACGTACTCGGCGCAGGCGTTGAGCAGGGTCCAGCCCAGCACGGCCTCGCCAACGCGGAAGTGGCCGATGCCTGTGCCCACGCGGTCCACCACGCCGGCGAACTCGTTGCCCGGCGTGATGGGCAGGGTGGAGGCGAAGGCGCCGCCGCGCGCGAAGCAGCCGCGGCGCACGGCGGCGTCGACCGGCTGCAGGCCGGCGGCGACCACGCGCACGCGCAGTTCGCCGGCGCCGGGTTCCGGCAGCGGCCGCCGCCCGATCTTCAGTACCTCCGGCCCACCGTACTCCTCGAGCAGCAGCGCCCGCATGGTGGCGGTGGTGGGGCGGCGGTTGCGCAGGGCTTTCGGAACGACGACGACGGGACTGTTCATGCTCGACCTCGGGCTTGACCTCTCCAGGGCATGGGGCCAGCATAGAACCTCAAGTTAAGTTGAGGTCAAGGCATGCCGTCACCCTTCGACGAACTCAGCGTCGGCCAGGTCGCCGAGCGCAGCGGCGTGGCGGTATCCACGCTGCACTTCTACGAAAGCCGCGGGCTGATCCGCAGCCGCCGCAATGCCGGCAACCAGCGACGCTACACGCGCGACACGCTGCGCCATATCGCGATCATCCGCGTGGCGCAGCGCGTGGGCATCCCGCTGGAGACCATCGGCGCGGCACTGTCGCAGCTGCCCGAGGGTCGTCCGCCGACACTGGCGGACTGGACGCGGCTGTCGCGCAACTGGCGTGCGGAACTCGATGCGCGCATCGAGCAGCTGACGCAACTGCGCGACCAGCTCACCGATTGCATCGGCTGCGGCTGCCTGTCGATCGAGCGCTGCCGCTTGCGCAACCCCTACGACAAGCTGGCCGCCGAAGGCCCAGGACCGCGGCGGCTGGAGAAAAAGAAGGGCTGAGCAAGAATCGGCAAGTAATCCCTCGCGACCTGCGCCAGACTGCCGCCATGAATCAAGGACTCTGCCTGTTCGACACGCCGATTGGCCGCTGCGGCATCGCCTGGGGCGAGCGCGGCCTGCTGGCCACGCAAATACCGGAGGCCAGCGACCGCCACACGCTGGCGCGCCTGCGGCGCCGTCGCCCGGAACTGGAGGAAGCGCGGCCGTCAGCGCCGGTGCAGTCCGCCATCGACGGCATTGTCGCGCTGCTGGGCGGCGAATCGCGCGACCTGATGGAGATCGCGCTGGACCTGGAAGGCCTGCAGGACTTCGCGCTGCGGGTCTACGAAATGGCCCGCGCGATCCCGCCGGGGCAGACACGGACCTATGGCGAGCTGGCGACGGCGCTGGGCGATCCGGGCTCGGCGCGCGCCGTGGGCCGTGCGCTGGGTGCCAATCCCTTCCCCATCGTCATCCCCTGCCACCGCATCCTCGGTGCGGGCGAGTGGAGCGGCGGCTTTTCCGCGCACGGCGGGGTGGAGACCAAGAAGCGGATCCTGCGTATCGAGTCCGGCGGCCGAGGGCAGCAGGAGTTGTTCTAGCTTGGGTTCGATCGGACCGATGACTAGACCGCGCCTTACAGCCCCCAGCGCGGCTTGTTCAGCCAAGAGAAGCCGAAGCGGTCGCCAAACAGGTAGTGGCCCAGTTCGCGGCCATCGGTGGGCTGTTCGCCTTCCCGCAGCTGGAATACCAAGCTGCCGTCGTGGCGGCCGAGGTAGCCGGTGCGGCGGCGCCAGGCGTTGAGGTCCCAGCTTTCCAGCTCCTGCATCACGGCGGGCGTCAGGCGGTTGCGGGCGTTGCTGATGAGGATGTCGCCGCCGCTGATGGTGGCGTCGTCGCCGGTGTCGAAGGGCTCGTTGAGCAGCTTGCCGCTCGCGTCCTTCAGCGCCAGGTGCAGGCGTCCGTCGATGGTCTGCGCGTGGATATCGGGGCCGCGCGGGCGGTAGATCACCCGGCCCTGCGCGTCGTAGTCCACGCCCCATAGCATGCCGGCCTCCACTTCCGCCACGCCGTAACCCTGCAGCAGGGTGAAGGGAACGCCGTGTGCGGCCAGAAACTGCGTCAGCGAGGCATGCAGGGAATGCGGCGTGCAGTAGCCGCCGGCAATCGCCATCACGGCGTTGGGCAAGGCGAAGCCCTGCGCCACGTGGCGGAACAGCAGCTCGGCCAGGAACAGCGACTGGCACATCAGGATCACCGGCATGTCCTCGCGCGCGGCGAGCTGCAGGGCTCGGCTGGCGGTGCGCGGACTCAGGTAGCAGTCCACCATCGCGCCGTCGGTGGGAAAGCCGATGGTGGCCGGGTAGGCGTTGATCACCAGCGGCGTGCGCCCGCCGAAGGGCGCCAGCAGGTGCGGCCAGTGTGCGCGGACGATGGCGGTGAGCGACAGTCCGCCGCGGTTCACCTTGCGGAAGCCGTCGGGGCCGGTCTGCGTGGAGCCGGCCGAGTAGGACAGCAGGTCGCCTGCGGAAAGTGCCGGGCCGCTCATGCCGCGGGCTCCCTGGCCGGCTGGCTGGTGCCGGAGAGGCGCAGCGCCAGGATGCGGGACAGGTTGTGATAGAAGCGCGAGGCCAGCGCGGGGTCGCTTTCCAGCGTCTTGCGCAGCACGTTCTCCTGCAGCGACAACACCTGGGCGCCACCTTCGCTGGCGCGCACGTCGGCGCTACGCATGCCGCCGAGCACGAAGGACACCTCGCCCACCAGCTCGCCCTTGCCGATACGGGCCACCACCTGCTCGTTGCCCAGCACCTCCATGGTGCCCGACAGCACGATGAAGACGCTGCGATACACCGTGCGCCGGCGGATGAACAGCGCGCCGGTCTCGCATTCCAGCACGTTGCTCTGGTCGGTGAGCTGCTGAACCTGCGCGGGCGTGAAACCCTGGAAGATCGGCAGCAGGCCTTCGCTGAGCAGCTGGAACACCTGCGACTGGCTGCCGTGGCGCTGCGCGGCCTCGGCGTAGCTGGAGTGCGGGAAGCGGCGGTGGACCCAGTCATCTGCCACGACACCGGCGCGCGTGGCCTCGACCAGGGCCAGCAGGTTGCTGCCGACGCGGGCGAGATGCTCGCGGTCGTCGAGTACCAGGCACATCGGCACCAGGATGCCGACGGCGGCGTCCTCGATGTTGTCGGTGTACTGGCGCCAGCCGAGGCGGGTGTAGAAGTTGATCAGGTGCGGCACGCAGTCCAGGAAGATCAGGTCCATGCCGCCCTTCAGGCACTCGGTGATGGCGTGCGCCATCAGCTGCCCCGGCAGCGCCGAGCCGCGGAAGGCCTTGTCCACCGTGAGGCGCGAGCCCACCACCATCTTGGTGGGCGCGACATCCGGCAGGAAGCTGTCGAAGCGGTAGACGTCGTTCCATTCCTCCGGGAACTGGCCGTCGCTGCCCCAGTGCAGGCGCAGGCTGGCCACGACCTCGCCGTCGACCTCGGCGAAGTAGAAGCGCGACCAGGCGTCGTCCGGGTCCGAGAGCTGCTGGCCCTGGCGGTCGGCGCTGTCCTGGTAGAGGTTCATCTCCTCGGTGTAGACGCGGTAGCGCTGGCGGGCGCAGGCGGCGAATTCCTCGGGCGACTGCGCGAGCTGGATACGGGTAGCCATGGTCTGGATGCCTTGGGTGCTTGTTATGGTGGGTATGGCAGGCCGACGGCCGGTGGCCGCATTCCCCTGGCCAACACCATACACCCGCCCTGCCTGCGGCAAGGTGTCCGCTGTGAATGCAGTCACAGCGGGAAACCGGAAGCCGCCGGCGCGGTCCCAGGGAAGCCATCCCCCAAGGACCTCGCCGCATGCCCACCGAACGCCAGAAGATGCTCCAGGGCGAGCTCTACGATCCCCACGACCCCGAACTGGCCGCGGCCCGCCTGCGCGCCCGCGAGTTCTGCCGTGCGCTCAATGCGGCCCCGGACGCCGACGAGGACGAGCGCCGCCGCCTGCTGCGCGAGCTGATCGGCAGCGGCGGCGACAGTGTCTGGATGCAGCCGCCGTTCTGGTGCGACTACGGCAGCAACATCCACCTGGGCGAGCGCGTGTTCTTCAACTTCAACTGCACGGTGCTGGACGTCTGCGAGGTGCACATCGGCGACTACACGCTGTTCGGCCCCGGCGTGCAGATCCTGACGCCGCTGCATCCCACCGATGCAAAGCTGCGCCGCGAGCAGGAGTTCGGCGCGCCGATCCGGATCGGTTCGGACGTCTGGGTGGGCGGCGGTGCGCTGATCCTGGCCGGCGTCAGCATCGGCTCGCGCAGCATCATCGGCGCCGGCAGCGTGGTGACGCGCGACATCCCCGAGGGTGTCCTAGCCGCGGGCAATCCCTGCCGCGTGATCCGGGCCCTGGAGCCCGGCGAGACGGCGACGGGGCCGATGCCGTAGCGTATGCGCATGAGAACGCCCGTCACCTTCTTCCTGCTGGCCGCCAACATCGCGATCTTCGTGCTGCAGACGCAGTCGCCCGATGGCCTGATCCCGCGCTATGCGCTGTGGCCGCTGGGCGAGGGCTTCCAGCCCTGGCAGGTGGTCAGCAGCGCTTTCCTGCACGGCGGCCTGCTGCACCTGGGCGTGAACATGCTGGGCATCTGGACCTTCGGCCGCGAGCTGGAATCCGCCATGGGCTCGCTGCGCTACCTGTGGCTGTATGCGGTGAGCGTGCTGGCGGCAGCGGCGACGCAGCTGGTGGCGGTGAGCTTCGGCGACCCGGTGCCCACGGTCGGCGCCTCGGGCGGCCTGTTCGGCCTGCTGGCGGCGTACGCCATCCTGTTCCCGCGTCGCAAGCTGATCCTGTTGTTCCCGCCGATCCTGCTGCCGGCGCCGGTGTTCGTGCTGCTCTATGCCGCGTTCGAGCTGTATGCCGGCGTCACCGGCACGCTGGCCGGCGTGGCGCACTTCGCGCATCTGGGCGGCCTGGTCGGCGGCCTGCTGGTGCTGCGCGGCCGCCGCCGCTTCAGCCGACGATGACCTTGGCTCGCTGCAGCCGCGTGGAGACGATCTTCCAGCC
The DNA here is from genome assembly GCA_030149365.1 of Solimonas sp. Lineage (GTDB taxonomy): Bacteria > Pseudomonadota > Gammaproteobacteria > Nevskiales > Nevskiaceae > Solimonas_A. The sequence continues at coordinate 33,049 of JASBRP010000039.1, forward strand.
CGCGGCGTCGCGGCGGTAGCGGTCGTGGTACCAGCCCCAGCCTTCCAGCGTGCGGAACGGCAGGCGTGCCGGCGCATCCGCGCGTAGCCACAGGCGGTCATTCATCGGCCAGCGCGCCTGCGCCTCGTCGTCCGACAGGAACTCGATCTCGGGCATGAAGCCCAGGTGCATCGTGTCCACGCCTTCCAGGATGTAAAGCGTGTTCTGCACGAAGGCGTCGGGATCGTGCTGGTGGAAGGCCGGATCGCCGGTGGACGACTCGGAGCGGAAGTCGGTCTCGGCGCCGTCGGCGAAAACCGCGCGCAGCACGGCGGCGTCCTTGGTATCCACGCCGCGGAAGTAGCGCGCCTTCAGCGCCTTGATCTCCTCGAGTGCCAGCAGCCGTTCGGTTGCGGTCATGCGATCTTCTCCCCCGGGCTGCCCCACTCTAAGCCCTGCACGCGGCGCCGCTCAATCCTCGCGCAGTGCGTCGAAGCGCTGGCCGAGGAAGTCCAGCAGCGCGCGCACGGCGGGCAGCAGGCCGCGCCGCGAGGGATACAGGGCGTGGATCACGTGCCGGCGCGGGGCCCAGCCCTGCAGCACCTGCACCAGGCGGCCGGCCTGGATCTCGTCGCTCACCACCAGGGTCGGCAACTGCACGATGCCGACGCCGGCAACGGCGGCGGTGCGCAGTGCCACCATGTCGTCGGTGACCAGGCGCGGGCGGTGGTGGATGGCGGCCTCGGCGCCGTCGGGGCCGATCAGGCGCCAGGCGTGGTCGGGGCGCGCGGGGCCGAGGTCCAGCGTCGGCAGGCGGTTGAGGTCCGGCAGTGTCGTGACCGGCCCCAGCCGCTGCAGCAGCGCGGGGCTGGCCACCAGGCACTGGCTGCGCTGCGCCAGCACCTTGAGCACCAGGTCGCTGTCCTCCAGCGGCGGATAGCGCACGCGGATGGCCACATCCACGCCCTCGGCCACCACGTCGACGCGGCGGTTGGTGGCTTCCAGATGGACCTCGACGCGCGGATTGGCCGCCATGAAGTCGGCCAGCATGGTGCCCACGCGTGCATGCAGCAGCGCCACCGGGCAGCTCAGGCGGATGACGCCGCAGGGCTCGGAGCGCGTCATCTCCACGGACTCCTGCGCGGCGTCGGCCTCCACCAGCATGGCCTTGCAGTGGGCGTAGTAGTTCTGGCCGACCTCGGTCACCGAGAAGCGGCGCGAGGAGCGCTGGATCAGGCGCACGCCCAGCCGTTCCTCCAGCAGGGCGACACGACGGCTGAGCTTGGACTTGGGCTGCCCCAGGGCGCGGCCGGCGGGGGCGAAGCCGCCGTGATCCACCACCTGGGCGTAGAAGTAGAGATCGTTCAGGTCCTGCATGGCCGGCTAATCGTTCCAAAATAAGAACGCTGAGTATAGAAAATGCCGTCTACCAGGGCCAGCGTCCCGAATTTACCTTGTCCGTCATCGAAAGGGCCTCGTCGAGGCCCTGAAACGGAGAAGGTCATGAAGAACATTCTTGGCGTCTACAGCACCCCCGGCCGGCACTGGGTTGGTGACGGCTTTCCGGTGCGCTCGCTGTTCTCCTACCAGACCCACGGCGAGCAACTGAGCCCCTTCCTGTTGCTGGACTACGCTGGCCCGGCGCCCTTCAAGGCCACCGAGCACAGGCGCGGCGTCGGCGAGCATCCGCACCGCGGCTTCGAGACCGTGACCATCGTCTACCAGGGCGAGCTGGAGCATCGCGACTCGACCGGCGCGGGCGGCCGCATCGGCCCCGGCGACGTGCAGTGGATGACGGCGGGCGCCGGGATCCTGCACGAGGAGTTCCACTCCGCGGACTTCGCGCGCCAGGGTGGCACGCTGGAGATGGTGCAGCTCTGGGTCAACCTGCCCGCGAAGGACAAGATGGCCGCGCCCGGCTACCAGACCCTGCTGGAGCGCGACATCCCGGTGGTGGAGCTGCCCGACAACGCCGGCAGCCTGCGCGTGATCGCCGGCGAGTACGGCCGCCGCCCGGGTCCGGCGCGCACCTTCAGCCCGATGGACGTCTGGGACCTGCGCCTGAACGCCCGCGGCAACGTGCGCCTGCCGGTGGCCGCCGGCCGCACGCTGGCCCTGGTGGTGCTGCGCGGCACCGTGGAGATCAACGGCGCCGGCATTGCCCGTGAAGGCCAGCTGGTGGTGCTCGACCGCGAGGGCGCCGACGTGGTGGTGGAGGCCAACAACGAGGCGTCGCTGCTGCTGCTCAGCGGTGAACCGCTGGACGAGCCGATCCGCGGCTATGGCCCCTTCGTGATGAACACGGAGGCCCAGATCGCCGAGGCGATCGAGGACTTCAACAGCGGCAACTTCGGAAGGATTGCGCCGGCAACGGCGTAGCAGCAAGGGCTCCGGGGCCGTGAGGCCCCGGGGCTTTTTCTTTTGTCATCGCTACATCCATAAAAACCCAAGGAGTCATTCGTGAGCAAACCCTACGTCCGCCTCGACAAGAACAACGCCGCTGTCCTGTTGGTCGACCATCAAGCTGGCCTGCTGTCGCTGGTGCGCGACATCGACCCGGACAAGTTCAAGAACAACGTGCTGGCGCTGGCCGACCTCGCCCGCTATTTCCAGTTGCCCACGATCCTCACCACCAGCTTCGAGCACGGCCCCAACGGCCCGCTGGTGCCGGAACTGAAGGAGATGTTCCCGGATGCGCCGTACATCGCCAGGCCCGGCAACATCAACGCCTGGGACAACGAGGACTTCGTGAAGGCGGTGAAGGCCACCGGCAAGAAGCAGCTGATCATCGCCGGCGTGGTCACCGAGGTCTGCGTGGCGTTCCCGGCGCTGTCGGCGCTGGAGGAAGGCTACGAGGTGTTCGTGATCACCGATGCCTCCGGCACCTTCAACGAGATCACGCGCCACTCCGCCTGGGACCGCATGTCGCAGGCCGGCGCGCAACTGATGACCTGGTTCGGGGCGGCCTGCGAGCTGCACCGCGACTGGCGCAACGACGTGGCCGGACTGGGCGCGCTGTTCTCGGCGCATATCCCGGACTACCGCAACCTGATGACCAGCTACAGCGCGCAGAGCGCGAAGAAGTAGGCAGGGCGCGGCGGGCCGGATGGCGATGGATGCTCATCGCCATCCGGCCTGACCTGCTGGCCCCCGTGAACCGGCCCTCGGCCCCAGGGTGGTTCCACCCGCAGGATCAAGGCATTAGGATGCGGGCCAAGCTGTCGCAGCGCCTACCGTGGAAAATGCCCGGTGGCGCACGCCGCTGTAGGCGGGATTTATCATTGCCGCACCGGCGACGGCGTACGTATAAGAAGCTTGCTGGGTTGGGGGAGGGGGAAAATCATGACCATGATTCTTGCCGTGGCCGCGGTGGCGGCCGCCGTGTTCCTGGTCGCGTTTATCTGGCGCGAGATCGGCAACGTACGGGACGAGTTTTTCCAGAAAGCCCGCAGCCGCTCGTTGCAGAGGATGGGGATCGCCGCAACGGTGGTCTGCCTGCTGGCTTCCGCCGCCATCGTGGCGCAGGCCGTGATGCTGCAGCGCCAGGCCCAGGGCCAGAGTGCCTCGCAGGCCGAGATCGCCCAACTCAAGCTGGACATTGCCCGCCTGCAGCGCCCGTCGGTGCGCGCCGCCATCACCCGTCAGGCGGCACCGCCGCCGGAAGAAGTGCCGCAAGTGATGGCTGAAGCGCCCAAGGCCGCGGCCCCGGTAGCGAAGCGTCCGCCCCATGCCTACATCGCCGCCAACAGCGCGGTGGTGCGCGTCAATCCCGGCCAGGACCGTCTATTCACCCTGCAGCGTGGCACCGAGGTGATGTTGCTGGGCGACGCACGTGAGTTCGATGGCCGTGCGTGGCAGGAGATCACCATCGGCGATGGCCGGCAGGGATGGATCGCGGCTTCGCTGCTGGAGCCGGCGACCTGACGGCATCCCGCCTTCAGAATCGTGCCTGAAGGGCCTGGCATTGGCTGGGCGCTTTATGCGCGCCGGCCAGATTTCATGCGCGTAGCTGCATGTCCGGCGCGTATCGCGGCGATTTCGGCATGAAGGCGCTCGCCGAGGTCGAGAGCTCCAGGATGTGGTCGATGCGCTCGTTCAGCTTTTCGCGCATGGCCTCCTGGTTGACGCCCTGCGTCCACCAGCCCTGCTCGCGCATCCAGTCGGTCATCAGGGCCTGGAGTGCGTTCAACTCCCGGCGCAGGCGCGGCCGGGGATCGTCCTCGCCGAACTTGCGGCAGATCCAGAGCACCCGCTCCAGGACCGCCAGGCCCTTGTTGGGCTTGCCGGCCGCGATACGGTAGAGCTCCAGGCTGAGTGCGGTCTTCTCATGCTGATCCATTGCCGATCTCCATGGTGTACGACGCGATGGCGGAAAGACACGCAGTACCAAGGGGCAAAGACCGTTCCAGTGCCGGGAGTGTGGGGCGGCCGGCTGATGGACGGCAGGCAAGGCCGGCGGCGTGATCTGGCGAAAAATCCGCCCAATCAATCGAGTGAAGCGGCAAATTAAGGTGCTGGAAGGTGCGTGCCCGTTACCCGCGCCGATGCGGCGCATTCAGCGGGGCGTCAGATTTCCGTTGGGCAAAGCGCCGGGCAGGATGGGGATCGTCCGGCATCGTGCAAGCCTTCATCCCACCGGCCTGGAGGCCCGGGACGGGCAGGATCGTCAACCCCCTCGCCGTGGGGATATCCAGAAAACATTACCTGGCAGGTTCACGTATACGCGTTATGCGTCTCGATCGGCTGCAATCAAGAGCCCATCAGGCCAGCATCTGATGATTAGCATGCTTTAAGCCCCCCCAAGATTGGAGGGCAGACTTCGCCCTCATGCAATCGATTGCATGATAGCTTCGTCTTGCATTGAGTTAAGACTTCTCAGGGGGAATAGGTGGACAGCGAGGTAAGTCGATACGAGCCCGCGGGACCTCTGTCAGGTGTATGGCTTCGGATCCTATTTGCGATCGCTGCAATCGCTGCCCGACTCGGGGCATATCCGTCCGTTGAACACTTGGTTAGCAAGCCAATGCGGGCTCGCCAAGCTATGAAAACTCCGAGATGGTTAGCGCCCAAGCTGCCGTCATCAGTGCGAATGCATCGGGGCGACATACCCGGCCGGACGGGAGCGATACCGGTCAAGTGCTTTGAGCCCGCCACTCGCCGAAGGGCACAACCATTGGTTCTGTTCATCCACGGAGGCGGCTGGATCAGCGGCGGGGCTGACTCGCTGGACTACCTATGCGCCAACGTCTCTGCCGGGTGCGGGACCCTAGTGGTCGCGGTCGAGTACCGATTAGCGCCTGAGTTTCCGTTTCCTGCCGCGCTTGAGGACTGCCAAGACGCACTTGGCTGGCTGTCCGATCAGGCTGATGATGGTGTGGCAATAATCGGCGATAGCGCGGGTGGAAATATTGCCGCTGCCCTTTGTCTCCTTAATAGAGACAACGATCGCCATGACATTCGCCAGCAGATTCTCGTGTATCCATGCCTGGATGGACTACTGGAGTCTCGTTCCATCGTGAACGGAACCCCAGGGTTCAGTGCGAATGACATTTCCCGAATGTTCGATCTGTATCGAGGATCTACCGCCAGAACCGATCCTTTGATATCGCCGCTCCATGGCGAGGATCTTTCCGGGCTTCCTCCCGCCTTGATCATAACTGCCGATTGCGACCCCTTGCGAGATGATGGACCCCGATACGCAAGTCGATTGCAAGCAGCTGGCGTACAGGCTCGACATATCAACTATCCGGGAATGCCGCATGGCTTCCTGACGATGCCGAAACTGTGTCGGCATGCCTCTCTTGCCGTCTTGACCATTGTTAAGTCTCTAGTGGAGCGATCAAACGATCCTCGCTCTGAGTCACCAGCCGCACGTCTCTTCTGACGAACGGCGCTAAATATACTTGAGGCATCAAATGATCACGTTCCGCTTCGTGTGGACCATATCGATCGCTACTCTGGTCGCAGCGCTCCTCTCTGGGTGCGCCAGATCCGATCCGGCGAGCGGAGCGGATGCTAAGGGGTCCGTCACTGTCAGCCATATCCAGGTCGAAGCGATGGAGCAGCCCATTGGCGTGGATGTAGTCAAGCCTCGATTCTCATGGCATCTGGAATCGCAGCGTCGCGGCGTTATGCAGACGGCCTATGAAGTACAGGTTGGAAGCCATCCGGGTGGAAATGACTTGTGGTCCTCCGGCAAGGTGCCTACAGACCGTCCCTGGAGTGAATATGCTGGCCCGGCGTTGTCTTCGCGTACTCGATACTGGTGGCGTGTTCGCGCATACGACGAATTGGGGAATGCCACACCATGGCATGAACCTCGATGGTTCGAGACCGCGTTCATGGACACGAAGGAGTGGACCGCCGACTGGATCGCTGCGGGCGGAGCCTGGCGCGCTCCAGCCACGTGCATCGTCAACGTCCTTCCAGTCAATCGCAGCTGCCAGCGGCCTGCTCCGCTGCTCCGCCACAGCTTCCAACTACGCGAAAAACCAAAGTCCGCACGCTTGTATGCCGCAACCGCAGGATACGGCATCTATTCTCTGAACGGAGCGCGGGTCACCGAAGCTGTGTTGGATCCTGCCCGTTCGCGCCTCAGCAAGCGCGTTCGCTACACCACGCATGACGTGACGGAACTTCTGAGGCCTGGAGAGAATGCATTAGGAGTGGAACTGGGACAGGGCTTCTACGGAGTTCTGCTTGTCGATATCTACCTGACGCCCAAGCCACAGCCACGAATGTCCCTCGAACTACACATTGAGTACGAGGACGGCTCTCGCCAGGTAGTCCGTAGCGATGCAAAAAGCGCATGGCGTTCGATCGAGGGGCCAACCACTTACCAAGACCCCCATTACGGCGAGACTTATGATGGCCGCATCGCTACAGCGCTCCGCGGGTGGAACAAGCCGGGTTTCGACGATTCGGCATGGGTACCCGCCAAGTCGATCGAATCACCCGGCGGCGGTCTCTCGTCGCAAATGCTCCGACCCGTGAGAGTCACGGAAGAACGCCGCTTTTCAAGCATTCGAGAATCACGGCCTGGGGTCTATGTCCTGACGGCAGATCAATCGGTCGCCGGCATGGTCGAGGTCTTGGTGCGAAATGCCAAACCTGGGTCAGATATCACCATCGGGTATAGCGACAAGCTGGACGACTCAGGGGAGCCCCTTCTGAACCCGGAACCGCTGTCCGTTCTGCGTGGACAAATGTCTTCTCAATGGGATCACTTCCTGACCGCCGGCGCGGGAGATGAATCCTGGACCAGTCGATTTTCCTATAAAGGTTTTCAATACATCCGCGTCAGTGGGTGGCCTCATCCCGAGGGCCCCTCGATTGAAGACTTTCGGATCAAAGTCGTCCACACGGACTTTCCTGCAACATCGACTTGGAGTTCGTCGAACGATTTGCTGAATCGACTATGGTTGAACGCACGCTGGGCCGTGCGCCAGAACTCGATCAGTGTTCCAACCGATGGCGCGGTTGCCGAAAAGGCCGGTTGGACGGGTGATGCGAACATCATGGCTGCTACTACTGCGTATCTTTTCGACACGCGGCGATACCATAGCAAGTACATGGAGGACATCGCGGATTGCCAGGCCGAGAACGGCAGCATCCCGAACCAGGTCCCTTCAGAAGACGAGGCTCTGGTGCCGTCTCCAGGCTGGGATAACGCCCTTTTCGAATTGCCTCGGGTTCTAGAGCTCTGGTATGACGATGATCGGGAGATTCGCCGCTACTATCCAGCGATGAAGCGATACCTGGATTGGGTTAGATCCAGGTGGGTTGGCGCCGATCATCTGTCTCGATCTCCCGACTTCGGCGATTGGGCCGACCCCAACATGCCGTTCGGAAACTGTGAACGGCACGCCTGTCAGATCAGCAACATCGAAGATTCGCTCTTTTTCCTTCCTCGTCCGTTGCACAGCACCGCGTACTGGTACCGCTGGCTGGACCTGATGGCGCGGTACGCGAGAACTTTGGAACTTCATGACGACGCCTTGGCTTACGAGGCTGAAGCCGCGGCTGTCTACGAAGCGTTCAATAAAGCCTTCTGGCGCGAAGGTCGGGGCGTGTATGTTGATGGCATGGGCGTGGATGCGCTGGACGAGGCGATGTACTTCAATATTGTCGCCTTAGCGCATGGGCTAGTGCCGCCATCGCGAAAGGAAAGAGTCGTCGGATCCCTTGCAGGGCAGATCGCAGCGCAAGGTCAGCATTTGAACGTCGGAATCATCGGCGGGCGCCATGCGCTGCCGATGTTGAGCGGCAATGGCGAACACGATTTGGCGTATTTGTTAGCGACCCAAACTACCTATCCCTCCTGGGGATACTGGGTAGCGCAGGGCGCTACCTCGCTCTGGGAGTACTGGGAAGTTGGCGCTAGGTCTTACATGCACCAGATGCACGGCAGTTACGCACAGTGGTACTACGAGACGTTAGCTGGAATTCGCCCGTCGAAGGCGGGATTCGCGGAGATCGAATTCCGACCACACCCTGCTCCAGGGCTGAAATGGACAAAGGCCACCTACGAATCTGTTAGAGGTACGGTCGAGTCGGACTGGCGGACGAACCAGGACGGCGCTCTGGAGCTAAACATCTCTGTACCTCCGAACTCCGTTGGACTGGTCTACATTCCGACGATATCGCCGGATCAGGTGGTCGAGAGAGGTTTGAGACCGACCCAGGCGCGTTTAGCCCATGGCGTCCATTTTCTGAGGATGGAGGATGGCGTAGCCGTCTTCAAGGTCGGCTCTGGACGCTACCGCTTCCTGTCCAAAGAGGCAGGCCTGCCTCTGGCTATTCCATAAGGCTTGCGTGCATTTTCCGAATTCGATGAACACCCTGCCCGAAGTCCGCTTCAGGCAGGCCGCAACTACTACCTGGCCGCGCCCTAGCGGGTGAACCCGCTGGTGCTGGATTTCCTGCGCCAGCAGGACGCGACGGCCGCCCACTGAACGAACGAAGGCTCCCATGACCCATTCACCGCAACCGTCCTATGCCCACGGCACCAGTTCTACCCCGCTGCTGGGAGAAACGATCGGGGAGAACCTTCGGCGCACGGTGGAGAAGTTCGGCGACCGCGAGGCGCTGGTAGCGCCCTTCCAGTCCTATCGCGCGACCTACCGGCAGTTCTGGGACGAGGTGAGCCGGGCCGCGCGCGGCCTGATGGCCTGCGGCGTGCAGAAGGGCGATCGCGTCGGCATCTGGTCACCCAACCGCTACGAGTGGGTCATTACCCAGTACGCCACTGCCCGCATCGGCGCCATCCTGGTCAACATCAACCCGGCCTACAAGACTGCCGAGCTGGAGCACGCGCTCAACCTCTCGGGTGTCAGCCTGCTGGTCATGGCGCAGGCTTTCCGGACCACGGACTACGTCGCCATGCTGCAAGAGGTGGCCGGCAACTGCCCTGGCCTGCGGCAGTCCATCGTGATTGACAGCCAGTGGCCGCAATTGCTCGCCGAGGGCGACAAGCTTGCGGAATCGGAGCTACTGGAGCGGGAATTCGGGCTGCAGTTCGACGATCCAATCAACATCCAGTTCACCTCCGGCACCACCGGCCTGCCCAAGGGCGCGACCCTGTCGCACCACAACATCCTCAACAACGGCTTCTTCGTCGGCGAAACCTGCCGCTACACCGAACAGGACCGCGTCTGCATTCCCGTGCCCTTCTACCATTGCTTCGGCATGGTGATGGGCAACCTCGGCTGCACCACGCATGGCGCGTGCATGGTCATTCCGGCGGAGGCCTTCGATCCCCTGGAGACCCTAAGGACCGTCCAGGCCGAGAAATGCACCTCCCTGTACGGCGTGCCGACCATGTTCATCGCCGAACTGGCCCTGCCGGAGTTCGCGGACTTCGACTACTCCAGCCTGCGCACCGGCATCATGGCGGGCTCGCCCTGCCCGGTCGAGGTGATGAAGAAGGTGACCGCGCAGATGAACATGCGCGAGGTCACGATCTGCTACGGCATGACTGAGACCTCTCCTGTCTCGGCCCAGAACAGCACAGACGATCCGATCGAAAAACGTGTGGGCACCGTCGGGCGCATCCACCCCCACCTGGAGATGAAGATCGTGGATGCCGAGACCGGGGCCATCGTGCCGCGCGGCGTGCAGGGCGAAGTCTGCACACGCGGTTACTCGGTGATGCTCGGCTACTGGGGCAACGATGACGCCACGCGCCGGGCCATCGACGCAACGGGCTGGATGCACACCGGCGACCTGGCCACCATGGACGAATCGGGATACGTGAAGATCACCGGTCGCATCAAGGACATGATCATCCGTGGCGGCGAGAACATCTTCCCACGCGAGATCGAGGAGTTCCTGTACGCACACCCGGCGGTGGCAGACGTGCAGGTGATCGGTGTCCCCAGCGAGAAGTACGGCGAGGAAGTGATGGCCTGGGTCAAGCTGCGTGACGGCCAGGCAGCCAGCGGTGACGAACTCGCCGCCTACTGCAAGGGCAGGATCGCCAGCTACAAGATCCCGCGCTACTGGAAGCTGGTCGACGAATTCCCGATGACGGTGACCGGCAAGATTCAGAAATTCCGCATGAGGGAGATCTCGACGGGCGAACTGGGCCTGCAGGGGGCCGCCAGTATCGCCACGGCTTGATCACCTATAGAGAACGACTCGCACAGCTCCCAACTTGCTAAATCTCTAAGTGGTTAATTGAACCTTCAAGCTGTGAGTGTCTATTGAAATTTTCGAACTCATGGGGCCCGCATGCATCAAATCACTTGCAGTTCTAGCTGGTGTTTCAGCGCCGGAAGCGTCGACCTCCAGTAGAAGGCGACGTGCTTCTGACCCGACTCCGGCCCGATCTCCAAGGCTTCCCCGCGATGTTTGGGAGATGGCGGTATTTGTATGAGGATTCAACCGGCCACGCAACGAATGGCTCCGCAGTACACAGCGGACATCGCCGCTCGCTGTTTCCCCCCACGGTTCGCTGAGCTGAATCGGCCGTAGCGCACCCGCCGGCCTCGCGGTACAGAGTTTACTTACGAAGTACAGAGTTTAGTTCGTAAGTACAGAGTTAAATTCATGACATCACCGATGAGTGCATAGGTTTAACTGTGTACCTCGACTGCCCTCGGTAGAGTCTTTAGAAAGGGCTCAGGGGAACTCTGTACTTCCTGGCCCGAAATTCGTACCCCGAGTCCCACCAAGCCTCCGGTCCTGTTTTCTAACGGAAACTCTGTACTTGGCGCGCGTCCAAAGCCGAACCTGACCGGCTGCGAATACCATTCCCGGCAGTAGGCTTCCTTGAAATCAATATATATCAATAAGTTATCTATAGTGAAATGGGCCGTCCGCCGGGCTGCAGCAACAGCATTTGGCGATGCCGAGTCGCCCTCATACACTGATGTCGCGAGCAAACCGTCCATGAGGCAGTTGCATCGTGCACCCGATCGGTAACATCGGGATTAGCTATTCTCAGATGACGACCTCATGGAGCGCGTCACTAGATGAATAGCGCTTCCAACCGCTGTTGAAGGATTCGTCAGGATGAGTCTGGATCTAGAGCTGATAATTGATAGGCGGGTCAAGCGTGTTTTGGGCCCATACGAGACCCAGCTGCAGGGGCAAAAGAAGCAGAATGAGATGCTTCGGAAGCAGGTCGATGCCCTGACGCGCACGCTTGAGACCATGCAGAAGCAGTACGCCGGCATCCCTCGGCTACGCAATACTGAACCGCTTCCTGAAGGTGCAGAATTTTCTGCTGAAAAGCTTCGGGCGCATCGGGCAAATATTGGCGTCTCCGCGCAGGACTACGCGCGCTTGGCCGGAGTTAGCGCGATCTCCATCTACAAGTGGGAGTCTTCGAGGGCCTTCCCTCGACGCGCGCAACAAAAGCTTCTGGCAAAGGCCGGCGGCCTTTCAAAGGCACAAGCGCTGGAAAAGCTTTCCAAGCTGAGAGGCCGGTAAACACTGGCCTTAGAAGCTGAGGGAAAATTGAGGGCCATCAGGCTTGCGGTCGATGGTTTTTTGCTTGCCACCTTCGGGCAGTTCCGACTCTAGCCATTGCCGATCATGGTTCAGTAGCCATGAATAGGCGGCTTGGCATTTCAAGCGTAGTTGAGCGCGCCCTAGCGCGGGATGCTGGATCCTACTCGAGCGCAAAGAAAGCCGATGTCGTTGGCGCAGGGAGGCATTTGAACTGGCGCGGCGATGCAGAATGGCGCCAGGTACAGCATCCAGCGCGTAACGGACGAGAGTCACGTCGATGTCGAGTTGTGCTGCAATTTCCTCTTGTGGCGAGCCTTCCAGATAAAGGCGGAGCGCTTCGGCTTGAATCCCTGCATCAACATTCGCCAGAACCCGATCCTTCGCGAAGTTGTGGCGAACGCACCAGCGGCGAATCACAGATTGGGCGACTCCAAGATCCCTGGAGGCCTCAGCGATGGAGGCTCCTTCTTTCATCAAGTCCCCCAATTTCTCAATTCGCGGGTCGGCCTTCACTTCGAAGGTCGAAGCGATCGATTTGCGCTGAGTCCTTCCAGACGTCCTATGAAGCTCGTATCGCGTGAGAAATTGATCCCAATCGACGAAGAGAAATGCTGCCAGCGATAGCCAAAGCAGTGGATGGTGCGAAGAGTCTGTACGATTCAGCGCTTTACCCAAAGACCGTAGAAGACTTTGGGGAGTGCCGCCGAATGGAAAAAACTGCTCGCCTTGGAGAAAAGACCCCCAGTAAAGGCGAAAACTTTCCGTGAGAGCGGTGAGCCGGACTATACCGGCGTGTGTGATGAGGCCGCGACCGCGCAGTTGAGCGGTGATTAGTTCGCGAAGCACACAGCTTTGAAATGACACGGATCTCGGCAAGGAGAATGCGCCTTCCACGAAAGTCGCTAAATGAATAGCCCGGGTCGTGTCCGTCGAGCTCCAGCTTTGGACGCCCATGGGCAGTTGTAGTCGAGCACTCTGAGGTAGATACCACTGTCGAGGTGTGGGATCGTCGTCTTCCGCCACCATCAGAGGCCGAAGATGATCGCGGCAAATCCACACCCCCGGCAGCTGGTGTGATGTGTGCCAGTAAGCAACGCTGAAATCGTCCCTGTCCTGCACCATGCAATCCGGGCAAGCCTTCAAAGGGTGACCCTTAGCTACGCCCTTTCGCAAAAGGCCCAATTTCGCGCAGATCGACGCCTTGTCGTGCCCTGCCATAGCGGAGATCACATCAAGCGCCCGTGCCTGGCTGAGGAAAGCAAGGAAAAGTGGCGCAATGGTCCGTGCACGAATGATGTATGAGCTGTCTCCCAGTACCCCACCCGTTCTTGACGCGACTTCGTCCAGTCTTAAGGGGAAATCATGGCAGGAAGCCCACGTGGCTGTTCCGAAAAGCACCATTGCCGATTTCCGGCGCGAGCCGTGCCCGGAAAGATGGTGGTAGCGGCAAACCAAGCTGTGAAAACTCTCGCCAGGAAGCCATCTGGGCAAGCAGGATTCGCCGAACAGTCCCAGCTGGAAAGGTTCTACGTAGGGGATGCCACCCGGCATCTCAACTTCCTTCTCTTAGGTGGGACTTCAACGCATCAAGTAGACCTTCCGCCGTCTTGCTCTTCTTCCTCGGGATAACCTTACTTCCGCCATTGCTGGCCTTGGGGCCTCCTGCAGCCTTCCTGATTTGCTCTAGCGAAGCCTTCTCGCCCTCAGTGAGGCAGTCGAATATGCGTTGGCCTTGCTTGGCGGCCTCAACCTCCTCCTTGACCGTTATCGCCTTGGCTTCGTCCGCATCTCTGTCTTCGAACGGGTTGACTAAATCGAGCCTCCCATTCTCTGATTTGCCGTTTGTACGGATGCGGCGCAGCTCCTCAACCGTGTCTCGGGTGTAGTTAAACTGAGACGACTTGTAGGCGCGATCAATGTCAGCAAAGCACACCTGATGACGTCCCTGACTCCGGGCCACGCTGTAAGCCATAACGAGGAGTTCGTTAACATAACGATCGATCCCAAAGGTCAGGGGATGAATCTTGGTGGCGAGGGCTTCTGGCTGGAATGTAAAAATCTCGGGCGCAACGTCGATGCGGCCCGAGATCGATTTAACCCAATCCGGCGAACCTGCTGCTTCCGGCTCCAATGTAATGGGCACAGTAAGAAGCCGATCGCCCTCCTGTTGAAAACGCCGCCACAACTTGTGGCCCAGCGAGTAGTTCATCAGCACCAGAGCCTGAATCTTCAGGTAACACAAGTGCAACAGCAAAGTCGTAATCATGTTTGTAGCTTCCGACTTTGAAAGAAACTGCATTTCATCTGCAGCCAACATCGGAATGCCACGTCTGAAGATCTGATTGCGGGCATGTGCCAGGAGCGCCTTTTTCCCCCCGCTGCCTTCGATTGCCTTCGCATCTACAAACGGAAACGATCGTAGTACCTGAAGCACAGAGGACTCATCACCAATCACAACGCGAGAAAGCCCTTCCACGGAGAATCTGCTCGGCTGGTGGTCGACTTCCACGAATGAAGCATTGCCCATCGCGTCTTGAATGCGCGTTAAAAGGCGTGACTTTCCAACGCCAGCTAGCCCTGTAAGAATCATTAAGGGCATTAGGTCGGCATCGCTGTAGTCGGCGTATAAGCCAGTTAGAAAGGCGCTCTCCCCGGTATATGTCGTTACGCAATGTGCATACATGATCTGCACTAGGCGATGCGCAACCTGCGTCCTAGATTCAGTGGCTATGTACAGCTCATTCTTGAACGTGTTGGAAAGTGATATCGCTGCTTGATACGGAAGTTGATCCGCGAGAGATAGCAATGGTTTGGGACGTTGATCCAGAGACTCTCGCAGGCCATCCATAGAAAGTAGAGGGGTGAAGCGGTCAGTCCAGGGGTTTGTCACTGTTGCTTTGCCACCTAGGTCGAGGATGGTGTCTCGTCATTGGCAGCTCGCGGACGGCTCTTCGGCTTCAGAGCCTTCTGCTTGAGGTCGACCATCTGAGCTTCCAACATCAAGGCCGCTGCCGTATCTCGTTGCTCTTTCTTGAGGCGACGTCGAATCTCATCCATCTCCGCTAAACCCTCTAGCGTCACATACTGCTCGCCAGCGGCGGTCAGTACTGGCAAATCCGCCTTTAATGGAACGAGGCGGCCTTTGAACTCAACCCAAGCCACTTTTGCCGCGATGGAATGAACATACCCCTTCAGTGTCAGTCCCTGACATTGGTCGAGCAGATCAGATTTCCTTAGTTCGCTAGATGAGTAGCTTTGACCACGGAGTAGGAGGCCGTCTGGTACGACAACAAAGCTATCGACCTTCAAGAAGTTGCGAACAGCTTTCTCGAACGGCACGTGGCGAGCCTGGGTATGCCCGTTGCGAATTTGCCAGTTATGGACGGATATCGGATTCGGAGCCACCTCCTCAAGCTTCATGCGATGCGAAAGACGAGACTCGACATTTTTAGAACCGTTTCGGCGAATCGCGGCCTGCAGCGCTATTCTGGCAAGCTCCACGACTCGCATGCTGCTAGTCATCTGCTTCGCCATCGCACCCATATGAATATCCATGTACTTTGGGTGGTTTGTTTCTACGTGCGGCTTCGACTGCCCCTGATAGCTGCCAACTATTTCTCTGACTGCGAATGCCAAGGCCACTTTGTCGAGAATGGTTCCGGGACCGCGATCAAGAATGTCCCACTGTCCAAGACCAGGTTGTGGAATCAGATCTGGGTCAAACTCTACGCCTAACATCTCGCACAGACGATCCAGGCCCACTGCCATCGAGAACGTCGCCTCGAGATACGACTGCCCCCTTTCCGCCCCCTCGCAGAAACCGATACCAACAGTCGTCCCATTACTTACGTCTACAGCTTCCACGACGAGCAGGGCCGCCGGCTCGAAGCCTGGGATATCTGGACGAGGCCTTTCTCGCACCCAATAGGCGTCCAGCTCTACCTTTTCCAGGTAGTCGCTAACCTCGTTGGAAAATTTACCTAACGAGGTTTTAGATCTTTGTCGGGTGCGATGAGCGCCGTGAAGTGCAAGCTGCACGGCTTCCTTGCCGTACTTTTTATCCAGTTGATAACGAAACTGGTAGTAGGACGGGAACTCAAGACCTTCGGGATGAAAGATCGAAGATCGGTAATTTCCTCCTCGTCGCGAAGGGTTGGTTTTACATTCAAACTCTGTAACCAACGTCCTGGTCCAAACCTCAGCAAGCGGACGGCCCTTCTTTTGGTGCATGCAGTAACCGGCCAAGCACTTTTCAATAGCGGAAGTTGAAAGGCGCCGATACTCGCCGGACCTATATCCATCCGATTCGCCCGGGCATTCAGCGCGATCCCATCGACCATTCAGAACCGTTGCAGGATAAAGTGCGTCGGCTGTTCCGTACGTCAGGTAGAGCAATGCCCATTCGGTCACCCGCTCGGTGTTATGACGTGGTTCTAGGGCTCCGTCGCCTTTGAGCGCCTTCACTCGAGATCGAATGGCCGCCTTCGGACTATTGGCGGTGAGAATCTCGAACTTTCGTTCAAGGATACCTTGGAGAGCATCTTCTCGTTCCGCACAGAGACGAAGTAGATTGCGCTTGCGACCCTCAGCACGACGCCGTTCTTCCAAGAATTCCAAATCGATTCCGGCAAGGGTTGATAGCCAAGGCGGAAGCCCTGGCTCGGCATCAAATGGCGTGAGTACCTCTGCATCCAACGCATCATGAAATTGACGCCGGCCGAGAATCGTGACTTCAGTGCGTATGGCCTCAGGCTTCGGATGCCATGTGAGAACAACTCTATTGGCAATGCCGTCACGGTGAATGCAACGATAGATCAAGCCCTTTCGAAGATTGTGGAAGTCCTTCGTTGCGACCAAGGGATCACCCAACCTCATGGCCAGTTACCTCGAGTACCAGGAAGAGTACTGCTTAAAGACGTCGATGCGTTCTGGGTGGAGTCGTTCACTCATCACGATCGGTCTGAGAAGATCGACCCGCAGCTGACGGCTAGCAATTGCTTGGAAAAGTACCAGCCGATGCTTCTCAAATTCCTGGCGATCGCCGCCACCAATCTGGATAATCACTTCATTCGGGGGCACGCCCAGATCCATACCCGTTTGTAGTGCGCCGACGATGTCAGAGCGTCGTTGCTGGGAGTAATCTACATCCCATACTGAATGGGTGTAGAGATTCCTCAGATTGAATCTCAAGTGTTCTGGGATATCTTCCTTGGCGCATCGCTGTGTGCGAATTCCTGCGTCCTGATAGACGTCGCGCTCCAAGGCATGACGAAAGAGAGCCCAACTTTCGGAGGCGGCTGCATTTCGGGGGATAGGGATATCGGGACGCCGATCGTTGAAGGCAGCATGCCGATCCTTGCAGGTCCAATTAACGCAGTAGGGCCCTACCTCGTCGATGAGGAACAGGAGTAGGTCTCCGATATAGGGGAACGGGACATGCTCGAAGTGACGTCCTTTGCGCTTGCGAAAGGTCGCATGTTTATCAAGCAGTCCCAGGCGTGCAGCGACCGCGACCGTTCCTTTCATGGGTTTGAGATCATGCATCGCAGCCTCTGGGCGTCCGGACCAAGGGTGCGGGCTAGCAGCAAGAGGCAGCATCCTCTGCTCGTGCAAGTTGACCAACCTGGGGTGATACATGGCCAGGAAAAAGATCGCGACCTCCGCAGAGCTGAGCAGGTGCACCTTGCGTCCAAACCTGGGAGCGCTTACGAGAGCTGCTCGCGAACAAGCAGGTGCCTCCGCACGAGTCGCGCGAATGGCCGGCTCGTAGTCGGAATCCCATTTCATGGGCATCTGTCGGCCAATGATGGTGTCAAACCTCTGCTCAGATACGAATCGTCCCAATGCCGGCCTCCGAAGGCGCTCGCCAACGTTGTCTATGCCTACGAATCCGCAGGCAAAACTCCCCCTGACTCCCTCGACTATCGAGGAAGGCGTTTGAACACGCTCCGCTGATCAAGACCTCCGCCTTGGCGGCGTCAAAGATCAAAGTCTTGTTCGGTGGCGCGTCAGGCTAATCGCCTTCGAGCTTCTCCTTGCCCCTGTTGCTTGAAGACGCGCCCCAGTCATCGGTGAATGCACTTGCTGTCTGCAACAGCACCTGCCGGCATATCGCGAGACCAGTGTGCAAAACAATCGCATATTCCATTGGTCTAATCAAGATGATAAATTGAACATAGATTATCTATTAAATACAAATAGTCCTTTCATAAGGATATGTTCCGATGCCTGTTCTCGATCTGTGACGAGACACCCATCGTGTCCGATGGCTGGGAGATTGCGGTGGGCGGCTTAAATCATGGTTTGTTGCTTCCCCCACTCTTTCCCGGTGAGTGGCTTATCGGCTATATCGGGCGGATCAGAGTGCTCAATGGACTGCACCCATCCCAGACCGCGGTGCTCAACGCTTTGAAGGTTGAAGCCCACCGACAGGAGAAGTTTCCCGTTGGCATGTACGACCACATTGCAGAACTGGTTGGTCCAGGTATGGAGGAACTCCTGCTGAAGCACACAGTGGTCCCATACCGGATGTACGCGCTGGATTCAGCGGAGTTGCATTGGAAGAAGACAGCAGATGTGCGAGCGACCATGTCTGTGCCGACCGTCGCCCAACACCGATTCTGCGTGAGTTGTGCCCGTAGGGAGGAGAAGCAAAGGGGTGGGAGCTTCTGGAAGCTCTCCCATCAGTACCTTGGTGTAACTGTCTGCTGGGTCTGCAACGGAGATATTGTTGGATCAGATCAGGGAGCGTTTAGCACCCTGCCGCATCTACTGCTCGCGGCGACTGATGTTCAATTCCAACGAGTCACCAGAGGGGACGACCAGGCGGTGGCACGCCACAGGGACCTAGTCGAGACTCTGCTGGAACGCCAAGTCTGCTTCGCCCTGTCACCTCTTCGTCATGCATTGTTCCGTCGGGGTCGGGAGCTCGGGATTGTTTCGAGTTCTGGGCAGGTGGATATTAATCGTCTGTCGGACACAGCGGCTAGTTACCTTGCCCTGTTCGAGATCAAAGACATGCCATCGATTGCTCATTCTTTGGAAAGAAAGCAGTCTGGAAAATGGGCTTGCCTGGCGCTACTTCTCGCTATGACAAGTTCCACCGAGGAAAGCCTGAGGCTTCTAGAGAAATGTGGAAGCGCGGCGTAGAGAGGGCCGCATTTCAACCGCGGCAGGCTCGAATCCAGACGAGGTGCCAGGCCGCCTACTCGGAGTTCCGGCAGGCTGGCCTTGAGATCCTATCCACCCGACTTCCCCAAATGCAGAGTGCTGTTCATGTGGCCTAAGACTTCTTTGCCGAAAGAGCGATCCCGAGGTCAGACAGGATATGGAGGATCTTGCCGATCTGGGCCGTCTCCTTGCCGTCTTCTAACTCGCTGACGAAGCGCCGCCCGGTTCGCGCCGATGTGGCGACCTCCTGTTGGGTTAGGCCCAATTCCACACGTCGTCTTCGCACGAGTTGGCCGATGTCCGAAGCAGTTCGGACCGCAATGGGCGCGATCCCGAGTGGGAGCAAATGACCTTTTTTGCCAGTCATACGCAACAAATGATCCCGAGCGGGAGCACGGATTTCAGGCTCTGAGCGCGACAATGCAGGTGTAGAGTCACCTTCGGCGAACAAGCTCTTTCCGGTGCCGACTTCCTATCGCTATACGAAACGATCATGGAATCTAGCCGTTGGCGCCTGAGCTTGTTGCGAGCGCGGCCCGTTCCGCTTCGGTAAGCCAGACTAGGTCTCGTTTAGTCCGTGGGACGCTCGGGTACTCTGCTACGGGCATCTCGGGATTCGTCCGAGGATCTGGAACCTGCCAATACCGACCACTCAATAACTCCAGCATCGTTAGCCGACCATCTATCGTGCCGGCTCCAGTATCAAGGTAAATGCGGGCGCCGGTGGAGAGGGGGTGTCCAGACTTGAGCGACGTGTGCCCGGATAGGAGTTGGTCAATGCCGGCTACAGGTTCGTTTGCCAAAGCATGGCGATGCCGATCCCGGGCAGAGTAGTCCTTGAAGAGGCTAAGTTGGATGTCTGGCAGTGATGCGAGCGCTGCCGATACCATGGGTGCGCGATCCCACAACAGATCAACTTGGATGCCGCCGCGATACTTGTCGAAGAGCCTTTCGTCGCGCTCGGTCATGGACTGTACGTCGGACCAACGCCACTCGACGGGTAGACCGGCGTGAACTATGCCGAAGCGGCGGCCGTCGGTTAGAGCGACCTCGATGGCCAGCGGTAGCATCCTGAGGATGCGCTCCATGAGAGCCTGATCCCTCATGCCAGGCCGCAGCGGGTCTTTTGAGTCGAAATACTCGCAGTCTTGAGCCACCATCCGACCTCTAGGGCCAATCGAACCTGTGTAAGCACCGAGTTGCATGGCCTCATGGTTGCCCAGTACCGGATGGAACCAGCGCTTCTCTGCTAGCTTCAAGCATTCAACAGAGGAAGGGCCGCGATGTACCAGGTCGCCTACAGAGAACAGCCGGTCTTTGGTTACATCAAAGTCGGCTGCCTCAAGTAAGCGATTGAGCATCGAGTAGCATCCATGTAGATCTCCTATGCAGAAGTCCCTACCGCGGACATTGGTTGGGAGGGTCACGAAGGGCTTGTCGCACAACATTGGCTTCAAACGGACTTGAGAAGTGTGAGTTTCGATGTCTCATTGACTCGCGACCTGCAGCGAGATGCAAGCGGCCCGTGAAGTGGCTTCAATCTCATGCCGTTGATCCAATTGAAAATTAATCCGAGTCTTCAGTTCGCCCGGAGAACGGGCTAGTGCTGTGTTTGCGCATTTTTTGTGACCGTTTCAGCGTAGGCCTGGCGGTGTTGGCTAATCGGCAGAGCCTGTAGGAGATGTGTTAAGGGTATTGAGTGAGGCTTGTCCGGATGGCGGCAGTAACGTACCGGCTCTCGCAGGCGACCCAAGCCGCCCCGGCTGCAAAGAAGGACAAAGCAAAGAACTAGTTCGCCCCAAAGGATTGCACTTTCACGTCCGAGCCTTGATCGCGGTCGAACAACGAATCGCGTGACCTAATGCGGCTCGACGCGGGTTCAGGGCCAATGGGGCGATCGCCGGTACCCGAGGTGAATCGAGTGAAATGCCCTCATATCTAGAAGGCCGGAGCGGGGCTGCAGCTCCGAGACGACCTGCCGTCATCGTCAGGTGACGATACCAGACAGTCCCTACTGGAACAGTCCGCAGAATGG
>JASBRP010000012.1 GCA_030149365.1 Solimonas sp.
CGATCCAGCAGTTCAAAAGACGGGCACTACGATCTCTACTTCTGCCATCACCGCTTCGCGCACATCGACCTGCGCAAGGCGTAATGTGTAAACCATGTCTTGGCACACCTGTAAAGGATGTGTCCGGTCTGAACACTTGTCCAAAGAGAAGTAACCAAGAGAAAAGACACCCTCCATCCGCGGCCCCGCTGTAGCGGGGCAACCCGCCTGGCGGTCGGTCGCGACGGGTCGGGCCCACAGGCCATCCATGGCCTGAGGCCCCTCGGCCGGACATCCTGTCCGGCTCGACCCTGCGCCCGACCACCAGGCGGGCGCTACTGGAAGGGGCCCGAACATCAAAAGCATTCGCTGCGCTCATCAAGCGCACAAGCTATCCAATACAAAGCGGAACCCCTCGCCCGCTTGCGGGAGAGGGGCAGGGGAGAGGGTTTCTGTAGAAGTGAAATGTGATCACTTAACCGTTCGCCCTGAGCCTGTCGAAGGGTGAACGCTTCAGCAACCGCATCCGCTAAGATTCACAAAACAAGCACTTCCATCCCATGCCCGCCAAATCCCGCCTCTACCGCATACAGTTCACCAACCGCGACCAGGCCTACGAGGTCTATGCCCGGGAGGTCAGCCATGGTTCCATGCTGGGCTTCGTGGAGATCGGCAAGTTGGTGTTCGGTGAGCGCAGCAGCATCGTCGTGGACCCGGGCGAGGAAAAGCTCAAGACCGAGTTCGAGAACGTGGAGCGCTTCTACGTGCCGGTGCATGCGGTGATCCGCATCGACGAGGTCAACAAGCAGGGCACGGCGCGTATCCTTGGCGAGGGCGGCAAGGTCACGCCGTTTCCCGCGCCCTACAGTTTCGGCGGCGGCGAGCCGCGCAAATAGCAGGAGATGACGATGGCGCTGGATACCCTGGCACGCTGGCACGAGGTCGCGAAGAAGCAGGACGTTGCCGGGCTGGACGGCCTGCTCGCGGACAACGTCGTGTTCCACTCCCCGGTGGTGCATACGCCCCAGGTGGGCAAGGCGATCACCAAGCTGTACCTCGCCGGTGCCTTCCACGTGTTGTTCAACGACAGCTTCCGCTATGTTCGCGAGGTAGTGTCGAAGAACGACGCGGTGCTCGAGTTCTCCGTGGAGATCGACGGCATCGCGGTCAACGGCGTCGACATGATCCGCTGGAACGACGAAGGCAGGATCGAGGACTTCAAGGTCCTGCTGCGGCCGCTGAAGGCGATCAACCTGGTGCACGAGAAGATGGGTGCGATGCTGGAGCGCATGAAGCGCGGCGGCTAGGCTCGCAACGAGCAAGAAAAAGCCCGCCATACAGGCGGGCTTTTTCGTTGCATCTACCAGGGCATCAGGGCGACGGGTCGAAGCCGCGCACGGCGCAGGGCTCGTTGCCGCAGACGTTGATGACGCGGCCGTTGGGCTTCAGGAACTCGCCCTTCTGGTCCTGCGCGTGGGGATCCTTGCGCGGGAAGCTGTGCGGGTCGGCGCCGTAGCCCAGTTCCGGGCGCGGTGGGCGGTTGTCGATCGGCGGCGTGGCGACGCCGTCCGGGTTGGAGGTGCCGTCCATCTTCAGCAGCGGGCCGCTGTCCCAGACCACCAGGGCCGAGCCGTTGTGCGGGTAGCTCATGCAGGGGATGCCGTAATAGGGCTCGTCGTCGTGGTGGCGACGGTGGATGCCCAGGCCGTCCGGCTCCATCTCCACCAGCGGATGCACGCCGGGGAACACGGCAGGGCCGCGCTGCGTGCGCGAGCCGCCGACCACGGCGGGGCAGTGGACCTTGGCGCCGATGGTGCGGGCGGCGACCTCGGCGGTGGTCATCGACACCTGGTGGTCGCCGAAGGCCGGATGCAGCAGCACGCGCTTGGGCGGCGTGTTGGGCAGCGGGTCGTCGGCGCGCAGGTGCTGGGCGTAGCCGTTCATCTCCGAGCGGTCCCAGATCATCTGGATCAGCGCCAGCGTGAAGGCCTGGTCCAGCGAGGCGGGGTAGGCGGTGTAGAAGAACGCGGCGTAGGTGTCGAAGTCCACCGAGCGCTGCAGCAGCGTGGAGTAGTTCATGCCCGGCACGCCGAGCACGCCGGCGCGGATGTCCGGCGACAGGGCCACCAGCGAGCCGCCCATGATGCCGCCCTGGGAGTTGCCGTCGTAGAACAGTTCGCCGCGGTCGATCACGCAGCGGTCGCCGACACGGAAGGCGGCGTTGCTGCAGAAGCCCTGCTCGTTGATCAGCGCGCGGCCGATGAACATCCAGTTCAGGAAGCCCTGCTGGCCACGGTCGGCCAGCGTGGTGAAGTTGCTCATGTCGAGCAGCAGCGTCAGCACGTTGAAGACGTCGCCCTCCGACATGCCGATCCAGTCGGCGGCGCAGAACATCAGGCGCTGGTTCTGGGCGGTGTCGCCGATATGGCCGCCGCCGACTTCACCCTGGCTGCCGAGCAGGCCGTGGCCGTAGAGCGTGGGGCGCACGGTGTTGACGCCGGTAGCCTCGGCAGCATTGGCGGCGTTGCCGAAGGCCACGCGCGGGATGCGGCAGGTGTAGGTGGCGCTCATCGTGCCGTCCTGCGTCGGCAGGCCGTCGGTGCTGCCGCTGTAGTTGAAGCGCGAGCCGGGGGCGCCGGAGCCCGTGAGGAACTTGGGCACGGTGACGGTGCCCTTGACCTGGCGGGCGATGGTGGCGTTCTGCTCGACGTTGAAGTCGGTGACTTCATCGACGGTGAACGGCGGCGCGGCGTTGCCGAGATCGGCGAAAGCCGTGTCGCGGATCTTCAACGCGCGTTCGCTGAGGTTGCGCTCGCTGGCCACGGTGAAGTCCCAGGCCAGGTAGAGCTCGGAGCGCTTGATGCCGGCCTTGCCGAGGGTGGCGAACAGCTCTTCCATGTGCGGGCGGCGCTCGTTGATCGCGGCGCGCCCGCTCTTGTGGTTGTCGCGGTAGACGCGGAAGGCCGGGGAGGGCTCGATGATCTCGCCCGCGGCGTTCTTCATGTTGCGCATGGCCACGATGTAGCGGTGGCCTTCCTCGAAGTTCTTGGCGGGGCGCACGATCAGCGCCGGGCCGGTGTCGGCCAGCGGGTTTTCCGGCAGCGGGATCATGTCGCAGATCGACTCCACCGTGCGCAGCAGGCTGGTGAGCTGGTCCAGCTCCAGCAGGCCGGTGACGACGGTGAGCGGGTCCGGCAGGTCGCAGAGGCTGGCCTTGGTGAGGTTGGCGTCCATCTCCGACCAGATCAGGTGGCGCTCCAGCGTGTCGGCGTCGATCACCACGATCGGCTGGTCGGCGCGCAGGCTGGCCTCGATGTCGGTGATGGGCACGGCGCCGGTCTTGGCCAGGTCCACGCCGGGGATGCGGGTGAGGATCGCGTTGCCCGGCGAGAAGCCGTCGTTCTTGTTCCAGTCGGTCGGGGTGATCGGCTTGAGCAGGATGTTGCGCGGCATAGCGGCCAGCTTCAGGTTCAGGCGGCGGCCGGTGTCCATGCTGTCGTCGGCCACGGTGAAGAAGTCGTTGGGCCAGGGGAAGGTGCAGTAGTTCGGGTCCAGCGGATCGCAGGTGCCGGGCGACAGGTCCAGGCCGAGCTGGCCGTCGATGGAGGGCTTCTCTTCGGGGATCGGTTCAGGGTTGCCGGTCTGGCCGTTCGGGGCCACGGAAGAGCTGTTGTGGCAGGCGGCGAGGCCGGCCAGCAGGAATGCGAGCGCGAGACGGCCGCAGCCATCGGGGATGAATCTGGACACCATGACTCTCCTCAGGGGTGGCAGCGAGGGTTGCTGCACCGGTCTTTCTGGCGACGGCGGGGATCGCCGTGCCGGCCTGCCGTACACCGCGGCGGCCTTGTCACAGAATGGTAATGATCGGGATCGGCTACCGCAGTGGTAGTTTTTGCCCTCACGCCGATTGCTTGAGCCTTGTTGTTCCAGCGGTTTCCCGCCGCCGTCCAGCCGAAGGCCGCGCGCGCCCGGGCTGGCTTCGCGACGTTCTTCCGGCGTCGGGCCCGGCCCTGCTCTTGCAGGATCGGGTACGGGCAGGCCAGCCCCGACCAGTAGTTTTTTCCGACAAGGATGGGGTGGTCCGTGGCACGGGCCCCATTGCTGCACTGCGATCTTCAATCCAGACAAGCACTTGAAAAGCAGGGCCTTTCCTCGGCCGGCCTTGAAGCGTGACGGAAAACCGTCATGGGTAAGGCAAACCCTTACAACGCGTAGGGAATGTTCCGCTACGGACGTCATCCATCCTCGCCAAATATGGCCTCACGGTGTAACGAGGCGAGGAGAGAACGAATGAAGCCCAACATGCAGATGCGGACCGGCCAGAACATGGCGATGACGCCGCAACTGCTGCAGTCGATCCGGCTGCTGCAGCTGTCCTCGCTGGAGCTCGAGCAGGAACTGCGCGAGGCGCTGGAAAGCAATGTGATGCTGGAGCAGGAGGAGGGCGAATCCGCCTCCGACGAGTCCGCGCCGCTGGAGGCCGCGCCGGCCGCCGAGACCCACGAGGAAGTCACCGGCATGGATGCCGGCGCCCACGACAAGGTCGAGGCCGACTTCGACTGGAGCAGCGCCGAGAGCTGGTCCGGCGGCGAGCCCTCCGACGACGACGACCGCCCCTGGGAAGAGCGCCACGCCGCCGCCGCCCACACCGACGCCCGCATGTCCGCGCTGGAGCAACTGCGCCTGACCATCGACGGCCGCCGCGAGGCCCTGATCGCCGAGGCCATCATCGAGGCCATCGACGACAACGGCTACCTGGAACAGCCGCTGGACTCGATCATCGCCCGCTTGGGTCCCAACTTCGCCGCCGGCCTGGACGAGGTGGAGATGGTGCTGGAGAAGGTGCAGGGCGTGGAGCCCACCGGCTTCGCCGCCCGCAACCTCGCCGAATGCCTGTGGCTGCAGATCCGCATGCTGCCGCAGCGCACCCCCGGCCGTGACCTGGCCGAGTTCCTGGCCGCCGGCGCGCTGGAACTGCTGGCCGCCAACCGCACGCAGGAACTGCAGCAGCTGCTGGGCGTGAGCCGCGCCGAGATCGGCCAGGCCGTGGCCCTGATCCGCACCCTGAACCCCAAGCCCGCCGCCGCGCTCTCCGCGCCGGCCGAGGCCGTGACCCCCGACCTGGTGGTGACCGGCATGGCCGGCGCCTGGAAGGTGGAGCTGAATGCCGACCGCCTGCCGCGCGTGCGGGTGAACAAGCTGTACGAGCGCCTGATGACCCAGACCGGCACCCACAAGGGCCTGCGCGACCAGCTGCAGGAGGCGCGCTGGCTGGTGCGCGGCCTGGAAATCCGCCACCAGACGCTGCTGCGCACGGCGCGTGTGATCTTCCAGCGCCAGCAGGCCTTCCTGGAGCGCGGTGAAGTCGGCATGGCGCCGCTGACGCTGCGCGAGGTGGCCGAGGCCATCGCCATGCACGAGTCCACCGTCTGCCGCGTGACCAGCAACAAGTGGGTGCAGACCCCCTGGGGCGTGTACGAACTGAAGGCCTTCTTCCCGAGCCAGATCACCGGCCTGGCCGGCGAGACCTCCGGCACCGCAGTGAAGGCCATGATCCGCCGCATCATCGACGGCGAAGGCCGCGGTGCACCGCTGTGCGACGGCGACATCGCCGCGCTGCTGGCCCGCCAGGGCATCCGCGTTGCCCGCCGCACCGTCGCCAAGTACCGCGAAGCCATGAAGATCGCGCCCGCCAAGGAGCGCGCCGCACCCTCACCCCGAGCCGCCGGATGGGCGGGCTGACACCACAGAAGCAGGACGCAAGGAGCAGGACATGACCACTCTCAGGACATTGCTGATCGACGACAACAAGGCCTTCGTCGTGCTGGCACGCCATCTTCTGGCCGGTACGCAGGTCGAGGTCGTCGGCGAGGGCTACGACGGCTACGACGCCGTGCGCCTGGCCGAGGAGATCCGCCCCGATCTGATCATCATGGACCTGGCCATGCCCGGCATGGGCGGCCTGCAGGCCACACGCCTGATCAAGGCCCAGGATCACCCGCCGCGCGTGGTGATCGCCAGCCACTACGACGATGCCGCGCATCGCGAGTTCGCCGCCCAGTCGGGTGCCGACGGTTTCATCAACAAGCAGGACTATGAGCACAACATCGCCCAGCTCCTGCGTGAGTTCTCCCGCGGAGAAGCCCATGTCTGAATCCCGCGTCCTGGTGGTTGATTCCGATGCCTCGCGCCTGCAGACGCTGGGCGCCATCCTGCAGTTCATCGACCACAGCCCCGTGATGGTGGAGTCGGTCGCCGAGCTGAAACTGGCGGAAGCGCGCCAGCAGGACTGGCTGGCGGTGGTGGTGGGCGATACCGCCGACGAGGCCGGTTTCGGCGCCTTCGTCGATTGGCTCAAGCGCGACCGCTACCACCCGCCGCTGCTGGTGCTGCAGCCGCGCCATGAGGCGACCATGCAGCGCCACAACCTGGATGCTAGCGCCTGCATGTCGCTGGACTACCCGGTGAAGTACCCGCAGCTGCACGAGATCCTGCGCCGCGCCAGCCTGCTGCGCATGGACCTGCACCAGCAGTCGATGCGCCAGGCCGGCCCCACCGGCAACTCGCCGGCGGTGCGCCGCACGCGCCGCCTGATCGAGCAGGTGGCCGGCTTCGACACCACCGTGCTGATCACCGGCGAGTCCGGCACCGGCAAGGAAGTGGTGGCCCGTGCCGTCCACTCCTGCTCGTCGCGCCGCGACAAGCCCTTCGTCGCGGTCAACTGCGGCGCGATCCCGTCCGAGCTGCTGGAAAGCGAGCTGTTCGGCCACGAGAAGGGCGCCTTCACCGGCGCCATCACCTCGCGCAAGGGCCGCTTCGAGATGGCCGACGGCGGCACGCTGTTCCTGGACGAGATCGGCGACATGTCGCTGCCGATGCAGGTCAAGATCCTGCGCGCCCTGCAGGAGCGCACCTACGAGCGTGTCGGCTCCAACCGCAGCGTGCGCTGCGACGTGCGCGTGATCGCCGCTACTCACCGCAACCTCGAGGAGAACATCGTCAAGGGCACGTTCCGCGAGGACCTGTTCTACCGCCTGAACGTGTTCCCGATCGAGATGCCGCCGCTGCGCGAGCGCCTGGAAGACCTGCCGCTGCTGATCGACGACCTGATCGCCGGCAACGAGCGCAACGGCCACGGCTCGGTGCGCCTGGCACCGGATGCGGTGCACGCGCTGCGCGCCTATCACTGGCCGGGCAACGTGCGCGAGCTGTCCAACCTGGTCGAGCGCCTGGCGGTGCTGCACCCCAGCGCCACGGTCGGCGCCCAGCTGCTGCCGCAGCGATACCGCGTGGGCCAGCCGACGCTGACCCCGGCCGAGGAACCGGCCGAGGAGCGCCACGAGGCGATGCTGGCCGCCGCCGGCCTGCTGCCGCCGCCGTCCACCGCCAGCGCCATCGCCGCCCTGAGCACGCTGCCGCCGGAAGGCGTCAACCTCAAGGACCACATCGAGGGCATCGAGCTGGCGCTGATCCGCCAGGCGCTGGCCCAGTCCCAAGGTGTCGTCGCCCACGCCGCCAAGCTGCTCAACACCCGCCGTACCACGCTGGTGGAGAAGCTGCGCAAGTACGGCCTGACGCGCGAGCTGGCGGGCGAGGGCGAGCAGCTGAGTGCTTGAAGGCCTTTAACCCCTCGCCCGCTTGCGGGAGAGGGGATGGGGACGAAGGCATGGATGCCTGAGGTAGGGCAACGCAGGAGCGGTTGCCGAGAGGGTTTCTGTAACTCTGGACGTAAGCAACATGCATCGGACTGCTACAGACACCCTCTCTCCCGACCTCTCTCCCGCATGCGGGAGAGAGGCGACAAGACGCCAAATCCTTGACTGCCAACCACCCGAAAACCGCGCCATAAACCCGTTTCCCGCGGGAACAGGTCTTGCAACCTACCCCGCAAACCGGACCGGAAGCCCGAGATGAACGAAATCGGAATCAACAACGTGCTGTCGCAGATCCGCGCGATGCAGGCCCAGACCGCCCAGCGGCCGGCCGGCGTCGCGGCAGCGCAGCCGGTGGCGCAGAAGGCCGGGTTCGATTCGGTGCTGAAGTCCGCGGTGGACAGCGTCAACCAGGCGCAGCAGGACAGCTCGCGCCTGCAGACCTCGTTCGCCATGGGCGACAAGAGCACCGACCTGGCCTCGGTGATGGTGGCCGGCGCCAAGGCGCAGGTGCAGTTCAAGGGCATGGTCGAAGTCCGCAATCGCCTGGTCAGTGCCTACCAGGACATCATGAACATGCCCATCTAAGGGGCTGACACACCATGGCCGAACTCACCCTCCCTTCTCCCGCCCGCAGCCTCAAGGACATTCCCGCGCTGCGCCAGCTGATCATGCTGGTCGGCGTGGCCGTCGCGGTCGCGGCCGGATTCACCGTATTCAACTGGTCGCAGAAGCCGGACCTCGCGCCGCTCTACGGCAACCTGGCCGACAAGGACGCCGCCGAGATCGGGGAGGCCTTGCGCGCCGCCAAGATTCCCTTCCAGGTGGACACCGCCAGCGGCGCCGTCTCGGTGCCGGCGGCACAAGTTCACGAGGCGCGCCTCAAGCTGGCCTCGCAGGGCCTGCCGCGCGGCAGTGCCCAGGGCTTCGAGCTGATCCAGCAGGAGCAGGGCTTCGGTACCAGCCAGTTCATCGAGACCGCCCGCTACCAGCATGCGCTGGAGACCGAGCTGGCGCGCAGCGTCTCGACCCTGCAGCCGGTGCGCGCTGCGCGCGTGCACCTGGCGCTGCCCAAGGCCTCCGCCTTTGCCCGCAACCGCGAGGCCGCCAGCGCCTCGGTGCTGGTGGAGCTGCACTCCGGCCGCACGCTGGAGCCCGACCAGGTCGCGTCCATCGTCCACATGGTGGCCAGCAGCGTTTCCAACCTGCAGCCCTCCGCCGTCACCGTGGTGGACCAGAACGGCCGCCTGCTGACGCGCGACGATGGCGGCAGCCCGCTGGGCCAGAGCAGCGAGCAGTTCGACTATGCGCGCCGCGTGGAGGCCGATTACGTGCGCCGCATCGAGCAGCTGCTGACGCCGATGCTCGGCGCCGGCCGCGTCAGCGCCCAGGTCACTGCCGACCTCGATTTCTCGGTGACCGAGGAAGCGCGAGAGACCTACAAGCCCGACTCCGCCACGGTGCGCAGCGAGCAGACCTCCGAGGAGCAGCAGCGCAGCCCGTCCGGTCCGGCCGCTGGCATCCCCGGCGCCACCAGCAACCAGCCGCCGCCGCAGACCGCCAATCCGCCGCTGAACCAGCTCAGCGGTGCCAGCGGCAGCGCCGATGCGCCGCTGTCGCAGAGCAAGCAGAGCACCCGTAGCTACGAGATCGACCGCACCCTGAGCCACACGCGCCAGCCGGTGGGCAGCGTCCGCCGGCTGTCGGTGGCGGTGCTGGTGGACTACGTGCCTCGCGTCGGGGCCGACAAGAAGGTCACCATGGTGGCGCTCGGCAAGCCCGAGCTGGACAAGGTCAATGCCCTGGTGCGCGAGGCCGTGGGCTTCAGCGACCAGCGCGGCGACAGCCTCAGCGTGCAGAACGCGGCCTTCGTGCAGCCCGATGCCGTCACCCCCGATGAACTGCCGATCTGGCAGAACCCGCAGATGCGCGACGGCCTGCGCCACGTCGGCGGCGCGCTGATCGTGCTGGCCCTGATCTTCGCGGTGCTGCGCCCGGTGCTGAAGCAGCTGCTGGCTGCGCCGCTGGCGCCGCGTGCCGCCCAGGGCGCGCTGCCGGCCGGCGGTGGGGTTTCCGGCATGGTCGCCGACGACGTGCGCGTGGTCTCCGATGGCCCGGTGGCCCTGGGACGCGGTCCGGGCGGCACTGCCGTCGCGGCCCTGCCAGACCCCTATGACGAGAAGCTGCAGACCGCGCGCAGCGCCGTCAACCAGGATCCCAAGCGTGTAGCCCAGGTCGTCAAGAACTGGATCGGACAAGAGTGATGGGCGACGCCACTACACCCGCAGCCGGCATCAGCGGCGCCGAGCGCGCCGCGATCCTCCTCATGTCGCTCGGCGAGGCCGAGGCGGCGGAGGTGCTCAAGCACATGGGCGCCAAGGACGTGCAGAAGGTCGGCCAGGCCATGGCCTCGCTGACCAATGTCTCGCGCGAGCGTGCCAACGAGGTGATGGACCGCTTCGTGATGGAGCTGGACAACCAGACCGCGCTGGGCGTGGGCGCCGACGACTATGTGCGCCGCGTGCTGGTTGGCGCGCTGGGCGAGGACAAGGCCTCGGGCCTGATCGATCGCATCCTGCTGGGCCGCAACAGCAAGGGCCTGGAAGCGCTCAAGTGGATGGAGACCCGCGCGGTCGCCGACCTGGTGCGCAACGAGCATCCGCAGATCGTCGCCATCGTGCTGGCCTACCTGGACCCGGACCAGGCCGCCGAGGTGCTGGAACTACTGCCCGAGCGCATGCGCGGCGACGTGCTGATGCGCATCGCGCGGCTCGACGGCATCCAGCCGGCGGCACTGCGCGAACTCGACGAGATCATGGAGAAGCAGTTCTCCGGCGGCGGCAACCTCAAGTCCTCCAGCGTCGGTGGGCTCAAGGTGGCGGCCGGCATCCTCAACCTGATGGACTCCTCGATGGAGCAGACCATCGTCGCGCGCATCGGCGAGGTGGATGCCGACCTGTCGCAGCGCATCCAGGACCTGATGTTTGTGTTCGACGATCTCGGCGAGGTCGACGACCGTGGCATCCAGACCCTGCTGCGCGACCTGTCCACCGAGACCCTGGGCATGGCGCTGAAGGGCGCCGATGCCCGCATCAAGGACAAGTTCGTCAAGAACATGTCCAAGCGCGCCGGCGAGATGCTGCTGGAAGACATGGAGGCCAAGGGCCCGGCCCGCGTCTCCGACGTGGAGGCGGCGCAGAAGGAAATCCTGGCGGCCGCCCGCCGCCTGGCCGACGCCGGCACGATCTCGCTGGGTGGCAAGGGGGAAGACTTTGTCTGAGACCTTTGCCACGGCCCGCTGGGAGCCACCGGTCTTCGCGGCGCCGGGCCGCTGCCCGGACGACGTGGTGCTGCATACCGCGCAGCAGCTGGACGAGATGGAAGCCGCCGCCTACCAGGACGGTTTTGCCCGCGGCCAGGGCGAGGGCTATGCCGCCGGCCTGCAGCAGGCGCGCAACGAAGCCGCGCGCCTGCGCGAGCTGGTCGCGCACCTGGCACGTCCGCTGGCGCAGATCGACGAGGAAGTGGAGCGCACCCTGGTGGCGATGACCGTGGAGGTCGCGCGCCGGCTGGTGCAGCAGGAACTGGAAATGGACCCCACGCGGGTGCTCGGCGTGGTGCGCGAGGCCATCGGCGCGCTCGACGGCGCCGGCCGCGAACTGCGCGTGATGGCGCACCCCGACGATGCCGAACTGCTCCAGCAGCACCTGGTGGCGCCGCCGGAGGCCAGTTCGCTGCGTGTGATCGCGGACCGCAGCCTGATGCGCGGCGATTGCCGCGTTTCCAGCGAGTTCGCCCAGGTGGATGCGCGCCTGGATACGCGCCAGGCCAACCTGGCGCAGAGCATCATGGGTGAATCCGAGTAAGCCGCCGATGAGCGAATTCGCCACGTCCCGCAACAAGTTCCTGAGCCGCCGCCTGAGGGCGCAGTCCGCGCAGGTGGCGCATGCGCGCACGCTGATGGTGGAGGGCACGCTCAAGCGTGTCGTCGGCCTGACGCTGGAGGCCGTGGGTTGCCAGGTGCAGATCGGCGCGCGCTGCCGCGTGGCCAATGCCGACGGCACCGGGCTGGAGGCCGAGGTCGTGGGCTTCTCCGGCGACCGCACCTTCCTGATGCCCACCGGTGACATGCAGGGCTTGAAGCCCAATGCCCGCGTGATCCCCATCCGCCATGCCGCCGAGGTCGCAGTGGGGGAGGGCCTGCTGGGCCGCGTGCTCGACGGCGAGGGGCGCCCCCTGGATGGCAAGGGCCGGCTCGACTGCAATGGCTATGCGCGCCTGCAGGGTACGCCGATCAATCCGTTGTCACGCACGCCGATCAGCGAGCCGCTGGACGTGGGCGTGCGCACGATCAACTCCCTGCTCAGCGTCGGCCGCGGCCAGCGCCTGGGCCTGTTCGCCGGCACCGGCGTGGGCAAGTCCACGTTGCTGGGCATGATGACCCGCTTCACCAAGGCCGATGTCATCGTCGTGGGCCTGGTCGGCGAGCGTGGCCGAGAGGTGCGCGATTTCCTCGACCACAACCTGGGCCCCGAGGGCCTGCGCCGCGCCGTAGTGGTGGCGACGCCGGCTGACCGCTCGCCGCTGATGCGCCTGCGCGGCGCTTACCTGGCGACCGCCATCGCGGAGTATTTCCGCGACCAGGGCCGCCACGTGCTGCTGCTGATGGATTCGCTGACCCGCTTCGCCCAGGCGCAGCGCGAGATCGGCCTGGCGGTGGGCGAGCCGCCGACCACGCGCGGCTATCCGCCCTCGGTGTTCGCCAAGCTGCCGGCGCTGGTGGAGCGTGCCGGCAACGGCATCGACGGCTGCGGTTCGATCACCGCCTTCTATACCGTGCTGACCGAGGGCGACGATCCCAACGATCCCATCGCCGATACCGCGCGCGGCATCCTCGACGGGCATATCGTGCTGTCGCGTGCCATCGCCGACGCCGGCCTGTATCCGGCCATAGACATCGAGGCCTCGATCTCGCGCGTGGCCAACGAGATCACGGCGCCGGAGCACCAGCAGCGCATGCGCCAGTTCAAGGCACTGTTCAGTGCCTACCAGCGCAACCGTGACCTGATCAATATCGGTGCTTACCAGAAGGGCTCCGACGCCCGCGTGGATGCGGCCATCGCTCGCTGGCCGCGCATCGAGGAATTCCTGCGCCAGGACGTGCGCGAGCCGGCCGGCTTCGACATCAGCCGCGGCGCGCTGGATGCCCTGCTCACCACCTGAGGGAACGAATGAATTCGCGCCGACTGGTACCGCTGCAGACGCTCGCCGACCAGCGCGAGGACGAGGCGGCACGCCGCCTGGCCGACGTGCAGCGCCGCCACGCCGACCAGGAGGCGCGGCTGGTGGAGCTGCGCCGCTATGCCGATGAATACGCCAACGCGCCGGCCGGCCCCACGGCGATGCTGATGCTCAACCGCCAGGCCTTCCTCGGGCGCCTGCGCGAGGCCGAGCGCTTCCAGGTGCAGGCGGTGGAGGATGCGCGCCTGGCCGTGGAGGCCGAGCGCGCCGCCTGGCTGCTCAAGCGCCGCGACGTTTCCGTGCTGGACCAGCTCGCCGCCTGCTACCGCGGCCGCGAGCAGCGCCAGGACGAGCGCCGCGAGCAGCGCGGCGCCGATGAACTGGCCTTGCGCCGCTTCGCCGCCGCCCGGGACAGCCTGCCGTGACGGCGATGCCGGCGGTGACAACGTCATCGGCGGCGCCCGCCGCCGCCGCAAATGCCGCCGCTCCGGCCGCGGCGACGGATGCCACGCTGCTGCCGATGTTCAGCCTGCTGTTGCCCGACGCCGTGGACGCGGCTCCGCCTACCGTCGAAGGCGCCGAGCCGTTGCCGGAAGGCGCGAGCGATGCTCCCGCCGCGAGCGCAGGACTGGTGGACTGGTTGCTGGCGATGGCACCGCCAGCGGCCCTGCCGGCACCAGCGACGCCGGTGCCTGTCGCCAGCGACACTGCTCCCGATCTGCCCGCGCTGGTCGTTGCCGCCGAGCCGGAGGCGGCGCCGATCGCCGAAGGACCGGAGATGGCCGAGGCACTGCTGCAGGCGCAGCCAGAAGCGCCGGTGCCGACGCCGTCGTTCAGCCTGGTGGCACCGCTGCCGGCCCAGGCCGCCGCCAGCGTGATAGCGGCACCCGCTGCGCCGCTATCCTCCACGCCGGCCCTGACGCCGCTATCGCTGGATGATCCGGACTGGAGCGCTTCGCTAGGCGCGCGCGTCAGCTGGGCCACCGAATCAGGGCTGTCCGAGGCGACCATCGACCTGCACCCCGAGGAACTGGGGCCGATCCGCATCCGCATCGAGACGCAGGGTTCATTGGCGGACGTGTCTTTCCAGGCGGCCAATGCCGCCACGCGCGAGCTGCTGGCGCAGTCGCTGCCGCAGTTGCGCGGCCTGCTGAACGGGCAGGGCATGGACATGGGCCGCTCGCAGGTCGCGGCGATGCCGATCTCGCGCCGCGGCGAGGCGCGCGGCCTGGCCGATGAAACGGCGCCGGTGACCGGTCGCCGGCTCTACCGCGTCGGCCTGGTCGACGATTACGCCTGAAGGCTGCTTGGCGTCGCCAGCGCCACTGGAGCGGAGCTGGACGGCTTGCGACGTGGGGCTTCCTCGGTTTCTTCCTCGGGCATGAAGGAACCGAACAGGGCCATCAGCAGCATCAGCCCGCCCAGCACGATCCCCGCGATGTTCAAGCCGCTGTAGCGGTCATTGCGCGGGTGTTCGGGTGCCCGTTGTGCATTGATGCGATTGGCCAGTTCCTGCGCGGGCATCAGCGTCAGCGCCGACAGCATCGCGATCATCCCCAGTGGCCCCGGCAGGTTGCCGAGCAGCGTGATCACGATGAACATCACCGCCATGGTGCCCGCCTCGAACGAGGATGGCAGGCCAGCTTCCTGGGCCTCGGCTCGGAGGCGCTTGAACAGCGGGAAGACGTAGAAGATCGAGAACACCGCGCGCCAGAACGGCAGGATGTCCGAGCGGTCGCGTTGGCGTACCCGCCACCACTGCTGGTAGAACCAGTAGAGGTTGTAGAAGGTCAGCGTGCATAGCGACATCACCAGCAGCTTGCGCGGCGCGACCGCGAACCAGGGGGCGTCGGTGTCGGAGGCACTTGCGCTGGCGGCGGCCCAGGCGGGCGCGCTGGGCGCGGGTGCCGCGGTCACTGACGTGAAGTCGGGAGGCGGTGTCTCGACCGGCGTCTCGATCGGCGGCAGCAGGCCG
This sequence comes from Solimonas sp., assembly GCA_030149365.1. Taxonomy (GTDB): domain Bacteria; phylum Pseudomonadota; class Gammaproteobacteria; order Nevskiales; family Nevskiaceae; genus Solimonas_A. Next base: position 14,848 of record JASBRP010000012.1, read on the forward strand.
CGCACCGAGGATGCCGCGATCCACTCAGCCATGCCTTCCCGCCAAACCAGGGCATCGGGCTGCAGGCCACCCTCGTTGGCGATGTGCTTCAGCTCGCCGGCGCTGACCGGCCCCTGTTGCTGGCTACCGTTGGCGTACCACCAGACCCTGGCGCGCGTGTCCTGCATGTGCGCCTCAGGACCCCAGCTTGCCGTTGAGGTAATCCTCCAGCAGCACCAGGCGGTCGTTACCCCAGAACATCTGGCCCTCCACGAAGAAGGTCGGCGCACCGAACACGCCGCGTTCCACGGCCTCGTCGGTGTTGGCGCGCAGCAGGTCCTTGGCGGGCTGTTCCTGCGCCGCCGCCAGCAGTGCGGCGCCGTCGAAGCCGGCGGCGTCGGCCACGGCCTTGAGCACCTCGGCCTGGCTGATGTCGGCGTCCTTGGTCCAGTAGGCCGTCATCACGGCCTTGGCCCAATCACCGACACGCTCCGGCGGCAGCGCGCAGCCGATGCGGCCGGCGGTCAGGCTGTTCACCGGGAATACGCGCGGGAAGAACAGCGGCACGCCGTAATGCTTGGCCCAGAGCCGCAGGTCCTTGAACAGGTACTTGCCCTTGGCCGGGATCATGGCCGGGGCGCGGTTGCCGGTGGCCTCGAAGGCCTTGCCCAGCACGAAGGGGCGCCATTGCAGGCTGCAGTCACAGCGCTGCGCCAGGGCCTCGATCTGCGTGGCCGCCAGGTAGGTATAGGGACTGGCCGCATCCCAGAAGAATTCGATGGTCCGCTGCGTCATTGCTGGTTCTCCCAAGGTTTATACCCGCATACTACCGGGAGAGGCCGGGGCATGGCATGGCGTATGCATGACCTGCGGCGCGCCAGCCATTTGCGTAGCGCCGGGGCAGACCTACAATGCCGCCCCCGCCGGACAGACCAGCGAGATAGAGAGGCGATGACGTATTGCGTAGCGATCAAGGTGAACGACGGACTCGTCTTCGCCGGAGACACCCGCACCACCGCGGGCGTGGACGACGTGCGCTCGCACCCCAAGCTGCATACCTTCGAACTGCCGGGCGAACGCGTGTTCGTCCTGCTGTCGGCCGGCAACCTGGCCACCACCCAGTCGGTGCTGAACCACGCCTGGCGTGACTGGAACGGCGACCCGGACGGCGTCAGCCTGCGCAGCGTGCGTCACATGTACGACGCCGCCGAGTACATCGGCCAGCTGCTGGTGCGCTCGCAGCGTGATTTCTCGCAGGGCGGCCAGTACAGCAATGTGGATTTCCGCGCGACCCTGATCCTGGGCGGCCAGCTCCTGGGCGAGGAACCGGCCCTGTACCTGGTCTACCCGGAAGGCAACTGCATCGCCACCTCGCCGGAAACGCCCTACCTGCAGATCGGCGAGAGCAAGTACGGCAAGCCGATCCTGGATCGCATGATCAAGATGAGCCAGACCTCGCTGGAGGACGCGGCCCGCTGCGCCCTGGTGTCGCTGGACTCCACCATGAAGTCCAACCTCACCGTGGGCCCGCCGCTGGACCTGGCGATCATGCAGCGCGACTCCCTGGCCATCGCCCGGCGCCTGCGTCTGGACCTGGATACCCCCTATTACGCCGCCCTGAAGAAGGCCTGGGGCGAGCAGCTGGAAAAAGTGTTCCGCGAGGCCCTGCCCAAGTTCGAGTGGGAAGCGGACCCCAACCAGCAGAGCCTGCCCCTGCCGCCGCAGATCGGCTGACGCCGGAGCGGCTTGCCCCCACGCCCCGGCCCGGTCGAAGATGCGCCGACCGTTGCGGGGGAATCCATGGATGTGCTGACGCTGTTGCCCAGCGGCCTGCTGGCCCTGCTCGCCATCGGCATGTCGCTGGCGTTCTGGAGCGCTGACCGCGGCTCGCCCACCACCCGTGCGCTGGCCCTGGCCCTGGTGGCCATGGGCGTGTCGGTGGGCCTGGGCATGCCGCTGCACGCCCTCAACGCCATGCCCACCTGGGCACGCTGGCTGGCCCTGGCCGATGCGGCGGCGATCTGCGCCTTCCTCGAATGGATCCTGCGGGTGCGCCAGCAGAGCTCGGCCGGCGATCTCGATCCGCGCTTTGCCGACCGCCTGCTGCGCGCCGGCCAGGCCGGCAGCCTGGTGTTTGCCGCCGCCGGCCTGCTGGCCCCGGAACTGCGTGTCAACGTGTTCCTGAACGCCTTCGGCAGCGGCAGCCTGGAGGCGGCGTTGCGCCCGGGGTTCTGGCTGTTTGCCGGCCCGCTGTTCCTGGCCATCTTCGCCGCCGTGGTGGGCAGCCTGCTGTTCCTGCGCCGCCAGCCGGACCGGCCAGAGTACGTCCGCGCGCTGGGCTGCATCGCCGCCACGCCTTTCCTCGGCTTCGCCATGGTCATGCCGGAGGACGCCGCCGTGCTGAGCATGACGCTGGGCCTGCTGCTGATCCTGGCGGCGACCATGCATTACCTGGTGATCCAGGGACAGCGCGGCGAGTTCATGGCGCGCTTCCTGTCGCGCCGTGTCGCCGAGCTGGTGCGCCAGCGCGGGCTGCAGCAGGCGATGCGCGAGAGCAGCCTGGAGCTGACCGTGGTCAGCGTGGACCTGCGCGGCTTTACCGCCTATTCCCAGGCGCAGACCTCGGTGCAGGTGATCGGCGTGCTGCGCGAGTACTACCGCCTGGCCTGCGAGGTGGTGGCGCGCTACGACGGCACCATCAAGGACCTGGCCGGCGACGGCATCCTGGTGCTGGTGGGTGCGCCGCTGTCGATCCCGGACCATGCCGCGCGTGCGCTGGAGATGGCCGACGGCATCCGCACGGTGGTGGGCGCCGCGGCGCAGCGCTGGTCGGTGGGAGCGCCGCCCCTGGGCGTGGGTATCGGCATCGCCAGCGGCGTGGTCACGGTCGGTGCGATCGATGCCGGCGACCGTTACGAGTACACCGCGGTGGGCTCGGCCGTGAACCTGGCTTCGCGGCTCTGCGAGGAGGCGGCCGACGGCGAGATCCTGGCCGCAGAGCGCACGCTGGAGCTAGCGGGTGCCGCCGCGCCGTCGCGGCTGGAGCCGCGGCTGCCGGTGCAGGTCAAGGGCTTCGCGGAGCCGGTGCCGCACCGCAACCTGGGCGGGGCGCTGGCGGCGTAGACGGTCCCGCCCTTGGGCGTCATACCGGCGAAAGCCGGCATGACGGGATTTGCGGATCGCCCGGATCAGGCCGCCTGGAACCAGGCCTTGCTGACGCCGTCGTGCACGTTGGCCAGGCCCACCTGGATTTCGTCCATCACTTCGCTGATGCCACCCAGCATCAGGCGATCGACGTCGGCGTCCATCACCAGCGCGCGGCAGCGGTCCAGGGTGCGCTGCAGCGGGCGGTCCGGCGGCAGCCTGGGCAGGGTCTGCGAGATCGAGTTGAGGCAATAGGTGACGCTGCGCGGGAACTCGCGGTTCTGCAGCAGGAAGCGCAGCACGTTGGGGCCGTTGACCCGGCCGCGCACGTGGCGGCGGAACATCTGGTAGGCCATCAGCGAGCGCAGCACGCCCATCCACTGGATGTTCTGGAACGGGGCCAGGTCCTCGGCGGTCTTGGGCTTGATCAGGCTGGATGAGCGCACGTCGATGATGCGCGTGGTCATGTCGGCCTGTTCGATCGACGCGCCGATGCGCAGGAAGTGGTAGCCCACGTCGGTGCTCATGTTGGCGCCGATCATGCCGTAGATCAGCAGCGCGCCGTCGATGATCTGCTGCAGGAAGTCCTGGCGCTTGGAGCGGGTGAGAGCCTTGTCGCCCTTCTCCTGCAGCAGGTAATGCAGGTCGTTGAGCCGCTCCCAGACCTCGCGCGGCGCGCATTCGCGGATGGTGCGCAGGATCTCGCGAGCATTCTGCAGCGAGCAGATGATCGAGGCCGGGTTCTGCTCGTCCAGCAGCAGGAAGCGCATGATCTGCGCCTCGCTGGAAGCGCCCTCGTAGCGCTCGCGGAAGGCTTCTTCCTGGCCGAGGATCTGCACCAGCGGCAGCCAGCCGAATTCGACCTGCCGCGGCAGGTCGAAGATCAGGTGGCCGTGGACGTTGACGATGCGGGCGGTGTTCTCGGCGCGCTGCAGGTAGCGACCGAACCAGTACAGGTTGTCGGCGACACGCGAGAGCATCAATTGCTTTCCTTGAACGATGTGGGCATCAGGCGGCCTCCGCGCCGATCGACTGCGATTGGGATTGCGACTGGGCCTGCGAGGCCTCGGTGCCCTCCATGTCCACGATCCAGGTGTCCTTGGCGCCGCCGCCCTGCGAGCTGTTGACCACCAGCGAGCCCTTGACCATCGCCACGCGCGTCAGGCCGCCGGTGGTGACGTATGTGCTGTCGCCGCGCGACAGGATGAAGGGGCGCAGGTCCAGGTGGCGCGGCTCGATGCCGCCTTCGGTCAGGGTCGGCGCGGTGGACAGCGACAGGGTGGGCTGGGCCATGTAGTTGCGGGGGTTGGCCAGGATCAGGTCGCGGAACTGCTCGCGCTGGGCCTTGGTGGAGTTGGGGCCTATCAGCATGCCGTAGCCGCCCGACTCGTTGGCCGGCTTGACCACCAGCTTGTCGAGGTTGGCCAGCACGTAGTCGCGCTGCTTGGGGTCCATGCAGAGGTAGCTGGGCACGTTGGGCAGGATCGCGTCCTCGCCCAGGTAATACCTGATCATCGCCGGCACGAAGGAATACACCACCTTGTCGTCGGCCACGCCGGCGCCCGGCGCGTTGACCAGGGCGACCTTGCCCTTGAGCCAGGCGCGCATCACGCCCCTGACGCCCAGCATGGAGTCGGGGTTGAAGGCCTCCGGGTCCAGGAACAGGTCGTCGATGCGGCGGTAGATCACGTCCACCCGCTGCGGGCCGTAGATGGTGCGCATGTAGACGCAGTCGTCATCGCCCACCGACAGGTCCTGGCCCTCCACCAGCTCGATGCCCATCTGCTGGGCCAGCCAGCAGTGCTCGAAGTAGGCCGAGTTGTAGATGCCCGGGGTCAGCAGGACGATGTTGGGCACCTCGCCGGGGCGGGGCGACATCGCCGCCAGGGTGTCGTAGAGCTGGGCCGGGTAGTCGTCCACCGGCAGGATGTTCATGTTCTCGAAGATTTCCGGGAACACGCGCTTGGTCACCAGGCGGTTTTCCACCATGTAGCTGACGCCGGAGGGCACCCGCAGGTTGTCCTCCAGCACGTACAGCGTGCCGTCGCCATCGCGCACCAGGTCGCTGCCGCAGATATGCGCCCAGATGCCGTTCTTGGGGCGCATGCCCACGCACTGTGGGCGGAAATTGACCGATTCCTCCAGCAGGTTGGCGGGGAATATCTTGTCCTTGACGATCTTCTGGCTGCCGTAGATGTCCTGGATGAAGTGGTTCAGGGCCTGTACGCGCTGCTTGAGGCCGGCCTCGGTGCGCTGCCACTCCGTGCGGGGGATGGTGCGGGGGATGATGTCGAAGGGCCAGGCGCGGTCGACGTTCTTGCCCTCGGTGTAGACCGTGAAGGTGATGCCCATGACCCGGATCGCCAGCTCGGCGGCGAGGCGGCGCTCGCCCAGCTCCGTCTCGGAGAGGTCGTCCAGGTACTCGGCCAGATGCCGCGCCGCGGGGCGGGGCTGGCCAGGGGCCTCGAACAGCTCGTCGTAGAACTTCTCGCAGCGGTATTGCCGCCAGTCGATCCCGGTACCCATCGGTAGGCCGTCCAAAGCTGTGTGGTCCTGTGTTGTCGGTAAACTAGCACAGCCTTAGCAAAACATAGGCCATCCCTGGTCACGTCTGGCTTGGCCGGCGATCCGGGCGTTCGCAAGCTGTCACGGCCGTGTAAAATCCAGGCAATTCCAGGCTTCTCCATGACATCCACCAAAGCGCTTGAATTCAAGGGGCGCATGCTGTCGGTCAGCCGGCTGCGTGTCCTCGCTCACGATCCCCTCACGGTGGAGGAGCAGATTCGCGACTTCGCCAAGTCCATGCCGCCGGCCATGCAGGGCATGCCGGTGGTGATCGAGGCGGAGCAGGCGCTGGAGCTGGGCGGCATCCTGTCGGCCCTGCGCACGGCCGGCCTGCAGCCGCTGGGCGTCAGCGACGGCCCCCTGAACGAATCGGCCCGCAACTGGGGCCTGGCGGTGCTGCCGCCGGAAGGCCGTGGCTCCCGCCCGGCGGCCGCCCGTGCCGAGGCAGCGGCCGAGCCCGCGCCGGCCCCTGCGGCCCCGCCGCCCCCGGCTCCTGCGCCCGCCCCGGCTCCGGCTCCGGCCGCTGCCGCGCCGGCCCCGGCCCCGGCCCAGCGGGCTCCCACCAAGATCGTCACCGACCCGGTCCGCTCCGGCCAGCAGATCTATGCCGCCGGGGCCGACCTGGTGGCCATGAACCTGGTGGGCGCCGGCGCCGAGGTAGTGGCGGACGGCTGCGTCCACGTCTACGGCGCCGCCCGCGGGCGGGTCATCGCCGGGGCCAGCGGGGACACCCAGGCGCGCATCTTCTGCCGCCGCTTCGAGGCGGAACTGGTGGCCATCGCCGGCGTCTACGCCGTGGCGGACCAGATGCAGGGTGACCTGCGCGGCAAGCCCGTGCAGGCCTGGCTGGCCGATGGCAAGCTGAAGATCGAGAGATTGGACTGGTGAGGGCCCCGGCCATCACCCAAACCTTGGACGTGGCCTGCGGGCCGCATTCCGTGCATTCCGACTGATTACTTAGAAAAGGGCTTCCAGTGGCGAAAATCGTGGTAGTGACTTCCGGCAAGGGCGGCGTGGGCAAGACCACCACCAGTGCCTCCTTTGCCACGGGCCTGGCCATGCGCGGCAAGAAGACCGTCGTCATCGACTTCGACGTCGGCCTGCGCAACCTCGACCTGATCATGGGCTGCGAGCGCCGCGTGGTGTTCGACTTCGTCAACGTGATCCACGGCGAGGCCAACCTGCGCCAGGCGCTGATCAAGGACAAGCAGCACGAAAACCTGTTCGTGCTGGCCGCCAGCCAGACGCGCGACAAGGATGCGCTCAGCACCGAGGGCGTCGAGAAGGTGCTCAAGGAGCTGGCGCAGGACTTCGACTACATCATCTGCGACTCGCCGGCCGGCATCGAGAAGGGTGCCCACCTGGCGATGTACTTCGCCGACGAGGCCCTGGTGGTGACCAACCCGGAGGTGTCCTCGGTGCGTGACTCCGACCGCGTGCTGGGCCTGCTGGCCAGCAAGACCCAGAAGGTGGAGAGCGGCGCCGGCAAGGTGCGCGAGCACCTGGTGGTGACGCGCTACAACCCGGCCCGCGTCGAGAAGGGCGAGATGCTGTCGGTGGACGACGTCAAGGAGATCCTGGCGATCCCGCTGCTCGGCGTGGTGCCCGAGTCGCCGGCGGTGCTGACCTCGTCCAACGCCGGCACCCCGGTGATCGCCTCGCGCGAGACCGACGCCGGCCAGGCCTACGATGACCTGGTGGCCCGCTTCCTGGGCGAGGAGCGGCCGCACCGCTTCCTCACCGCGGAGAAGAAGGGCTTCTTCAACAAGCTGTTCGGGGCCTGATCATGGATTGGCTCAAGTTCTTCAAGTCGGAGCCCAAGAACACGGCGTCCATCGCCAAGGATCGTCTCAAGGTGGTCGTCGCGCACCAGCGCGAAGGGCGCCCGGGCAGCGGTCCGGCCTACATCGGCCAGTTGCGCGAGGAGATCCTGGCCGTGGTGCGCAAGTACGTGCAGGTGCCGGACAGCGCCGTCAACGTGCAACTGCAGCGCGAGGACGGGCTCGAGGTGCTGGAGATGAACATCGCACTGCCGGACGCGCAGCGCTAGTTTCGTCTGCAAGAAAAGCGAAGGCCCGGCACCGCTCGCGCGGTGCCGGGCCTTCTTCGTTCCAGCAGCCTAGCGGCAGTCCGCCGGCAGGTGCTTGGCGTCGATATCCTCGCTGGCGCAGGACCACTTCAGCCCGGTGAGCTGGTCGTCCTCGACCACCGCCTCGGGGATGACCTGCAGGGTCTCGCCCTGGAAGCCTTCACCGCTGAAGCGGTACTGCAGCACGCCGTTGTTGCCCAGCGACAGCTCGACGTCGGCCTTGCCCGCCTTGAAGTGCTGTTCCGGCATCTGGATCGCTTCCAGCGACTCCGGCCACTTGTTGGTTTCCAGGGCATGCGCTTCCACCAGTTGGCGGTCCGACATCGAGTGCATCAGGGCCTGGGCGACCCCGGCACGCTTCATGTAGTCCTGGTAGGCGGGCAGGGCGATGGCGGCGAGGATGCCGATGATCGCGATCACCACCAGCAGGCCGGCGCCGCCGGCCCCGGGGATGCGCGGCACGAACAGCGCCAGCACGCCGGCCAGGACGTTGCGCCCGCGCTGCTTGGGCTCGCGTCCCTGCGCCAGTTCCTCCATTGCCCAGGCGCGCTTCACGGTCCAGGGGTAGTCCGAGGTGAACTCGTGGAAGGACGACCAGAAACCGGTGACCTCGAAGCGCTGGTGGCGGTAGGCCGCCAGGTTCAGGCGCGGCCAGCGGCTGTGGCCGGCGGCCAGCGCCGCCATGCCGGCATGCGCGTCGGCCGGATCGGGGCAGCAGCGCAGGCCGTGGCGGTCGCAGGTGTATTCCTGCGCGCGGCGCAGCGCGGCACCCAGCAGCGGCAGCCAGGCCATCGGCGCCAGCACCGGGCCCCAGCCGAGGTGGTTCTGGCGGATGTGGCCCAGCTCATGGCCGATGTAGAAATCCAGCGCCGCCGGGCGCTGGTCGAGCGCGTCGACCACGCTGCTGAACAGCACCACGTAGTCGCGACCCAGGAAGCGGGTGGCCAGGGCGTTGAAGAAGCCGTCGGCGTTCAGCAGGTAGGCGTCGGGGACCTTCTTCATCTCCAGGCGTTCGCAGCAGGCCAGCAGCTGGCCGTGCAACTCGGGGAACTGCTCGTGGGTGATCTTGACGGCGGAGCCGCGCAGGTAGGAGATGAAGGCCGACTGGGCGAACACGTAGGCGATGAAGAAGAACAGCACGTAGAGCAGGGCGATGCCCAGCGTGCCGAGGATGATGGCGATCCAGAACAGGATGGCCAGGGTGGCGGTGATGTTGAAGCGCGTCCGCTCACCCGGGTAGACGAGTGCGAAGTTCATGAGGCTCCCTGATTTTTTCGAGACCGCCGTCCCTGTGCGGCGGTGCCTCGAAATATAGCGGGCGCCTGGAAGCAGTCCGGTGAAGGGCCGGAGGAAACTGAGACTTTTTCCCTGGAAATCCGGCCTTTCTTACAACGGATGGTCGAGGCGGAAGCGCTTGCGCAACACCCGGTCCATCAGCCAGGTGGGAATCCAGCGGTTCAGCGCCGGCATGGCGCGGCTGCCGTTGCCGATGCGGATCAGCGCGGGCGGGCGCGGCGACAACATGGCGTCGGCTAGCCGGCGGCAGAAGGCGACGGTGTCGGTGGAGTGCTGCTGCGAGGCGCCGGCGCGCGCCATGATGGCGTCGGCCACGGCGGCATAGGCGGAAGACGAGGCGGCGCGTGGACCAGCGCCGGCCGTGGCGGTGGCACCGAACTGCGACTGGATGGCCCCGGGCTGCACCGTCATCACGTGAATGCCGAAGGGTGCCAGCTCCATGCGCAACGCGTCGGACAAGGCATGCACCGCCGCCTTGGTCGCGCAGTAGGCGCCGGAGAAGGGCGTCACCAGGATGCCGGAGACGCTGCCGATGTTCACCACCATGCCGCTGTGACGCTGCATCATCGGCGGCAGTAAAGCCTGGGTGACGGCCATCAGCGACAGCACGTTGGTGTCGAACTGGTGGCGCAGTTCGGCCAGCGGCATTTCCGCCAGCGGACCCATGGCACCGTAGCCGGCGTTGTTGACCAGCACGTCCGGGACCACGCCCTCGGCCTGCAGGCGGGCCGCGAGGGCGGTGATGCTGACGGCGTCGTCCACGTCCAGCGCGGCCGTGACGATGCCGTGAGCCTGCAGGTCCTGCAGGCTTTCCGGCCGGCGCGCGGTGGCCCACACGGCGTGGCCGCGGTTCTGCAGGTCCAGCGCCAACTGGCGTCCGATGCCGCTGGAGCAGCCGGTGATGAGGATGGTCTTCATGCCTTCAGGTCACGCAGGTCCTTGCGCAGGATCTTGCCGACGTTGGTCTTGGGCAGCGTCTCGACGAAAACGACGTGTCGGGGGACCTTGTAGCCGGTGAGCTTGTCGCGGCAGAACTGCAGCAGGGCTTCAGCGGTCAGCGCCGGGTCGCGGCGGACCACGAACAGCTTGGGCGCTTCGCCGGACTTGTCGTCGGGCACGCCGATGCAGGCGCATTCCAGCACGCCCGGGTGCAGTGCGGCCACGGCCTCGATCTCGTTGGGGTACACGTTGAACCCGGACACCAGGATCATGTCCTTCTTGCGGTCCACGATGCGGAAGTAGCCCTGCTCGTCCATCACCGCGACGTCGCCGGTGCGCAGCCAGCCGTCGGAGGTGAAGACCTTCTCGTTCTCCTCCGGCTTCTGCCAGTAGCCCTGCATGACCTGCGGGCCCTGCACGCAGAGTTCGCCGGCCTGGCCCTGCGGCAGCGGACGGTTGTCGTCGTCGCGGATGTCCACATAAGTAGAGGGCAGGGGCAGGCCGATGCTGCCGTTCCAGTCCGGCTTGTGCAGCGGGTTGAAGCAGACGCCGGGTGAGCACTCGGTGAGGCCGTAGGCCTCGGTCAGCGGCTTACCGGTGACCTCGCGCCAGCGCTCGGCCACGGCCTGCTGCACGGCGGTGCCGCCACCGAGGCTGAGCTTGAGCGCGGAGAAGTCCAGGTTGGCGAAGCCCTTGGTATTGAGCAGGCCGTTGAACAGCGTGTTGACGCCGGTGAGCGCCGTGAAGCGGTGGCGCGACAGCTCGCAGACGAAGCCGGGCAGGTCGCGCGGGTTGGTGATCAGCACGTTGCGCCCGCCCAGCGACATGAACACCAGGGCGTTCGCGACCAGGGCAAAGACGTGGTACAGCGGCAACGCGGTGACGACCGTCTCTTCGCCCTCGCGCAGCAGCGGCGACAGCCAGGCGCGGCACTGCAGCAGGTTGGCCACGATGTTGCCGTGCGTCAGCGTGGCACCCTTGGACAGGCCGGTGGTGCCGCCGGTGTATTGCAGGAAGGCGATGTCCTCATGCGTCAGTTCGATGCGCATGTAGGGCTGGGCCTTGCCGCGCGCCAGCGCCGCGCGCAGCGGCACGGCGCCGTCGATGTGCCAGGACGGCACCAGCTTCTTCAGGTACTTGGCGCCGGCGTTGACCAGCAGGCTCCTGGGGAAGGGCAGCAGGTCGCCGACCTGGGTGGTGATGACGCATTCCAGCAGTGTCTGCTTCAGCACCTTTTCCAGCGTGCCGCAGAAGTTTTCGGCCACCACGATGGCGCGGGCGCCGCTGTCGCGCAGCTGGTGCTCCAGCTCGCGCGGCGTGTACAGCGGGTTGACGTTCACCACCGTCATGCCGGCACGCAGGATGCCGAACAGCGCCACCGGGTACTGCAGCAGGTTGGGCATCATCACCGCGACGCGGTCGCCCTTGTGGAAGCCCAGCACGTTCTGCAGGTAGGAGGCGAAGTCCTGGGTGGAGCGGTCCAGCTCGTCGTAGCTCAGGCTGGCGCCCAGGCAGTCGAAGGCGATGCGGTCGCGGAAACGCGCGATGCTCTGCTCCAGCAGGTCCACCGCCGAGGCGTAGAGGCTGGGATCGATGTCCGCGGGCACGCCCTCGCTGTATTCCCGCAGCCAGGGGCGCTCCGCCGAAACTGCTGTGCTCATGATGAATCCGTCTTCGGGGGCGCGAAGTGTAGCGGTTTGATGCCGGGCGGGGGCCTCAGTTCCCCGGTCGCGTCAGCCACTGCTTGAGGCTGATGCTTTCGCTGTGTCGCTCGAAGGCCTGCTCGGCGCCCTCCAGCAGTGCATGCACCCCGGGCGACAGCGCGTCGTGGTTCTGCGGCATGGTGTCGTTGCCGGCCCGGGCCAGGCGCCACAGCCGGGCGACCGGGATCGAGTCCAGGTCCATGGCCGGCACCAGCCGGGTGCGGTCGGCGCCGGACTCGATCAGCAGGCCGTGGTAGATCAGGTTGTCGGTGACGCGGGCGACGTGTTCCGGCGCGGCGTTCAGGGCCAGGCTCAGCTCTTCTTCGGTGTAGGCCGGCTCGCCGGCCAGGAAGCGGCGGCCGGTCATGCCCATGATCATCAGCGACAGGTATTCGATCTGCTTGCCGGACAGCAGCGGCGGGATCCTGTGCGCCTTGATCTGCTCCGGATGCTGGACGTAATAGGCCAGCTGGCAGCCGGTGAGCAGGATCAGCCAGCCCAGGTATAGCCAGATCAGCAGCAGGATCACGATGGCGAAGCCGGAGTAGATCGCGTTGTAGCTGGTGGCGCCGATCACGATCGAGGCGAAGATCGCCGCGCCGGTCTGCCACAGTACGCCGGCCAGGGCGCCGCCGTAGAACGCCGCGCGCAGCTGCACGCGGGTGTTGGGCATGAAGGCATATAGGAAGGTGAACAGGCCCACGATCAGCAGGTAGGGCAGCAGCTTGGTCAGCATGAAGATCAGCAGGCCGAAAGGCTCGATGCCGACGATCCAGGCCATGGCGCTGCTGTTCATCACCGTGCCGGTCATGCCCAGGGCCAGCACCACCAGCAGGGGGCCCACCGTGATCACGGCGAGGTATTCGCCCAGGCGCTGCGACAGGGGGCGGGGCCGGTCGATGCGCCAGATGAAATTGAAGCTCTCCTCGACCTTGTGGATCATGGAGATGACCGAGAAGAACAGCAGGGCGACGCCGGCGAAGCCCAGCACGCTGACGTTCACCTTCTCGACGAAGCCGATGATGTTGTCGGTGATCACCGTGGCCTGGCTGCCCAGCGGGCGCAGGGCTTCCAGCAGCACCGGCTCCAGGGAGTTGTGCACGCCCAGGGCCTTGAGCATGGAAAAGGCCAGGGCCAGCAGCGGCACGATGGACAGCAGGGTGGTGTAGACCAGCCCCATGGCCCGCATGTTGAGCTGACCTTCGATCAGGTCCCGGACCAGCACGAAGACATAGCGGGCCATCCGCACGAGGTTTTGCGGGTAGCGGGCCACCTGGTCGAGGTCCCAAAGGCCGTGCAGTAACTGCTGGATGCGCTGCTTCATGCCTCAACCATACCTGATGCGCTAGGAAAAATCCCCTTGTAATCCGAGGGTTCCGCGGGATTTCCCCGGATTTTCAGGGGCTTTTGCCGTTCGTCGGCACGGCGCTGGCGGCGCGTTGACATCCCTGGGGTCGGCCAATATGATGCACTGCAACAATGTTGCATCGCAGCAATTGTTGGGGAATGGGTATCTGGGAACTTTGTTGCTGATCAGGAGAATCTTTCATGAACGTTGAAACCATCATCACCGATGTCAAAACCCGCGGCGAAGTCGTCGTGGCCCGTGGCCAGGACGTTGTCGAGTCCAGCTTCGAAACCCTCAAGGCCGCCAACGCGATCGTCGTTGAAGGCGTGAAGTCGCTGCTCGACACCAATGTCGCCGCCGGCAAGGATCTGCTCGCCGTGGCGCAGACCAGCTTCAGCAAGGCCAAGACGGACGGCGTGAAGGCCGTGGCCGCCAACCCGGTTGCCTACCTGCCGGAAGGCAAGGATCGCGTCGTGGCTGCCTACACCGACAGCGTCGCCGTCGTCACCAAGACCAGCGACGAGCTGGTGAAGACGATCAAGGCTGGCTACGAGACCATCTCCGCCAAGATTGCCGGCGAAGAAGTCTCGGTTGCCGAGGTCACCGCCGAAGCCAAGAAGACCGTGAAGAAGACGGTTTCCAAGGCCAAGAAGGCTGTGAAGGCCTAAGTGCCGGCTCGGGGAATGCGTTCCCTTGCCATCTGACGGATGGCATCTGAGGGCCGGGGGAAACTCCGGCCCTTTTTTGTGGAAACGAGGTAAACGATGAGTCAGTTAGTGAAGGCCACGCAGGAAAAGAGCGAGATCTACCTGGATCGCGTCTTTGGCGGTGTCGCACTCATTGCACTGCATGAGGCCGGCTCGCTGCAGGGCCACCTGGAAGGGGTCAACGAGCGCTTGCGCGTGGCCCGCAAGGCCCGCAGCCTGGGCGAACTGCTGCGCGACCAGATGGACCTGCTGCCGGAAACCCGCAATCGCTTCGTGCGCGACCATCAGGTGCGGCGGGGGTTGTGGAACGGGTTTGTGAGCGATCTCACTGCGCCGGTGAAGACGGTGGCTTGATCTGCATAGGCTCGCGCGCGCTGCGGATTCTTCTATTGCGCGGGGTCATGATTTTGTTCCCTCTCCCGCTGGCGGGAGAGGGCTAGGCGAGGGTGGTGCTACGGCGGTTACGCACTTCGCCGCCGATCAAGGGTTCCCCCTCTCCCTCGAGGGGAGAGGGAGTCAGAGCGGTGGCGCCGTCCATGGCGGGACCGCGGTTACCTGAATGGAGCCCCTGGGTGGCCATCCATGGCCACCCGTGGTTCGCCGCAGGCGATGCCATTTAGGCATCGCCAAAGCGCGGCTAATCACCCATCCATGGCCGGGCGGTCGGCTGAAAAACGTCCCTTGGACGTTTTTCAGCCTCCCCCAACCTCACTCTCCCTCGGTCCGGATTCGTTCTCTCCGACCTCGGTCTTCTTGGCCGCCGACTTCTTCGCGCCTGAGCGCTTGCGCGCGGTCTTGCGGGCGCGAGGCAGCGGGGCTGCGTCGTCGGCGTCGTCACCCGGCATCACGCGGGCCACGATATTCTTCCAGGGGCCGCGCTTGCGCAGGTTGTCGAGGTTCTGCTTGACGAAGCCGGCGGCGTCGAATTCGCCGGCGGCGCCAACCTTGTCGCGCAGGAAGGCGACGATGTCGTCCTGCAGGCCGGCCACGTCGGGCAGGCCCAGGAAGCGACGCAGTTCCTCGGGCTTCACGTCGATTTCGATCTTGATCTGCATGGCAAGCTCCAGGTGATCAGGCGGCAACCACGAACAGGCCGATGACACAGCCGATGCTCGCCAGCCAGGTCAGCGAGCGGGCGGAGGGCTTGTCGGTGATGTAGAACGCGCCGTAGACCAGGCGCAGGGCGATGAAGGCCATGGCCAGGGTGTCGGCGGTGGCGTTGGGGCCGCGGACGATGTGGCAGATGATCACCGCGGCGGCAAAGGGCGCGAAGGCCTCGAAGCTGTTCAGGTGGGCCCAGTGGGCACGCAGGCGCCAGCCCTCGTTCTGCTCCAGCGAGCGGCGCGGCGTGGCGTTGTCGTAGCGCCGGCTCCACTTGGCACCCATGGCGAAGACGTAGGGCAGCACAGCCGCTACCAGCACGCACCAGAAGGCAATCGTCATTCCGTCACTCCCCGAATAGTGGTTGTGACGGGTTTATAGCATGGGCGTTCAGGCGCCCGTGAGCCGCCGCTGCGCCTCGCGGTAGCGGGCGCCGGTGCGCTCGACGATCTCGTCCGGCAGGGCCGGGCCGGGGGCTTTCTTGTCCCAGTCCAGGGTTTCCAGGTAGTCGCGCACGATCTGCTTGTCGAAGCTTGGCGGGCTGATGCCGGGGCGGTAGCCCTCGGCGTCCCAGAAGCGCGAGGAATCCGGGGTCAGCACCTCGTCGATCAGGTGCAGGCGGCCGTCCTCGTCCAGGCCGAACTCGAACTTGGTGTCGGCGATGATGATGCCGCGGCCCAGGGCGTACTCGGCGGCCTGGCGGTAGATCGTCAGCGTCACGTCGCGCAGCTGCGCGGCCAGCTCCTTGCCGAGCTTGGCCTCGACCTCGGCGAAGGAGATGTTCTCGTCGTGCTGGCCGGCCGGGGCTTTGTCGGCGGGGGTGAAGATCGGCTCGGGCAACTGTTGCGCCAGCTGCAGGCCGGCGGGCAGGGGGATGCCGCAGACCGCGCCCGTGCGCTGGTAGTCCTTCCAGCCGCTGCCGATCAGGTAACCGCGGGCGACGCATTCCACCGGGATGGCCTTGAGCTTCTTGACCACCACGGCGCGGCCCTGGCACTCGGTCAGCTCGGCCGGGGTCAGCCAGTCGGCCAGGTTGATGCCGGGGGCGGAGTGGTTGGGGATCAGCCCGGCGAAGCGCTGCATCCAGAACTCGGTCACGGCGTTGAGCACGGCGCCCTTGCCCGGGATGGGGCGGGGCATGATCACGTCGAAGGCGGACAGGCGGTCGCTGGTGACGATCAGCATGTGCTTGTCGCCCAGGGCGAAAATGTCGCGCACCTTGCCTCCGTGGATGCGGGGCAGGCTGGTGATCGTCGATTCGTAGAGGGCGGACATGGAGGACTGCGATTGCCGGGGAAAAAACGGATAATACGCGTCCCATCCCCGGTGCCGCCAATGTCCAAGAGCAAGCTTCCGCCCCTGATCGCGCCTTCCATCCTGTCCGCCGACCTGGCCCGCCTGGGCGAGGACGTGCAGCGCGTGCTGGCGGCCGGTGCCGACATCGTCCATTTCGACGTGATGGACAACCATTACGTGCCGAACCTGACCTTCGGGCCCACCATCTGCGAGGCCCTGCGCAAGTACGGCATCAAGGCGCCGATCGACGTGCACCTGATGGTGGAGCCGGTGGACGCCCTGGCCCAGCTGTTCTGCAAGGCCGGCGCCGATTACGTGACCTTCCACCCGGAGGCGACCAAGCACGTGGACCGCAGTCTGCAGGCGATCCGCGATGCCGGCTGCAAGTCCGGCCTGGTGTTCAACCCGGCCACGCCGCTGAGCTACCTCGACTACGTCATGGACAAGGTCGACATGGTTCTGCTGATGTCGGTCAACCCGGGCTTCGGCGGGCAATCCTTCCTGCCCTCGGCCCTGACCAAGCTCGCCCTAGCCCGCGCCAAGATCGACGCCTACACCGCCGCCACTGGCCGCGAGATCCGCCTGGAGATCGACGGCGGGGTGAAGGTGGACAACATCGGCGAGATCGCCGCCGCCGGCGCCGATACCTTCGTGGCCGGCTCGGCCATCTTCAATGCCAAGGACTATGCCGGCACGATCCAGGCGATGCGCAGCGCCATCGCCAACGGCTAGAATGGCGGCATGAAGACCTTCCACACCCTCGCAGCGCAGACGCCGTCGGCACGATGGCGCTGGTGACGATTGATCATTTGAAACTGTAAAGTTCAATCAATAATCACACTCGCCGCGCCCGCGGTGGGGCGCGTCAAAAGGAAGTCTGATGTCTGCCAACTACAACCGCATCGCGCTCACGCGTGAACTGCCGGGTGATCTCGACACTGCCGTCGGGGTCTATCTCAAGCTCGCCCACAAGCCCTATTCCTACCTGCTGGAATCCGTCCATGGCGGCGACCAGTGGGGCCGCTACAGCTTCATCGGCCTGCCCTGCCGCGAGGTGCTGAAGGTGCGCGGCCACCATGTGGTGGTGGAGCGCGACGGCCGTCCGGTGGAAGAGGCCGAGGTCGTCGATCCCATTGCCTTCGTGCGGGAATACCAGCAGCGGGTGCGCCCGCAGCCGCAGGACAAGCCGCTACGCTTCAGCGGCGGCCTGGTCGGCTATTTCGGCTACGACTGCGTGCGCTATTTCGAGCCGCGCCTGGACCGGCCCAAGCCGGATCCGGTGGGCACGCCCGATATCCTGCTGATGCTGTCGGAAGAGGTGGTGGTGTTCGACAACCTGCGCGCCACCATGACCCTGGTGGTGCACGCCGACCCGTCCTCGAAGGAGGACCTGGAGCGTGCCGAGCGCCGGCTGGACGAGATCGCCGGCAAGCTGGCCGAGCCGCTGGCGCTGCCGCGGGCGCCGCATCACGGTGGCCCCGCCAAGCCGCTGGATTTCCACTCTGGCTTCGGCGAGGAGCGCTTCTGCGCGGCGGTGAACCGCGTCAAGGAATACATCGCGGCCGGCGACTGCATGCAGGTGGTGCCGTCGCAGCGCATGTCGGCGCCGTTCAAGGCCGACCCGGCACGGCTGTACCGCGCCATCCGCCGCCTGAATCCTTCGCCTTACATGTACTGCATGGACCTGGGCGATCACCACGTGGTGGGTTCCAGCCCGGAGATCCTGGTGCGCGTACAGGATGGCGGCGTCACCGTGCGCCCCATCGCCGGCACCCGCAAGCGTGGCGCCACCCCGGAAGAGGATCACGCGCTGGAGCAGGAGCTGCTGGCCGACCCCAAGGAGATCGCCGAGCACCTGATGCTGATCGACCTGGGCCGCAACGACGTAGGCCGCGTGTCCGGCACCGGCAGCGTCAAGCTGACCGACAAGATGGTGATCGAGCGCTACAGCCACGTGATGCACATCGTCAGCAACGTCACCGGCCAGCTCAAGCCCGGCGTGGATGCGCTGGATGCGCTGGCGGCGACTTTCCCGGCGGGCACGCTCTCCGGTGCGCCCAAGGTACGCGCCATGGAGATCATCCAGGAACTGGAGCCGGTCAAGCGCGGCATCTACGGTGGCGCCGTGGGCTACCTCGGCTGGGACGGCAACATGGACACCGCCATCGCGATCCGCACGGCGGTGATCAAGGACGGGCAGGTGCACGTGCAGGCCGGTGCCGGCGTGGTGGCCGACTCGGTGCCCGAATCGGAGTGGACCGAAACCATGACCAAGGCGCGCGCAATGATGAATGCCGCCGCGGAGGCCTCGTCATGATCGTCATGATCGACAACTACGACTCCTTCACCTACAACCTCGTGCAGTACTTCGGGGAGCTGGGGGCGGAGGTCGCGGTGCACCGCAACGACCAGATCACGGTGGACGAGGTGGCGGCGCTCAAGCCCAGCCACATCATCCTGTCGCCGGGTCCCTGCACGCCGAACGAGGCGGGCATCTGCCTGGACCTGATCGCGCAGCTCAAGGGACAGTTCCCCATCCTGGGCGTGTGCCTGGGCCACCAGTCCATCGGCCAGGCCTTCGGCGGCGTGGTGAAGCGCGCCCGCGAGGTCATGCACGGCAAGGTCAGCCCGATCCACCACGCCGACATCGGCGTGTTCCGCGGCCTGCCCAGCCCCTACACGGCCACGCGCTACCACTCGCTGATCGTGGAGGAAGCGACGCTGCCCCAGGAGCTGGAGATCACGGCCTGGACGCAGAAGCCGGACGGCAGCCGCGACGAGATCATGGGCCTGCGTCACAGGACGCTGCCGATCGAGGGCGTGCAGTTCCACCCGGAATCGATCCTGACCGAGCACGGGCACCAGCTGCTCAAGAACTTCATCGAGGCGTACTAGCCATGTCGATCACCCCGCAGGAAGCGCTGCAGCGCCTGATCGAGCACCGCGAGATCTTTCCGGACGAGATGATGGACCTGATGCGCCAGATCATGCGCGGCGAGGTGTCGCCGGTGATGATGTCGGCGATCCTCACCGGCCTGCGCGTGAAGAAGGAGACGGTGGGCGAGATCGCCGCCGCGGCGCAGGTGATGCGTGAGTTCGCGCTGAAGGTGGAGACGCCGCCGCATCCGCACTTCGTCGATATCGTCGGCACCGGCGGCGATGGTGCCCACACCTTCAACATCTCCACGGCGTCGATCTTCGTGGCGGCGGCGGCGGGTGCGCGCGTGGCCAAGCACGGCAACCGCAGCGTCTCCTCCAAGTCCGGCTCGGCCGACGTGCTGGAGGCGCTGGGCGCGGTGATCGAGCTGCAGCCGGCTCAGGTGGCCGCCTGCATCGAGCGTTGCGGCATCGGCTTCATGTTCGCCCCGATCCACCACCCGGCGATGAAGGCGGTGGGACCGGTGCGCAAGGAGATGGGCGTGCGCACGGTGTTCAATATCCTGGGCCCGCTGACCAACCCGGCCGGCGCGCCGAACATGCTGATGGGTGTGTTCCACCCGGACCTGGTCGGCATCCAGGTTCGGGCGCTGCAGAAGCTTGGCGTGCAGCGCGCGCTGGTGGTCTGGGGCAAGGACAACCTCGACGAGATCACGCTGGGCGCCAGCACCCTGGTGGGCGAGCTGGTGGATGGCCAGGTGCGCGAGTACGAGATCCACCCGGAGGACTTCGGCCTGGCCATGTCCTCCACCCGGCAGCTGCGCGTGGCCGATGCGCAGGAGTCCAAGGCGCGCCTGCTGGAGGCGCTGGACAACCGTGACGGTGTGGCCCGCGACATCGTCGCGCTCAATGCCGGCGCCGCCCTCTACGCCGCCAACCTGGTGACCAGCATCCACGACGGTATCGCCAAGGCCCGCCACGCCATCGGCAGCGGCGCCGCGCGCGCCAAGCTGGATGAATTCGTGGCCACCACCCGCAGCATCGCAGGCAAGTAAATGGGCGACATCCTCGAACGCATTGTCGAAGTGAAGCGCGACGAAATCCGTGCGCTGAAGCAGAAGTATTCCCTGTCCACGCTGGAAGAGCTGGCCGCCGCTGCCGAGCGCGTGCGCGGTTTCCAGGCTGCGCTGCGCTCGGCCGTGACTGCCGGCCGCGCCGGCGTGATCGCCGAGATCAAGAAGGCTTCGCCCAGCAAGGGCGTGATCCGGGCCGACTTCGATCCGGCCTGGATCGCCGGCGAGTACGCCGCCCATGGCGCCGCCTGCCTGTCGGTGCTGACCGACGAGCGCTTCTTCCAGGGGCACAACGATTACCTCGTGGCGGCCCGCAAGGCGGTGGCACTGCCGGCGATCCGCAAGGACTTCCTGGTGGATCCGCTGCAGGTGATCGAGGCGCGTGCCATCGGCGCCGACTGCGTGCTACTGATCGCCGCCTGTCTGTCGGTGGGGCAGCTGCGCGAGCTCTATGGCCTGGCGCAGTCGCTGGGCATGGACGTGCTGGTGGAGATCCATGACGGCATGGAGCTGGACCAGGTGCTGTCGGCCCAACTGGCCGGGCCGCTGCTGCTGGGGATCAACAACCGCAACCTGCGGACTTTCGAGACCAGCCTGGACACGACGCTGGACCTGCTGCCGCGCCTGCCCAAGGACTGCGAAGTGGTGACCGAAAGCGGCATCGCCGTGCCGGACGACGTGAGGCGCATGCGCGACGCCGACGTGCACCGCTTCCTGATCGGCGAGTCCCTGATGCGCCAGCCCAGCCCCGGGCAGGCGCTGGCGAAACTGGTGGCCTGAAGCGAAAAGAGCCGGCGCAAGCCGGCTCTTTATCGTTGAGGCTTGCCGCGGCTCAGGGCTTCTTGACGCCCAGCACCAGGATGCTGCGGCCCTGGGAGGCGACCATGCCGTCCTCTTCCAGCTTCTTGAGCACGCGGCCGGCCATTTCACGGGAGCAGCCGACGATGCGCGCCAGTTCCTGGCGGCTGACCTTGACCAGCACGCCGCGGGGATTGGGCAGGGCGTCCGGCTTCTTCGACAGGTCCAGCAGGGCATGGGCCAGGCGGCCCGCCACGTCGAGGAAGGCCAGGTCGCCGAGGCGGCGGCTGGTGTCGCGCAGGCGGGCGGACAGCTGGCCGGCGACCTCGAACATGATTTCCGGGTACTGGCGCACGAAACCGCGGAAGGCCTGGTAGCCGATCTCGGCCACCAGCGTAGGGCTACGGGTGCGGACGATCGCCGTGCGGGTCTGCTGCTCCGGGAACAGGCACATCTCGCCGAAGAAGTCGCCGGGGTTCAGGTAGGCCAGCACGATCTCGCGGCCATCCTCGTCCTCCAGCAGAATGCTGACGGAGCCTTCCAGGATGTAGAACAGGGACTGGGGGTCGTCCCCGGCGTGGATCAGCGTGTGCTTCGGCGGATAGCTTTTCTTATGGGCCTGCGCCACGAAGGCCTGCACGGCCGGCTTGTCCAGCATCGGAAACTCCCTCTCCCAAAAATGGTACTTCGCCGCTTGATTTGAGCGAAAATACCACAATGATCCGTATCTTACCGTCAGACAAACGCTCGGGAGCCCTGTGAAAGCACGCATCAAGTGGGCCGAAAAGGCCACGTTCATCGCCGAAAGCGGCAGCGGCCACGCCATCGTCATCGACGGTCCCCCGGACATCGGTGGCCGCAACCTGGGCCCCCGGCCGATGGAACTGCTGTTGATGGGCGTCGGCGCCTGCTCGGCGGTGGATGTGCTCTACATCCTGCAGAAGGCACGCCAGACCGTGACCGATGTCTGGTGCGAGCTGGACAGCAAGCGGGCCGAGACCGACCCCAAGGTTTTCACCGATATTCACCTGCATTTCGTGGTGACGGGCCGGAATCTGGGCGAAAATCACGTAAAACGGGCCGTGGAGCTGTCTGCCGAGAAGTATTGCTCGGCCTCCATCATGCTCAAGAAGGGTGGGGTCAACGTGACCTACGACTACGAAATTCGCGCGCCTGAATGAGCCGCCGGCACCGGTTGTCGCGAAACTGACGCGAAATCGGTGATAAAATCACGCGTTACTACCCCTGCGGCGATCCCGCGGGGGTCCGTTTTTGTATTCCTGAGGACACCTCCTTGGCCAAGGCTAGAACCAAACCCACCAACAACCCGAAGCTCAAGCTGCTGGGTTTCAACAACCTGACCAAGTCGCTGTCGTTCAACATCTACGACATCTGCTATGCCCGTTCGCGCGAGCACCAGCAGGAATACATCGAGTACATCGACGAGGCCTATAACGCCGAGCGCCTGACCGACATCCTGACCGAGGTCGCCAACATCATCGGCGCCAACGTGCTCAACGTGGCCCGCCAGGACTACGACCCGCAGGGCGCCTCGGTGACCATGCTGATCTCGGAAGGCCACCTGGACGGCCTGCCGACCCCGGGCAAGAAGGACAAGGGCAAGAAGGACTCCGTGGTGGCGCATCTGGACAAGTCGCACATCACCGTCCACACCTATCCGGAAACCCATCCGGACAACGGCATCTCGACCTTCCGCGCCGACATCGACGTGTCGACCTGCGGCAAGATCTCGCCGCTGAAGGCGCTGAACTACCTGATCAAGTCCTTCGAGTCCGACATCGTGGTGATGGACTACCGCGTGCGCGGCTTCACCCGCAACGTGCGCGGCATGAAGCACTTCATCGACCACCAGGTGGACTCCATCCAGAACTTCATCGCGCCGGACCTGGGCGACAAGTACCAGATGGTGGACGTCAACGTGTACCAGGAATACATCTTCCACACCAAGATGCGCCTGAAGGAACTGGACCTGGACACCTACCTGTTCGGCGAAGGTGCCTCCGAGCTGCCGCCCAAGGAAGCGCGCCGCATCCGTGAGCGCGTCAACCACGAGATCATGGAAATCTTCTACGGCAAGAACATCCAGCGCTGAGGTTTGGCGCGGGACACGAAAAAGGCGGCCTCCGGGCCGCCTTTTTCGTTGCCGTGGTTGTCCTCCGTGGGAGCGACGCAAGTCGCGAACTTTGGTTCGCGCGAAAAGATCGCTACTTGCGACGCTCCCACGGGTGAAGTCAGAACCGGTACGCGCCCTTCTTCATCACGCCTGCCACGCGACGCATCAGCTCGCGCACCGGGTAGGGCAGGGGGCGGGCGCCGGCTTCCTGGGCCTCGCTGGCGTGGCGGGCCTCGTCGTCGCGCATGGTCTTGAGGATGGCGCGGCTGCGCTGGTCGGCATCCGGCAGCTCGCGCAGGTGCTCGTCCAGATGCTCGGAGACCTGCTTCTCGGTCTCCTCGACGAAGCCCAGGCTCCAGCGGTCGCCGGCCAGGCCGGCGGCGGCGCCGATGGCGAAGGAGCCGGCGTACCACAGCGGCTGCAGCTTGCTGGGGCCGGAGCCCAGTTCGCGCAGGCGCTCCTCGCACCACTGCAGGTGGTCCTGCTCCTCGTGGGCGGCGGCCAGCAGGTGGTCGCGCACCTTGCCGTCGCGGGCGACGAAGGCCTGGCCGTGGTACAGGGCCTGGGCGGCGATCTCGCCGGCGTGGTTGATGCGCATCAGCCCGGCGGTGTGCTGGCGCTCGGGTTCGGCCAACTCGGCCTCCGGCAGGCGGTCGGCGGGGTTGGCGCGGTGCGCCGGCTTGGGCGCCAGCAGGGCCAGGCCCTGGCCCAGGCGGTTCAACAGGCGGTCGGCGGGAGTGTAGTCGCGGCTCATGTGTTGATTTTAGACGGTCCGCCGCCATTTTTTGTTCACGCCGCCGAACGGCGCCGGCCGGGTAGAATGGCCGATCCCTTTTTACCGGTCCGCCGCCTTGCGTCTCACCCTCAACCAGCTGTCCGCGCATCTCGCCCAGGGGCTGGCGCCGCTGTACGTCGTCGCCGGCGAGGAGCCGCTGCTGATGCAGGAGTCGCTGGACGCGATCCGCGCCGCGGCCCGCAAGGCGGGGTTCTCGGAGCGCGAGGTGCTGGATGTCGAACGCGGGTTCAATTGGCAGCAGCTGGCCGATTCCTGCGCCAGCATGTCGCTGTTCGCCACCCAGCGCATCGTCGAGCTGAACCTGCCGAACGGCGCGCCGGGCGTGGAGGGCAGCAAGATGCTGCAGCAGCTGATCCCGCAGCTGTCGCGCGACACACTGTTCATCCTGCAGTCCGGCCCCATCGAGTGGCGCTCGCGCCAGGGCGGCTGGTACCAGGCCCTGGAGAATGCCGGCGCGACGCTGTATTTCGAGCCGATGAAGCCGGCCGAGTTTCCCGGCTGGCTGGCGGCGCGCGCCAAGGTGGCCAAGCTGCAGATCGACGCCGACGCCATGAAGCTGCTGGTGGAGCGCACCGAGGGCAACCTGCTGGCGGCGGCGCAGGACCTGGAGAAGCTCAAGCTGCTGTTCCCGGGCCAGGCCATCGGGCTGGAGCAGCTGGAGCAGGCGGTGGCCGACAGCGCGCGCTACGAGGCCTTCGACCTCAACGCCCGTGCCCTGGCCGGCGATGGCGCCGGCGCGGTGCGCAGCCTGGAGCGCCTGCGCGAGGAGGGGGTGGCCGCCCTGGAAATCCTGGGCGCGCTGGTCTGGAGCCTGCGGCAGCTGTCCAAGGCCTCGCTGGCTTTTGCCCGCACCCGTGACGCCAACGCGGCCTGCTATGACGCCGGCATCCAGAAGGCGCGCATGGAGCCCTACCTGAAGGCCCTGCCGCGCAGCCGGCCTGGCGAGATCATGGAGTGGCTGCGCCTCTGTGCCCGCATCGACCAGGGGGTCAAGACCGGCCAGGAAGCGGCGGCCTGGGAAGACTTGCTAACATTGGTGCTCAACATCAGCGGTACCCGGAAAACTGAAGCCGTATGAGTCCCACCACCAACACCAAGGCAAAAGCGGCTAAGGCCGACGATATTGCTGCCTACATGCGCGAAAAGGGCGTCAAAGCGCGGGCTGCCAGCCGTGCGCTGGCGCGCGCCGACACCGGCGCCAAGAACGCCTGCCTGTTCGCGCTGGCCGAAATCCTGATCGCCGAGTCCAAGGCCATCCTCGAGGCCAACGCCATCGACATGCGCGAGGGCCGCTCGCGCAAGCTGGATGACGCGCTGCTCGACCGCCTCGAGCTGAACCCCGACCGCATCGCCGCCATGGCCGACGGCGTGCGCCAGGTCGCCGCGCTGGCGGACCCGGTGGGCGAGCTGAGCGACCTGAAGCTGCGTCCCTCCGGCATCCAGGTGGGCCGCATGCGTGCTCCGCTGGGCGTGGTCGGCATCATCTTCGAATCGCGTCCCAACGTGACGGCCGACGCCGCGGTGCTGTGCCTGAAGTCGGGTAACGCCGCGATCCTGCGTGGCGGTTCCGAGGCGCTGCAGTCCAACCTGGCGATCGCCCGCTGCATCGAGCGCGCGCTGACCGACACCGGCCTGCCGCGCGATGCGGTGCAGGTGCTGGACATCACCGACCGCCGCACCGTCACCGAGATGGTGGCGATGCCGGAGTTCATCGACGTCATCATCCCGCGGGGCGGCAAGGGCCTGGTCGCGGCCGTGGCCGAGGCCGCGCGTGTGCCGGTGATCAAGCACCTGGACGGCATCTGCCACGTCTACATCGACGCCGAGGCCGACCTGGAGAAGGCGGTGGCGGTGGCGGTGAACGCCAAGACCCAGCGCTACGGCACCTGCAACAC
Organism: Solimonas sp.; assembly: GCA_030149365.1. Classification (GTDB taxonomy): domain Bacteria; phylum Pseudomonadota; class Gammaproteobacteria; order Nevskiales; family Nevskiaceae; genus Solimonas_A. The sequence continues at coordinate 40,588 of JASBRP010000012.1, forward strand.
CATGGAGACGCTGCTGGTCGATGCGCCCGTGGCCGAGCGCGTGCTGCAGACCCTGGGCCAGATCTACGCCGAGGCCGGCGTGGAGATCCGCGGCTGCGAACGCACCCGCCGCATCCTGACGGACGCCCGCCCGGCGACCGAAGAGGACTGGCGCACCGAGTACCTGGCGCCGATCCTGTCGGTGCGAGTGGTCGACGGCCTGGACCAGGCGATCGACCATATCGAAACCTATGGCTCGCACCACACGGATTCGATCGTCACCGAGAACTACAGCAAGGTGCGCCGCTTCCTGCGTGAAGTGGACTCCAGTTCGGTGATGGTCAATGCCTCGACCCGCTTCGCCGACGGCTACGAGTACGGCCTGGGCGCGGAGATCGGCATCAGCACCGACAAGTTCCACGCCCGCGGACCGGTGGGTCTGGAAGGCCTGACCTCGCTGAAGTGGGTGGTGCTGGGTGACGGCAGTGTCCGTTAACCGACGGGAAGCGGGAATCGGGAATCGGGAATCGGTTGAAGCGATCCCGTTCCTGACCATTCCCGATTCCCGATTCCCGATTCCCGGGCGATGAAATCGCCCATCGGCATCTTCGGCGGCGCCTTCGCGCCGTTCCACCACGGGCACTTGCGCCTGGCCATCGAGGCGCGTGAGCGCCTGGAGCTGGGCCAGGTCCGCCTGGTGCCCACGGCATTTCCGGCCCACCGCTCGGCCTCCAAGGTATCGCCGCAGCGTCGCCTGGAGTGGCTCAAGCTCGGCATCCGCCGCGAGCCGGGCCTGGTGGCCGACGACGGCGAGATCCGCCGCGGCGGCGTGTCCTACACCGTGGATACACTGGCCGCGTTGCGCGCCGAATTCCCGGAGACGCCGCTGGTGCTGCTGATGGGGGCGGATGCCTTCGCCCACCTGCATTGCTGGAACCGCTGGCCGCAGCTGCTGGAGCTGGCGCACCTGGCGGTGATCGCCCGTGCCGACACGCGCCTGGAGCCGCCGCCGGAAACCGCCGCGGTGCTAGCGGGCCGCGAGACCTCCGATCCGGGCGTGCTGCGGCAGGGACCGGCCGGGCGCTGGTTGCGCCTGGACGTGCCGGTGCTCGACATTTCCTCCACGCGCATCCGCCGCCTGCTCAAGCTGGGACAGTCGGTGCGGGGCCTGGTGCCCGATGCCATACTCAATTCGCTGACCGCCGCGGACACTGCGGCGCTGACACAGGACGACGATGCCAAAACCCACTAAGTTGGTTCAGATTGCCAAGAATGCCCTCGAGGACCTCAAGGGCAGCGACATCAAGGTGCTCGATGTCGCGCACCTGACCACGGTGACCGACTGGATGCTCATCTGCACCGGCACCTCCACCCGCCATGTGAAATCGCTGGCCGATAACGTCGCCGATACGGCGCGAGAGGCGGGTTTCCGCCCGCTGGGCACCGAGGGTGCGGACGGTAGCGACTGGGTGCTGGTGGACCTGGGCAGCGTGGTGGTGCACGTGATGCAGGCCCAGGCCCGCATCCACTACCAGCTGGAAAAACTCTGGGATATCGCGCCGCCGGAAGAGCCCGAGGAAGCCAAGCCGAAGAAGGCCGCGGCCAAGCCGAAGCTTGCGGCCACGCCCAAGACCCCGGGCAAGCCCAAGGCCTCCAAGAAGCCTGCTGCCAAGAAGCCCGCTGCTGCCAGGGCGCCGGCGAAGAAGGTTGCGGCCAAGAAGCCCGCTGCGAAGAAGCCTGCCCCGGGCAAAACCGCTGCGAAGAAGCCGGCGGTGAAAAAGGCTCCGGCGAAGAAGAAGTAAACCGGATGAAGATCCACCTGATCGCCGTCGGCACGCGCATGCCCGGCTGGGTGGAAACCGCCTACGAGGACTACACCGGCCGCATGCCACGCGAGTGTCGCGTGCAACTGGTGGAGATCCCGGTGGCGGAGCGCGGCAAGAATGCCGATATCGCCCGCCTCAAGCAGGCCGAGGGTGAGAAGATCCTCAAGGCCGTGCCGCGCGACTGTGCCATCATCGCGCTGGATGAGCATGGCGAATCCCTGGGCAGCAAGGAGTGGTCCGGCGAGCTGAAGCGCTGGATGGCCTCCGGCCGCGACACCTGCCTGCTGATCGGCGGCCCCGACGGCCATGCGCCGGAGGTGCTGCAGCGTGCCGATCGCCGCTGGTCGCTGTCGCGACTGACGCTGCCGCACGGCATGGTGCGGGTGATGGTGGCCGAGCAGCTCTACCGGGCCTGGACGCTGTTGTCGAACCACCCCTATCACCGGGCTTGATCGCCGGGCCTGATCGTCGCGCCCGGGCAAGGCCCTGCACCTTCCTCGTCATGAAGGTGGAAGATTTTCCCCGGCAGGCCGGGCAGAATCCCCCCATGACCGACTTTTATCTTGCCTCCCGCTCACCCCGGCGCCAGGAGCTGCTGCAGCAGCTCGGCCTCGCTTTCGAGGTGCTGCCTGCCGACATCCCCGAGGAACCCGGCCCTGCCGAAGCCCCCGCCGACTATGCCCTGCGCATGGCGCGCGGCAAGGCCCTGGCCGCGCAGGCCCTGGCCCCGCGGCCCCTGCCGGTGCTGGGCGCCGATACCGACGTGGTGCTGGACGGCCGCATCCTCGGCAAGCCGCGCGACCGCGCCCATGCCCTGGAGCTGCTGGCGGCGCTGGCGGACCGCGAGCACGAGGTCTACTCGGCCGTGGCGCTGGTGCAGGGTGACCGCGTGGAGACGCGGCTGTCGGTGACGCGGGTGCGCTTCGGCGCGGTGACGCCGGACGCGGCGGCGGCCTACTGGGACAGTGGTGAGCCGGCGGACAAGGCGGGCGGCTATGGCATCCAGGGCCTGGGCGCGCAGTTCGTGCGCGAGATCCAGGGCAGCTACAGCGGCGTGGTCGGCTTGCCGCTCTACGAGACGGTGGAACTGCTGGGCGCCTTCGGCGTCGGCGCGGGAGCCCCTCGTTGAGTACCGAGATCCTGGTCAATATCGGTCAGCAGGAAACCCGCGTGGCCCTGATCGAGGGCGGCGCGACGCAGGAAGTGCACGTGCAGCGCGCCTCGCGCCACGGCCTCACCGGCAACATCTACAAGGGCGTTGTGCAGCGCGTGCTGCCCGGCATGCAGGCGGCCTTCGTCGAGATCGGCCTGGAACGCACCGCCTTCCTGCACGTGGCGGACATGGTGCCTTCGCCCAACGGCAACGGACACGCGCCGGAACTGCCGCCGATCACGCAGCTGGTCCACGAGGGTCAGCAGGTGCTGGTTCAGATCGTCAAGGATCCCATCGGCAGCAAGGGGGCACGTCTCACCAAGCTGCTGTCCGTGCCCTCGCGCTACCTGGTGCTGCTGCCGCACGAGCGCAACGTCGGCGTGTCGGCGCGCATCGAGACCGAGGCCGAGCGCCTGCGGCTCAAGGGCATCCTGGAGCAGGTGCAGCAGGAGCTGGCGCCGAACTTCGGCGTGATCGCCCGCACCGCGGCGGAGAACGCCGAGCCCGAGGCCCTGGCCAACGACCTGCGCTTCCTGCTGCGCCTGTGGACCTCGATCAGCGAGCTGTCGCTGACCGCCAAGCCCGGCACCATGGTGCATGGCGACCTGCCGCTGTCGATGCGCATCCTGCGCGACCTGATGGGCACCGACGTCGAGCGCATCCGCATCGACAACATGGGCGAGTTCCATCGCGTGCAGCAGTTTGCGCAGATCTTCGTGCCGCATGCGGCGCCCAAGATCGAGCTGTACCAGGGCGCGGCGCCGATCTTCGATCTCTACGGTGCCGAGGACGACATCAGCCGCGCGCTGGACCGGCGCGTGGAGCTGAAGTCCGGCGGGCACTTGTTCATCGACCAGACCGAGGCGATGACCACGGTGGACGTCAATACCGGCGCCTACACCGGCCACCGCAACCTGGAGGAGACGGTCCTGAAGACCAACCTCGAGGCGGCGCAGGCCGTCGCGCGGCAGCTGCGGCTGCGCAACCTCGGCGGCATCATCATCCTGGACTTCATCGACATGAAGTCCGACGACCACCGGGCCCAGGTACTGCGTGCGCTGGAGCGCGCGCTGGCCGGCGACCATGCGCGTACCCAGGTCTACCCGTTCTCGCCGCTGGGGCTGGTGGAGATGACGCGCAAGCGCACGCGCGACTCGCTGGGCCACATCCTCTGCGAGCCCTGCCCGACCTGCGAGGGCAAGGGCACGGTCAAGACGGTGGAGACGGTCTGCCACGAGATTGCCCGCGAGGTGCAGCGCGCGGCGCGGCAATTCGAGGCCAAGGGCTTCCTGGTGCTGGCGGCCACGGACGTGATCCAGCGCCTGATTGGCGAGGAATCCCTGGGCCTGGCGGAACTCGAGGCCAGTCTCAACCGTCCCATTCGTCTCCAGGCCGAATCGACCTATGGCCAGGAGAGTTTCGACGTCGTGCCGTTATAAGCATCGCAGGCCGCTATGTCCGGAGGTGTTCCGCCCCCGGACGAGCGGCGGCAAGAAGCTGTTTTTCCGTCGTTTGCTGCGCGATGCATGCTCTACAATATGCACGCGCAGGAGTTTTATTTTGGTTGTATACCGGCGCAATTGTGTATGAAAAATCACAACCCTCCGGCCTCCCGCGGTATCCGCTCCTGCCCCATGTCTGACGCAGTCTCCTGATGGAACGGGTAAGGCGCCGCTATTGGACCTGGGCAGTGACCCTGTTCGCCGGTGCGGTGATCTTTGCCGCGGCCGTCAGCGGCGTGTTCCAGCTGGCCGTGCTCGCGCTGCCCAGCTATCGCGAGGAAATCTCCGCCTGGGTTACCCGCGTGGCCGATCGGCCGGTGGATATCGGCGGCATCAACCTGGTGTGGCGCGGCGTCTATCCGCGCCTGGATCTCACCGATATCACGCTCTACGACGAAGACGGCAGCGAAGCCCTGACGGCGCATCGCATCAGCCTGGGCTTCTCCAGCACGCGCCTGCTGTTCGGCGAGCTGATGCCGACGCGCATCGAGCTCAACGGCCTGAGCATCGCCGCCGACGTGGACGAGGAAGGGCAGCTCAGCGTCGCCGGCTTCGATGCGCTGGGCGGCGAGGCCTTCCCGAAGAACGATCGCCTGATCAAGGAGCTGCGCCGTTTCCAGCGCGTGCGCCTGAGCAACTGCGAGGTGCGCTTCACGCACGCCGGCCTGGGCCGCAGCCCGGCCGAGTTCACCCTGGTGGCCGGCGAGATCGACCGTACCCGTTCCGGCTTCGATGTCGAGGCCGACATCCGCCTGCCGCCGGTCTACGGCGAGCGCGTGGAACTGGCGGCGAGCATCGACGGCGACGTCGCCGACCCGCGCAGCTGGAGCGGTGACTTCAGCGCCGAATTGCTGCGCATGGCGCCGCAGGCCTGGCTCAAGTCCTGGCTGCTGCCCGGCGCGCAGGTGCAGGCCATGGACCTGACGCTGCGCGCCGAGGGTGAAGTGGGGCAGGGCCGTCTGCGCAAGATGCGGCTGCGTGCCGAGAGCGATGCCTTCGTGGTGGCGCGCGCCGGGCATGCCTGGCAGGGCAAGGAGCTGGACGCACAGGCCACGGTCACGGCCGAGGACCGCGGCTGGCGGCTGGATATCGACCGGCTGGAGCAGGACGACCAGCCCATGCTGCGCGGCCACCTGCGCTACCGCCCATTGGCGCCGCAGGGCTACGAGCTGGACGCCGACATCGACGACCTGCAGCTCGGACGCTTCACGCCCTGGCTGGCCTACCTGCGCGATGCCTCGCCGGGGCTGCGCCGCGCCGCGGGCCTCAGCGGTGAGCTGGATGGCCTGGTGCTGCGCCTGCGCCAGGGTGACGACGGTCTGCACTACTCGCTGAAGTCGGATTTCCGCGAGATCGCCCTGGCCGGTGATCCCGCCTTGGGCCTGCGCCGCCTCAGCGGCCAGTTCAGCACGACCGAGGCGGCAGGCCGCCTGAAGCTGGCCGAGGCGCCGGTGGAGCTGCGCCTGCCGCGCGAGTTCAAGGCGCCCCTGGCCTTCGAGGCACTGAGTGCCGAGCTGCAATGGCAGCGTGCTGCCGCTGGTTGGACGCTGCGCGCGCCGGACTTCGCCTGGCGCCTGGCCGGCAGCAAGGGCAGCGGCCGGCTGGAGCTGCAGTTGCCGGATGCGGAGGGCGCCTCGCCGGTGATCGACCTGGCGGCACGCTTCAGCGCCGAGAATGCGGTGGCGCTCAAGCCCTTCATGCCGATGCACTGGGGTGAACACCTGCGCGACTGGTTGCAGAAGGCGATCCGGCAGGGTCGGGTGCCGCGCGGCGACCTGGCGATCCGCGGGGCGCTGTCGGACTTTCCGTTCGACAAGGGACGCGCCGGCGAATGGAAGCTGGACCTGGACATCAGCGGCGCCGATTTGGCCTTCGCGCCAGACTGGCCCGCGATCTCGGACATCGACGCGCGCCTGGCCTTCCGCGGCAACGGCCTGAGCATCGAAGGCGACACGGGCCGCTTGGCCGGCAACCGCATCAGCAGCGTTCGCGCCTCCATTGCGGACTTCCACGACAGCCTGCTGCACATCGACGGAGAGGTGGCCGGCGAGACGGCGCGCTTCTACGACTTCCTGCGCAACTCGCCGCTGCGCAAACCGCTGGCGGGGCTGGTCAACCATACCCGTGCGTCCGGGCCGGCACGCGTGGCCGTGAGCCTGGATATCCCGCTGCACCACGTCGACGCCACCGAAGTGGCCGGCACCGTGGGACTGGAGGGTGTGCAGCTGTTCTACGAGGGGCTGGACTATCCGGTCGACGACATCCGCGGCGAGCTGAGCTTCACCGGCCATGGCGTGGAATCGCAGCAGCTCGATGCGCGCCTGGGCGAGCTGGTGCTGGATGCGCATATCGAGCCGCGCGCCAAGACCGCGGGCGTGGTGGTGGTGGAGTTCCCGTTTGCGCCCAAGCCCTCGGGCGGGGTCAGCGACTACATCCCCGAGCTGGTGCGCGGCAAGCTGTCCGGCGAGTCGCGCTGGCGCGCGGAGTTGCCGCTGGATGCCAGCGACGCGGCGTTGGTGTTGACCAGCGACCTGCGCGGGACCGCGGTGCAGCTGCCGGCGCCGCTGGGCAAGGCGGCGGCGGAGAGCTCGCCGATCCGCCTCAGCTTCGGGGCTGACACGGCGCCGATGCGCATCCGCCTCGATTATGGCCAGCGCCTGGGTGCGGACATCGCCTATGCCCGCGAAGGGCAGGCGCTGAAGCCGCGTGCTGCGCAATTCAAATTGGGCGGCGGCATGCCGCCCGCGGCGGAAGGCCGCGGCATGGTGGTGACCGGCGATCTGCCGGAGCTCGATGCCGGCCCCTGGGCGGCGATCCTCTTCGCACCCAGTGCCCCGGGCAGCTCGGCCGCCACGCCGGATGGCCTGAACCTGCGTGAGGTGGACCTGTCCGCCAACCGCTGGATGTTCGATGACTTCATCCTGGGCGGCATGCGGCTGCGTTGGAATCCTTCGACGGAAGGCTGGCGCGCGGACCTCAGCGGCGATGCCGCCGAGGGCGAGCTGCGGTATGCCCGGGCCGGCACAGGCCTGCTGACCGGCCGACTCAAGCGCCTGGGCGTGCAGACGCGGCCGCAGCTGCCGGCCACCGCGGCGGCCGGCGACACCGCGCCGGCACGCGATCCGCGGCAGTGGCCGCTGTTCGACATCGATTGCCAGCGCCTGATGGCCGCCGACCAGGAACTGGGCCACCTGCAGCTGCGCAGCTCGCGCATCGCCGATGGCCAGCGCCTGGATTCGCTGTTGATCAACGGTGGCAAGCTGGATCTGACGGCCACCGGCAACTGGCAGCGCAATGCCGCGGGGTCCACTGCGGCGCTCAAGTTCGAACTCGGCAGTTCCGACGCGGCCGCGGTGCTGCAGTCGCTGGGCTACAACCCGACGCTGACCGCCAAGTCCAGCCGTTTCACCGGCGAGCTCAACTGGAATGCCGCGCCGCGGCTCGACTGGCAGCAGGCCAGCGGGCGCATCCGCATGGATGTGGAGAGCGGTGCGCTGAAGGCGGTGGAGCCCGGTGCCGGGCGCGTGCTGGGCCTGCTCAATCTCTACGCCATCCCGCGCCGCCTGATGCTGGACTTCCGCGACGTGGTGAACTCGGGCCTGGGCTTCGACAAGCTCAGCGGCAGCTTCCAGCTCGGCGACGGCCAGGCCCGCACCAGCGACATGGAGATCAGCAGCACCTCGCTGCGCATGGAGATGCGCGGGCGCATCGGCCTGGTGGCGCGCGATTTCGACCAGACCGTGAAGGTTTATCCCGACGTATCTTCCGGCGTGACCCTGGGCGCGGCCCTGCTCGGTGGCCCCGCGTTGGGTGCGCTGGTGCTGCTGGCGCAGCAGGTGCTGGACAAGCCGATCGACCAGGTTACCCAGCTCAGCTACCGCGTCACCGGCAGCTGGGACAATCCGCGCGTCGAGCGCGGCAACTGAATTGGAGACGCACATGGATCCAGCCATCGCAGCGATCCAGCACGCAGGCTGAACTCCGATAGCCCGATACGAATCCAAATGCGCCAGGATGGAAATCACATGAACCCCGCGATCGCCGCCATCCAGATGAACAGCTCCGACCGCCTGCCGGACAACCTGGAGGCCGCCGGCCAACTGCTGCGGGAGGCAGCGCGCCAGGGTGCCTGGCTGGCGGTGCTGCCCGAGAATTTCGCCTTCATGGGCGCGCGCGAGCGCGACAAGCTGGCGCATGCCGAGGCGCCGGGGCAGGGGCCGATCCACAGCTTCCTCTCGGCGATCTCGCGCGAACTGGGTCTCTGGGTGGTGGCCGGCACCATTCCCCAGGCGGTGCCGCAGGATCCGAACCGGGTGCTGGCGGCCAATCCGGTCTATGCCGCGGACGGCAGCCTGTCGACGCGTTACGACAAGATCCACCTGTTCGACGTGGAAGTGCCCGGCGGCGAGAGCTATCGGGAGTCCAACAGCATCCGCCCGGGCGAGCCGGACACCGTGGTGGCCCAGACGGCGGGCGGCGGGGTCGGCCTGTCGGTCTGCTACGACCTGCGCTTTCCCGAGCTGTACCGCCGCCTGGCGGCCGACGGGGCTGAAATCCTCTGCGTGCCCTCGGCCTTCACGGCGAAAACCGGCGAGGCGCATTGGGAAACCCTGCTCCGTGCCCGCGCCATCGAGAACCAGTGCGTCGTCGTGGCGTCCAATCAGTGGGGCGAACATGCAGGTGGCCGCCGTACCTGGGGCCACAGCATGATCGTCGGACCCTGGGGCGAGGTGCTGGCCTGCCAGGCCGAAGGTGCCGGCGTGGTGCTGGCACGCCCCGACCGCGAGGCGCAGGCGAAACTGCGCCAGGATTTCCCCGTGCTGTCGCACCGCCGTCTCGCGTGAGACCATCAGGACCATGAACGACACCCCGATTGCTGTTGCCCGCCAGACCCTGCTCGAGCCCACCGGCATCGACGACACCGCGTTGTCGCGGCTGCTCGACGGCCTGATGAAGCCGGGTATCGAGGAGGCAGACCTGTACTTCCAGCATTCGCTGACCGAGGCCTGGTCGCTGGAGGACGGCATCATCAAGAGCGGCTCGCACCACGTGGAGCAGGGCGTGGGCGTGCGCGCCGTGGCCGGCGACAAGCAGGGCCTGGCCTACTCCGACGAGCTGCGCCTGGAAGCGCTGAGCGATGCCGCCGGCGCGGCCGGCGCCATCGTGCGCCAGGGTCAGCAGGGTGCGGTGCAGGCCTTCGCGCGCCGCGCGGAGCCCAAGCCACTGTATCCGGCGATCAATCCCATCCAGTCGATGGCCACGCCGGAAAAGCTGGCGCTGCTGCGCCGCGCCGATGCCGCCGCGCGCGCTGCCGACAGCCGCGTGCAGCAGGTCAACGTCAACCTGGCGGTGAACTTCGAGGCGGTGCTGATCGCCGCCACCGACGGCACCCTGGCCGGCGACGTGCGCCCGCTGGTGCGCATGGACGTCAGCGTCATCGTGGAGCACAACGGCCGCCGCGAGCAGGCCCATGCCGGCGCCGGCGGGCGCGGCACCATCGCCGAGTTCCTGGGCGGCGACCAGCCCGAGACGCTGGCGCAGCAGGCCGTGCGCCAGGCCCTGGTGCAGCTCGACGCCGTGCCGGCCCCGGCCGGCACCATGACCGTGGTGCTCGGCCCCGGCTGGCCGGGCGTGTTGCTGCACGAGGCGGTGGGCCATGGGCTGGAAGGCGACTTCAACCGCAAGGGCACCTCGGCCTTCTCCGGCCGCATCGGCCAGAAGGTGGCCTCCGAGCTCTGCACCATCGTCGACGACGGCACGCTGCTGAACCGCCGCGGTTCGCTGAGCGTGGACGACGAGGGCACGCAGACCCAGTGCACCACGCTGATCGAAAACGGCATCCTGCGCGGCTACATCCATGACAAGCTCAACGCGCGCCTGACCGGCGTGCGCCCTACCGGCAACGGTCGCCGCGAGTCCTATGCGGCGCTGCCGATGCCGCGCATGACCAATACCTACATGCTGCCCGGCCCGCACGATCCGCAGGAGATCATCGCCTCGGTGAAGAAGGGTATCTACGCCGTGAACTTCGGCGGTGGCCAGGTGGACATCACCTCCGGCAACTTCGTGTTCTCCGCCAACGAGGCCTACCTGATCGAGGACGGCCGCGTGACGCGCCCGGTGAAGGGCGCCACGCTGATCGGCAATGGCCCGGAGTCGCTGACGCGCATCAGCATGGTCGGCCATGACCTGAAGCTGGACACCGGCGTCGGCATCTGCGGCAAGGACGGACAGAGCGTGCCGGTGGGTGTGGGCCAGCCGACGCTGAAGATCGACGGCCTCACCGTGGGCGGTACCCAGGGATGATCCGCCTGCGCTTCGAGAGCCGGCTGGCCACGCCGGCACCGGACGTATTGGCCGAGGCGCTGACCATGCGCGGCGTCAACGCCGAGCTGATGCCGCTGGTGCGCATGAGCTACCCGCGCGAGGTGGAGAACTTCGACCTGCAGCAGGCACCGCTGAAGCAGACACTGTTCCAGAGCTGGCTGCTGTTGGGCGGCGTGATCCCGATGGATCGTCATGCGCTGACCTTCGAGGCCCTGTACGACAATGGCTTCGACGAGCGCTCCACCTCCTGGGTGCAGCGCGTGTGGATCCACCGCCGCCGCATCGTCGAGCAGGGCAAGGGTTGCATCGTTACCGACGAGCTGGAGTTCCAGCCGCGCTTGCCCCTGCCCGGAGGGCTTGCCGCCGCGCTGGCCCGCCGCGTGTTCGAGCATCGGCATGCACGGCTGCGCGACCGCTATGGCGTGCTGCCCGACTGAAGGCGGTTGACCGCGCGCGCGGTTCTTGATTAATTGCGGTCCATGGCAAAAAGGCCTCCAGGGAAACTGCGGATCATCGGTGGGGAGTGGCGCAGCCGTATCGTCGAGTTCGACGGCGACAGCGGCGCCCGGCCCACGCCGGACCGCGTGCGCCAGACGGTGTTCGACTGGCTGGCTCCCACCATCCACGGCACGCGCTGCCTGGACCTGTTCGCCGGCAGCGGTGCCATGGGCCTGGAGGCGCTGTCGCGCGGCGCCACGCATTGCACCTTCGTGGAGAACGGCAACCGCCAGGCCACGATGATCAAGGCCGCCCTGCTGCATTTCAAGGCACCGACCACGAGCTGGGACGTCACCGGCATGGACGCGGTCTACTTCCTCGACCAGAGCTGGCACCGCTATCACGTGGTGTTCCTCGACCCACCCTACGCCAGCCCGCTGCTGGACCGCGCGCTGCAGGAGCTGCCGCGCGTGCTGGTGCCGGACCAGAACCGCATCTACCTGGAGTGGCCCGAGGGCAAGCCGCTGACGCTGCCACCGGGCTACGAACTGCTGCGGGAGAAGCAGGCTGGTCAGGTATGCTTCGGCCTGGCGCGGTATCAGCATCCCCCCAAATAAATCCTCGCGCGCGCCGCGCGCCCGGTCACGGATGACCGGAGCGGAACACAGCCTCACGGATGGCCCCACCAAGGAAGCACATGTCCGTCATCGCGGCCTATAGCGGCACCTTCGACCCGATCACCCTGGGTCATCTCGACATCATCACGCGCGCTTCGAAGATGTTCCCGAAGCTGATCGTCGCGGTGGGCTACAACATCGCCAAGAACCCCAAGTTCAGCCCCGAGGAGCGCGTGGCGCTGATCCGCGACGTGGTACATGACCTGCCCAACGTTGAGGTGAAGGCCTTCAGCGGGCTGGTGGTGGATTTTGCGCGCGAGAACGGCGTGACCGTGCTGGTGCGCGGTGTGCGCACGGTGGGCGACGTGGAATACGAAAAGCAGATGGCGGTGATGAACCGCGATCTCTACGCCAATCTCGATACGGTGCTGCTGGCGCCTTCGCCGGAGTATGCGCACCTATCGTCGTCGCTGGTGCGTGAACTGGCGGGGCTGGGTGCGCCGGTGGAGAAGCTGGTGCCCAAGGCGGTGGTGCCGGTATTGTTGCAGAGGTTTGGCAGGGACGGAAAGAAGTAACAGCGCCATCTCCCTCTCCCCGTTACGGGGAGAGGGTTGGGGTGAGGGGCGGCGAACTTTCGGTGGAGAGCCAAGGCCATGGTGCCGGCGACTACGCCGGTCTGGAGCTGTTGATCTCTGTTGGTTTATTTCGCCTAAGGGCGAGTCACTTTTTCTTTGCTTGTCCAAAGAAAAAGTAACCAAAAAGAAAGGACACCCTCCATCCGCGGCCCCGCTGAAGCGGGGCAACCTGCCTGGTGATCGAGTGCGACGGGTCGGGCCCACAGGCCATCCATGGCCTGAGGCCCCTCGGCCGGGCTCCTGCCCG
>JASBRP010000020.1 GCA_030149365.1 Solimonas sp.
CAGGCAGGTTGCCCCGCCTCAGCGGGGCCGCGGATGGAGGGTGCCCTTTCTTTTTGGTTACTTTTTCTTCGCCTAGAGGCGCCTACTTTTGGTGGGCACGCAAAGAAAAAGTGACTCGCCCTTAGGCGAAATAAACCAACAAAGATCAACCACACCTGACCGGCGTCGTCGCCGGCGCCACGGCTTCATTTACTCGATGAAAGCGTCGCCCCTCACCCCAGCCCTCTCCCCGTAAACGGGGAGAGGGAGAAACATCTAGTAGAGAGGTAGGATATCCACATGAACCAGACCATCGCCCTCCCCGCCCGCCCCGTGTCCTTCTCCGCCGTACGCGAGCAGGTCTACATGGTGTTTCCCAACGACCTCAACGCCAACGACACCGTCTTCGGCGGACTGATCATGGCGCAGATGGATCGCTTTGCCGCCGTGGTGGCCGACCGGCATGCCGGTGGTGTCTGCGTCACCGCCAGTGTCGACGCGGTACATTTCGTGGCGCCGGCACGGCGCGGCGACGTGCTGATCTTCAATGCCGCGGTCAATCGCGCCTGGACCACCTCGATGGAAGTGGGCGTGAAGGTCGACGCGCAGAGCTATGACGGCAACAACCGCCGTCACATCCTCTCGGCGTATCTCACCTTCGTGGCGCTGGACAGCGCCGGCAAGCCGCGGCCGGTGGCGTCGCTGCAGCCGGAGACGGTGGACGAGAAGCGACGCTACGAGGAAGCGCAACTGCGCCGTGAGAATCGCCTGGCGCATGCGGAGAACATCCGCACGCTGCGCGCGTCGGGCGCCAAGAGCTAGATCAGGTACCGCAGGCGCTCGCCGGCAGGCTGCGACAGGGTCGCACGCAGGCTGTCGGCCAGCCGGGTCACGTGCTGGCGCAATTCCGGGACCGCCGTGGCTTCCCAGTCTCGCGCCCGCAGGAAGGGGCCGACGTAGCGCAGCCATGGCGATGCGATGCCCTGTCCGTCGATCAGCGCATAGCTGTCGGGATCGATGCGCAAGCCCAGGCCCAGCTCGTCGGGCACGGCCAGGCCATCGCCGCGTAGGGCCGCGAGCAGCGGCTCGCGGGAGCGGCGCGTGTCGGCCTCGGGGCCGCTGCAGTTGATCACCGCGCCCACGTCCAGCCGCTCGGTGGCGGCGGCTCCTCGACGACGCAGTTCCACGATCACGCGATCCGGGCGCTCGTCGAAGCCGCAGATGCGGCCGGCGACCAGGTGCAGGCTGCCCGAGGCGCGCTCCGCCTCGAAGCGCTGCCCCAGCTGCGGTGCGCAGCGGTGCCGGTGCACTTCCCAGTAAGGGCGCAGATGACGCATGAAGCGCCGGCGCTCGTGCCCGGACAATGCATGCCAGAGCGCGGGCGTCGGCCCGCGCAGCGCGCCGATGACATCACGCCAGTCGCCGCCCTGTCGCGCCGCATCCGCCACTGCCTCGCGCAGGGCACGCAGGTAGTGCCGGGCATTCGGGCGCTCCATCATGCGACGCGGCAGTTCGGCATCGTAGACCGGCGGCAGTTCCAGCTCGCGGTGCGCCAATGGCAGCAGGCCACGGCGGGACAGCGCATGGATCGGTGCCACGTGGCCGCGGGCGCGCAGGTCCAGCACGATGTCGAGCATGGTCAGGCCGCTGCCGATCAGCAGCACCGGCTGCTCGGATTTGACGCCCCAGAGCGCATCCGGCCGCCAGGGGTCGCGCACGTAGCGCGGGCTGCAGTAGAAACCGCGCTGCGGTTCCGGCACGGCGGGATCGGCCGGCGCGTAGTGGCCCAGCGCCAGCACCACCTGGTCGGCCCGCAGGCGGTCGCCGTTGGCCAGCCAGAGCTCGCCGCCGTGGCCGTCCGGCACCAGGCGCTCGACGTCGCCGACCACGGCACGGAACTGGCAGCCGGCGGGCGCGTTGACCGCGGCCTCGGTGAGCAAGGTTTCCAGGTAGTCGCCGTAAAGGCGGCGCGAGACGAAGCTGCCGCCGCCGATGCGCGGATCGTGGCGCCGGGCGAACTCGAGGAAGCCTTCGTCCTCGCCAGGCAGCACGCCCATGCGCGCCGCCGGCACGTTGAGCACGTGGTTTTCCATGCGCGTGCCGTAGGCCACGCCGCGCGCCATCAGGCCCGAGCGGTTGACCAGCACGATCTTGAGCGGCAGCACCGGCGGGCGGCGCAGCAGCTGCACGGCCAGCGCCGTGCCGCAGAAGCCGGCACCGATGATCGCGATCGTGGTGCCGGCGGCGTTCATGGGCCGGCGAAGCGGTCGGTGGCCTCGACCAGCCGCGCCAGGATGCCGGGCTCGCTGGCGGCATGGCCGGCGTCGGCCACCACGTGGAGTTCCGCCTCCGGCCAGGCACGGTGCAGGTCCCAGGCCGACTTCATCGGGCAGACCACGTCGTAGCGTCCCTGCACGATCACGCCGGGGACGCCCTTGAGGCGGTGTACGTTCTCCAGCAGCCAGTTGTCGCTTTCGAAGAAGCCGCCGTTGACGAAGTAGTGGCACTCGATGCGGGCGAAGGCCTCGGCGAAACGGTCCTCGCCGAAGCGCGACACCAGGTCGGAGGACGGGATCAGCTTGCTGGTGGCGCCTTCCCAGATGCTCCAGGCCCGGGCGGCGGCGCGGCGCACGGCCGCATCCTCGCTGGTCAGGCGCTGGTGGTAGGCACGCACGAAGTCGCCGCGCTCGGCCTCGGGAATGACGCTGGTGTAGTGCTCCCAGGCGTCCGGATAGATCCAGCTGGCGCCCTCCTGGTAGAACCAGTCGACCTCGGCGCGGCGCAGCAGGAAGATGCCGCGCAGCACCAGCGCCAGGCAGCGCCGCGGGTGCGTCACGGCGTAGGACAGCGCCAGCGTCGAACCCCAGGACCCCCCGAACACGACCCAGCGCTCGATGCCGAGCAGCTCGCGGATCTTCTCCATGTCGGCCACCAGGTCCCAGGTGGTGTTCTCGCGCAGCTCCGCATGCGGCGTGGAACGGCCGCAGCCGCGCTGGTCGAACAGCACGATGCGGTATTTCTGCGGATTGAAGAACTGCCGCTGCCAGGGCTCGCAACCACCGCCGGGGCCTCCGTGCACGAACACCACCACCTTGCCCTGCGGATTGCCGCTCTCCTCGATGTAGAGGTCGTGCAGTTCGGACACGCGCAGGCGATGGGTGCGATAGGGCTCGATGGCGGCGTAGGGTTGAGTCATGCGTTGACGATCCAAATGTTATTAATTGTTGAATAATATTGTTGTTGTAATATATATTCACACCAATCAGGCAGTGCCCGCATGCGACGATGCGGCAAGCTGCACGGTCCGCGCGCCGGGTTCGTCATGGCGTAGAGGGGACCGGCACACTAATATCGTCGCAACGATGGCTGCGCACCGCGCGGCCCGGATTCATAGCAGCAAATGTCGGCCAGAAATTCCAGAACGCGTCGCAGCATCTTAATCGTTTCCGCCCTCTGCTGCGGGTCCGCGCTCGCGGAACCGCCGCCGACGCTGGAGATGTCCTCCACGCTGTCGATGCCCCCGACCGCGGCGGGTGCCGCGCCGGCCACCGCGCCGTCCGTGCCGCCCACCGCCGCCAACCCGGCCGCGGTCCCGTTGCCGCCACCACCGCCCGTCGCCACCGCTCCGGCGCCCCGGGCCCTGGTTACCGTGGCGGAGGACCCGGCCTCGCCCTTCACGCGCTATGCCTCGATGCAGCCGCGCGTGGATTTCTGGACGAAGATCTTCGGCGAGTACTCCGAGCTGCAGAGCGTGGTCCACTCCGCCGAGTACACCGACAAGGTCTACGCCGTGCTGGACTTCCGCGGCGACGCCGTGCGCATGAACCGCTTCGCGCTGGCCACCTGGCGCAGCAGCGAGGAAGAGCGCGTCAAGTCGCAGGTGGAGCGCCTGCTCAAATCGGTGCACGAGAAGCGCCGCAACCCCGAGTCGATGAACGCCGACGAGCGCCGCATCTTCGACCTCTATGCCGACGTCAAGGACGACAACCGCTTCGAGAAGGCCATGGGCACCACGCGCGCCCAGCGCGGCCTGCACGAGCGTACCGAGGCGGCCCTGGCCACCTCCGGCAAGTACCTGCCGGAAATGGAGCGCATCTTCCGCGGCTACGGCCTGCCGGTGAAGCTGACGCGCCTGCCGCTGGTGGAGTCCAGCTTCAACGTCGAGGCCTACTCCAAGGTGGGCGCCGCCGGCCTGTGGCAGTTCATGCCCTCGTCGGCCAAGATCTACATGCGCCTGGACAACCTGGTGGACGACCGGCGCGATCCCTGGACCTCCACCGACGCCGCGGCGCGCCACCTGCGCGACGACTACCGCGTGCTCGGCGCCTGGCCGCTGGCGGTGACGGCCTACAACCACGGCCGTGGCGGTGTGTCGCGCGGCCTGCGCGAAACCGGCGGCACGGTGCTGCCGGACCTGATCCGCGACTACAAGGCCAAGACCTTCGGCTTCGCCTCCAAGAACTTCTACGCCGAGTTCCTGGCCGCGGCGGACGTGGAGCGCAACCACCAGAAGCATTTCGGCGAGGTCACGCGCAACGTGCCGGTGGCCTTCGACGTGGTCGAGACCAAGCACTACGTGCCCTACGAGACGCTGCGCCGCCTCTGCGGCGCCGACGACGAGCTGTTCCGCAAGCTCAACCCCGCCTACCGGCCGGAGGTCATCGAGGGCAAGCTCTACGTGCCGCCGGGACACCTGATCCGCGTGCCCGCCGGCAGCGCCAAGAGCTTCGACGTGGCCTACTCGAAACTCGACGCCGGCCAGCGCTTCGACAGCCAGCGCGTGATGTTCCTGCTGCACCGCGTGAAGCGCGGCGAGACCCTGGCCAAGCTGGCCAAGGAATATGGCGTCAGCCAGAGCTCGATCATGCGAGCCAATGGCCTGAAGAAGAACAGCAAGCTGCGCCTGGGGCAGGTGCTCAAGATGCCGCCGCATGCCGAGTCCCGCCCCGGCCCCGTGACGGTGGCGCTGGGCGAGTCCAAGCCGCAGCAGACGCGCGAGCAGAAGCAGGCCGAGGCCACCGCCGAGAAGCGCGCCGCCAGCGCCAAGCCCTCGAAGAAGACCAAGAAGCCGCAATACCGGACGCACAAGGTCACCAGCGGCCAGACCCTGTCCGGCATCGCCGCGCGCTACGACGTGTCCGTGGACGAACTGCGTGCCGCCAACGGCCTGAAGAAGACCAGCGTGATCAAGCCGGGGCAGAAGCTGAAGGTGCCCAATTGATCGGCGGCTCCCGGCCCACGAACCCTGACGGCGGGACATGAACCTCGCCGTCCGGCCAGCGACGCTGCCCCTGTGGCTGCCGATCTGGCTGGTGGCGCTGCTGTTGCTGGCGAACCTCGGCCTGCTGCGCAAGGCGCCCGTGGACGTCACCGTCGCCCAGGCCATCGAGCGCTACGAGGGCCGCAACAGCGCCTGCGAGGTCACGCTGGAGCGGCAGGACCGCCCCTACGCCACCCGCAGGGCGGACATGGGTCTCTGCGAGCATCTTCACCAGGGCCAGCCGCTGGTGCTCACCGAAACCCTGTGGCTGGACCGCTGGGTGCGCCTGGAAAACGCGAACGGCAAGAAGCTGGTGACCCTGAGCGACAACGAGATGCTGTTCGATGTCGCCTATATCGCCCTCGCCATCATCCTGCCACTGATGTTCACCCTCCGGCGCGGGCGCCGGCCTGCCGCCAACCTGTACGTACTGCTCGCGGCCGAAATCTTCGGCTGCCTCTACTTCATCAACCGGCTGATCGGCTGATCGCCGCCCGCTGCACCGGGTCGCTGCGGAGGATTCACGCATGAAACCCCAGACCATCGACGCCTACATCGCCGGCTTTCCGCCCGAGGTACAGCCGATCCTGCAGCAGGTCCGCGCCACGATCCGCGCCGCCGCGCCCCAGGCCGAGGAACGGATCAGCTACCAGATGCCGGCCTTCTTCCAGGATGGCGTGCTGGCCTATTTCGGTGGATTCAAGAAGCACATCGGTTTCTATCCGCCGGTCACGGGGGATGACGCGCTGCTGCGTGAAGCGGCGCCCTATGCGGGAGAGAAGGGTAACCTGCGCTTCCCGCTGGACCGGCCGATTCCGTATGAGTTGATCCGGCGGATCGTGGAGGCGCGGCTGAGGGAAAAGACGGCCAAGTCCACGAAGGCAGAGCGCCTCCGGAAAGGTGCGGCCCAGTGAGCAACAATGGGCCGTTCTACTACCGCGTTGCCATCATGGGGCACTGTGCCGAGGCTGAACTGCTCGATTTCTTCTCGCCCGTGACACAGCGGCAAGAAGGAGCGCGGCGAATCCATGTCCTTGACGATGGCTCCATGTTGCTACTGTCCGACGCGCCGCTGTCGGGTCAGGTCCATGCCGAACTCAGATGCTGCCTCCAGGTTGCCGGCGGAAAGGTCGGTTGGAACTCTCTGACCCAGCTTCAACGCCATGCCCATTCGCTAGGCCTGCATCTCATATCACGGCGCAATGGAGTCATCCTGCGCAATCATGGAGATTGCATGGACGATCTGTGGCATTCCAGGGCTTTCAAGCAAGCGGCACACCTCGCCCTGAACCCTGCAGATGATCAGTTCCGCGTGAGATTCCGAGAGCCATCCCGCGAATAAGGACGGCCGGACATGAACTCGATCCTCGTTCCCCTTCTGATCGGCATTGCCCAGACGCGGTCTGCAGACGCCTATCTGCGCGCCCAGGATGAAGTCCTGCCGACGGCTGCCTCACAGTACGAGTTGCTGCTCGTGGATGCACGCCAACTGGATGAACCCGCATTGCGCATGGAGGCTCTTGGAATAGTCGCCCTGCTGTCGCGGGAAGACGCCTGGGCGTTGCTACTCGGCAGTGCGCAGGACGATCCGGACCCGGCCGTGGCGGAACACGCCAGGGCCCTGCTCTACCATCTCGACGTCGCCCGGAATGTGCGCGAGTCCGGCCGGATGTCGGTGGAGCAATTTGCCGCCTACCAGGCCAGGCTGCGCCGGCAGCGTGCCGAGGCGCGCCTCGCTCAGAGGAAATAGGACAGCACGAAGATGCCGATCATGGCGAAGGACAGCGCGATCTTCGCCAGCGTGCCGAACAGCAGGCCCAGCCAGGTGGCGATGCCGACCTTCGCCGCCTGGCCGCTGTCGCCCCGCACGGACAGCTCGCCGATCACCGCGCCGGCGAAGGGGCCGAGCAGCAGGCCCGGAATGCCGAAGAAGATGCCGACGATGCTGCCGATCAGCGCGCCCCAGATCGCGCGCGGGCTGGCACCGACGCGCTTGGCCCCCGCCGCGCTGGCGACGAAATCCACGATCACCGACAGCAGTGTCAGCACGCCGAGCAGGCCCATGGTGAAGCCGCCGACGCGCTCGTAGCCGTCGATCCAGGCGGCCAGCCACAGGCCGATGAAGATCATCGGCACGCCGGGCAGGATCGGCAGGATGGTGCCGGCCAGACCAACGCCGACCAGCAGTAAGACGACGATCCACAGCCAGGCAGAGAGTGTCGCGTCCATTCAAGTCATCCCCATCGTGCCGACCGTCGCAGCTTGCATCCTTGGCGCATAGGGCCGCAATCCGGGGGCGCTCCACAGAGCCTGCCCGGCATCGTTGCCTGGATCGACCCGAAGCAAGCCAGGCTGCCGGGAGGCCCCGTCGACGCTCAGGCCTCGGCAGCGTCCGGCGGCCGGCGGGAGCCGGCGTTCGCCCGAGCCAGGACGCGCGCAGCCCACTGGCGATGCACGGCGGCTTCCATCATGGCACCGTCGAACTTGAATACGGCCGGCGCGCCGTTCTTCAGCACCGCCTGCGCGGCGGCGAACTCCCGCTCGCAAGGGCGTAGTCCGGCTTCGATCACCTCGAGCTGGCTGGGATGGATCGCGGTCTTGCCCACCAGGCCCATGGCACGGTCACGGCGGGTTTCGGCCAGCAGCAGCGCCTGATCGTCCATGTACTCGAACACCGGCGCGGTCAGCGCGAAGCCGTGGGGCTTGAAGGTGAGCACCAGCTGGGCGATCAGCGCGCCGATCGGCGTTTCATAGAGCGTGCAGTCGCGCGGGCGGCGCATGCCCAGCAGGTTGAGCAGATCGTTGCCACCGATGCGCAGCGCCAGGCAGCGTTCGCGCACGCCGGGCCGCGACAGCTCGCGGCGGAAGGCCAGCATGGCGTCGCGGTCGAAGGCATCGATGGTCTCGATGGTCGGCATCACCAGCAGGTCGCTGCCTTCGAGCTCGCGCATGTACACCGGCAGGCTGCCCTGGTCGGCCTTGGGGATCACCACCCCGTGCAGGCGGTCCACCCCCGGGATATGCAGCAGTTGCCGCAGGACCTCGGGGTTGCGTACGCGCACGAAGCGCAACGGGCCATAGGCCTTCTCGGGCAGGTGGCGCAGCACGTCGCGCAACTGCGCCAATGCGGCGTCCACGTCGGACTCGCCGATGGAGTCTTCGGTGCAGGCAATGACGGAGCGGGCCTCGTTGGCGCGGCCGGCGAGGACCTGCTCCAGTCGGGAGTGCGTGGCCGGGACGTACAGGGAGGCGCCGAGGAGTGCTGGATCAAGCATCGGAGAGCTTCTGGATGATGGAGACGGCCTTGAGCGGCAGGTGGGGGATTGTTTCCACCGGCACGCCTTGTTCATGCGCGAGCAGGACCAGGTGCCGTACTTCGGGCAGGTCCGTGTCGCGCAGGATGAGCAAGCGCGGTACGCGGCGCAGCAGCGAGCGCGTGGCTTCGCCGATGCCGGGCTTGATGTAGTTGGGATCGGCGATGGCGTAGCGCGCCATCAGTTCCTGGACCAGCGCCTGGCTGCGCTCGCGCCGCGCCTGGCGCTCTGCGTCGGCCAGTGGCGCGGCGTCCGGTTCCGCCGGCTGCGCCGCCATGGCCTCGCGGATGCGGTCCACGAACCAGCGGCTGCGGTCCTCGGCCTGGAGTTCGGGGAAATACAGGCAGCCGTGGAAATCGGCGGGGCCGATCTGCTCGTTGAGGATGGAGCGGCTCACCAGCCCGGAAACCGTGGCATTGAGCACCGCGGAGGGAATCAGGTAGTCCTCGGCGGTGCCGCAGTCGCGTGCGTGGCCGCTGAGGTCGCAGAGCACATAGAGATCGTCCGGCACCTGCGCCGAGCGGCCCCGGTTGAACTGCGCCAGCGAGCGCTGCAGTTCGGAGGCGATCACGCCCTTGCCGGTCCAGCCGTCCACGAACACCAGGGATTCCGCCGGGTGGCGCGCCAGGATGTAGCTCAGCGCGTTCAGGTCCAGCCCGCGGTCGCGGATGATGGATACGGAGTAGTGCGCGGCCTCGCAGCCCAGGTGATCGGCCAGTGCGTGGCGCAGCAGGATGCCGATGGGCGTGCCGGCGCGCGCCAGCGAGACCAGCGTGACGGCACCGGGCCGCGCCCGGCGGATCTTGCCTGCCAGGTGCAGCAGGTCCCGCGCCATCTGCCGCGCATTGCCCGTCACGGCCTGCTCGAACAGCCGCAGGTACTCGGGCGAGGGCCGGCGCTCGATGCCGACGATCTCGCTGTAGTGGCGCCGGCCCGACTGGATCAGCCGCTCCTTTTCCTGCACATCCTCGATCGGCTGCAGGGCCAGATGCTTGAGCAGGAAGGTGACCTCGCCGGGCGCGTAGCTGCCGTGGAACATGGCTTAGCTCTCGCGGATGCGGGTGGCGAGCTGCGAGCGCGTCGGCAGCAGGGCGTAGTCGCAGTCCAGCATGAAATCGGCGTCGGTATGGCTGTCGCCCAGGCCCAGCGAGAGGAAGGGCCCCAGGGTCTCGCGCAGCCGCTCCGCCACGTAGCGCACCGCCAGCGATTTGCGCACGCCCGGCGGCAGGACCGCCAGGTTGTTGTCGTTGAGATGCAGGCAGTAGCCGGGGTTGCGCGCCACCCAGTCGGCCACCAGCCGGTCGTGCAGGTCACGCACCGCCCCGGCATCGCCGGCAGGATGCTTGGCAACGAAATAGATGCCCTCGCCGTCGTCCTCCAGCAGGCGCGCATGGCAGGCGTCCACGCCGGCCACGCCGCCGTGCACCTGCTCGACCAGGTCGCGCAGCGCCGGTACCCCGGCGGCGAGGTGGGTGCGGATCTGTTCGCGCCATTGCGGATCCACGCTGCCGTCGGGCCTCAGTACGGTGGCACCGTGGCTGACGATGGCCCACGACGAAAAGCGCAGGGACACGCGCAGGTAGCCGCCATGGCTGCGCGCCGTCACCGGGACCAGCGTAGCGCCGGCGGTGAGCCAGGCCAGCAGGCTGCGCTGGCGCGCGTTGGAGTAGGAGATAACGTCGCCGTTGCGCAGCGTGGCGGTGGGCAGCAGTTCCTCGTGGTCGGCGTGCTTGCGGCGGGTGGAGAACAGGCTGTCGTCGAGGTCGGTGAAGACCACGCGCGCCAGATCCGGGCTGTTCGAGGGCACCCCGCTCATGCTGCCGCCTCCTCGCCCGGCCGGAGCAGCACGGAATCCGCGCCCAGGATGCTGCAGAGTCCTGCCACCGCTTCGTCGCGCGGCGTTTCATGCACCAGCCATACACGGTCGTAGTCGCCGCGGCGGTAGTTGTAGAGGAAGTTGGGAATGCCCTCGCCGTAGGGATCGGGCACGCGCTCGATCCGCGAGATGTCGCTGCCGGCCAGGATCGGCGAGCGCGTGGTGGACTGCACGTAGGCTTCCACGCCGCGCAGCTCCAGCTCGCGGGCCAGCAGGAAGGCGCCGTGCATGAACTCTCCCGTGCCCACCACCAGGCAGCGGCGGCCGGAGCCCCGCGCGAGGCGGTCGGCCAGCGCCGCGGGCAGCGCCGGCGTGTGCTCCAGCCCCAGGCGCGCGGAGTATCCGGCCACATGCCCGCGCCGGCAGGGCGCGGAACCCACGGCGGATTCCGCCGGCGGCGCGGAGAACGTCGGGTCCGGATCGAAGGAGAAGTCGCCGGACAGCAGGCTGTCCGAGGCACAGGATTCGATACCCGGCAGGGCGCCCACCGCGGCGCAGGCCCTGCCGGCGCTGAAGTCGGTGAGGCTCAGCAGTTGCACCCGGCGCAGGTCCGGGCAGGACGGCTGCAGCGAGGCCACCAGCGCCCCCAGCGTGCGGCCGGTGCTGATCTCGTCGTCCACCAGCACGGCCAGCGTCGCGCGCCGCAGGCGCTCGCGCAGTGCCGCGCTGTCGGGCGCGTAGAGACGGATTTCGGAGGCGTGGCTGTGCGCTTCCTCGAAACGGAAGGTGGTCGCGCCGTCCAGGGTGTAGCGCGTGGTCTGCAGGTACAGCCCGCGGCCATGGCGCGCTTGCCAGGCGTCGAACACGCCGTGGCCCAGGCCGGTGGCGGTCTCGGCCATGCCGATGAACACCACCTCGTCGTCCGCCGCCGCGCGCACGCGCTCCGCCAGGGCCTCATGGGTCCGGCGCATTTCGCCGGCGCGCGCCGGCCAATGCTTGCCCAGCACCTTGCTCACGAACAGGAACCCGCGCTTGGGATTGTTGCGCGCGGCGAAGCCGCAGAGCCGCTCCATCGTCCAGTCCGAGGGCTGGAGCCGGAAGTGCAGACGGCCGGTGGCGATGCTGACACTGTGCATCATGAGATGCGCGGCTCCGGCAGTTCCACCGCCAGCGACATTTCACCCACGCGCATGCCGAGCCGGGCCGGCGGCACCACCGACGGCTCGCCGAACAGGCAGGCGCGGAAGGCGATGTCGGGCAGGTTGATGCCCGACAGGCAACTCATGCCGATGCCGCCGGAAGCGCGCGGGTTGATCTCCAGCAGGGCCGGGCGTCCGTTCTTGTCTTCCTTGAACTGGATGTTGATCAGGCCCGACAAGCCGAACTTCTCCACCAACTGGCGCGAGCCCTGGCTGATCTCCGGGTGCTCCACCAGGCGCTGGCCGTTGCCGGCCAGGGGCTTGCGACGCTGCACCATCGCCAGCACCACGCCGTCCTTGCAGGCCATGTCGACGCTGTATTCGTTGCCCGGCAGATGGGCCATGACCATCTGCGGCTTGCCGGGGCGCACGCCACGGTAGCGGCCGCGCCACTGCGCCACGCTCAACTCGTCCTTGGCCAGTTCGCGCTGTTCCGCCACCGCCGCGCTGGCGATACGGTGATAGCCGTGACCGTAGACGCCGATCGTGGGCTTGATGCAGGCGTTGTCGGTCTGCTCGATACGCGCCACCGCCGCCTCGAGCTGCTCGTCCTCGGTGATCAGCTCCCAGGCCGGACGGTGGATGTCCGCAGGGGCATTGTCGTAGACCCACTGCTTGCGGTGCAGTTGCGGCAGCACCTCCGCGGCGGCCGCCTCCAGTACGCGCACGCCGCGCTCGCGGAAGCGCGAAGCGGCGGCAACGATGGCGGAGGCCTCGTGGCCTGGAATGATCACGTCGATCTTCTCCGCAACGGCCTTCTCCAGCATCCAGTCGACATAGGCCTCCACCGACAGATCGGCGGGCTCGGTGAAGGCGATATCGCTCATCGCGTAGCCCACGAAGTCGAAATGCCGATGGGAGATGACGATCTCCAGCGGCAGGGGATTGCTGCTGTTGCGCAACTGGTGCGCCACTCGCGCTACGACTGAAAAGTGCCGATTGAACCACACACGCATGGAAATGCCTTGAAACCTGTAGAAAAGTGAATGATGGGCGGTAAGGCCACCCTTTCGGAAAAGGGCTGGCCGCTGCGCCCGGGCCAAAGGTTTGCTGCACACGACATGCCAATCCGCCCGGAGCGGGCCGCGTCGCGGGCGATGCCCGCGACCAACAGCAGCGCCTCGCTGCCGGCGGGCGGCAGCGAGGCGGCGGCCTGTCGTCCCTGGAGCGGGCCGGACAGCGGCCAGCGCCGCCATCGGAGAACCTGCGCCGGTCGTGGATTTCACGACAGGGCCACCGATGGCTGCTGGCCGCAGATCCCGGGCCTGAACCTCAGAGGTGCGCCGCGATATGCGGCATCAGGTCCTGGAAGGTGCGGCCAGAGCAGTTTTCGCCGATCGCGTGCATCTTCCATTCGCTGTTGTGACGGTACAGCTTGGCCATGACATTGGCCGTGTGGCTGCCCTGCGTGCTCAGGTTGTAGCGCGCGACTTCCTGGTTGTTGCTGGCGTTGACCAGGCGGCAGGTGGCATTGTCGATCTGGCTGAAGTTCTGGCCGGTGAAGCTGTTGACCACGAACACCAGGCTCTTCACGCCGGCCGGAACGCGGGACAGATCCACCACGATCTGTTCGTCGTCACCGTCACCGGCACCGGTGCGGTTGTCGCCCGTGTGCACGATGCTGCCGTCGCGGCTCTGCAGCTGGCGGAACCAGACCACGTCCACCGGCTGGTTCTGGTCGTTGAACAGGACGCAGGATGCATCCAGATCGACCTCCTGCTGCTTGCCGCCGAAGCCGAGGAAGCCCTTGGACTTGACCGGATCCCAGCCCAGGCCCATCACGATCTTCGTGAGGGTGCTGCCGGCTTCCTTGTCCAGGGAGATTTTCTGGCCCTTCTGCAGATTGATGCCCATGGTTGGTTCCTTGAAAAAGCGTTTGAGGATGTTACTGAGGCGCGCCGATCTGCTGGCGCAACCAGGCCGCGAAGCCCTTGCGCTGGCGTGAGCACACCAGCACCTGGCCTTCGCCGGCAAACTTCATGACCAGCCCCTCTCCCGAGGTCTGGCTGCTGATCATGTTCGACAGCATGCCGCCGCTGCGCGAGGTCGACATGGTCATTTCGTAGATCAGGTTGGCGTCCCAGGCAATGACATGGCCGTTGTCGATCATCGGGTTGCTGCCATGCTTGATGTCGAGCAGGAACAGCGAGCCGAAGCCGCCGACGCAAACCTTGCCCTGGCCCGAGGTCTCCATGATGAACAGGCCGCCGGTACCGCCGAACAGCGCGCCGCCGATACCCTGCGTGCGCACCTTGATGTCCACGGTGGATTCCGCCGCCAGGAAGGCCCCGTCGCTGAGCTTGAACTGGCGCTGGCCCACGTCGAAGACATGCAGTTGCCCCGGCACCACCTGCGACAACAGGGTGTCGCCGGGGCCGCGCGTGGCGACGATCTTCTGCGTAAACAGCGATTCGCCGGCGACCAGGCGGCGGGCAATGCCACTCAGCAGGCCACCCTGCATGCTGCCGGAGAGATCGAGCGTGTCGTCCATCATGACCATGGCGTCGCGCTCGGCGTAGATCGATTCGCCTTGCTGCAGCGAGACATGCAGGAACGGGTCCTGGCCTTCCGTGAGAGTGAACTGTGCCATCAGGGTCTTTTTCCGTTGAGTGGCTAGCGCAGCAGGCCCTTGGTCCTTGCCTGACCGACCCAGCCGGGATATTCCTTCATCAGCCGCTCATACATCTCCTGGTCGGAGAGACGGCTGGGATCGCTGATGTCGCCGAAGTCGGCATTGTCGATATAGCGGCCGCTGAGGTCGTCGAGCTTTTCAAGGAAATCGAAGCGCTCTCCACCCACGCCGACGAATTGCCAGAAGATCGGCTCGTAGGCGGCATCACGCACCGTCTTTTCGGACTGGCGCTTGTCGGAGCAGCCGCCGTCGGTCACGAACAGCACGTAGACCGGCACGTCGGTGGGCTTGGCCGCCGCGCTGCGCGGGCCGCCGTAGCCATAGAAGCGGCGCACCATGTCGATGACCGGCGCGTAGTCGGTGCCGCCGCCCAGCCCGTGGCGCTTGACCATCTCCTGGATCCGGCCGCTGAAATTGTCGAGATTGATCGGTCCGGCGTCGATGGCGCGGCTGTCGAACAGGAAGGTGTCCACAGAACGGTCATCGTCGAACCAGCAGGCCAGCGCCAGCAGGCGATCAGCCACTTGCTGCACCACGCCGCGCCGGAACAGGTTGACCATGGAGCCGGATACGTCGAGCACGAGGCAGACCTTGGCGCGATGTTCGGCCAGGCCCTTCTTCTCCAGCGTGACGCCCGCCACCTTGGCCAGGCTGACCAGCTTGGGGGCCTGCTTCTCCAGCTGCTTCTCCAGGCGCACGCCCTTGGACAGGTTCACGCTGGGAGCAGGAGGAGGCGCAGCCGGCGCTGCTTCTTCCGCCAGCTGTCCGCCGAAATGCTTGAGCAGCGCCGCCAGGCCGCCGTTGAAGCCTTGCCCCAGCGAGGAATAGCGCCAGCTGCCGTCCTTCCGATAGATTTCCGCCACCAGCAGCGCCTTTTCCGCGCCGAAATCGCTGCCGGAGAACCTGAAGGCTCCACGCGCCGATCCGCCCTGTTGCAGCGTGGCGGCACCGGTCCTCAAGGCCGTCATCGTCGCCTCGCCGTCCACCGTGGCGGTGAACACCAGGCGCTCGATGCCTGCCGGCAGCCTGCGCAGATCGAGGTCAAAAGCCGCGCCGCCGCCGGAGCTGTCCAGCCTGACCCCGCCACAGGGCGAGGCCAGCTGGTTGAAGAACACCATGTAGGCGTCGTTCGAGAGCTTGCCGGCCGCGTCGACGCCGAAGCAGGCATAGTCCAGCGCAAACGGAGCCTCCAGCCGCAGATCCAGCCGCAGCGGGGCATCGGCATCCAGAAGGTCCGACAGCTTGAGCCGCTGCCCCTGTGTCAGTTCGCGCATCGCGGTCATGCCGTATCTGGCGGATCCTTCAGGACTGTGGCGACTGCCTGAAGGACAGTGCCGTCAGCACCACGCCCAGCACGATCAGCGCGCCCGCCACCATCGGCAGCGCGTCGCCGAACAGGGCCAGGATCGAAAACTGCATGCCCATCATCGGCAGGATGAAGGCCCCGATTCCGAAAAGCAGGCAGTAAAGTCCCCAGCTACGCATGTGGCTACTCCCTTCCAGACTGTAAAGAAGGGGCCGCGCGGATGGCACGGCCCCTCAGCTGCAGGCTCCCCCCCGGGAGCCCGGCCGCCCTAGACGTTGACGCCGAAGTTCTTGGCGAGGGGGCCGAGGCCGCCCTTGAAGCCCTGGCCCACGGCCTTGAACTTCCACTCTGCGCCGGCGCGGTACAGTTCGCCGAAGATCAGCGCGGTTTCGGTGGAGCCGTCTTCCGACAGGTCATACCGGGCCAGTTCCTTGCCGTCGGCCTTGTTGAGCACGCGGATGTAGGCCTTGGATACCTGGCCGAAGTTCTGCTTGCGCGCTTCGGCATCGTGGATGGTGACGCTGAAGGACACCTTGTCGACTTCCGCCGGCACGGCGCCCAGCGAGACGTTGACCACTTCATCGTCGCCGTCACCGGCACCGGTGGTGTTGTCACCCATGTGCTCGACCGAGCCGTCGGTGGACTTCTTGTTGTTGTAGAAGATGAAGTCGGAGTCGGCGCGGACCTTGCCGTCGGCCTTCAGCAGGAAGGCGCTGGCGTCGAGATCGTAGGCAGCGCCATCGGTGGCGCGAATGTCCCAGCCCAGGCCGACGACGACGTCCCTGAGGCCCGGGGCTTCCTTGTTGAGATTGACGTTACCACCCTTCTGCAAGCTGATAGCCATGATCCACTCCTGATTTTTGATTTACCGATCCCTAGGGGATTTTTGGGGTGCCGGACGGCCGCCGTTCCCCGCCGGGGATATCGCGACCAGGACCGCATGTGGTCCGGCAGTCACATCACAACCTCTCTTTGCGCACCACCCGGCTTCCCCTCGAACAGGTGACCTGGCGATCCCCGTGATTCACGGAGTCACACATCCATTGTCAGGATGGCGCTTGGTGTTTCAAGTGCCTGTGCGGGCCAAAAGCGGGCACAGTGCTCAAAATATTCCTGAAATATGATGCTTATATGATTCGCGCCTTCCGGCGGCGCAATTCCTCGACGCACTGGCGCGCGCGGCTGACGAGGCCAGCACCGTCCCTGACCGCCTCGAGCAGGATCACCGCGTCGGTCCGGTCGTTGCCGATGAGAACCACGTTCGAAAGCCCGAACAGGCGCAGGAAGAACGGCTGCTCCAGGCGGTAGTCGCGAATCCGGTACAGTTCCACCTGATCGGTGGTCCGGCTCAGCACGCCACGGCTGAAGATCAGCCGCTCGGTGGTCAGCTCATAGCGCGTGCAGCGGGTCTGCAGCCAGCGCCACAGGCCCATGAATGCGGGCACCACCAGGAAACAGAACAGGCCGCAGAGCAGGAAGTAGCCGAGGTTCTTGATCTGCGAGGGGCTGGAAGCCCAGATGCTGGTTTCGTTGGACATGCTTGCCGTGGAAAGCGACCCTGGGTTATTTCGAGCCGGCCTTCCAGCGGAATCCGAAGCCGTAGGCCTGGTCCATCTCCGGGTGGGCCTTGAAATACTCCACCAGCTTGCTGGCGCGGATGGTGCCGCGATCGTTCTCCAGCATGGCAATGGCGCACATGCCTTGCGATGAACCCTGCGATTCCATGTGCGTGACCAGCTCCGGCTGTCCCGGGATGCGGATCGTCACCACGCCGTTGGCCTGCGCCCAGTTCGGCACGCCCTCGTAGATGAAGGCGAAAATCAGCGCGCGGCGGAAGTCCTTCCAGTGCGAGCCATTGATGCGCAGGTTTTCGCCGGTGGTGGAGGCGCCCGTGCGATCGTCGCCCATCAGCTGCGCCCAGGGCGGCTGGTTGAAGCTGCCGAAGTTGCCGCCCAGAGCCTGCACCACCGTCTTGCTGCCGTCGGCCAGTTCCAGCATGCAGCCCAGGTCCAGGTCAATGCCACCGGAGCCGCGCGAGAAGAAACCACTCTTCTTGCTGCCCTTGTCCCAGTTGAGGTTGATCAGGATTTCGCCGAAATCGCCACCGGGCTTGTCCAGCGACACCGGCTTGCGCTTTTCCAGCGTGATCTTGTTGAGGTTCACCGGTGCGGCGGCCGGGCGCGGCGGCTCCGGCGGCGGTGCAGGAGGAACAGGGGCCGCGGCGGGCGCGGGTGCCTGGTCCGGATCGTCCTGGATCGTTACGCCGAAGTGGCCGGCGAGCGGTCCGAGGCCGCCATTGAAGCCCTGGCCGATGGCGCGAAACTTCCAGGCACCGTTGCGCAGGTAGCATTCGCCGAGGATCACGGCAGTCTCCGCCATGCCGGCCGTGGCCAGCGTGAACCGCAGCGGCTGCTCGCCTGCACTCACGTCCAGCGTCACCGTTTCAAGCTGGCCGAAGCGCTGACCGCGCTTCACGCCCTGGTCGATGGTCAGGCAGAAGGCAATGCGCTGGATGCTGGCCGGCAGCCGCGACAGTTCGACCGAGAACTCCCGCTTCTCCGGCGCCAGGCGCGCGGCATCCCCGGCCACGCTGGGCTGTCCGTAGAACAGGAAGCCCTCGTCGCCGGTCACCTTGCCGGATTCGGTGAGCAGGTAGGCG
The DNA here is from genome assembly GCA_030149365.1 of Solimonas sp. Taxonomy (GTDB): domain Bacteria; phylum Pseudomonadota; class Gammaproteobacteria; order Nevskiales; family Nevskiaceae; genus Solimonas_A. The sequence continues at coordinate 18,166 of JASBRP010000020.1, forward strand.
CTGGCGTCCAGCACCAGCGGCGTGGAGGCCGGGGTCTGCGTGATGCGCAGGGTCAGGCTGGTGGCGCCGAGTGCCGCGTTCTGTCCGGCTTGCAATTCGATCATGGGAAGATGTCCTGGTGGTTCGCGGAAGCGATCAACGGCTGTCGACCAGTTGCACGTGCAGCAGACGGCCGCCTTCGGCGCGGGAGAGCAGCAGCTTCATGTCTTCCCGCAACTCGACCTTTTCGCCCAGCGGCACGGGCAGGTTGTCGGTGGCGTTGAACAGCTCCGGCATGCGCTCGTTGACCAGGTACCAGCGGTCCTGGTGGAACACGAAGTAGCCGGCGCGCTGGCGCTGGTCCTGCGTGAGCTTCTCGTTGGGCGCGATGTTCCGGCTGACGTGCCAGGAGAACAGCGACTGGTTGGTGTAGACCATCAGGCGGTGGTTCTCGGGGCGGAACTGGCCGGGCTTGTGCGTGGAGTAGTACAGGTTCAGTACCGGCAGCACCCCCTTGAACGGCGTGCCGCAGAACGGGCAGCGCGGCTTGCTGCTGTTGTCGAATACGTACCAGCCCTGTTCGCAGGACGTGTTGACGCAGGGCTGCAGCAGGTCGACGGTACGGATCAGGGCATTTTCCCAGTCGCTGGCGCCGGGGCGCTGGGCCGGGTTCTTGAGGCCCTCTCCGAAGGCGCGCAGGAACAGCGGTGCCAGGTAGGGCCCGGTCAACGTATAGGGCCGCTGCTGGGTATCGGCCCAGGGCAGCTCGCTGGGCCGGACCTGGCCGACCTTGATGCGGTTGGACGGGTCGGCCGGATCCTCCACGAACAGCGCGCGCTCGCCCATGCCGAGTTCCTCGTCGCGGGTAGGATCGGCGTCGTGTACCTTGCCGCCGCGCAGGGGGTGGCGGTACAGCAGGTACATGTAGATCAGCACCGCCAGGGCATGACAGTCGGTGACGATGCTCGGCAGCTTGCGGTTGGGATCGCGCTTGTCGAGCTTGGCGCTGGCCACGACCTCGGGAGCGATGAAGTCGGGCGTGCCGACGACATCGGGGGGGAACTTGCCCGGCACCACCAGTCCGTCGACGTCGATGATGCAGGCGTTGCCGCCCTTGGGGTCCACCAGCACGTTCTTGTAGGACAGATCGGAGTGCGCGAGGCCCGCCATGTGCATGCGCCGCACCGCGCGGCTGATCAGCAGACAGACACGCAGGTAGTTGGCCCAGCTGCCCAGTTCCTTGGGATCGAGGAACTTGTTGCGGTTGTTGGCGGAGGCGAACCACTTGCCTTCCTTCTCGCGGCCACGGATGCCCAGCGTGTCACCGTTCTTCGATCCGTGCTCGAAGAAGAAATGCTTGGCGTAGACCGGCGCGGTGATGCCGAAACGGCCGTTCCATTCCAGTGTGCGCTCGGGCCAGCAGTAGACGTTCTTCCAGTAGTCGCCGCCAGCCTGCTGGAAGATGCCGTCGCGGAAGCGGCCGACGATGTTGGTCAGGCGGTCGCGCCCGTTGGCATCCACCGGATCGCGGAAGAACAGTACGACGTAGCTGCGGTCCGGGCTGAAATAGCAGTCCTTGAGGCCGCCGGAGCCCTTGACCTCGTCGAGGAATTCGACGGTGCTGCCGTCGTGGGCGGTGAGGCGGATGACCTTGGGCGGGTTGCGTAAGCTCATGGATTTCTGAACACCAGGGCCAGCGTGCGATCGTCGTGTTCGCCTTGCGACCAGAAGTCGAGGTAGCTCGTCAGCTCCTCGGGCAGGGCCGCGTTGTCCGGTGCCGGGTTCACCGGGCCGGCCAGCACGTCGTTCCACCATTCCTGCCAGCGCAGGGGATTCCTGAGCGCATTGTCGGTGCCGAACTTGGGGTCGGACACGCCATCGCTCATCAGCGCCAGGATCGAGCCCGGGCCGCCCCAGGCGCAGCGCACGCGGCGATCGATCTGCGGCCAGGGATCGGGCGCGGGGAACTCGCCGGAAAGCAGGAAGCGCGTCTGGCCGGAATACTCGCCGCTGTCGGCGTCGCCCAGCAGGTTGACCTCGGGCCGCTGTGGATCGAACAGCGCCGCGGCACCGTCGCCGATCCAGTAGGCCGCGACGAAGAAGCCGTCGCCGTACGGGCGCACCGCTGCGACCAGCAAGGTCGCCGACAGGTCCTTCTCCGGCACGCCGAGCCCCTGTGCCCGGTTCAGGATCTCCTTGCAGGCATTGAATGCGGCGTAGCCCAGCGGCTCGCGGCAGTGCTTGCGCAGGTTTTCCATCACCTCGGGCTTGGCCACCTGCTCCACCAGGGTGTCCAGCGGCAACAGGGCGTCGAGCTGTGCGTCGAGCGCCACAATGGACTCCTGCAGGTTCCGGCAGCTGACGCTGCAGGCCAGTTCGGATCCGAGCCGCGACAGCTTGGCCGAGCCGGCGCCATCGGACACCGCCACCAGGGTCCAGCCGCCGCTGCGGTCATGGTCGAGGTGGAAGTCGTCCTCGCGGAAGCTGCCGCTGTTGGCATGCGATCGGCCGCGCACGCTGGCCGCGACGGCGCGCAACCCCTTGCCGACCAGTTCGGCGCTGCGCCGGTGCTCCTTGCGGAAGGGCAGCGCCGCATCCGGCTCCAGCTGTTTCCACAGCGAGCGCGGATCAGGATTGATCAGCAGGTCGATACGCAACACGGCGGGCGACGTCGTGCCGTCCGCCAAGGTCACGAGCCGCCCCGTGAACTGGTGCTCGCGCGTCTGGCCGGCCTCGGCCTGCGGCACGCCGCTCAGACGCCCCGTGGCGGAATCGAAGATCAGCCCGGAATCGGCCGGCACATCGAGCGTCCCCACACGGAAAGCCGCCAGCTGCGGCGATTTGGCCAGGTCGAGGTAGACGTCGTAGCGCTGGCCGGCAGTACCGTTGGGCAGGCGCACGACCGTCTTGGGTGCAGGGGGTGGCGGGGCGGGTTTCACAGGGGTCTCCGGCGCCGGGCCGACGGCCATCGCAACCGCTGCCGGTGGTGGCGTATGGGGGGCCGTGGGCGCAGGCACAGCCGGCGCGGGCGCTGCCGTGGCGGGCGCCGCCAGAGGCGCCTGCCCGGCGATGTCGCGGTAACTGTTGACCTGGGCGTTGGTGGTGGCCGCAGTGGCGGGCGCCGCGGGCGCGGTCACCGCTGCGGGCTGGAGCATGATGGCCTCCGGCGCGGCCGGCGGCAGCAACTGGCGAGCGCTGACCAGGATGGCGTCGAGCAGGCCGGCGACCGGCGCCTGTCGCGATATCTCGCGCAGCTGCTCGCCCCCCAGCGCGATGCCCTGCGCGCGCAGGTGCGTTTCGAGAAAGGCGAGCAGCGCGCTCTCGGCATCGGGACTGAGCTGGCGGGCCTCGGCAGGCAGTGCTGGCACGATCAGCCCCGCGCGCGCGTCAGATCGACACCCGGATCGCCTTCCTGGCCGCGCGAGAACTGCGCGGTCTGGCGACACCAGGGACAGGTCTGCTGGCCCGGCCCGGAGATGCAGAAGGTGTTGCCGCAGTCACACATCGCAAAGCCCACCGGGTTGCCGCAATGCGGGCAACTGGGAAAGCCGTGCAGCTGGTTGGAATCCACCGTCGCCACATTGGGCTGGTCGGCGCTCATCTCGAAATAGGTGTTCTTCACCGGATAGCAGCCGACCAGCACGTATGCCAGGCTGTCGAAGCTGGCCTGCCCCGCGTTGACTCGCGCGCTACGCGGTTCGAACTTCACCAGGTAGGGCAGCTGTGTCTTCTGGCACTTCGATACGAAGAAGGCGTTGCTGTCGTCGACGCGATCCAGCGGCTTGTCGAGATTGAGGCGCGTGAGGATGGACTTGTCCAGCTCAGGCAGCTTCTCCTCCTTGGTGATGTCGCCGACGCTGCGGCTGCGCGCCTGCACCGACTGCGTGACCCACTGGATGAACTTGGCAAAGTTGGCGTCGGTGTTCTCTTCCAGCGTCAGCACGTTGCCCGCATCGGTGAGCTGGCTGAGCACCGACAGGTCGGCCGAGTGGCCGATGGAGATCGCCACCAGCGAAACACTGCCGGCGTACCGGGCGCGCCAGCGCTCCACGGCCTTGGCCACATCGTCGGTGGGCTTGCCGTCGGTGATCAGGAAAACGATCGGCTTCCAGTCGCCCTTGCGATCCGGCGTGCTGCGCACCACGGAGCGGTCGATCTCGTCCATCAGGAAACTGAGCGCCTTGCCCAGCGAGGTGCCGCCACCCACGGGCAGGCTCGGCGCCACGAAGCTGGCCACCTCCGTCAGCGGCGCGAGCTGGCGCACCTGCCCGGCAAAGGCAATGACGGAAATCCAGACCGTTTCCAGCGCGTGCGGGTCGGTCCGCAGGGTCTTGATGACCGCGCCCATGCCGTCCTCCAGCCGGTACAGGGCTTCGCCGGCCATGGATTCGGAAACGTCGAGCAGGAAATAGATCGGCAGTCTGCGCATCGGGCGCTCCGGAACGCGGGTTTCAGATCACCAGCAGGATTTCGGCCGGCGGCGGCGGCAGTGCGCTCGCGCCCTCCGTCCCCTGGCTGCGGCTGCCGCTGCTGACGGCGGCCGACACCCACTTGAAGAAGCTGGTGAAGGAAGCACTGTCCATGGTGTCGAGGCTGAACACCCGATCGGTCAGCTGCAGCAGGTACTCCTGCTTGGCCTTGGGGCCAGCGGCACAGCCGATGATGTTGCCGAAAGGCCGGCGCTTGATCTCGACCACCTGCTCCTCGAATACCTGCAGATCGGTGGGGCTGCCGTCGGTCATCACGAACAGCAGCGGCGCCCAGTCGCCCTTCTCGTCGGCGCTGCTGCGGCGCAGCTCGCGGTCGAGTTGCCCGCACAGGGTTTCCAGGGCCTTGCCGAGGAAGGTCGGGCCGGATTCCGGCGTGGTGATCTGCGGCAGGTGCAACTGGTCCAGCGGCGTCAGCGGCACCACGGTCTTCACGTCCATGTCGAAGGTCATGATGCAGACGTGGACGGTCTCCAGCGCGGAGGGATCCTGGCGCAGCGACGCCACCAGGGCCTGCAGGCCGACGTTGACCGCGGCGATGGGTTCGCCGCGCATGGAGCCCGAAGTATCGAGCAGCAGATAGACCGGCAGACGACGCATGGCAATTCTCAGGCGGACGTGGGGAGGTACTGCGCGCTCAGGATCGGTACGAAGGAATCGGCGGGGTGAGGCTGAAGCAAGGCCTTGAACTCCCAGCCGGTGGCGCTGCGGTTCAGCTCGGCGAACACCAGCGAGCACATGTTGGCGGTTTCCGGGCTGGCCGACAGGTCGACCCGCGCCATCTCCTTGCCGCGCGCATCGACCGCCCGGATGAAGGCATTGGTGACCTTGCCGAAGTGCTGTTGCTTCTGCTGGCCCTGGTAGATGCAGACCAGGAAGACGATCTTGCTGATCTCGGCCGGCATGGTATTGAGGCGGGCGATGATCTGCTCGTCGTCGCCGTCACCGGCGCCGGTGCGATTGTCGCCGGTGAGCCAGATCTGGCCGGAGGGATGCTTCTGGTTGTTGAAGAACACCACGTCACCGCCCACCAGCTTCTCGCCGAGACGATGCACCTTGCCATCGGCCTGGCAGAGGAAGGCGATGGCGTCGAGGTCGTAGTCCTCCTGCTTGGCGAACAGGCTGCCGAGCAGGCCCTTGGGCTTGGCGATGTCCCAACCCAGGCCCAGGGTGACCTGTGACAGGTCGTACTCGGACTTTGCCAGGTTGATGCCCTGGCCCTTCTTCAGATTGATTCCCACGCGGATCTCCAGGGCTTGCCCGTTGTTTTCGGGAACAACGGCCGGACGGGTTTGGACAGCGGATCAGACGACCAGGTTGATTTCCTTGGGCGGCGGCGGCAGGTCGTTGAGTCCGATGACCTCTTTGCCGGCCTGCTCCACCTTCTGGCTGCCGGTGGAAATCGACGCCGACACCCATTTGAAGAACGCCTTGATGGTGGCGGTATCCGCGGTATCGAGCTTGACCACGATCTCGGTGATGTCCTTGAGCAGGGTCTCGTCGACCTGGTGGCCGGCGGCGCAGGCGATGATGGCGCCGGTCTTGCGCGTCTTGAGCTCGGCCAGGCCCGCCTTCCAGTCGTCGGTGGGGGCACCGTCTGTCATCAGGAACACCAGCGGCTTCCAGTCGCCCTTGGTGTCGGCGGTGGTCTTGCCCACCTCCTGGTCGATACGCGTGGCCAGCAGGCGCAAGGCCTCGCCGAGGCTGGTCGTGCCGGACGCGGCCAGGGCGGGCGGCTGGAATGCCGCCAGTTCGGTCAGCGGTGCCAGCACGGTGGCGCTGCTGCCGAAGCCGATCACCGACAGGTGCGCGGTCTCGAGGGCATAGGGGTCCTGCCGCAGGGTCGATACCAGCAGCTGGACACCGTTCTTCACCGCCTCGATGGGTTCGCCCATCATGGATCCGGAGGTGTCGAGAACGAGATAGACGGGTAATTTGCGGGCCACGGCTGCTCCTGACGCTAGGTGAAGTTCTGTACTACTGGTAGCGGTTGACCAGTTCCTCCAGGCCACCGCGGTATCCCTTGCCCAGCGCCTCGAAGCGCCAGGCACCGTCACGGCGATAGAGGCGGCCCAGTTCCACGGCCGTCTCCACGCTGAAATCCTCGTCGAGTTCGTATTTGGCGAATTCGGCACCACTGTCGAGGTCGTAGAGGCGCACGAACGACTGCCGTACCTGGCCGAAATTCTGCCGGCGCGTGGCCGCGTCGTGGATCGACACGCAGAACAGGATCTCCTGCACGCGCGCATCGACCAGCGACAGGTCCACGCTCAGCGTTTCGTTGTCGCTGCTGCCGCCGCCGCGCTGGTCATCACCGCTGGACTTCATCGCCCCATCCGGCGAGACCAGGTTGTTGTAGTAGACGAAGAACTCGTCCGCCGGCAATTTCTGGTTGGCACCCAACATGAATGCCGTGGCGTCCAGGTCGTAGTCGGAACCCTGGGTCGCGTTGGCCTGCCAACCCAGTCCCACGCCGACGCGAACCAACGAGACGTTGACTCTTTGTCCCTTCTGCAGGTTGATCGCCATGACTGCGCGCTCAGACCGACGCGGCTCCCGACTCCTCCGGATGCGCCTTGCGGTGCCGCACCGAGGACCAGACCGAGGCGACGATGAAGGCGACGCCGATCAGGCCCGTGAAGACCTCGGGAACGTGAGCCACCGTGCCCACCAGCATGATCACCGCCAGCACGCCGATCGCGTAGTGCGCGCCATGCTCCAGGAAGATGTACTGGTCCAGCGTGCCGCGGTGCACCAGGTACACGGTCATGGAGCGCACGAACATCGCACCGATAGCCAGGCCCAGCATGATGATGACCACGTCGCGGGTGATGGCGAAGGCGCCGATGACGCCGTCGAAGGAGAAGGACGCGTCCAGCACCTCCAGGTAGAGGAAACTGGCGAAACCGGCACGCTGCACGCCCTGCACCACGGCATCGCCGGTCGACTCGTTCTCGAACATGGCGCCGATCGCGTCGACGGCGAGGTACAGAACGATGCCGGCAATGCCCGCGCCCAGCACCGGCATGTGCAGCTCTTCCGGCAGCCACCAGCGGGTGGAGAAGATCACGCACAGCGCGATCAGCACGCTGATCTCGTCGAACTTGGCGGCGCGGGCCAGCCTGGCCTCGATCCAGCGCAGCCAGTGCACGTCCTTCTCGTTGTCGAAGAGGAACTTCAGGAACACCAGCAGCAGGAACATGCTGCCGAAGGCGGCGATGACCGGATAAGCACTGGTCAGCAGCGCCGAGTACTCCTCGGGCTTCTCGAGGGCCATCTTCATGACCGGCACGGCGCCCAGCCCGGTGGACACGCTGACGATGACGATCGGGAACACCAGGCGCATGCCGAACACCGCGATCAGGATGCCGACGGTGAGGAAGAGCTGGCGCCAGAATTCGCTCATGTCCTTGAGCACGCCGGCATTCACCACGGCATTGTCGAACGACAGGCTGACTTCCAAGATGGCCAGGACGCACACCAGCCAGAGCGCGGGCCACAGACCCAGGGGCGAGTTGTAACCCCACCAGCCGGCCGCGGCCACGCAAATAGCGGTGACGATGAAAGAAAGCCTGAATTCGCGCACAACGACCCCTTAGGCTGACGCCTTATTGTCAAAACCGCGGATTGATGAAGACTGCCGATCCCCCAGCAGTGATCCGACATTTCCCATGCGGCGCAGACGCCGCAGACGAAACGCTTCCACCGTAGCAAATCGATTTGTTACACGCTACCCGACGACTGAGTCAGGTTTTGCATTCGACGGCAGGCGGGGTGGTCTTTATTGCGCCGTCCCTGTTCCACGGACACGGCAGGCCCTGGCGGCAATCCGTCCTTGCACGGTGCGTGATCCCGCCCGCCACCGGATGATCGTGCGGATGCCCCCGGCTCGCGCGGCCGGAATCGGCGCACGACCGGAGCCAACCGGGGCACAGCAGTCGCCACAAGACCCGGGGAGCCAGAGACAAGACGTTGATTGATATAGGGAGCGGCAACAGCGGCCGCCGGTGGGGCGGCACGGCGGCGGTCATTTACCGCCGGCTTTCAACACCACCTGCGCGAGCTTCTGGTAGTCACCGTTGAAGTGGTGTCCGCCCGGCAGCCAGACGATGCGGTGGCGCTTGGGATCGAGCTGGCGGCAGACGCTCTCGTCCTCTTCCTTGGCGCAGATCGCGGTCAGGCTCGCGTCGCCGGCGAGGCGGTCCATCTCCGGCAGGATCGGATGCGTGCCGCTGGCGCCGATCCAGTTGCTGAGATGGAATTCGAAATGCGCCTGCTCGGTCTGCGCCATCGGCGCCGCCAGCTTGACCTGAGCGCGCAGGGCCGGCGGCAGGCGATTGAGCGCAAAGGGCAGCACGTCGCCGCCCTGCGAGAAGCCGATCAGCCAGACATCCTGCCGCTGCCAGGCGACCTGGTAGTGGCGGATGACGCGGGCCAGGTCCGCCGCCAGGCCCTCGGGCGTGCGCACCTTCCAGAAGTAGCGCAGCGAGTCGAAGCCGACCACGGAGACGCCCTTGGTCACCAGGGCCTCCGACACTTCCTGGTCCAGCCCGGCCCAGCCGCCATCGCCGGACAGGAAGATGGCGAAGGCCTTGCCGGGCTGCTTGGCCGGCATCTCCAGCAGCGGCAGGTCGGCGACATCGGCCGGGCGTGCCGCGGGCGGCGGCGGCAGGCGCGAGGCCAGGCTGCGGTAGGCGGCGCGCACGGCGGCGGGGCCGGCGGGCTCCTTGAGCGTGCGCATGGCCGCCTGCGGCACCTTGCCCAGGAAGCGCTCCACCCGGGCCGCGTCGCAGGCCGGCGCCGGTGGCTGCAGCACGGCGAAGGGATCGCGCAGGGCAGCGGGGCGGTATTCCCAGCGGTCCTGCTTGCGGCGCGACTGCAGGCCGCCGTCGCCCTTGCACAGCGGCTGCTTCATGGCCAGCTCCGGGCAGAAATCCAGCGCCAGCGCGGCGGTGAAGGTGCTGCCGTCGGACTGGCCCAGCAGGCCGTAGGTGAAGCCGGCACCGATGCCCTGCCCGACCAGGATCGGCGGGTAGTAGCCGTTGACCTGGGCATAGCCCTGCATGTGGCGGCTGAGGTTCTCCAGGTCGCCATTGGCGAACTGGCAATCGCCGCCGTCCGCTTCCATCCTGCGGAAGAAGGCGCCGGTGTCGATCACCGCCACCAGCGCACCTTCCTGCGTCAGCGCGCGCGCCAGGCCGCGCGGGTCGCTGCCGTCGTCGGTGAACAGGAAGGCGAAGCTGCGCGGCGCGCCCTGCGGGCGCTCCAGGATGAAATCGTCGAAACGGCCGTGCGACAGCTTCTCGCCGGCCTGCACGGACGGCAGCGCCGCGACGACCAGCAACAGCGCTGCAAGCAGCTTCTTCACTTGGCGATCACTCCACGCAGTCCGCCGCTGGCCAGGGCCGCGATGTCCATCAGCGCCAGCAGCGGCTGCAGGCCACCCGGCGCGCAGAGATAGCGCGGCTCCCACTCGGGGGCGAATTTTTCCTTGAAGGCGCGCAGGCCCTGGAAGTTGTAGAACGGCTCGCCATGGCCGAACAGCAGGCTGCCGAAGCGGTGCCAGCGCGGCGCCAGCGGGTGCTTGGCGAAGCCCGACAGCGGCGCCATGCCCAGGCCGAAGCGGCCGTAGCCCTCGGCCTGGTAGTGCAGCAGCATGCGCACGAACAGGTAATCCATGGCGCCACGCGGCGCATCCGCGCCGTAGCGCATCAGGTCCACCGCGATCTCTTCCCGCTGGCCTGTCATCAGCAGGTTGGCGAAGGCCACCGGCTTGCCGTCCTTGAGCGCCAGCGCCACCGGCGAGCGCTGCAGGTAGTCGGGCAGGAAGGCGCCGAGCGAGAAGGACTTCTCGCGGGTGTCGTGATGGTCCAGCCAGGCGTCGGAGATGGCGCGCAGCTGCGGCAGCAGCGCCGGCACCTCGGCGGCGGGCACCACCTGGAAGGACAGGCCGTCGCGCTCGCCCTTGCTGACCGCATGGCGCAGGTGCGCCAGCTTGGGGCCCTTGGTGGAGAAGGTCTTGAGATCGACGCTGGCGTATTCGCCGAGCTTGTAGGCGCGCAGCCCGGCATCGAGGTACAGCGACAACTGGTCCGGCGGCACCTGGTAGAACACCGCACGCCCGCCATGCTCGTCGGCCATCTCGATGAAGCGCCAGACCAGCTCGGCCCATTCCTCGCGCGAGCCGACCGGGTCGTACAGCGAGACCCAACTGCGGTTGCGCTTGCCGTACATGATGAAGCTCTTGCCGGACTCGGAGAACAGGAAGCTCTTGTCGCCGGTCAGCGCCAGGCCGGCGGACACCACCGGCTGCGCCTGCAGCACGGCGGCGGCGCGCTCCAGCTCCGCGCTGCTGGGCGCGGTAACGCGGCCGGAGGCGGGGCGGAACAGCTGCCACAGCGCGAAGCCCAGGGCCGCCAGCACCACCGCCAGCAGGGCGCGCAAACCGCGCGGCGCGTGGCCGTCGATCTGGAACTGCCACCACAGCTGGCTGGTGTAGGGCACGTCCTGGTAGACGAAGAACAGCAGCCACCACACGGCGGCCACAACGATGCCCACCGTCATCAGCCAGGGCCAGCTCAGTACGCCGGCGAACAGCGAGGCACGGCGATCGAACTCGCGGCGGCTGGCCAGCAGCACCAGCAGCAGGAAGCCCAGCACCACCATCTCGCTCAGGGCCACGCCCTTGGGCAGGGCCAGCCAGAAGTTGAGCGCGGTGATCAGCACGGCGGTCCACCAGGCGGCGTCGAGGCGGTGCAGCAGGCCGCGCGCCACGAACAGCAGCACCAGGCCGGCGATGCTGCCGAGGAAGTGCGCTGCCTCCACCACTTCCAGCGGCACCTTCAGCGCCAGCAGCTCGGTGGCCTCGTCGGTGGCCGGGGTCACGCCGGACACCAGCAGCATGACGCCGACGACGAAGGTCAGCGTCGACAGGAACAGCGGTGTCAGCTGCGTGGCGGCGCGGCCCACGCGCTGCGCCACGCCCACGCGCAGCTCGTTCCAGGCCAGCAGGCCCACCGCGACGAACAGCGGCAGCAGGAAGTAGATCGCGCGGTACAGCACCAGCGCGCCGGCCACCTGCTCCAGCGGCGCGTGGCCGCGGTAGGCCAGCAGGATCACGGCCTCGAACACGCCCAGGCCGCCGGGCACGTGGCTGATCACGCCCAGGGTGATGGCGATGGCGTAGAACGCGGTCAGTGCCGGGAAGCCGACATCGCTCTGCGGCATCAGGAACCACAGCGCCGCCGCGGCCGTGAGGATGTCCAGGGCCGAGAACAGCAGCTGGGCCGAGGCCAGGCCCGGGCCGGGCAGGCGCAGGGTCCAGCGGTCGAACAGGTTCAGCTCGCGGCGCCAGGCGCAGAGCGCGATGAAGGCCGCGGTGCACACCAGGACGGCCGCGGCGATCAGCTCCAGGCCGGCGGCGGGAATGCGGGCGATGGACTCGATCTCGCCGGCACCCCAGAGCAGGGCCGCGGCACCCACGGCGACGATGCCGCCGCCGAAGGCCAGGGCGATGAAGGCGATCAGCTGGCCGATGCGCCCGGTGTCGATGCCGGCGGCGGCATACAGGCGCATGCGCACGGCGCCACCGGTCAGCACGCCCAGGCCCACGGTATTGCCCAGGGCATAGCCGCTGAAGGACGCCAGGGCCAGCACCCGCGGCGGCACCCGGGCGCCGACATAGCGCAGGCCGGACCAGTCGTAGCCCATCAGGGCGACATAGCTGGCCGCCGTGGCCAATAAGGCCAGGCCGATGTGGCTGGCCGGCGTGTTGCGCACCACCGCCGCCAGGTCGGCGTAGCTCACCTCCCGCAGCAGCAGGCGGATGGCCGCCAGCACCAGGACCGTCAGCAGCAGGGCGCCGATGGCCGGGAGCCAGCCGCGCAGGCGCGGCCAGAGGCCTTCGGCAGGGGGGGCGGAGGGGGTCGGCGTGGGCGCGGCGGGCCTTGCGGACATGGAGGGGCTACGGTCAAGGGACCGGCCAGGCCGGCGGAGGCGGATATTCTGTCACCGCGGGCATGCGGTTTGTATGGGCCCGGGAGACCGATCAGGGGGTAATGGACCGCCATTCCCAGCTTTTGTTTACTGCCGCCACCCGGCTTAGCCCTTAGACTGTGCCTCCATGCGAAACCCGCCCCGACACTCCGAACAGCTGATCCAGCGCCTGCGCCGGGACCTGGACCAGGCCGCCGACTATGCCGCCTGGAAGCAGGTCGCCGAGGAACTGGACCGCCTGGAAGGCGGCGAGGCCTGGCGCCTGGACGACACCTGCGCGGATTTCGACCACCTGCTGATCAAGGAACGCCTGGCCGGCATGCGCGAGCTGCGCCGCCAGGGCGACGCCCGGCAACTGGCCTTCAATCTCTACGAGGGCCTGCACGGCAACCTGGGCAACATCTCCAACCCGGTGCTGTACCAGGTGGCCCGCGGCGGAACCAAGCGACTGGTCGAGGAATACCTGGACGAGGTCGCCCGCTGCCTGGACTACCTCTGCGCCGGCGACTTCGCCAACTTCAGCCACGACGACAAGATCGTCTTCTTCAAGCGCACCGGCACGGTCTTCGGCCGCTCGGCGCTGATGCTGTCCGGTGGCGCCACCCTGGGCATGTTCCACCTGGGCGTGATCAAGGCGCTGCACGAGCAGGGCCTGCTGCCGCGCGTCATCTCCGGCTCCTCGGCCGGCTCGATCATCGCCAGCGTGGTGGGCTCGCGCACCGACGCCGAGCTCGGCCGCATCTTCGAACCCGGTGGCCTGGACATCGCCGCCTTCCAGCGCTTCGGCCTGCGCAACGCCCTGAGCGGCAAGGCGCTGATGGACCCCGCGCAGCTGGAACGCTGCGTCGGCGTGAACATCGGCGACCTCAGCTTCCTGGAGGCCTTCGAGCGCTCGCGCCGCATCGTCGGCATCACCATCTCGCCGGCCGATCCGCATCACCAGGGCCGCCTGCTCAATTATCTCTCCGCACCGCACGTGCTGATGCGCAAGGCGGTGATGGCGTCCTGCGCGGTGCCGGGGGTGTTCCCGCCGGTGATGCTGGAAGCACGCAACTACGACGACCAGATCGTGCCCTACATGCCGGCCAAGCGCTGGATCGACGGCACCTTGTCCAACGACCTGCCGATGCTGCGCGTGGCGCGCCTGCACAACGTCAACCACTACATCGTCAGCCAGACCAATCCGCACATCGTGCCGTTCATGTCGGAGAAGATCCTGGAGCCCAAGCGCGGCATCGCGCCGCTGGCCAAGGAGCTGATCGCCCAGGGCAGCCGCGGCGCGCTGCAGCTGGCACGCAAGCACCTGGACCCCTACGGCAGCGGACGCGTGATCAACAAGGTCGACTCGATGATGCGCCAGCGCTACAGCGGCGACATCAACATCCTGCCGCAGCACACGCCGCGGCACCTGCTCAAGCTCTTCGCCAACCTCAGCCAGGACGACCTGCAGTCCTACATCCGCGAGGGCGAGCGCGCCACCTGGCGCCAGATCGAACGCATCCGCTACCAGACGCGCATCTCGCGCGCCTTCGAGGACTGCCTCAAGCTGCTGAAGGACCGCCACCCCTCGGCGGCGCGCCTCCAGGCCTTCGGCTGAACCCGGCGCCGCCCCCTGGCCTGAAAAGACACCGGTGGCTCCCTCCTGCCTCGCCGAAAGTGGCCGGAAAAATCGAGACTTTTGACCCAGAATCCTGGAACCCCCGCTGCTAGGATCAAAGCGGGGTCCCGCCTTGGGGGGCGGGCCTGCAAACCAAGGGACGAATCGCGGCATGGCCGCAGCAGGCAAGGACAAGGGCAGTACGGGGGCGGAAATGACGGATCTTTCGATAGCACCGGTGCGGGCGGCTTCCGCGCCGATCGTGCCGGCGACGGCGCGTGGCGAGGCGACCCGGCGCAAGCTGATGGAAGCGGCGGAAAATGACTTTGGCGAGAAGGGCTTCCATGCCGCCTCGGTCAGCTCGATCACGCATCGCGCGGGCGTCGGCCAGGGCACCTTCTATCTCTACTTCCGCAGCAAGGAAGAAATCTTCGCCATGCTGGTCAGCGAGATCGGGCAGGAATTGCGCCGCCGCATGTCCAACGCCATCACCAGCTCCGTGACCCTGGAGGATGCGACACAGGGCGGTATCAGCGCCTTCCTCGCCTTTGCCCAGAAGCATCCGGGGCTGTTCCGCATCGTGCAGGAATCGCAGTTCGTCGACGAAACGAGCTACCGCGAGTACTACCACCTGCTGGAGCAGAGCTGCCGCGCCGGCCTGATGGAAGCGCAGCAGCGCGGCTATATCGGCGCCGGGGACGCGGAGGTGCGGGCCTGGGCGATCATCGGCATCACCCACTTCCTGGGGCTGCGCTACTGCCTGTGGCAGGGCCGCCTGCCGGAGGACGCGGTGCTGCAGGACGTCACGCAGTTCATCGCGCAGGCCCTGAATTCACGGCGCGAAGACGCGCTGCCGTCGTTCTAGCGGCGGCGCATCAGCTCAAGCTAGAAAAGATCGGTCTTGCGCCGGCCGTAGTCGCCTTCCGGCGCCGGCGTCTCGCTGCGGCGCAGGCTGTTGGCCGCCGGTGCCGGCTTCCTGGGTGACAACAGGGCCGCCAGCATGCCGCGCGGGGCCTCGGCCCGGCGCCCGCTGCGCAGGCGCTCATGGCCACGAGGGGTCAGGATCAGGACCGGGCCTTCGGACTCTTCGTCGAGCTCGAGCTCGCCGTCGAACACCAGCGCGCGGACCGCCTGCGTCAGGTCACCCCGCCGCAGCCGTGTCTGCGGCCAGTCGGCACGCAGGGTCTCCAGCGGCAACTGCCCGCCGACCGGCACTTGCCGATCCGCGAAGATCTGCAGCACCGCCGTCTCGATCACGTCCTCGTCCACGCTCACCCGCTACTCCGGAAAAACCTTGCCGCCGTCCTGGCTCCAGCCCGATGGACGCCACCTTAGCGCAGCAGACAGCGCCTGCCTGTAGGGGTTTTGTCGTATGGGGACAAAAGGAAGCGCCGAGCCGGTGGACGGCTCGGGCCATCAGGCAAAGCGCCATGCCGGCGCCTTCAATGCATGACGCCCTGGATCCTCTGGAAGGAAATCCAGGGCGTCGCCAGGCCCGCCTACTTCTTCAGCAGGTCGCGGATTTCCATCAGCAGCTTTTCCTCTGCCGTCGGCGCGGGCGGCTCGGCCGGCTTGGCGGCTTCCTGGTGACGCAGGCGGTTGATGCCCTTCACCAGCATGAAGATGACGAAGGCGATGATGGCGAAGTCGAAGCAGACCTGGATGAACTTGCCGTAGGCCAGCACCACCGCCGGCGTGTCGCCGACCGCGTCCTTGAGCACCCAGCCGAGCTTGCTGAAATCGATGCCTGCCAGCGCCAGGCCCAGCGGCGGCATGATGATGTCGGCCACCAGCGAGGACACGATCTTGCCGAACGCGGCACCGATGACGACACCGACGGCCAGGTCGACAACGTTGCCGCGCATCGCGAACTGGCGGAACTCGCTCATCATGCTCATGGTTTCTTCCTTCTGTTTGATGGGAAACGCGTTCAGCCCGAACGCTGGCCGGATTTTAACCTTGACATCGAATGATGTTGTTATTATTAATAATAAATTACATTATTATTTTATAAATAATCACAAGCACGCGGGCAATCCCGCAGCGAGGTCCGGGTAACGCGGAGAAAAGCGCAGCTCATCGCGCAGGCGCCCCGTCTTCAGGCGCTTGGACTCCTCCATGAAGGACCACATGGCCGGCGTGAAGATCCGCCGCGCCTCCTCCATCGACACCTGCGGCGGCGGCGGCAAGTCCAGCAGCGCGGCGCAGCGCGTGAAGTAGTCGCACATCGTGGTGGGGCTGCCGTCGGCAACGTTGTAGGCGGCACCGGGGCGGCCCCAGGCCGCCGCATGCAGGGCCGCCGCGGCCAAGTCATCGGCGTGGATGCGGTTGGTGTACGGCGATTCCGAGTCCCGCACCACCGGCAGGCCCTGCGCCAGCCGTTCGCGCGGCAGGCGGCCAGGCCCGTAGATGCCGGGCACGCGCAGGGTCACCACCTCGGTGCCCTGGCTCGCGGCATGCTCACCCAGGGCGATCTCGGCATCCAGCCGCCGCTGCGCCCGGGCACTGATCGGCTGCAACGGCGCGTCCTCGTCGATCCAGCGGCCGCCGCAGTCGCCGTAGACTCCGGAGGTGGAGATGTAGACGATGCGGCGCGCCGGGGGCCGCAAGGCCAGCCAGCGCCGCAGCCGCGTGTCCTGCGCGCCGGCGGCGGGCGGCGGCGCGAACCAGAACAGCAGCTCTGTGTCCAAAAGCGGAGCCTCGGCGTCGAGATCGACCTGCACGGTTTCCAGGCCCTGCGCGCGCAGGGCCTGCGCGGCTGGAAGCGAGCGGACGATTGCCGTAACCTCGCGGCCCGTCACCCGCAGGCGCTGCGCCACGCGCTGGCCGATGTCGCCGCAACCGATGATGGCCGCCCGGCGCGGCAGGATTTCTTCGAGGGTCTTCATGCACCAAGTCTATCTGGCCGGACGCGACAACTCCTTCGCCGCCGGTGCGGACGAGCCGGTGCTGGAAGCCGGCCTGCGCCAGCACCTGACCCTGCCCTTCGGCTGCAAGTCCGGCGGCTGCGGCTCCTGCCGCGTGCGCCTGCTGCAGGGCGAGGTCCAGCACCGCCTGCCCCCGCCGGCACTGTCGCAGGCGGAGCTGGATGCGGGCTACATCCTGATGTGCCTGGCCGAGGCGCGCAGCGACCTGGTGCTGGACCTGCACCAGCCAGCGCGGCTGGAGCGGCTGCGCCCGCGCCAGTTGCCGGTGCGTGCGCAGGCGCGTACGCCGCTGTCGCACGACGTCATCGGCCTGACGCTGAAGCTGCCGCGCGGCGAGACCTTTGACTACGAACCCGGGCAGTACCTGGATTTCCTGCTGGAGGACGGCAAGCGCCGCAGCTTCTCCATCGCCAGCGCGCCCAATGGCGAGACCCTGGAACTGCACCTGCGCATCGCTCCCGGCGGACGCTTCGCGCACTGGGTGCGCGACGAGATGCAGGACCGCGCGATCCTGCGCATCGAGGGCCCGCTGGGGGCGTTCTACCTGCGCGAGGATTCGGATCGGCCCATCCTGATGATGGCCGGCGGCACGGGCCTGGCGCCGATCAAGGCGATGCTGGAGCAGCAGTTCGCCCAGGGACTGCGGCGCCCGGCCCATCTGTTCTGGGGCGTGCGCAGCCGCGAGGACCTGTACCTGGCTGCACAGTTGCGGCGCTGGGCGCAGGAGCAGCCGCTGTTCCGCTACACGCCCGTGCTGTCCGACCCTGACGCGGACTGGGAGGGCGAGCGCGGCTTCGTGCACGAGGCCCTGCTGCGCGCCCATCCCCGTCTGGATGCCCACGAGGTCTACATGTCGGGGCCGCCGGTGATGGTGCGCAGCGGCAAGGACGCCTTCACGGCGGCCGGGCTCGATCCCGACCACCTGTTCTACGATTCCTTCGACTACGCCTTCGAGACCTGGCCGGCGCAGAATCCCGCGCCTTGAGGGCGGGCTAGGGCCTGTTAACGCTACCGCCATCGCTGCGATGGCGGTAGCGTTAACAGGCCCTAGAGCGCCGCTGCCAGCTCCAGGCCCATGCGGGTGTACTTCTCGGCCTCGGCGCGCTGCTGCGTGGCCTCGCAGACGCGGGCCAGTTCCAGGTAGGCGGTCGGCGTCGGTTGCTGGCGCACTGCCGCTTCCAGGTAGCTGCGCGCCTTGCCCCAGAGCTTGTTGCGCAGGCAGACCTGGCCGGCGGCGAGCTGCGCCTCGGGATATTCGCCGTAGCGCCCCAGCCACTGCTCAATCGTCGCCAGCTGGCCCAGGGGATCGGCGGCCTGCAGGCCACCGTAGAACCGCATCAGTTCCGCATCCCAACTGCGGCCCAGGGCGGCGGCGATGACGGACAGCGCCTCGGCCGTGGCATTGAGCCGCACCAGGCCCCGCGCGTATTCACGCAGCAGCGCGGGGTCTTCGCGCAGCTCGCGGCCGGCCTGTTCCCACAGCGTCTTGAGCTGGTCGAGGTTGGCGGACTGCACCGCCGCGCGCAGGCGATGCCGCAGGGTTTCGGAGGCCAGCTCGCGCAGGCGCAGGGGCGACAGCGCCGCCGTGGTCTCGGGCTGCTGCAGCACCGCGCCCAGCGACTCCCAGTCGCCGAGTGCGAGATGGCATTCGGCCAGCAGCTCCAGCGGATACGGATGCCGCGGGTCCTGCTCGCGCAGCTCCAGCGCGCTGTTGCGAGCCTCGGCAAAATCACCACGGGCCCGCTGCAGTTCCGCGCGCGTCAGCAGCGAGGCGAAGCGCGCCTCGGGGTCACCCTGGGCCGCCAGGCGCAGGTAATGCTCGCGACGGTCGGACGCGCCGAGTTGCTGCGCCGCCTTGGCCGCGGCCAGGTAGTTGAGGTGGGCCGCCCGGTGATCTGCCGCGCGGCGCACCATCTCGATCTCCGCCTGGCGCCAGTGGCCCTCCATCAGGCGCAGCATGCCGGCCTCGAAGGAATCGCGTGCCAGGTCCGCGCGGCGGCGCTCCATGGCCCGGCGCACGCGCCAGGGCAGGCCCGCGCCGGCCAGCAGCAACTGGTAGCCGTAGTACAGGCCGCAGATGATCACGAACACCGCGCCGACAAAGCCGAACAGCGAGGTCTCGAGCACCCAGCGGCCGTGGGTGATCATCACGTAGCCGGTGTCGGCGCGCAGCAGGTAGGCCGCGACGCTGCCCAGGGCCAGCGCCAGCACGGCCAGCAGCAGCCAGCGGATCATCTTGCGGGAACGTCCATGTGGGCGCGCAGCAACGCCAGGCTGCGCGTGATCTCGGGCAGCGGGGGCGACAGCTGCAGCTGCTGCAGGCGCTCCAGGTCGGTCAGCGCGCCACGCACCGCCGGGTCTTCCTCGCGGAAGTACTGGTGCAGCCAGGCGGCCGCGCCGGCGCCGGCATCGCGGAAGGACACGGTGTCGCCACGCAGCAGCGCGGCACGGGCCGCTTCCAGGCGCAGCATCAGTACGTGGTGCACCAGCGCCTCGTCCTGCGGCGCCAGCAGGCGCGCTTCAGGGCCCTGGTTGCGGCGCAGCGTGAACATGCCGCGCAGGGCCTGCGTGACGGAGGCCTTGAAGCGCTCCCAGCGCGTGCTGTCGGCTACGGCGGCGGCCGGCTCGCGCAGGGCGGATTCATAGTGGTCCGGCGCGCGGGCGCGCAGCGGCAACTGCTCCGCGCGGGCCGCCAGGCTCGACAGCGACAGCGCCGCGCCGGCGTAGTCCGGCTGCGGCACCGCCTGCAGCGCGGTGCGCTCCTCGGCGATGGCCTGGCGCACGTTGAACAGGCGCGGGTCGCGCAGGCCGGCGATGCGCTGGTCCGCCTCCTGCAGGGCCACCAGGGCCGAGGCCGGGTCGCGCGCGATCTGCAGGCGGTCGTTGGCCAGCAGCAGCAGGTTCTCGATGGAGGCCATCACGAAGCGGTTGCGCCCACCCGCGACCTGCTCGTTGAGGTTGCCGACGACCTGGTCGTGCTCGTCGATGCGGCGGCTGAAGTCGGCGATCTCGGCGCTGTTGCGCTGCAGGACCGCCGCCAGGTCGGCCTGGCGCGTGTCCATGGCCTTGGCCTGCGTCTCCAGCAGGGCCAGGTTGCGCGACAGGCGCCCGATCAGTTCCTCGTGCCGCGAGTTGTCCTTCACCAGGCGCTGCTGCTGTTGCCAGACCCAGAAGGCGGCGGCGGCCACCGCGGCCACCACGATCAGCAGCAACAGCAGGGCCAGGCCGCGACGGCGGCGCGGGGCGGCGGGGACAGGAAGGGCGGACGGCGTGGGCGTCGGTTCCGCGGGGTCGGTCGGCGTCGGTGTGGTCGTCATGGTCGTTGATCGGCCCACCAGCGCTCCAGACAGCGCAGGTAGGCAGCATCGGAAACCTGTTCGGGGACAAGTGGCGACTCGAACCCGGACTCGAGGGCCTGTTCTACCACACGCGCCGACGGCAGGACCAGCTTGCGCCTCAGCAACAGCTCCCTTGCGGGCTCCGGTGTCAGTGCCAGCAGCTGGCGCAGGGCCTCGCCGCTGGTGAGCAGGATCGCGGCCGATACGCGCAGGGCCTCGACCACCTGTGCCGGCGCATGGGCCACCGGCTGGCGCCGGTAGACCTCGGCCACGCTCACCTGCGCCCCGCGATCGCGCAAGCCCGCCGCGATGGTGCCCAGGCCCTCGGCGCCGGTCACCAGCAGGAAGCGCTGGCCGGCCGGCTGCTGCAGGGACGCATGGCCCAGCAGGCTCTCTCCGGAATACAGGCCCGCCGGGATCGTCGCCGACAGGCCCAGTTCCTCCAGGGCTGCGGCGGTGGCGGCGCCCACCGCGTAGAGACGCTGCGGCCAGCGCCCGGCATCCAGGCGCCGCGCGCAACGCACGGCGTTGCGGCTGGTGAAGATCCAGGCCTGCGCGTCGCGTGCGTCGTCGAAAAGCTGGAGCAGCGCCGGTGCCGCGCGCGCCGGCTCGATCGCCAGCAGCGGCAGGCGCCGCAGCTCGGCCCCCTGCGCCTGCAGCAGGCGGCACAGCGGCTCGGCCTGCTCCGCGGGGCGCGTCACCATCACGCCCAGCCCCGCCAGCGGTGCCAGGGTCACACCGGGATTCCCAGTTGCCGCAGGATGTCGCCGGCACCCTGGTCAAGCAGGCGCTGGGCCAGCTCCTCGCCCAGTGCCTCGGCGCGCGCCTGGGTACCGCGCAGCTCGTCGCGGATCACGCGGCTGCCATCGGGGGCGCCGACCAGCCCGCGCAGGCGGACCTCCGAGCCCAGCACCTCGGCATGTCCCGCCACCGGCACCTGGCAGGCGCCGCCGAGCCTGGCGTTCATGGCGCGCTCCGCCATCAGGCGCGTGTAGCTGCGCGCATCGTGCAGCGGCATCAGCAGGCGCCGCGTGCGCTCGTCGTCCTCGCGGCACTCGATGCCGACGATGCCCTGGCCGATGGCCGGCAGGAAGCGGTCCGCCGACATGCGCTCGCGGATGCGCTCCGCCAGCCCCAGGCGGATCAGGCCCGCGCTGGCCAGCATGATCGCCTCGAACTGGCCTTCGTCGAGCTTGCGCAGGCGCGTGCCGACGTTGCCGCGCAGATCGCGGATCACCAGGTCCGGCCGCAGCGAGCGCAGCTGCGCCTGCCGGCGCAGGCTGGAGGTTCCCACCACCGCGCCCTGCGGCAGCGCGTCGAGCGAGGCGTGGGTATTGGAGACGAAGGCGTCCGAGGGGTCTTCGCCGGCCAGGAAGGCGCTGAGGCAGAGGCCGTCGGGCTGCTTCACCGGCACGTCCTTCATGGAGTGCACCGCGATGTCCGCGCGCCCCTCCAGCATGGCCTGTTCCAGCTCCTTCACGAACAGGCCCTTGCCGCCGATGTTCGCCAGCGGGCTGGACAGCATCTGGTCGCCCGCCGTGGTCATGGGGACCAGCTCGACCGTGAGGCCGGCATGAACCTCTTCGAGCCGCGCCTTGACGTGCTCGGCCTGCCAGAGGGCGAGAGGGGATTCGCGGGTGGCGATGCGGAGCAGCATGGCGGGGGTGGGGCGTGTCGGGATGTGGGGGAATTATCCGCTTTTCTTGCTGGAAGGGGGCTGTTCTTTGGCGGGGGCCTCTGTGGACAACTGCTGCTGCGTTGCTGCCTCGGGCCTCCCCCTCTCCCGCCCTTCGGGCACCCTCTCCCGCAAGGGGAGAGGGAAGAATCTGTTTTGTCTTGGATGGCTTTTGCGCTGTGTGAGCGCAGCGAATGCATTTGATGTACCGGGTCCCCTTCCAGTAGCGCCTGCCTGGGGGTCGAGTGCAGGGTCGAGCCGGGCAGGAGCCCGGCCGAGGGGCCTCAGGCC
>JASBRP010000049.1 GCA_030149365.1 Solimonas sp.
CACTCCGATGAACGAACCCGGCACCTCGCCTGCTGGCAGCACCACTACAATCACCACCGACGACACTCCGCCCTCGGATTCCAGCCTCCCATCAGCCGCATACCGCTGAACAACGTGTCGAACCTCAACACCTAGGCCGCCGCCCGCTTCGCCTGCCCCCGGAAATGCGGAATCACATGCTCCCCGATGTTGCGCAGCGTCTCCAGCTGCGCCCACTGCGGGATGGTGCCCATCTGGCAGATGAACAGGATCTCGTCGGCGCCGGCGTCGATCAGGCGCTGCACGTAGCCGATGCAGTCCTCCACCGTGCCGTAGGCATGGTTGGGGTTCATCAGCATCATGTTGGGATCGCTGAAGTCGAAGCTGACCTTCTCCGAGGCGAACTGCGTGCGGATCACGTCCTTGCCGTCGGCGTCGTGCGTGGTGACGTCGTCGTCCCACTTCGAGGGGTCCGGCTTGGGGCCGGCGCCGTACCAGTGGCCCAGCGACTCCATGAAGTAGCGCTGGCCCTTGATGCCGATCTTGCGGGCCTGCTGGCCATCCTGGAGCACGATGGTGGGGCACAGCGCGGCGAGGTGCTGGTTGGGACGGAAGCCGACCTGGTCCTCGGCTTTGCGCGAGGCCCAGGCGCTGCGATAGACCTCGTTCTTCTTCGCCACATCCTCAGGGCCGCCGAAGCCCAGCACCAGGGCGCCCATGCCGCGCTGGCCGGCGCGGGTCAGGGTGTCGGTGTTGGTGCAGGCCATGTACATCGGCGGGTGCGGGTCCTGGTAGGGCTTGGGGTGGATCGGGCGGCGCGGGATCTTGATGAACTCGCCGTCATGCTCGATCTCGTCCTGCACCATGATCCTGGGGATCAGGTACATCGCCTCGTCGATCTGCGGATGCAGCGTGGCCAGGTCGTAGCCGAAGGTGCCGGCCTCCTGCTGCGTGCCGCCCTTGCCCACGCCGAAGTGCACGCGGCCATGGCTCAGCAGGTCCAGCGTGGCGATGCGCTCGGCCACCTTCACGGGGTGGTTCATCGCCGGCGGCAGGCAGACCACGCCGTGGCCCAGGTGGATGCGGCTGGTCTTGCCGGCCAGGAAGGCCAGCACCGTCTCCGGCGCGCTCATGTGGGCGTAGTTCGTCAGCGCGGTATGTTCCACGCACCAGATCACGTCGAAGCCCATCTGCTCGGCCAGCGTGGCCTGCTCCACGATCTCGTCGAACACGCGGCGATCGCCCGCGCGCGAGGCATCGGTGGTCTGGGCTTCGTAGATCAGGGAAAATCTCATGACGTCTCTCCTCAAGGACACTCGCGCGCCCATGGCGGGCGGCGTTCTGGAGCCAGTATCGGAAGCGCACCCGGTGCCGGCTTCGTCGCTTTTATGTCGTCCGTTTTGAGATACCGCGCCGCAGAACGAGCGCGCAGAGTGCCGCCATGACAATGACGAGGAGACATCGACAATGACGCTGGACCCCCATGTTGAGGGCATGCTCAAGGCGCTGGCCGCCTATGCCGCGCCGGACTTCTCCACGATGACGGCAAACGGCTACCGCGCCGGCATCGCCGGGCGCGATGGCCTGCTGGGCCCCGGCGATACCGTGGCGCGCAGCGAGGACCGCGAGATCGCCGGCCCCGGCGGCACGCTGCGCCTGCGCCTGTACTACCCCGACGCGCCGGGGCCTTTTCCGCTGACGCTGTTCTTCCACGGCGGCGGCTTCGTGGCCTGCGGACTGGATACGCACGACAACATCTGCCGCTGCCTGGCGGTGCGGGCAAAGACCCTGGTGGTGTCGGTGGACTATCGCCTGGCGCCCGAGGCTCCCTTCCCTGCCGCCGTGCACGATGCAATGGCGGCGCTGGAGTGGCTGCGCGCGCATGCCGGCGAGATCGGCGGCGATGCGCAGCGCATCGCCTTGGCCGGCGACAGCGCCGGCGGCAATCTTGCGGCGGTGCTGGCCCAGCAGGCCAAGGCGCGGGGCTGGAATCTGCAGCACCAGTTGCTGATGTACCCGGTGACGGACCTGGCGCAGGAGTCGGCGTCCTACGCGGCCTGCGGCCAGGGCTACTTCCTGACGGCCGAGGGCCTGCGCTGGTTCCGCGCGCAGTACCTCACCGGCGGCGGCGACGCGACCGATCCGCGGGCCTCGCCGCTGCGGGCCAAGGACTTCAGCGGGCTGGCGCCGGCCACTATCGTGACCGCCGAGTACGACCCGCTGCGCGACGAGGGCGAGGCCTATGCGCTATCGCTACGGCTCGCCGGGGTGCCGGCGGTGCTGCAGCGCTGGCCGGGGCAAATCCACGGCTTTATCAGCATGTTGGGCCCGATACCGGCGGCCGACGCGGCGCTGGACTTTGCCGCCACGGAATTGCGCCGCGCCTTCGGCGCCCCGGCCAGGTGAGTCACGGTCACCAAGGTTTCATCAATTCAGACGAATCCGGGGTCCGGTATCCCGGTTAATCCTGTAGTGGCTGGTGCCCCCGTCACCGGCGCGAGGAGGAAAACAGATGCTGCGCTTGATCACTCCGGGCGAATCCCGCCCGAGCCGGATGCCGAAAGGCCTGATCGCCGGCGGTGGCGTGTCGATGGAGTTCGACCGTCTCAACGCGCTGTTCGACGCGATCTACGAAGGGCCGATGGAAGCCACGCCCTGGCAGACCGCGCTGCGCCTGCTGCAACAGACCTTCGGCGCGATGCACGTGACCATGATCCTGCGTCCGCCGTCCTCGAACTCCGCCGGCTTCATGCTCAACACCGACTCCGCGGCCGCCGATGCCACCGAGTCCTACCAGAACCACTTCTTCGCGCTCGACCCCTTCGTGGGCCTGCCGGAAGACCAGGTGATCACGCCGGAAGAGCTAGTGGGCAGCAGCCGCTGGAACAGCAGCGCGCTGTACCGCGAGTACCTGCGCCCGATGAACGTGGAGCACCTGGTAGGCGCCGACCTGCGCACGCAGGAAGGCATCGAGTGCCGTTTCCGCGTGTCGCGCTCGGCCGATGCCCCGCCCTTCTCGGACAACGACAAGGCGCTGTGCCGCGCGCTGCTGCCGCATCTCAAGCGCGCCGTGCGCCTGCATGCGCAGATCGACACCCTGGAATGCGAGCGCCAGCTCTACGCCGGCACCGTCAACCGCATGCTGCTCGGCACGGTCAGCTTCGCGCACAACGGCGACGTCATCGAGATCAACCCCGAGGCGCGCCGCATCCTCAACGAGAAGGACGGCATGCGCGTGCAGGGCAGCACCATCTGCCTGGACCGCAACGACGAGGGCCGCGAGCTGCAGCGCATCATCCGCAAGGTCTGCTCCGGTGCGCCGGTGGACCCGGGCCTGATCGAGGCCATGTCGGTGACCCGCCCCTCGGGCCGTATGAACCTGGGCGTGGTGGTGAAGCCCGCTCCCGTCAGCAGCTGGCCACACGACAGCTCGCGGCGCCCAGTGGCGGTGATGTTCCTGCGCGATCCGGAGTGCAGCGGCAAGGCCTCCGAGGAGGCGATCCGCCGCCTGTTCGGGCTGACGCGCATGGAAGCGGCGCTGGCACAGTGCCTGGCCGACGGCCTCACGGTGGAAGAAGCCGCCGAGAAGCTCAACGTCAAGCGCACCACGGCGCGCACCTACCTGCGCTTCATCTTCTGCAAGACGGGTGTGACGCGGCAGACCAAGCTGGTGCGCACGCTACTGAACAGCGTGGTCGCGCTTTCCTAGCCTGCTGAACTTTCCCGTCCGCTCGTGCTGAGCCTGTCGAAGTACGGGCGGACCACCCCTGCGCGCTCCGTTCATGCTTCGACAGGCTCAGCACGAACGGATATCGAGTAAGTCACTCATGAAAGAACTCCAAGACAAGATCGCCATCATCACCGGGGCCGCCAGCGGCATCGGCCGCGCCGCCGCCATCCGTTTCGCCGAGGAGGGGGCCAAGCTGGTGCTCGCCGATATCGACGAGCAGGCGGGCGCGGCGCTGGCCGCGGAACTGCCTGCCGCGGTGTTCCAGCGCTGCGACGTTTCGAAGCACGAGCAATGCACCGCGCTGGTGGAACTGGCGGAGAAGACCTACGGCCGGCTCGACATCGCCTTCAACAATGCCGGCATCTCCGATGGCCCGATTCCGCCGGGCACGCTGGACTACCCGCTGGAGCTGTGGGACCGCATCATCGCGATCAATCTCTCCAGCGTGTTCTACTGCCTGCGTGCGCAGGTGCGCTCGATGCTGAAGACCGGTGGCGGCAGCATCGTCAACACGGCCTCCATCGCCGGGCAGATCGCCTTTGCCGGCGTGCCAGGCTATGTCGCCGCCAAGCATGGCGTGGTGGGCCTGACCAAGACCGTGGCCGTGGAGTACGCGGCGCAGGGCATCCGCTGCAATGCCATCGCCCCCGGCTTCATCGAGACGGCGATGACGCAGGATGTGCTCGGCGCCGAGCAGGGCCGCCAGATGATGCAGATGGCGGTGCCGGCAGGCCGTGCCGGCGAGGCCCGCGAGATCGCCGACCTGGCGCTGTGGCTGGCGTCGCCGCGGGCCTCCTACGTCAACGGCGCGCTGATGGCCGCCGACGGGGGCTTCCTGGCGCGCTAAGCTGCGGGCTTCTTTCTCCGGAGCCCGCATGACTCTCGATCCCCAGGCGCAGGCCATGCTGCAGGCGCTGTCGCGCCTGCGCCCCTTCGACTTCACCACGCTCACCGGCGAGGGCTACCGCGCGGTGATGGACCGCAGCGGCCTGTTCGCCGCCGGGGACGAGGTGCATGCGGTGGAGGAGCGCGAAATCGCCGGGCCCGGCGGCAGCCTGCGGCTGCGCATCTACCGCCCGGGCGCCATGGGCGGCTACCCGGTGACGCTGTTCTTCCATGGCGGCGGCTTCGTCGGCTGCACGCTGGATACGCATGACAACATCTGCCGCTGCCTGTGCCGGCGCGCGGACAGCGTGGTGGTTTCGGTGGACTATCGCCGTGCGCCGGAAGCGCCCTTCCCCGCGGCCGTGGAGGACGCCCTGGCGGCGCTGCGCTGGGTGCAGGCGCACGCGGCCGGATTCGGCGGCGACCCGGCGCGGCTGGCGGTGGCCGGCGACAGTGCCGGCGGCAACCTGTCCGCCGTGGTCTCGCAGCTCTGCCGCCAGAGCGGCCCGGCCCTGCGCCATCAGCTGCTGATCTACCCGGCCACCGATTTCGTCGCGGAGACCGAATCGCGCCGGACCCGCGCCGAGGGCTATTTCCTCACGGCCGGACTGATGCGCTGGTTCGGCGACCAGTACACCCCCGACCCCGCCGTGCGCGGCGACCCGCGCGTGTCGCCGCTGCGCGCCACGGACTTCCGGGGCCTGCCGCCGGCCACGGTGCTGGTGGCCGGCTACGACCCGCTGTACGACGAGGGCCTGGCCTACGCCGGCAAGCTGCGCGAGGCCGGTGTGCCGGTGCAGGTGCTGGACTACCCCGGCCAGATCCACGGCTTCATCAACATGCTGGGGGCCATCGGCGCGGCCGATGAGGCCCTGGACCGCTGCGCGGCGGCCCTGCGCGGGGCCTTCACGAGCTGAGGCGGACAAGCGGTAGCGCCAGAACGATGACGGCATGAACCAGTAGGTTTTGCCGACTGAATTCCGGCGCGTTCCTGCCGTTGAATAGACAGCAAGGGAGGAAACCCCACCCCTCCCGGCAAAGGAACCGCTATGAACCCGATCCTGTCCACGCTGGCCCAAGTCATGATCCTGATGCCCGCCAACTTCGCCCTGGCCCTGCTGGACCGCGCCAGGCCGCTGGCCATCGGCGAGCTCAAGGCCCGCAGCCGCCGCGGCGAACTGCTGCTCTCCAGCCTGTTCGTCGCCGGCTGGTGGACCCTGATCATCCAGGCCGTGCAGGGCGTCATCGGCCTGCCGTAAGGCCGGGCAAGCATCCGCGCCCTCCCCCGCTCGGCGGGGGAGGGTTTTTTATTGGCCGGCGTACCGGCCAGGCTCAGCGTTCGGGTAACTGGGCGCGCAGGGCCAGGGTATCCACGTCGCGGCCGGATGCCGCCCGCGCGGCGCGCAGCGTTTCCAGGCCGATGGGCTGGTAGCCCGCCGCCGGCTGGTTGATGGTCTCCGCGACGTAGCGCAGCACCGCGGCCAGGTCCTCGTCCCCCAGGCGCCAGCGGAAGGTCAGCATCAGGGCGGAGTAGCTCTGCCCGTGAACCTTGATCTCCCCGGCCAGGCCGTGAACGACGGCGCGCGCGATGTAGCTGCGCCCCTGTTCCGTGGCCAGCCAGGCTTCCATGCCGGTCAGCGGCGGGGCGTGGCCGGCAATGCCCTGGCCCTGCGGCATGTGGCAGACCGCGCAGCGCTGCGCGTACAGGGCCGCCCCGTCCGCCGCCATCGCGGACCACGGCAAGACCAGGAGCAGCGCGATCAGGCGGCGAAGCATCGAAAGATATCCAGGCCCGGGAGGCCAGGGATACGCAAGGATCACACCATGGGCCAGCCCATTGGCTGAAACGCTACAGGCCCAGGCTTGAAACCCGCTCCAGGCTCCAGTAGGCCGCCAGCGCGCCGATCAGGTACACCGGCAGCAGCCGCGGCAGCGGCCCCTGCGCCCTCGCCGGCAGGCGCCGCCAGGCCAGGCCCAGGGCCAGCAGCACGATCACCAGCAGGACCTGCCCCAGTTCGATGCCGAGGTTGAAGGCCAGCAGGGCCAGCGGGATCTCGCCCTGGGGCAACCCCACCTCGGACAGCGCCCCGGCGAAACCCAGGCCGTGCAGCAGGCCGAAGCTCACCGCCATCAGCGCCGGACGGCGCGCCAGCAGGCTCGGCGGGCGATCCGCCGGGCGCGCCAGCTCGCAGGCCAGCAGCAGGATGCTGAGCGCGATACCCAGTTCGGTCAGGCCCGGATCGACGTGCACGAAGCCCAGCACCGCCAGGCCCAGGGTGATGCTATGGCCCAGCGTGAAGGCGGTGACGGTAATCAGCAGGGGTTTCAGCCGGCGCACCAGCAACACCAGGGCGGCCACGAACAGCACGTGGTCGAACCCGAACAGCAGGTGCTCCACGCCCAGGTGCAGGTAGGACGGGAACACCGCGGGCGCGGCCTCCGGCGCCGGCACGGTATAGGAGGGCCGCGCGCCATCGAGCAGGGTCTTTACCACCGAGCCGTCGGCACGCTCCACGCGCAGGATCACGTTGATGCCGGCCCGCTCGAGCTGCGGCACCGACAGGCTGCGGCCGGTCAGGCCGCCGGGGCACTGCACCGCCCAGCGCGCGGTGTAGGCGCCGCGGTCGTCACGCTCGATGCGAGGGTCTTCGAGCCGTGCGCAGTCCGCCGGCAACTGCGGCTCCACGCCCACCGCCTGCAGGATCGAGGCGCGCCACAGCAGCTCCACGCGGCCATCGCCGGCCTCGCGCAGCTGCAGCAGCGCCGGCGCCAGCGGATGCGCCTGCGCGGCGCCACAGCAGAGCCACAGCAGCAGGGCGAGGACGCGCTTCATGACGACACCGGCGCGATGCCGGCCTCCGCGTCGACACGGTAACGCTGCAGCAGGCGCGCGCGCGCCGCAGCCAGTTGCCGCTGCTGGCGCTCGGCCTGCAGCGCGTAGGCCGCCTGGCGCCGCACGGCGGCGAAGTCCGCCTCGGCGGCGTCCTCGCGCTGCTGCAGGCGCAGCAGGTGCAGGCCGTAGGGCGAAGCTACTGGGCCGGTCCATTCGCCCGGCTCGGCTTTGGCCACCGCGGCCGCCAGCGGCTGGCCAAGCTGGCGTGCGATCTCGTCCTGCGTCAGCGCGCGGAACTGCGGGCCCAGCAGGAAGGCGTCGCCGGCCGGCTCGGCACCGGCGCGCAGCGCGGCCAGTTGGCGGCCGGCCTCCGCGGCATCGCGCGAGGGTTGCAGGAACACCTGCTCGAAGCTGTAGCGCACCGGCGCGGCGTAGCGCTCCGGGTGCGCAGCGACGTAGTCACGTAGTTCCTGCTGGGTGGGCTGGCTCTCCGCCAGCAGGCGCTGCTCCATGGCCTGGATCAGGCGGCGGCGCGCCACCAGGTCGCTCTGGCGCATCTCCAGGGCCTCGGCCTCGCGCAGCAGCGCGGCATCGTCGAGCGACGATTCCGGGTAGGCGAAGCGCAGGTTCATTAGCAGACGACGCTGCGCCACCGGATCGCGCTGGTCCAGGCCCAGGCGCAGTGCCTCGCGCAGCAGGGCCTCGTCCTCCAGCCAGCGGCGATAGCTGGCCTGCAGTTGGGTTTCATCGGGGGCGCGGCCGGTGTCGCGGCGCCAGTCCTCGCGCAGGCGTTCGATGTCGGCAGCGCTGACGCGGATCGGCTCGGTGGACTGCGGGATCCAGGCCTGGGCGAGGTGCAGCAGGGCACCGAGGAGGAGGAAGTGCAGCAGGGGCTGCTGAAAAAGCTTCGGGACTTTCACGGACCGTTCAGCCCGAGTGCCGCGTCCCTCGATACAACCCGCTATCGCGGGTCACTCGGGATGACCGGTTGGGTGTGTATCGAGGGCCGCGCGCACCTCGATACGCGACGCTTCGCGGCGCTACTCGGTGTGAACGGATATCTGGAAATGAGAGTTGCACGCAGCACACAGGCTCAGGAGCCAGGCTTGTACCAGATCGGCGACGTCCAGGCGCGCTCCTGCACCGTCTTCGGGTAGTCGGCATTGCAGCAGTCGGCGAAGGCCTCGGGCACGGCGTCCGGATCGGCGCAGCTGATGCCGGCGGCCACGCACTGGCGCGTGGACCAGCGGCAGCTCGGGTTCTCCAGCACGCGGGCGTAGTAGAACGCGTTCTGCGAAGGATCGAAGTCCGGGTCTTCCCAGACGCTGCAGAGGCTGGCGTAACCCTCGCCCGAGGTCTCGCAGGTGTCGGTATTCACCGAGGCGCCGTTGTTCTTGTTGCCGGCGATCTCGTAGACCGCCTCGTGCTTCTCGCCGTTGGCGATCCAGCCCTTGACGATCTGGATGTGCTGCAGCGGCTCCACCTTCTCGCCGCTGGCGCCGGGATCGCGCAGCGCGGACACGGCGAAGCGCGGCTTCAGGCCGCTGGCGGGCAGCGCCGGCAGATCACTGCCCATCGGCACGCCCTGGCGATAACCCTCGGCGGCGAAGTTGCGGCTGCCGCAGAGGCCGTCCGGCAGGTTCCAGCCGCCGTAGAAACGCACCACCGGCCGCGTGCCGCTGGTGGCGTAGGCCTCGCGCCGGCGCATGGCGGAGAACAGCGAACTGCGCGTGTTCTCCTCGGCCCACAGCACGGCCAGGCCGCCCGGGCTGTTCTCGATGCGGTCGGTGAGGCCGGCGGGCAGTTCGTCGCGCGCGCTGGCACCGGCGCCGCCGTGGCCGGGATAGTCCTGCTCCTGCACGCGGCCCGGGGTACCGAGGTGGGTGTCGGAGCTGCCGACGAAGCCGTACTTGAAGGGATTGGCGCCGATGGTGTGCTCGTAGCGCAGGCCTTCCTTGAGCGCGTCGCGCAGGTAGTCGCGCTCCAGCGGCGCGCCGCTGGCGGCGGGGCTGATCTGGCTGCCGATGAAGTTGCGGTAGGGGATCAGCTCGAAACCGCATTGCTCGTCGGCCAGGCCGGCGCCGGTGGTGCCCAGGCACTCCGACTGGCCCTTGTGCTGGTAGATCTCGGCCAGCGGCTCGTTGAACTGGCGCGCCTGGGCGTATTCCTCGGTGAAGTTGCGGCCGCGGCGGTCCTTGCCGCGGAACATCAGGCCGCCGGCGAGGTTGGAGTTGTGCGGGATGGTCAGCACGTTGCAGCCCTGGTCGCTGCGGCATTGCTCGGCCAGCGCTTCCCACAGCAGCTCGGGCTCGGGCGTCTCCAGGTAGCTGGGCGGGATCTCCGGCACCACCTCGGTTTCGAACAGCACGTTGCGGTGCAGGTTGTTGGACAGCGGCGCGCCGGTCCACTCATAGCCGACGAAGGTGGTGAAACGGCACTCCGGGCTGCGGTCGAGATAGGCCTCGGCCGCCAGCTGCATGTCGCGCCAGGGCGTCTTGGCGGCCTCGATGCAGCGCTCGCCGCCGAGCCCGCAGAACGGCAGGCGCGGGATCTTCTCGCCGTCACCCGAAGGCAGGCCGAACAGGCCGGGGCCCAGCAGGTTGAAGACCACGAAGGCCTGCGGCGGCGCGGCGCGGTAGAAGCGGCACTCCAGCGAGTTGTAGCCCTCGAGCTCCGGGTTGGTGCAGATCTCGGTTTCGCCGAACAGCTCGGCATGGTCGGTGACGGCGGCGAAATCCAGCGGGCGCGACAGGCGCGTGGTGCGCAGCGGCTGGCCCGCGGCGTTGTAGGGCTGGATGCCCAGTTCCTCACCCTGCGCGAAGCGGTAGGCCTCGTGCGGACCGATCACGGTGCCCTGGGTGTTGGCGTCCAGCGAATACTTGGTGTGAACGTGCAGGTCACCGAAGAAGGGCTGGCGCTGCTCGTTGTAGTGGCGGCACTTGGCGCTGGCCGGCGGCGGGTTGCCGGAGTCGGAGGGCTCGTCGCTGCGGCCGCAGGCACTCAAGGCCAGCAGCAGTCCCAGGCATAGCAAATGGCGCATCTCTCCCCTCCCTTCAGGAATCTGAAGTCTCCGTTCGTTCGCTCTGAGCTTGTCGAAGGGTGAACGGACCAGCCCGACGCCCTGGCTCCCTGATTTCCGCCCGTACTTCGACAGGCTCAGTACGAACGGAAATCTTAACCGTCGGCACGAAGCAAGCCTTTAGTTTTTATTCACTTATCCTTATTCACCTGCGCCGCATCGAGGAACGCCGGTCGCTCGCCGCCGCCGTGCAGCACCAGGTTGGTGCCGGAGGCATAGGAGGCCTCGGGCGACGACAGCCAGACGCAGGCGTTGCCGATGTCGGCCGGATCAGCCAGGCGCGCCATCGGCACGGTGGCGGCCACGGCGGCGATGCCGGCCTCGTCGCCGTAGTGCAGGTCCGACTGCTCGGTGCGGACCATGCCGGGGCTGACCGCGACCACGCGCACCTTGGGCGCCCACTCCACCGCCAGCGACTGGGTCAGGTTGAGCAGGCCGGCCTTGGCGGCGCCGTAGGCGGCGGTGCCCGGCGAGGGACGCAGGGCCGAGACGCTGGCGACGTTGACGATGACGCCGCCCTCGGCCTGGGCCTGCATCAGGGCATTGGCCTTCTGCGCGAAGTGGAACGGCGCCAGCAGGTTCAGCGCAATGATGGACTCGTGGAAGCGCGGGGAGGCCTTGTCGGCCATGACGAAGGGCGCGCCGCCGGCATTGTTGACCAGCACGTCGAGCCGGCCGTGCTGGGCGGCGATGCCGGCGAACAGGGCGTCCACGGCCTCGCGGTTGCGCACGTCGCAGGCGACGAATTCGGCGGTGTTGCCGTTCACCGCCGGCAGCTCGGCCGGGGCCTCGCGGCCGCAGATCACGACCCGGGCACCCGTGGCCAGGAAACGCTCGGTGATGCCGCGACCGACGCCCTTGGCGCCCCCGGTAACCAGTACGACCCTGCCCTGCTGCACGTAAAACTCCCGAAAAAGTCCTTTCCGGCCATCATCCTAGGCGATTGCAGGGGGTGGAGCTTTACTCCAAAAGGATGAAGCAGCGCCCGCCCCGGAGGAGGACCATGCGCCTGCAGAAAACCATGCCCGCCGGAAGCCCCGCTCCCATGACCAGCAAACCCGTACCCGAGGGTCAGTACGTCACCCTCAAGAACGGCTACCGCATCCATTATCAGGACCAGGGCCAGGGCCCGGTCGTGGTGTTCCTGCATGGCTCCGGCAACGGCGCCAGCGGCTACAGCAATTTCAAGGGCAACTACCCGGAACTGGCCCAGGCCGGTTACCGCTGCGTGGTGCCCGACCTGATCGGCTTCGGCTACTCCGACAAGCCGGACGACGTCGAATACCCGCTGTCCTTCTTCGTGGACTGCCTCAAGCAGACCCTGGACGCCCTGGGCGTGAGCAAGGCCACCCTGGTCGGCAACTCCCTGGGCGGCGCCGTGGCGCTGGGCTTCGCGCTGGAGCACCCGGGCCATGTCGAGAAGCTGGTGCTGATGGCCCCCGGCGGCCTCAACGAACTGCCGGACTACCTGGAAATGCCGGGCATGAAGGCCATGTTCGCGCTTTACGGCTCCGGCAAGCCGGTGACCGAGGCGGCGATGAAGGACTTCTTCATCAAGGCCTTCGTGGTGGACCCGACCGTTGTGACCGACGACCTGGTGCACGAGCGCGCCGAGATGGCCAAGCTGCAGAACCCGCAGGTCATCAAGACGCTGAAAGTGCCGGTGATGACCGGGCGCCTGGACGAGATCGCCTGCCCGGTGCTGACGCTGTGGGGCCTCAACGAGAACATGATGCCGGACAGCGGCATCATGCGCCTGGCCAAGGGCCTGAAGAACGGCCGCATGGTGCTGGTGCCGCAGTGCGGCCACTGGGTGATGATCGAGCATCGCGGGCTGTTCAACCGGACCGTGCTGGATTTTCTCCGGAATGGCTAATACATCCCCCTCCCTCTCTCAACCGTTCGTGCTGAGCCTGTCGAAGCATGAACGGTTGCGCGCGGACCGTTCACCCTTCGATCCTTCGACAAGCTCAGGACTTCAGGGCGAACGGCCCTCAGGGCCAGTGATCCTCCGATGAGCCTTCCAGACCAAAGAATCATCGCCCTCGGCGACGAACTGTTCGCCGCGCTGCGCTCGCGCTCCGTGCTGGAGCCGCTGACCAACCGCGAGGCCGGCATCGACATCGACGACGCCTACCGCATCTCGCTGCGTTTCCTTTCGCGCCGCGAGGCCGAGGGCGAGCGCGTCATCGGCAAGAAGATCGGCGTCACCAGCAAGCCGGTGCAGGACATGCTCGGCGTGCACCAGCCGGACTTCGGCTTCCTCACCGACCGCATGCACGTGGCCAACGGCAGCACGGTGAGCATCGCCGGCTCCGGCCTGATCCAGCCGCGCGCCGAGGGCGAGATCGCCTTCGTGCTGAAGAAGGACCTGCGCGGCCCCGGCATCACCGAGGAGCAGGTGCTGGACGCCACCGAGTACGTGGCGCCCTGCTTCGAGATCGTGGATTCCCGTATCCGCGACTGGAAGATCAAGATCCAGGACACCGTGGCTGACAATGCGTCCTGTGGCGTGTTCGTGATGGGCGATGCCCGCATCGACCCGCGCTCGCTGGACCTGGCGGCGGCGACCATGGAAATCCACAAGAACGGCCAGCACGTCGCCTCCGGCATCGGCGCCGCCGTGCAGGGCCACCCGGCCACCGCGGTCGCCTGGCTGGCGAACACGCTGGGCCGCTTCGGCATCCCTTTTCTGGCTGGCGAGGTCATCCTCTCCGGTTCGCTCGCGCCGCTGCTGCCGGCGGTCCCGGGCGACCGTTTCGAGATGACCATCGCCGGCATCGGTACCGCCTCGATTGCATTCGAGGCATAGATGCGCATCGCTACGCTCAGCGCATCCTACGGTTAGGACACAGAGACTCCCAATGAAGAAGATCAAGTGCGCCATCATCGGTCCCGGCAACATCGGCACCGACCTGCTGTACAAGCTGAAGCGCTCCCAGGTGCTGGAGCCGGTCTGGATGGTCGGCGTGGACCCGACCTCCGAGGGCCTGGCGCGTGCGCGCGAGCACGGCCTGAAGACCACCGACAAGGGTGTGGACGGCATGCTGGAGCACGTGAAGGCCGACGGCGTGCAGATCGCCTTCGACGCCACCAGCGCCTACGTGCACAAGGAAAACTCCGACAAGCTCAACAAGCTCGGCGTGATGATGATCGACCTCACGCCGGCGGCCATCGGCCCCTACTGCGTGCCGCCGATCAACCTCAAGGAGCACGCCGGCAAGCGCGAGATGAACGTCAACATGGTCACCTGCGGTGGCCAGGCGACGATCCCGATGGTCTACGCCGTGTCGCGCGTGCAGAAGGTCCGCTACGCCGAGATCATCGCCACCGTGGCCAGCAAGTCGGTGGGCCCCGGCACGCGCAAGAACATCGACGAGTTCACCCGCACCACCTCGGGCGCCGTCGCCAAGATCGGCGGCGCGGACGAGGGCAAGGCGATCATCGTGATCAACCCGGCCGAGCCGCCGATGATCATGCGCGACACCATCCACTGCCTCACCGTGGATGCGCCCAAGCAGAAGGAGATCGAGGAGTCGGTGCGCGACATGGTGGCCGAGGTGCAGAAGTACGTGCCGGGCTACCGCCTGGTCAACGGCCCGGTGTTCGACGGCAACCGCGTCACCAGCTTCATGCAGGTGGAGGGCCTGGGCGACTTCCTGCCGAAGTACGCCGGCAACCTCGACATCATGACCGCGTCGGCCACGCGTACGGCCGAGATGTTCGCCGAGGAAATCCTGGCGGGCCGGCTGACGCTGGAAGCGGCGTGACAAAGGCGGGAATCGGGAATGGGGAATCGGGAATCGTTCAAGAGAACGCCCGCCCCGCCTCTGACGATTCCCGATTCTCGATTCCCCATTCCCGGAGAAATTCATGAGCCTCAACCTCAAGGGCATCCAGATCAAGGTGCATGACATGTCGCTGCGCGACGGCATGCACCCCAAGCGTCACCAGATCACCATCGAGCAGATGAAGTCCATCGCCCAGGGCCTGGACCAGGCGGGCTGCCCGCTGATCGAAGTCACCCATGGCGATGGCCTGGGCGGCGCCTCGGTGAACTACGGCTTTCCCGCCGCCACCGACGAGGAATACCTGCGCGCGGTGATCCCGCTGATGAAGCAGGCCAAGGTCTCGGCCCTGCTGCTGCCGGGCATCGGCACCGTGGATCACCTGAAGATGGCTGCCGACTGCGGCGTCACCACGATCCGTGTGGCCACCCACTGCACCGAGGCCGACGTCTCCGAGCAGCACATCGCCCTGGGCCGCAAGATGGGCCTGGATACGGTGGGCTTCCTGATGATGGCGCACATGATCGAGCCGCAGCAGCTGATCGAGCAGGCGCTGCTGATGGAGAGCTACGGCGCCAACTGCATCTACCTGACCGACTCGGCCGGCTACATGCTGCCGGACGACGTCACCGCCCGCATCGCACTGGCGCGCGAGAGGCTCAAGCCGGAAACCGAGATCGGCTTCCACGGCCACCACAACCTGTCGATGGGCGTGGCCAACTCGATCGCCGCGGTCGCGGCTGGCGCGCGCCGTATCGACTGCGCCTGCGGCGGCATGGGCGCCGGTGCCGGCAACACGCCGATGGAAGTGTTCGTGGCGGTCTGCAACCGCATGGGCATCGAGACCGGCGTGGACGTGTTCAAGATCTCCGACGTGGCCGAAGACCTGGTCACGCCGATCATGGACTTCCCGGTGCGCATCGACCGCAACTCGCTGACGCTGGGCTATGCCGGCGTGTACTCGTCTTTCCTGCTGTTCGCGCGACGCGCCGAGGCCAAGTACGGCATCCCGGCCCGCGAGCTGCTGCTGGAGCTGGGCCGCCAGAAGATGGTCGGCGGCCAGGAAGACATGATCGAGGACCTGGCGCTGACGCTGGCGCGTGAAAGAGGCCTGCTGAAGGCCAACGCGGCCTGATGCCCTTGCGCCGCTACACGGCGGCGCTGGGCCGCGCCTGCCGCCGCCTGTTCGGGGCGGCGAGTGCCCAGTCCCGCGACCTCTCCGGTCGCGTCTATCTCGTCACCGGCATCGCGCCGGGCTCCATCGGCTTCGAGACCGGCAAGGCGCTGGCTGCCTGGGGCGCGACGGTGGTCGTCACCACGCGCAGCCGTCCCGAGGACGCTGCGCAGGCCTTGCGCGCGCAGTTGCCGGCCAACGCGGGCCGGATCGATCCCCTGCCCCTGGACCTGGCCGACGCGGCATCGGTGGATCGTCTCGCCGCCGCGGTGGAGCAACGCCATGGCCGGCTCGATGGCCTGATCAACAACGCCGGCATCCACCTGGACCTATTGTCGCAGTGGAAGGAGCCGAAGCTGGTCGACGGCCAGGAAATCCACTGGCGCACGAACTACCTGGGCACGCTGCAGCTGACGCTGCGCCTGCTGCCGCTGCTGCTGCGCAGCGCCGCGGCCCATGGCGAGGCACGCGTGGTCAACGTGGTATCGATGCTGCATGCCCGCGGCAGCAACGCCGGCCTCTTCGGCGGCGGCCCGGCGTACAACTCCTGGGCGGCCTACGGCAATTCCAAGCTGGCCCTGGTGCATGCGACGCAGGAGCTGCAGCGGCGCTACGGCCCGCAGGGCCTCAAGGCCTTCAGCCTGCACCCGGGCGCGGTGTTCACCAACATCGCCGACAAGGGCCTCAGCGGCAATCCGCTGCTGGAATCGCTGCGTCGATTCTTCGCACCGATGGAGGCCATCTTCCTGCTGACGCCGGAGGAAGGGGCCCAGACCACGCTGGTCTGCGCCACCGCGCCGGAGGCCGTGGGCGGGGCCTACTACCGTGGCTGCCGCGTGGCTCCCGCCAGCGCCGACAGCCGCGATGCCGCCGTCTCGCAGCGGCTATGGGATGAGACACAGGAAGCCTTGAGGCTCCGGGGCTGAAGCGCTCCTGGAAGAGGCCCCTCTCGCATCTTTATTGCAGGAGCCAGCTTGCTGGCGACCGGTCGCCAAAAGCTGGCTCCTACAGGAAAGCAGAACTCAGCCGGGCCGTCAGGAACAGCCCTCGACGTAATCCACGGCCGGTGGCAGGCCCACGCGCCAGCGTTGCGCCTTGCCCTGCGGCGAAACCTCGAAGATCAACTTGGCGTCGCCCTGGGGCGCCCGGACGATCAGGTATTTCGCCCCTTCCACGTACTTGTGTGGCATCTGCTCGATGCGGCCGGCATAGCGCTGCAGTAGCTCCTGCGCCGTGCTGCCGACCCGGCCGCCGCCCGGCGCCGGATAGAGATCCTCGTCCACGTCGAAACGGGCGAAGCGGCCGTCCACCAGCATGAACGAGGTGCCGAAGCCCTGGTGCGGCAGCGGATCGGGGAACAGTTGCAGGCAGGCGGCAGGCTCGCTGCCGGAGGCCTTCAGCGGCCGCCCCCAGGCCAGGCGCACGGCGGCCTCGCCGTCGCCGAAATGCGCAGGGCCGAAGCCCCGGAAGCCCACCTCGTCGTCCGGCTTGGGCGGCGCGGGCGCGGGCGCCTCGGCGGCGGGCTCCGGCTTGTTCTCCACCGGCGGGGAATTCTCGCCGCTGCCGCGCTGGCAGGCAGCCAGGGCCAGGCAGGAGGCCAGCAGGATCAATGCGGATTTCAAGGGCGTACCCTCCGGCGTCGGAGCATGCCGCTTGGACTGGCGTCAGGCCCGCAGGTTCCCTGGTCTCGGTCAGCACCCGGCAGGCCCCGCCTTTGCGCTCAGAGCGACGCGCAGGAATGCGCGCCGTCCACCACGATCTCGGCTCCGCTCATGTAGCGGCCGGCATCGGAGGCCAGCAGCAGCAGGGGGCCATCGAGGTCCGGGTACTGGCCGAAGCGGCGGAAGGGCACCCTCGCCCGCAGTTTCTCGCCGCCCTCGCTGGCGAGGTAGTCCGCATTGATCTCGGTGGAGAAGTAGCCGGGGGCGATGCTGTTGACGCGGATGCCGTGCCGGGCCCATTCCAGCGCCAGGGCGCGCGTGAGGTGCGCCAGGCCGGCCTTGGAGGCGCAATAGGGGCTGAGGGCGACGCCGACGCGATTGGCCAGGATGGAGGTGATGTTGATGATGCTGCCGCCGCGCTGCGCGGCCACCATGCGCCGCGCCGCCTCCTGCGCCACCATCCAGGCCCCGCGCAGGTTGGTGTCGAGCACCGCTCCCCATTCGGCGTCGTCGCAGTCCAGCGCACGGGCGTTGGCGCCCACGCCGGCATTGTTGACGACGATGTCCGCGGGGCCCCAGCGTACGGCCAGTTCGTCGAAGGCCGCCTGCACGCTATCGCGGGCGGTCACGTCCATGGAGAGCGCCAGCGCACCGCCGCCCTCCGCCGTGATCTGCTCCACCAGCGCCGAGAGGCGGTCGGCCCGGCGTGCCGCGACCGCGACCTCGGCACCGGCGCGCGCCAGCACGCGGGCAAAATGCTGGCCGAAGCCGCTGGAGGCGCCCGTCACCAGGGCGCGACGGCCCTTCAGGGAAAACAGTTCCGGGCTCATGAGATCTTGCCATCCAGCAGCTTGCTGGCCAGGCTCCAGCGGTGCACCTCGGACGGACCGTCGTAGATGCGGAAAGCGCGCAGGTCGCGGAAGATGCGCTCGACGATGGCCTCGCCGGTGACGCCGCGCCCGCCCAGGATCTGCACCGAGCGGTCGACGATGCGCCAGGCCGCTTCCGAGGCGGTGACCTTGGTCATGCTCGACTCGCGGTTGCCGGAGTGGCCCTGGTCCAGCACCCAGGCGCAGTGCCAGATCGCCAGGCGGGTGTTGTGCAGGTCCATGGCGTTGTCCGCCAGCATGAAACCCACGCCCTCGTGCTCGCCCAGGCGCTTGCCGAAGGCCTGGCGCTGGCGGGCATAGGCCAGCGCGGTGTCGTGGGCACGGCGCGCGGCACCCAGCCAGCGCATGCAATGCGTGAGGCGCGCCGGTGCCAGGCGCACCTGGGCATAGCGGACGCCTTTGCCGATCTCGCCCAGCACGTCCGCCGCCGGGATGCGGAGATTCTCGAAGTGCAGCACGCCATGGCCGCCGGTGAAGCAGGAATCCAGCGAATCCATCAGGCGCTCCAGGCGGATCTCCGGCCGCTTCATGTCGGACAGGAACATGGTGGCGGAGCCATCTTCCATCTTCGCCATGATGATGACGAAGCTGGCGCCCTCGGCGCCGGTGATGAGCCACTTGGTGCCGTCGATGACGTAGTGGTCGCCGTCACGCCGCGCCGTGGTCTGCAGCATGGAGGGATCGGAGCCCGCACCCGGCGAGGGCTCGGTCATGGCGAAGCAGGAGCGCGTGCGCCCCTCGGCCAGTGGGCGCAGCCAGCGCTCCTTCTGCTCCGGCGTGGCCACGATCTCCATCAGGTGGATGTTGCCTTCGTCCGGCGCATGGATGTTCAGGGCCACCGGACCCAGCGGCGAATAGCCGGCCTCCTCGAACACCACGGCCTTGGCGACATGCGACAGCCCCAGGCCGCCGAACTCCGGCGAGGCATGCGGCGTCAGCAGGCCGGCGCTGCGTGCCAGGGCCACCAGTTCCTGCCGCAGGTCCTCGGTGGGGCCGTGCGGGGTCTGGCGCGGATCGCGCTCGAAAGGGATGACCTGCGCGGCGATGAACTCGCGGGTGCGTTGCTGCAGGGCCTGCAGTTCGGGGGTGAGGGAGAAGTCCATGGTCTGGATCGGGTCGCTGGCTGAAAGATGGACCGGATAGTACGGTCGAGGCCTGCTGCAGGGCATCCCCTGCAGGGCGGGAATAAAAAAATCCGGACGGCAGCCCCCCGGCATGCCGTCCGGATAACGAGGATCGTCATCATTGCTTTGTCATGCCGGTGAAAGCCGGCATGAAATTGCTACAGCGACCGCGAAATCAGTTCCTTCATGATCTCGTTGGTCCCGCCGAAAATACGCATCACGCGCGCATCCACCCAGGCACGGGCCACCGGGTACTCCAGCATATAGCCGTAGCCGCCGTGCAGTTGCACGCATTCGTCGATGACCTTGTTCATCATGTCCGAGCACCAGTACTTGGCCGCCGCGGCCGCTTCCGGGCTCAGCTTGCGCTGCAGCACCAGTTCGATGCAGCGGTCCACGTAGACCTGGGCGATCTCGATCTCGGAGCGCATCTCGGCGAGCTTGAACTTGCTGTTCTGGAAGCTGGCGACCGGCTTGCCGAAGGCCTTGCGGCCCTTGGTGTACTCCACCGTGCCCTCGAAGGCGGCGCGGGCGCCGGCCACGGACATCACGGCGATCACCATGCGCTCCCAGGCCAGCTCCTTCATCAGCATGATGAAGCCCTGGCCGACG
The DNA here is from genome assembly GCA_030149365.1 of Solimonas sp. GTDB lineage: Bacteria > Pseudomonadota > Gammaproteobacteria > Nevskiales > Nevskiaceae > Solimonas_A. The sequence goes on from JASBRP010000049.1 coordinate 19,756, forward strand.
GCCTTCTCGCCGCCCAGGATGTTGGACTTGGGGATACGCACGTTGTTGAAGAACAGCTCGCAGGTGTCCTGCGCCTTCATGCCGACCTTCTTCAACGGCTTGGCCTTGCTGAACCCCGGGCGGTCGGCCTCGACGATCACGAGGCTGACGCTCTTGCCGCCCTCGTCGCCCTCACCCATCTTCACGGCGACGATCACCATGTCGCAGAGGTAGCCGTTGGTGATGAAGGTCTTGGTGCCGTTCAGCACCAGGTCGTCGCCGTCCTCGACGGCGCGCATCTTCATGCCCTGCAGGTCCGAGCCGGTGCCCGGCTCGGTCATGGCGATGGCGCCCACGGCCTCGCCGGAAACCAGCTTGGGCAGCCAGTGGCGCTTCTGTTCCTCGGTGCCGTGGTTCACCACATAGGGCGCGACGATGTCGGAGTGCACCGGCCAGCCGATGCCGGAGGCGCCGGCATAGAGCAGTTCCTCCAGGTAGACCACGCTGTAGAGGCGGTCGGCACCGAGGCCGCCGTATTCCTCGGGCACGGTGAGGCTCAGCAGGCCCATCTCGCCGGCCTTGTTCCACAACGCGCGGTCGACGTGCTGCTGCTCTTCCCAGCGCTCGTGGTGCGGGCTGATCTCCTCGGCGATGAAGCGCCGCACGCTGCGGCGGAACTCCTCGTGCTCGGCGGAGAACAGGGTGCGCGGCACCATGGAGGGGACGTTCTGGCGGAAGAGGTTCTGTGCAGCGGTCATCGTGAATCCCGGGCAGGCGGCGCTTCAGCAGCGCCGCAGGTAGAAGTAGAGGGGCATGCGGTCGCCCTTGCGATCCATCACGCCCAGTACGGTCCGCTCATCCAGTTGGCGGAAGTGGTCGAACACCGGGTGCTGGTCGTAGCACATGGTGGCAGTGACGACGCCGCGGTACTCGACGCGGCGCAGCGAGGCCGTGCCCATGATCGGGTTCACCACGCGGCCGCCGTCAGGGCCGCGCGAGACGATCGGCGAGACATCGTTGCGGTCGCGGAAGGTCTTGCCGATCCAGCGCAGGGCCTCCAGTTGGCCCTCGCCCGGATGGCCGGTGTTGAACACGCCGCCGTCCCATTCGCCGATCATGAACTCCTCGGCCACGTCCGGCAGTGCATCGAACAGGGCGTCGAGCTCCGCCAGGGCGGTCTTCTCGCGGCGCGTGGCCAGGGTTTCGAACTGGGCGAGCAGGCTCATGCAAGGGACTCCGTTTGCAGCGCACTCCGCGGCGCGACGGGCGCCGCGAGGAAGCGTCCCAGGGTGTACAGGAAGCGCCCCGGCGCCTCCACCGGCACGATATGACCGCAGTAGCGGAACTCGATGACCCGGGCGTCGGCGACGTAGCGGGCGATGCGGCGCTGGCCCTCGGGCGGGAACACCGCGGACTGGCGCCCTACCAGCACCCAGAACGGGATGCGGACCCGGCGCAGCGATTCGCGGAAGTCGTAGTCCTGCTCGATGAAGGCTCGCACGCAGGCCAGGTAGATCGGCCAGTCGTCGGCACGCAGCAGGTGGCTGCCGGGCCGGCGACCGCCGGCCACGCGGAACACCAGCTTGAGCACGGGATGGCCGATACAGCTCTCGAAGAACTCGCCGAACCAGGCCCAGAACTGCTGCTGCAGGGCCGGCGGCAGGCGCTGGAACGGCGTGTCGCGGTCGATCGGGTCAAAGGCGGCGATCAGCTCGCGCGCGCGCTCGAAGGCCTGCACGTTCTCCGCGCCCATCAGGCCCCAGGTCCAGGCCTCGTCGTTGGCGATACAGGGAGTCTGGTCCACGTGCAGGTAGGCGGAGATGCGGTCGAAGCCGTAGCGCCGCTGGTACTCCAGGCCGCTGGCGGCGCCGATCGAGAAGCCGACCATGCGCGGGCGCTCCAGCCGCAGGTGCTGCAGCAGGTCGTGCACGTCGTCGGCGTTCTGGCGCAGGGCATCCGCATGGCGGGGCTTCACGCCGCGCGAACCGCCGAAGCCGCGGAAGTCGAGCATCACGAAGCGGCGCCGCAGGGCAAAGGGCAGCACGAACGGCAGCCACATGGACGCGCGCATGCCGAAGGCGTGCAGCATCACGCAGGCGGGCCCGCGGCCGATGTCGAGATAGTGCAGCCGCGCGCCATCGCGGGCCTGGAAGAAGGGCATGAACGTTTACCTGGGTGATCCGGATCGGCGGGCGCCTGCGCTCAGAACTGCACCTTGAAGAAGGCCTGCAGGTTGTCGCGGTCGCGGTTCAGGTTGTAGGAGCCGCCGCCGGTGAACCAGGTGTAGCCCAGGCTGACCGAGAAGCTGGACTTGTAGCGCGTCTCGATCATCAGGTTGGCGGTCTTGCGGCCCTCGACGAAGTTGCCGACCAGGCCCGGCGCGGTGCCCTTCACGTCATGCTTCCAGATGACGACAGGGCGCACGCTGATGCCAGGCAGCACCGACTCGTAGCTGATCTGCGTGATCAGCACGTATCCCCAGGAGAGCTTGTCGGCGTAGCCGTCGCGGTCCTGCTGGTGCGGATTGAAGCGCAAGCCGTCCGCACCGTAGGAGCAGGCCTCGTTGGTGGAGCAGGCCTGGCGCGAGCGGTCGGCGCCGGAGCCATCGGCACCGGCGCTGGCATGCAGGTAGGTACCCGGGGCTTCCAGCTGCAGCACGTCGTAGTCCGGCATGTCGGGCACCCAGGTGGCGCCGGTCTCGAACAGGACGATGACCTGGTCCGCGCCGATCGGGTTCTGCGTGGCGCCGGCCACGTAGGTACCGCCGAAGTTGAACTGGTAGCTGTCGAACTTCTCCCAGCCGCGGATGTAGCTGTTGCCTGGGTTGGTGCCGACGATGCCACCGCGATACGGAATGATGAAGGACGGGAAGGAACGGCCCGAGCCGACCATGTGGCCGATCACCAGGTCATAGGAGTCGGTGAAGGCACCGGGGGTGCCGTTGGCATCCACCACGAAGTCGCTGCCCGGATAGAGGCAGGTGTTGGTGCCAGGGACCGTGACGATGGCGCCGCCCAGTTGCGCGCAGGAGGCCGGATCGCGGTAGGTGCCGATGCCGCCGAGCAGGTTGGCGGCGTCGATGCCGTCGGGCAATACCAGGTTCGGGATCGACAGCAGGCCGCTGATCAGGCCCGACACGAGCCCGCCGATCGGCTCCGGCAGCAGGCCGGTGGCCAGGCCCGTGAGATCGCCGCTGCCATTGCAGCCCGCGGTGCGCAGGTGGCAGTTGGACAGCGTGGGGCCGAAGCCGGCGAAGGCCAGGTCTTCCACGTCCACCTGCATCGGCATGTCGGGGCGATAGGCCACCTCGCCCTGCAGCGAGAAATCGCCGGCCGTGGTGTTGAAGGACACGCCGAACATCTTGATGTCTTCCGGATATTCGAGCTGCACGCGCAGCGTGTCGAAGTTGGTGGCGTCGGCGGTGGAGCCTTCCGGATCGTTCGGGCGCAGCAGTGCATGGCCCAGCGGTTGGTCGAAGCAGGCCAGCAGGTAAGCCACCGTGCTGGTGGTGTTCTTGCCGCAACCCTGGGTCACCGAGTACATGCTGAGGTAGGGATTGCGGGCGTGCGTGTTGGTGAAATAGAAGCCGAGCTCGGTGCCATCGTTGAGCCACTCGGCGTAGTACTTCAGCGCGACGCCGTACTGGCCGCCGCCATCCGGCTCCTTGTCCTTGAGGCGGAAGGCGGTGGACGAGGTGTTGGTGACGCCCGACAGCGGGTTGTCGAGCAGGAAACCCAGGCCCTCCGGATCCTCCGCCGAGTAGCCGAAGCTGAGGTTGATGTTGTCCACCGCGTTGTAGCTGCCGATGTCCAGGAAGGAGTAGAACGAGCCCGGTGCCGGTGCCTCGGTGGCGAGCCACTCGTACTGGTAGAAGCCTTCCAGCGTGGCATTCTCGAAAGGCTCCATCGACAGGAACACCATGCCCACCGGCTGGAACACTTCCTCGATCTGCGTGCCCACGCGGAAGAAGTTGTTGGCGTTGACCGGGTTGACCGTGTTGATCGAGTCGAACACCAGCGCGGTGGACTCACCCCAGTTGACGTTCTGGCGGCCGATCTTGAAGGTCAGGTTCTTGTCGCCCCACAGCGGCAGTTGGCCGTAGAAATAGGCGTCGAGCAGCTGCAGGTCGGTGCCGATCTGGCGCAAGGTCTCGCTGTCGCTGCGCTTGCTGCGCACCACGCCGCCAGGGCCGTAGACGATGCCGCAGGGGCCGGCGCCGGGGTTGCGGTCGCCGCAGGGGCGCGCGTCGCTGCGCACACCCAGCGTCGGCAACGGCAGCGGCACCAGCTCGGTGCCGATGGTCGAGACGTTGCCGACCTGGTTGACGTTGTCCGAGGTGATGCGGTTGGGGTGGTATTCGGTGAAGTCGTTGTTGACGAAATCGTAGAAGTACAGGCCCTTCACGAAGATGCCAAAGTCACCCATCGACAGGGTCAGGTCCTGCGTGATCTTCAGCGGCGCCTGCACGAGGTCGCCCTTGCCGTAGTTCCAGTTGCCGTCGTCGGCGTTCATCGAGTACTGGCCGGCCACCTCGCCCAGGCGCTCGGCCGGGAAGCTCTGCGTGCGGAACAGGCCCTGGCAGCCCTGGTAGTAGGTCTTGCCGTTCAGGCGCCCGCAGGCCTGCGGGTCGATGTTGCTCTTGCCCAGCAGGTCCGAGGACCGCTTCTGCGTGCGCACGGCGGCGCCCGCGGTGACGGTGGTGTTGAGCACCCCCTCGATGGTCTGGTCACCGAAGCCCGGCATCTCGAAACTGAGGGCCTGCGCGGCGCCTGCCGAGCCGCCAAGGACCATTGCGAGCGCGATACGCGTCCAGACTTGCCGCCTTGCCTGCATGTGGAGTCTCCCCTCCGGACAGTCCGGTCCTGCCGTGTTGAGCCGGCGGCCGGTGATGATGTTTTGAAGTCTTGTAGCAGCCCCCGGACGGCGCCGAATCGTTCGTCGCCCGGCCCGCCTCGCACCCGCCCGGCGAGTCAATCCCACTGGAGCGGCAATCCCTTCAAATATTTGACACTTGTCACAATAACCATTTGATGACTTTTGTCAATTGAGGCCGGCGCATTCTGGCCCCGGATGAATCAGGCGCTGCTGCCCTGCCCCCGGTAGGGTGACGGCGCGGCATCCGCGAAGCGCCCCGCCCCGGCGCGCCGGTAGCCGCCCGGCGGGTGCCCCGCCCAGCGGCGGAAGGCGCGCGAGAAGTTGGCGGGGCTGCTGTAGCCCAGGCGCAGCGCGATCTGCTCCACTGTGAGCTCGGACTGTTCCAGCAGCCGCGCCGACTCGCGGAAGCGCGCCCGGTCCAGCAACTGGCGGAAGCGCACGCCGTGGGCCTGCAGGCGACGCTTGAGCGTGCGCGGCGACATGCACATATGGGCCGCCATGCGCGCGAGGTTGGGATAACCGCCACCGGGCTCGCCGAGCAGGCTGCTGACCAGGGCCGGCAGGTCTTCCTTCATCTGGGGACGGCGGGCGAAATGAGTCATGGGTGATGAGTCCAGTGATGAATCAAGAAAAGAGAGCGCCTCGACCCGACGGCGCCCATTGCGACGAAGCAGGCCCTATAGCGTCTTGAGGTATTCGATCAGCGCGCGCCGTTCCGGATCGCTCAGCACGCGCGTGAAGTCGTGCCCCTGGTTGCCCTGGCTGTACAGGTGCGTGTTGAAGATCTTGCGGTTCTCGATGTCCTGCTGGTTCATGCGCAGGCCCTCGGGCCGCGGCAGGTTCCACAGCAGGCCAATCTGCTCGTACAGCAGGCTGATGGCGAACTGCGCCGTGGACGGCTTTTCCTCGTCGCCCGGCGTGCAGACCAGCCCCGGGCTGGTGCCGGCATCGCCGCAGCGCAGCGCCTCGTACTTCCAGCCGAGTTTCGCGGTGTCGTAGGCACGCTCGAAGTTCGTGTCGTAGCCCATCACCACCAGGCCCTTCTGGTCGTCGCGCGCCGGGGTGGAGACGCGCCGCCAGATGTCGGGCCGCTCGCTGTCCGGATCGAGCACGCCCCAGATGTTGGGAACCGAGCCGTTGTGCAGGTAGGGAGCGGCCGCCCAGGTACCCCACAGCGGCGGCGCCAGCAGGATCGGCGTCTTGTTCGCGGTGTCGCCGTAGGCGCCGCTGCCGCAGTACAGGAAGTTCTGCTTGTTGGTCGCGGCCGGGAAATCGCCGTCGAGATTGCGCAGGCTCTGCATGGCGTCGGCATAGACCGGATCGGTGCGCACCACCGACATCGGCACCGTGTACGCCGCCAGGCCAGCCAGTTCCGGGGTTTCGAGGAAGGATGGGTCGTGGATGTAGCGCGGCGAGTAGGCACCGTGGCAGCTGGCGCAGGAGCCGTTGCCCTCGGCCGGGCGCGGCGCCGGGTTGTCCAGGCCCTTGCCCCAGAGGTCCTTCACGTGGAACAGGATGGCGCCGGCTTCCGCCAGCTTGGTGTCGATCTCGCCCGGGTAGCGCGGCGGCGCCTGCGTCTCCGCCCAGACCTGGAAGGGGCCGGAGTGCGCGTCGTTCCAGGCCAGCGCCTCGTCGTCGCGGCCGGTCAGGCTGGCGGCGACGTCGTAGTAGGCCGCCAGGTCGATGCGCGAGGAATCGGTGGGCAGGATCGCGCCGTGGAATTTCTGCGAGCGGTAGGCCAGGTTCCACCAGGGCGGGCTCTTGATGTTGCCGATGGCCTGGCTGAACAGGATCTTTGGATTCAGCAGCAGCTGTGGATCGCCGCGGCTGAACAGCACGAAGGCCAGCTGGAAGAAGTCGATGGCGCCGCTGCCGCGGTTGGTCGAGATGGTGATGAGGTTGATGGCCTTGTTCAGCGAGAAACCGCTGCTGGCCTGGCCCAGGTCGTAGCCCGACACGGCGAAGTCGCCGATGCTGCCGGCGCCGGCGAGCTGCGTGCCCAGGTCCGCGCCGCCCTTGGCGCTGTCGATCTGGCCGTTGTGGCAGGCCACGCAGACCTTGGTGCCGATCTCGCCGGTCCAGCTGCCGTCGGCCTCGCGGATCTGCGTGTAGGCCAGCGGCAACTGGCCGGAACCGCCATTGCTCTGGTTGGGATCCTCGCCCGGCAGCGGGTAGGGATTGGGGAATGGCGCCAGCGGCGAGCCATGGCGCTGCGCCACCAGATCGTCGAAGTTGTCGGGGCGCCCAGGCAGGCCCCAGACCTCCCACAGACGGTTGTAGTCCTCCGCAGGCACGCCGCTGGGCCGCTGTTGTCCGCCGGCGAAGCTCAGCGGCGTGCCGACCTCGCCCTGCCCGTGCGCCACGAAGCGGCCGAGCTCCGCTTGCTGGCGCAGTTCGCCGCAGGTCTTGGGCCGCGCGACGGCATTGCCGCAGTCACGCCAGTAGGCATTGAACGCCACCGCCTTGCCCTGGTTGACGCCGGGCACCAGCAGCTCGCGCGGATCACGCGGCAGCAGGGCCTCGTCGGCCTGGTCCTTGCAGAAGTTGGCCCAGGCATTGCCGCCGCGCGGGCCACCGAGGAGTGGATGCGCCTCCTGCTCCTGCGAGCCGCCGCTGTCGCGCGGGGGCGTGGCGGCGGTGCTATCGCTGCGGCTGCAGCCGGCCAGCAGCGCCGCCGACAGTAGCGCCAAGCCGCAGCCCCATGTTCCGATCGTGGTACTCATCTCTTGCGGCTCCAGGCTTACAGCGTCTTCATGTACTCGATCAGCGCGCGGCGTTCGGCGTCGGTCAGCACGGCGTTGAACTCATGGCCGCGGTTGCCCTGCCCGAAGGCGTTGGTGTTGTAGATCTTGCGATCCTCCATCTGCATCGGCGTCAGCGTCGGCGGATAGAAGATGTTCCAGGTCGCGATCAGGTTGCCGTAGAGCACATTGAGCATCTGCTGCGCCAGCGGCGTGGTGAACTCGTCACCCGGATCGCAGTTGATGTACGGCGACACTGCGGGGTTCCACCAGCTGCGCCACTGGCAGGCCACGGGCTCGTACTTCCAGCCCATCTTGTTCGCGTCATAGGCCCGCTGCAGGCTGGTGTCGAAGCCCATGATCACGCGCCCCGCCTGGTCCGCACGCGGCGGCGTGGATACGCGGCGCCAGATCGGCTTGCGCTCGGAGGGCTTCAGCAACTCCCAGGCGTTCGGCACGGAGCCGTTGTGCAGGTACGGCGCCGTGGCCCATACGCCGTGCAGCGGCGGCGCCAGGTAGCCGTCCTCGCGATTGCCCCGCAGATGCGCCTGGTTCTGCGGCCCGCAGTCCTGGTCGGTACCTGCGGTGTTCGGGTAGCCGAAGAAGTTCTTCGCACCAGCAGCCTGCACCGCCGCGTTGTTGGTGTTCACGCGCACCGGGTCGGTGCCGATGATGCGCAGCGGCACGATGTAGCTGGCCACGCCGGCGAGCTGGGGTGTCGCCAGGAAGGAGGGATCGCCGGCATGGCGCTGCGAGTAGGCACCGTGGCAGCTAGCGCAGGAACCATTGCCCTCCGGACGCGGCACCGGGTTGTTGCGCGAGGGCGCCCACATGTCCAGCGTGTGGAACATCACGGCGCCCTGCTCCGCCAGCGCGGTGTCGACCGGCAGCGGATACTTCGGCGCCTTCAGCGACTCCACCCAGGTGTTCAGCGCCGGCCCGTTGGCCCGCATCCAGTCCTGGCCCGCCTCGCTGACCGGGCCACCGAGCGCCCCGAACAGGCCGAAGAACGGTGTGTAGAACACCATGTCCACGCGCGGCGCATCCATCGGGAAGACACCGTCCACGAACTTCACCGGACGATGTCCCATGTTCCACCAGGCCGGCGTGTCCATGCCTGCGGTCGAGCCGGAGTTGAACACGCCCATGACCTCCCTGGGAGTCAACGGGCGCTCGTCGGGGAACAGGAAGGCCAGGTTGATGTCGCTGGCGTTGTTGGTGCCGCGCGTGCGATTCAGGTTGGCGAAGGTGGCGAAGGAGGCCGGATAGCCCAGCGGCAGCATGTCGCGCAGCAGCAGGTCCAGGTCCGCCAGGCTGCTGCCGCTGCCCTGCAGCAGGCCCAGGCCCGGGCCGTCCGCGGCCTTGCCGACCACGCCGCTGTGGCAGGCATGGCAGGTGATGCCGATGCGCCCGCTCCAGCTGCCGTCCGGGTTGCGCAACTGGGTGAACATCTCCGGCAGCTTGCCGCTGCCGCCATTGGTGCGGTTGGGATTCTCGCCCGGGCGCGGATAGGGATTGCGGCCCGCCCCGAAACCGGAGCCGTAGCGCTCGGCGATCAGGGTGTCGAAGTTGTCCGGCCGCGTCATGAAGCCGCCCCAGATGCGCCAGAGCTGGTTGTACTGGTCGGCGGTGAAGGTGGCGATGCCGAAGCCGGCCTCGGGGCGCGTCGCGTCGGTACCGGTGAACAGCGCGCCGACACCGGGGTGGCCGCCGGTCAGCAGGGCCTCGCCACGATCGAAGCGATTGCGCAGCTCGCCGCAGGTGGTCGCCGCACCCTCTTCCTGCACCGCAGCGGGGTTGACGTGGCAGTTCTTCCAGAAGGCGTTGAAGTGCACCGCCTTGCCGGTGCTGATGCCCGGCTGCACCAGCGTGCGCGGGTCCGGCGGCAGCATGGCGCTGTCCGGCTGACCGTAGCAGAAGTCCCACTGGGCCGAGCCGCCACGGCTGCTGCCGAGCAGCGGTGCCTGCGGATCGTAGGCGGCCGCCGCCAGGGACAGGCCCAGCACGCCGGCACCGATCACGACTCTCGCGAACGTCTTGCTGTTGTTCATCGGGTTTCTCCTCCCTGGTTCATGGCTACAGCGTCTTCAGGTACTCGATCAGCGCACGACGCTCCGGGTCGGTCAGCACCGCCGTGAAGTCGTGGCCCTCGTTGCCCTGGCTGAAGAGATTGCTGTTGTAGATCTTGCGATCCTCGATCTGCTGTGGCGTGAGCTGCAGCAGCGAGGTGGCGTTGCCGATGTTCCAGGCCGCCAGCAGGTTGCCGTAGAGCGTGTTGATCAGCGCCCGCACCAGCGGGTCTTCATCGGGGTTCAGCGGATCGCAGTCGAGGAAGGGCGTGGTGCCCATGCCGCAGGACATGACGTCGTACTTCCAGCCGAGCTTCTCCGGGTCATAGGCGCGGGTGATGTCGGTGTCGAAGCCCATCACCACCTTGCCGGCCTGGTCCGGGCGCGGCGGCGCGGAGACGCGACGCCACAGTCGCGGGCGCTCGGAGGGCTTCAGCAGGGTCCAGGCATCGGGCACCGAGCCGTTGTGCAAGTAGGGCGCCGTGGCCCAGGCGCCGTACAGCGGCGGCGCGAGATAACCCAGCTCGCGGTCGGTGCCGCGCGTCGCGGCGCGGGTCTGCGCGCCGCAGTCCTGCTGCGGCCCGGCGTCGGCGGTCTCGGGATAGCCGATGGCGGTGCGCGACAGCGCCTGCGAAACGCCCTCGTTGTCGGTGTTGGCGCGGGCGAAGTCTGTGCGGATCACCGCGCGGGGCACCACGTAGCTGGCCACGCCTTCCAGCGCGGGGTCGGCGAGGTAGGCCTTGTCGTGCACGAAGCGCGGCGAGTACGCGCCGTGGCAGCTGGCGCAGGAGCCGTTGCCGCCGGCCGGGCGTGCCGCCGGGTTGTCCAGGCCCTTGGCCCAGAGGTCCTTGCTGTGGAACAGGATGGCGCCCTGCTCCGCCAGCGCGGTGTCGATGTCCAACGGATAGGCCGGTGCCTTCTGCGACAGCACCCAGTGGTCCGCGTCCTGCGCATGCTCGCTGACGAAAGCGTCGGAGTTGCCGCCACCCAGCGGCGTGAAGAACGCCAGGTCCACGCGCACCGCGTCGGCCGGGAAGGAACCGTTCCAGAACTTCAGCGGCCGGTGGCCCATGTTCCACCAGGCCGGGTTGTCCCCCGAGGCATTGGAGCCCGAGCGCAGGGTGTCGAGCAGCGACAGATCGGGCCGCACGCCGCCCAACGCGGCGATGTTGAAGAACGCGGCGTTGTTGGTGCCGCGCTGCGTGCTGAACAGCGCGAAGGCGGAGATCGCCGGTGCGCCGGTCAGGCCCAGATCGCGTGCGATCACCGAGACGTCACCGTTGGGATTGCCGGAGCCATAGACCAGGCCCAGGCCGGGCCCGTCCTTGGCGCTGCCGATCTGGCCGCTGTGGCAACCATGGCAGTTCAGGCCGATGCGTCCGCTCCAGCGGCCGTCGGCCGTGCGCGTCTGCGTGAGGCTGGCGGGCAACTGGCCGCTGCCGCCATCGATCTCCGGATCGTTGGGGTCCTCGCCAGGCAACGGGTAAGGATTGCGCTCCAGGGTGCGCGGCAGGCCGAAGCGCTCGGCCACCAGGTCGTCGAAATTGTCCGGGCGCTCGCTCATGCCCCAGATGCGCCAGAGCCGGTTGTAGCCCTCGGCGGTGGTCGCGAACAGCCCGCCCTCTCCGGTAGCGGCGAAGAAGTTGCCGGCGCCGACCTTGCCCAAACCCTTCATCAGGACAGCGCCACGCTCGTGGCTGGCGCGCAGCTCGCCGCAGGTCTTCGGATGCGCGCGCTCGTTGACCTTTTCCGGCTCGGCGTGGCAGTCCTTCCACCAGGCGTTGTAGTACACCGCCTTGCCGTCGTTGAAGCCGGGCTGCACCAGCGAACGCGGATCGGCCGGCAGGGAGGCGTCGTCATCCTTGCCCTCGCAGAAATCGAACCAGCGGTGCCCGCCGCGCGAACTGCCCAGCAGCGGCAGCAGTTCACCGGCGTCCAGTCCGCCTCCGAGCAGGCCGCCACAGGCGGACGGGCTCTCGAAGCACTTCAGCAGGATCTCCATGTTCTGGTACGCCGCGCTGCCCACCGGCCAGGGTGCGCCGCCGGTGTGCGGGGTCTCCTGCCCCGAGGACATCAGCAGGATGCGCGAGGTGGGATTGTTGCCGCCCAGGCGCTCCCAGCTGGCTCGCAGGCTTTCCATGTCGCCCGACCGGTCCGGCGACAGCATGAAGTCCTTGCCGTCCTCCACGTCGGCAACGCCGCCCGGCACATGGCAGCTGCGGCAGAAGTCGAGATTCGGCTGCACACGGCTGCCGAAATGCTCCTCCACGCTGCGGGCGGCCACGCCACCGCCGCTGACGGGACTGCTGCGGCCCGGCGCGCAGCCAGCGAGCAAGGCGACGCAGAGTACGGCAGCCAGCAAGGGGCCTGCCCTGGTTTTGCCGTGGTTCATGCTGTCTCCTCCAACAGTCCATGACCTGGGTTATTTATGACTTATGTCAATATAATCCAATATTGACATTTGTCAATTCAACGGGCGACCACTATGCTTGGCCTGAATGAACGACGCCCTGGACCCTTCGGCCGTAGCCCGGCAGCCCACGCAGCAGCGCGCGAAGGACCGCTTCGACCGCATACTGCAGGCCGCCGAAACGCTGCTGACCGAGCAGGGACTGTCAGGTTTCTCGATCCCTGCCCTGGCCGAGCGCCTGGGGTATACGCGCGGCAGCGTCTACGCCTACTTCCCCACGCCCTACGCGATCCTCAATGAACTGGTGGGGCGCTACCTGGTGGAACTGGAAGCGGTGTTCGTCTCGCGCGCCGAGGAGCTACGCGGCCTCGGCTGGCGCGCTGGAACTGCCGCGGTGGTGGAACACGCGGTGGCCTTCCACAACGCCAACCCCGCGGCGCGCCTGCTGATCCTGGGCGGCGCGGTGACCGACGACAGCTACCGCGCGCAGGAGCGCACCAACAAGCGCCTGGGCGAACTGGGCCGCATGGTCTGGTATCAGGGTGGCTTGCTGCCGCAGGGCCCGCCGGACCTGACGACGCTGGCGGCCGACATCGGCACCGCCTGCTTCCGCCGCTCCTTCTTCGAGCACGGCGAGATCACGCCGGCCTACCGCGATGCCGCCGTGGCGGCGATGGCGGGCTTCCTGGCGCCCTACATGGATGCGGCGGTGAAGCCCGCCGCGCGGGCCCGCAAAGCCGGCTGACGCCAGCGGGAATCGCCGCCCAAAAGAAAGGCCCGCTTGCGCGGGCCTAATGGGCTGAGAGAAAAAATCAGTGGTTGAGCTGCGGCACCGGCGGCGGCTGCGAGCCGGCCGCATGCGACTTGGACAGGTCGTGGCCGATGTACAGGTACATGGCCGGCACCACGTACAGCGTGAACAGCGTGCCGATGGTCATGCCCGAAGCGATTACCAGGCCCATCGAGAAGCGCGCGGCCGTGCCGGGACCCGAGGACAGCAGCAGCGGCACCATGCCGATCACCAGCGCCGCGGTCGTCATCAGCACCGGGCGCAGACGCACCGAGGTGGCTTCCTCGATCGCATCACGCTTGCTCAGGCCACGCTCCTGCAGCTTGTTGGCGAACTCCACGATCAGGATGCCGTGCTTGGAGATCACGCCGATCAGCGTGATCAGGCCCACCCAGGTGTAGATGTTCAAGGTCATGCCAGGCAATGCGGTCATCTGCATGCCGTTGGTGATGGCGAATATGTTCAGCACCAGCAGCGCGCCGCAGACCGCCATCGGCACCGTCACCAGGATCACCAGCGGATCGCGGAAGGACTCGAACTGCGCGGCCAGCACCAGGTAGATGATGATCAACGCGAAGCCGAAGGTCACCAGCAGTGCCGAGCCCTCGGTCTTGAACTGGCGCGACGGACCGGCGTAGTCGATCTGGAAGCCGGCCGGCATCACCTCGGCGGCGATGTCCTCCAGGATCTTCAGGGCTTCACCCTGCGTCACGTCCGGGCGCGGCACCGCCACGATGGTGTTGGAGTTGAGCTGCTGCGCGTGCTCGATGGAGCGCGGCACGATGCGCGAGCTGATCTTCACCAGCGTCGAGATCGGGATCAGCTCGCCGTTGGAGGCACGCGTGTAGTAGCCCTCGAGCTGCGCCGGGTTGAGGCGGTCGCCACGCTCCACCTGCTGGATCACCTTGTAGGAGCGGTCCTCGTAGGAGAAGCGGTTGACCTCGCCGCCCGCCAGCAGCGCCGACAGGTCGCCCGACAGCTGCGCCATGTCCACGCCCAGCAGGGCCGCCTTGTCGCGGTCGATCTCGATCACCGCCTCGGGGCGGTCGATCCGCAGGCGCGGGGCGGCGTAGAAGAACTTCTTCTGCGCCAGCGCACGCTGGATGATCTCGTCGCCCACACGCGCCATCGTCACCGGATCGGAGGTGGACTTGAGCACGAACTCGACCGGGTAGCCCTGACCAGGCGTCGGAAGCGGCGGCGGCTGCAGGCCGGCCCAGCGGATGCCGGCGACCTTCTCCATGTCCGGCTGCATCTCGGCCAGGATGTTCTTGGTGGCGGTCTCGCGATCGGCCCAGGGCTTCATCACCATGCCCATGAAGGCCTGGCTGGTATCGATCACGAAGGTGAAGATGTGATCCAGCTCCGGATGCTTGAGTGCCACCTTCTGGATCTCGGCGAAGTACTCGTCCATGTACTCCTGCGTGGCGTAGCCGTCGGTCTCGCTGATCGAGAAGGCGAAGCCCAGATCCTCTTCCGGCGCCAGCTCGCCCTGCGTGTTCATCATCAGCAGGATCGAGAACACGAACATCAGGCCGCCGAACACCAGGATCACCAGGCGCGTGTCCATGGCGCTGTGCAGGCGGGCCTTGAAGGCGTTGCGCCACTTCTCGAACTTCGCGTCGAGCCAGGCGGCCAGGCGGTTTTCCTCGGCGCCCTCGCCATGCGTCGGCTTGAGGATGCGCGCGCACATCATCGGCGTCAGCGTCAGGGCGATGATGCCGGAGATCAGCACGCTGCCCGCCAGGGTGAAGGCGAACTCCTTGAACAGCGTGCCGGTGATGCCGCCGAGGAAGGCGATCGGCGCGTACACCGCCAGCAGGGTGACGGTCATGGAGATGACCGGGCCGACCAGCTCGCGCGCGCCCTTGATCGAGGCATCGAAGGGCTTCATGCCCTCTTCGATGTGGCGATGGATGTTCTCCATCACGATGATGGCGTCGTCCACCACCATGCCGATCGCCAGCACCATTGCCAGCAGGGTCAGCAGGTTGATGGTGAAACCCATCACCATCATGATGAACAGGCCGCCGATCAGCGACAGCGGCACGGTGATCGCGGGGATCAGCGAGTTACGCATCGAGCCCAGGAACAGGAAGATCACCAGGATCACGATCAGCACGGCCTCGACCAGCGTCTTGACCACCTCGCTGATCGCCTCCTTGATGTAGATCGTGGAGTCGTAGCCGATCTCGGCCTTGAGGCCTTCCGGCAGGGCCTTGGTCATGGCCGGCCACATGTCGTTGATGGCCTTGGTCACGTCGAGCACATTGGCGTCGGGCCGGATCTTGATCGCCACGAACAGGGCCGGGTCGCCGTCCCAACCGGCACCGCCTTCGTAGGTTTCGGAGCCGAGGATGACGTTGGCGACGTCGGACAGGCGCACCACGGTGTTGCCGTCGGACTGCACCACCATCTGGCGGAACTGCTCGGTGGTGCGCAGGTCGGTCTGCGCCGACAGGCCGATCTTGACGAAGTTGCCCTTGGTCTCGCCCACTGCCGACAGCACGTTCTGCTGGCGGATGCGCGAGTAGACCTCGCCTGCCGTCAGGTTATGGGCGGCCAGGCGGTCGGGCTTGAGCCAGATGCGCATGGCATAGGTGCGGGCGCCCTGCAGTTCGGCGCGCTCGATGCCGGGGATCGCGGCCAGCTGAGGCTCGACGATGCGGCTGAGGTAGTCGGTGATCTGGCTCTTGTCGAGCACCTGGGACGAATAGGTCAGGTACATCGCCGCCGTGCCACCGCCCTCGGCGACCTGGATCACCGGGTCCTCGGAGCCCTCCGGCATCTGGCTGCGCAGCTTGGCGACCTTGGCCGAGATCTCGGTCATGGCTTCGGCCGGATTCTTGGTCATGCGCAGGTTGGCCGTGATGGTGCTCAGGCCGGCAGCGCTGGTGGAGGTCAGGAAGTCGATGCCGTCGGCCGTGGCGATCTCGCGCTCCAGCGGCGTGGTGACGAAGCCTTCGACCAGCGCCGGATCGGCACCCGGATAGGCCACCGTGACCAGCAGCTGCGCGTTCTGCAGGAAGGGATACTCGCGCACGGTCAGGTTGAAGAACGCGCGCACACCCAGCAGCAGGATGACCAGGCTGATGACGGTCGCCAGGACCGGCCGCTTGATGAAGATATCGGTGAAGTTCATGTGGTGCA
The DNA here is from genome assembly GCA_030149365.1 of Solimonas sp. Classification (GTDB taxonomy): domain Bacteria; phylum Pseudomonadota; class Gammaproteobacteria; order Nevskiales; family Nevskiaceae; genus Solimonas_A. The sequence goes on from JASBRP010000049.1 coordinate 35,770, forward strand.
CCTGCTTCTTGGTTCGTTGGCGCTCGATGGAGCGTCAACTACAGCTCACGTCTCATACAGCCTGGCCTCGAGGTCGCCATGGGGCGACCTCGAAGGGTTCCGTCTGACCTCAAGGCACTCATCCATGAGAGCGCCCGCCGAAATCGCCGCAGGCGATTTCAGCCTTCCGCCGGCTTCGGCGTCAGCGTGTTCTTCAGCTGGCCTTCCTGCGTGATGACCACCGGCTGCTGGTTGCGCAGCTTCAGCAGTCCGGAGGTCGCCACCTGCTCGCCTTCCTTGATGCCTTCCACCACGATCACGTAGTCGCCGCGGGCTTCGCCCACCTTGATGAAGCGCTGCGACACTTCCAGGTCGGTGGTCGGGCCGGCCGGCATGCCCGGCATCGGCTCCGCCTTGGGTGCATTGGGATCGACCTTCTTCTTCTGCACCACGAACACCGAGGTGCCGTAGGAGTCGTAGTTGATCGCGGTGCGCGGGATCACCAGGATCTCGCGCATGCCCGGCAGCTCCAGGCGCACGCGGCCGAACTGGCCGGCGCGCAGCTGGCTGTCCGGGTTCGGCAGGCGCGCGCGCAGGCGGAAGTTGCGGGTGGCCTCGTCGATGCGCGGCTCCACCGCCAGGATTTCGCCGCCGAATTCCAGGTCCGGGTAGGCCTCGACCTTCACCGCCACCTTGAAGCCCGGCTTCACGGCGCCGACGTACTGTTCCGGCAGGGTCAGGTCGATGTCGATCGGGTCCAGCGACTGCAGGGTGACGATCGGCGAGCCCGGGTTGATGAACTGGCCGACGTTGACGCGGCGGATGCCCAGCTCACCGGCGAACGGTGCGCGGATTTCCTTCTGGGCCAGCTTGGCACCCTGTGCCTCGACGGCGGCGCGCGCGGCATTGGCCTCGCTGACCGCGGCGTCATAGTCGGACTTGGAGATCGCCTCGAGCTTGTAGAGCTTCTCGCGGCGCGCGCGGTTCAGGTCGGCCAGCTCGGCCTGGGCCTGCAGGCGCTTGTAGTCGCCGCGCTCGTTGGCCGCGTCCAGCGTCAGCAGGCGGTCGCCCTTCTGCACCTTCTGGCCCGACTCGAAGTGGATCGCGGTAATGATGCCGCCGGCCTCGGTGGTGACGTCGGTGCCGTTGACCGGCACGAAGCTGCCGATGGCTTCGAGCCGGTTGTCCCAGCTCATCTTCTGCACCTTGCCGGCCGTGATCGTCGCCGCCGGAATCGGCATGGCATCGACGTACTTGTTCATCATCACGTTGCCCATGTACTTCATGCCGAACACACCACCGAAAACGATGGTGACGAGTACCAGCATGATGATCATTCTCTTGGTCATAACACGTCCTTCAAAGGCAATCTGTGTCTTACTGGGCCGAAACGGGCTGCATCAATTTGTCGATCCCGGCGAAGTCGCGCTCCGTCAGGTTGCCGGCGGCTTGCTTGAGCTGCAGCAGGTTGAGCAGCAGCGAATAGCGCGTGGAGTCGTAGTTCAGCTGGGCCTGCACGGTGCGCGACTGCGCGTCGAGCACGTCGGTGATGGTGCGGGTGCCGGCCTCGTAGCCGGCGCGCGTCGCGGTTTCCGCCGCCTTGGCCGAGACCAGGGCACGGTTGTAGGCCTGGGTTTCGGAGTACGCGGTCTGCACCTGGTTGAAGAGCTGGCGCGTCTGGCGCTCGGTCTCCAGCGTGGTACGGTTGAGCTCGGCCGTGGCGAAGCGTTCCCTGGCGGCGGCCTGGCGCTTGGCGGCGCTGACACCGCCACCGGCGTAGAGCGGCACCGTCAGCTGCACGCCGATGCGCGCATCGTCCGCGCGCTGGCCGAAGTCGAAATCGCTGTCGTCGCTACGGCCGGCACGCCCCACCAGATCCAGCGAGGGCGCAGCCTCGGCGACGCGGCTGCGGCGGTCGGCACCGGCAATCACGGCGTTCTGCTGCGCCTGCAGGATCGACGGATTGTGCTCGCGCGCGGCCTTGACCCAGTCTTCCACCTGCGCCGGTTCCAGCGGCGGGAACTCGGCGTCGTCGCGGATCTGCGGCAGGGCCACGCGGCCATTGCCGGTGACCTCGTCCAGCGCGTCGCGGGCATTGTCCAGCGCACGGCGCGCCGACAGCAAGCGTGCCTGGGCGAGGTCGTCGCGGGCCTGGGCTTCCTTCAGGTCGGTGCCCGGCACCAGTTCCACTTCATAGCGCTTGCGCGTGTCCTCCAGCGACTCGCGGATGGCCCTGGCCTCGGCACCGGCCTGCTCCACCGAGTCCTGCGCGTTGAGCACGCCGAAGTAGCGCTCCGCGGTGCGCAGCAGCATCTTCTGGCGGCGATCGGTGATGGAGATGTCGCTCAGGGCATCCAGCGCATTGGCGCGCTGGCCGCGGGCGGACCAGTCCAGGCGGAACAGGGCCTGGCGCAGGCTCACGCCGGCGGACCAGGCCCAGTAGTCGTCCTTGGTATTGCCGAACACGCCGTCGGAGTCGGTATGCGCGAACTCGTACTTGCCGTCGGCCGAGATCAGCGGCCTCAGTTCGGCACGCTCCAGCTCGCTGGCCTCGCGATCGGCCTCGTACTGGGCGATCGAGCTCGCGATCGCCGGATCGTGCTGCAGGGCACGCTGGTAGGCGTCGCCGAGCGTCATCGCCGAGGCCGGCGCGGAAACGCCGCCGAGCACACCAACCAGCAGCACGGCCACTCGCCGGCTCTTATTCGCTGCACAGGTCATCGAACACCTCGTTGCAAATTCTCTTGATCAGGGCATCCAGGGCCGCACCGTCGCTGACATCCACCAGCGGGCGCCAACCGTAACCGTTGAGCATCACCTGGGTATGGCGACACATCAGCCGGTAGGGATCACGTATGTTGAAGTCTTCCAGCACGCCTTCGGCGTGCACCAGGTTGTGCGTCCCGGCGGACAGTGCCCAGAGACCCGTGCAGATCTCCTCGGCCGCCATGCCGCGCAGCTCCAGCTCGCCGGCCGCGATGCCGTCGTTGACGATCCCCGTCACCATGTCGGCGATCGGATCGCTGGCGACCAGCATCGCCTGGCGGCGTTCGGTCGAAGCCGCTTTCCAGACCACTTCGGTGAAGACGTACTGCCCCAGGCGGAAGAAGTCCGGGTTGCGGCGCACGAAGATCATGTCGGCCACCGCGATCGCCACCATGCGGTCACGCGCCTTGGCCTGCCACTGCGTGGCACGCTGGAACATGGCGACGTGTTTTTCGGTATCCACCGCGGCCAGGGCCAGCAGCAGGTCTTCCTTGGAGGCGAAATGCTTGTACAGGGTGCCGACCGCGTACTCGCTCTTCTCGGCGATACGCGACATCTGCAGGTTCAGCAGCCCCTCGTCGCGGATCAGGTCGCGCGCGCAGTCCAGGAAGACCTGTTCACGGTCCTCGAACTCACGCTGGCGACGTTCCTTGGTGCCCATGGGGCGGAGGATGGGAGGGAGAATGAAAATGTAATGCCGGTTTATTCGTGAATCTTATTCACGAATTGTGTCAAGTACAAGTCGTGATGGATTATTTACAGATGTCAGAAAGCGAAAGTTCCACCAAGCCCATGTTTTTCATGGGCTATTACGGAAATCACTGAATTGACCCTGCGCGCAGGCTGGGATTGCTACTGCGCTACCAGCCTAGGCCGACATGAACTGCCCGCCGTTCACCGGCAGGTTGGCGCCTGTGATGAAGGCGGCCTGCTCGGCGCAGAGGAAGGTCACTGCGCTGGCGATGTCCTGCGGCTGGCCGAAGCGGCCGGCCGGGATGCCCTCGAGGATGCGCGCGCGGACGTCCTCGGGCACGGCGCGGATCATGGGGCTGTCGATGTAGCCCGGGGAGACCGTGTTGACCGTGACCCCCTTGCGCGCGGTTTCCGCGGCCAGGGCCATGGTGAAGCCATGGACGCCAGCCTTGGCGGCGGAATAGTTGGTCTGGCCGAACTGCCCCTTCTGTCCGTTGACCGAGGAGATGTTGACGATGCGGCCCCAGCCGCGCTCGCACATGCCCTCGACCACGTGGCGGCTGGTGTTGAAGACGCTGTCCAGGTTCACCCGCAGCACGTCCTGCCACTGCTGGGGCTGCATGCGCCGCAAGGGCGCATCCCGGGTGATGCCGGCACAGTTGACCAGGATGTCGAGCGGCCCGATGCGGCCGATGGCGGCGGCGCTGGCCTCGAAGCTGGCCACGTCGAAGGGCTCCAGGGCGATCTCCAGGCCCTCGGCCTGCCAGCGTGCCTGCTGCTCCTGCGCCGCGGCCAGGTCGAACTCCGCGCAGTTGGCGATGACCTGGGCTCCGCTGCGGGCCAGCGCCGCGCAGATGCGCGAGCCGATCGCGCCGGTGCCGCCGGTGACCAAGGCGCGCCGCCCGGAGAGCTCGATCCGCATCAGGTGTTGCGCCGGCCCGAGTAGTGCTCGCGCCGTGCGGCGCCGATCTTGGCGACGGCCTCGGCCCGCAGTGCTTCCAGGTTGGTCTCGGCATCCACGCTGAAGTCCAGGTGGCGCAGGCGCCCATCGCCCAGGCGATAGATCCAGCCGTGCACCGCCAGCTTCTGCCCACGCGCCCAGGCATTGCGCACCGGCACCGAGGTGCAGACGTTGAAGGACTGCTCCAGCACGTTCAGCTCGCAGAGGAAGGACTCACGCTGGTGGTCGTTGTCCTGCTCATCCAGCACGCCGGCATGGCGCGCCGCCACCGAGCGCACCTGGCTCAGCCAGAAATCGGATACGCCGCCCAGTTCCTTGGCATGCAGCGCCGCATGCACGCCGGAGCAGCGGTAGTGCCCCACCACCATGATGTGCTCCACCTTGAGCACCTCCACGGCGAACTGGATCACCGACTGCGCGTTGACGTCCGACAGCGGCACCACGTTGGCGATGTTGCGGTGGACGAACAGCTCGCCCGGCTGCAGGTCGACGATCTCGTTGGCGGGCACACGCGAGTCGGAGCAGCCGATCCAGAGGTACTTGGGGGTCTGCTGGCCGACCAGGCGCTTGAAGAACTCGGGGTCATCGGCCACCACCCGCTCCGCCCAGCGTTCGTTGCGGTCGAGCAGGTCCTGTAAGTCGTCCAAGGGGGACTCCGGTCTGGGTTGGGACAAGGGCCCGGATTCTAAGGCAATTCTGCCCGTTCGCCCCCGCCCTCCCGGCCGAGGCGTACCGGCCAGGGCCGACGAGTGGGGGATTTACGGCGGCGAAACGGCCATTCCGGCGCCGTATTTCCGGCGCATGCTAGTCCCGACTCCCTTGGAATCCTGGCCCGCCTCAAGCGGGCCTTCTTTTTGGGAAAGCCTCAGACCCGCCAGTTGGCGTTGCGCTCCCAGAACTCCACGCTGCGGCGATAGGCGGCCCGGTCCATCGGCACGCCGGAACCGCCCTCCTCCACGCCCAGGGCATTGCGCATCATCGTGATCGGCGCCATCGGGATCTCTTCCGGCTCGGCCGTGGCCAGGCAGCCGACCACGCCCCAGTCGGCGTCCACCGGCGTACCTTCCTTCTGCATCTGCTCGCGGCTGTAGAGGATCACCACCAGATAGCTGGCCACCGGCGGCTCCACGCCCTCGAACCAGCGCACCAGCACCGGCAACTCCTCGCGCGAGCGTGCCTCGTAGCCGCTATGCAGCAGGTGCCGGTTCTCGGGAGTGATCGGCGCCGTCAGGCAGCGCGTCTGCGTCCAGTTGGCATGCACGTGCAGCTTGCAGAACGGCGCGTAGCCCTCCAGCACCTTCAGGGGCTCGTGTTCGTTCAGGTAGCGCTCCCATTCCGCGGGCGTGCTGCCGACGATGGCATTGCGGCGGCCCGAGGACGGGAACAGGCGGGTGCGGGCGAAGGGGGTGAGGGCGATCTTCGTCATGGCTCGTTCTGGACTCCAGACACAAGAAAGCCCGCTTGCGCGGGCTTTCCCTTACTGCATCGGATGGTTGGGAGACTAGGACTCGAACCTAGATAAACAGAGTCAGAATCTGTTGTCCTACCATTAGACGATCTCCCATCCGGAACCGGAAATCGTAGGGCGGCGAGTATAACCCCGCCGCCCCAAAAGCCAAACGCTTTTTTAGCGCTTGGAGTACTGCGTGCCGCGACGGGCCTTGTGCAGACCGACCTTCTTACGCTCAACCTCACGGGCGTCGCGAGTGACGAGGCCGGCGGCGCGCAGCGCCGGACGGAAGCTCTCGTCGTACTGCATCAGCGCACGGGTGATGCCGTGGCGCACCGCGCCGGCCTGGCCCGAAGGGCCGCCGCCGACAACGGTGACCTTGATGTCGAAGCGGGTCAGCGCGTCGACCAGTTCCAGCGGCTGGCGAACCAGCATGCGGGAGGTCTCGCGGCCGAAATACTCTTCGACGGTCTTGGCGTTGATGGTGATCGCGCCGGAGCCCGGCTTGAGGAACACGCGCGCCGCAGCAGTCTTGCGACGGCCCGTGCCGTACTTGTATTCGATGTTCTTGGCCATGGAATCGGAACCTTAGAAGTTGAGCGGCTTCGGCTGCTGTGCGGTGTGCGGGTGCTCGGCACCGGCGTACACCTTCAGCTTGCGGTACTGGGCGAAGCCCAGCGGGCCGGTCGGCAGCATGCCCTTGACCGCCTTCTCGAGGACGCGGGTCGGGTGCTCCTGCAGCATCTTGCCCAGGGTGGTCGACTTGATGCCGCCCGGGTGGCCGGTGTGACGGTAGTACACCTTGTCCTGCAGCTTGTTGCCCGTAGCCTTGATCTTGTCGACATTGATCACGACGATGTAATCGCCGGTGTCGCAGTTCGGGGTGTACTCGGGCTTGTGCTTGCCGCGCAGGCGACGGGCACACTCGGTGGCCACTCGGCCCAAAACCTTGTCCGTTGCGTCAATCACGTACCAGTCGCGCTTGACGGTTTCGGAATTCACGAAGATGGTCTTCATCGTTCCATTCCACATCGGTAGTTATAGTTCAGTTGCCCGAAGGCAACCTCGGTACAGCCCTGGCAACCCGTGAAGGAGGCCAGAAAGGTCGCGGAGTTTAGTGATTCAGCCCTCTGCGCGCAAGTCCAGGGCCGGCCGCCAGCCGGTTTTTGCTAAGCTGGCAGGCCATTTATCCCGTTTTTGCCGCTTCTGCCCATGCCTGCGCGCCTTTTCGCCGCCCTGATCGCCCTGGCCGCCTGTGGCCCCCTGCTGGCCGCCGGGACCGCCGAGGCACCGGAAACGACCGCCGCCGCCCCGGCAGAACCGGCCGCCGAGCCGACCACGGCCCCGGAAGCAGCGCCCGCGCACCTCGAAGCACCGGCCAGCGAGGCTCCGGCTGTGGTGGAGACCTCGCCGGAAGCTGCCCCGGCGAACACGGCGGAGCCCTCCCCCGCCGCACAGCGTGAAGTGGAAGGCACCAAACTGCTGTTCCTGCGCCTGAACCTGCGCATCAAGCTGGTGGAGCAGGAGCTGCTGTCGATGAGCCCGGACCGCCTGCTGGAGCACATGGGGGTCGCCTCCGACCTCCTGGCCCAACTGCGCAGCCGCCAGCTGGAAGACGCCGAGATCGCCCGCGCCGACAGCATGGAGCAGTACCTGCAGTTCCTGGCCGAAAGCTACGTCCAGCTCCACACGGGCAAGGCGCCGAGGAAGCAGAAGAAGTCGCGCCAGTAACGCCGCGACGGTCCAGGCTTCCTGGCGCGGGTAGACGCCCTGCTCCCTGCTTCCTGAAAAAAGGGCGCCCGGCGGGCGCCCTTTTTATCCGCCGAAGTTGATCTTCGCTTCCAGGTTGGTGCGCGAGTCGGCGTTGTTCAGGGCTTCGTCCAGCTCGATGATGCCCTGCTTGTACAGCCCGTAGAGCGAGGCGTCGAAAGTCAGCACGCCCTTGTCCGAGGACTGGTTCATGGCTTCCTTGATCTCGTCGATACGCTTGTGGAGGATCAGCTCCTGCACGTACGGCGTGTTGATCATGACCTCGAAGGCCGGCACGCGGCGGCCGTCCTTGCGGCGCACCAGGCGCTGCGAAATGATCGCGCGCAGCGTCAGGCCCAGGTCCATGTAGAGCTGGTCGCGCAGGTCGGGCGGGTACAGGTTCACGATACGCTGCAATGCCTGGTTGGCGTTGTTGGCATGCAGGGTGGAGACCGCCAGGTGACCGGTGTTGGCCAGCTGGATGCAGGCTTCCATGGTCTCGCGCACGCGCACCTCGCCGATCAGGATCATGTCCGGCGCCTCGCGCAACGAACTCTTCAGCGCGCGCTCGTAGCTGATCGTATCGGTGCCGACCTCGCGCTGGTTGACGATGCTGCGGCGGTTCGGATGCACGAACTCCACCGGATCCTCGATCGTCAGGATGTGGCCGCTGGCCAGCTCGTTGCGGTGATTGATCATCGCCGCCAGCGTGGTCGACTTGCCTGAGCCGGTGGCGCCGACCATCAGGACCAGGCCACGCTTGAGCATGATCAGGTCGCCCAGCACCTCGGGCACACCCAGCTCGGCGATCGTGGGCACCTGGGAGCGGACATAGCGCAGTACCATGCCGAGCGTGCCACGCTGGTGGAAGATGTTGACGCGGAAGCGGCCGAGGCCGCCGGCCTGGGTCGCCAGGTCCAGCTCCCAGTGCTCTTCCAGGTGCTTCTGCTGCTCCGGCGTCAGGATGCTGTAAGCCAGTTCGCGGATGAACTCGGTGGTCAGCAGCGTCTTGCCGACCGCGTGCATCTCGCCCTCGATCTTCAGCATCGCCGGTGCATTGGCCGTGAAGAAGATGTCGGAGGCGTTCTTCTCCACTGCCAGTTTCAGATACGGCAGGATTTTCAGCATCTCGGTACCACTCCCTGTGTTCGAGTCGGATGCGCGCTCAGCGGTGCATCAGCTGCGATTTCTCTTCTTCCTTCATCTGCATCTTGCGCACCATGTCGTCGTCCATGAGGTTCTGGCGGGCGCGACGCGATTCGAGCTTGACGCGCAGGCGCAGCTCGTTCTGCGAGTCGGCGTTGCGGAGCGCCTCGTCGAAGTTGATGACGCCGTCCTCGAACATCTCGAACAGGAACTGGTCGAAGGTGATCATGCCCTGCTCGTTGGAGCGGCTCATGACCTCCTTGATGCCGACCACCTCGCCCTTGAAGATCATGTCGGCGATCAGCGGCGAGTTGATCATGATTTCCATCGCTGCCGCGCGGCCGCCGCCTTCCTTGCGCACCAGGCGCTGCGAGATGATGGCCTTGAGGTTCAGCGAAAGGTCCATCAGCAGCTGCTCGCGCTTCTCCTCGGGGAAGAAGTTGATGATGCGGTCCAGCGCCTGGTTGGCGCTGTTGGCGTGCAGCGTGGACAGCACCAGATGGCCGGTTTCCGCAAAGTTGACCGCGTGTTCCATGGTCTCGCGGGTGCGGATTTCGCCGATCTGGATCACGTCCGGCGCCTGGCGCAGGGTGTTCTTCAGGGCGTTTTCCCAGGAGAAGGTGTCCTGGCCGACTTCGCGCTGGGTCACCATGCAGCCGTTGTGCGGGTGCACGTACTCGATCGGGTCCTCGATGGTGATGATGTGGCCGCGCGAGTTGGCGTTGCGGTAGCCCACCATTGCTGCCAGCGAGGTGGACTTGCCCGAGCCCGTGGCGCCGACCATCAGCACCAGGCCGCGCTTCTCCATCACCACCTTCTTGAGCTGCTCGGGCAGGCCCAGCTGCTCCATGGTCGGGATGGTGGTGTTGATGGTACGCATCACGCCACCGACGCGGCCCTGCTGCACGAAGGAATTGACGCGGAAGCGCCCGATGCCCGGGGGGCTGATCGCGAAGTTGCACTCGTTGGTGGCTTCGAATTCCTTGATCTGGCGATCGTTCATCAGCGATCGCATGATGATGGCCGCCTGCTCCGGCTGCAGCGGCTTGTCCATCACCGGTGTCATCTGGCCGTCGAGCTTGATCGCCGGCGGGAATCCCGCCGAGATGAACAAATCCGATGCGCCCTTCTGCTTCATCAGCGTGAGCAGCTGCTGTACGAGTTTTATTGCCTGGTCGCGTTCCATCGCCGGCCTCCCCTGGGGTTCTTGCGACCCGAATTCAATTGACGGTGAAGTTGCGCGGATCCGCGGACTTGTAGCGAGCTTCTTCGATACCGACGACGCCCTTCTTGACCAGCTCCTTCAGGCACTGGTCCAGGGTCTGCATGCCTTCCTTCTGGCCGGTCTGGATGGCCGAGTACATCTGGGCGATCTTGGCTTCGCGGATCAGGTTGCGGATGGCCGGGGTGCCGATCATGATTTCGTGCGCCGCCACGCGGCCGCCGCCCTTCTTCTTCAGCAGGGTCTGCGAGATCACCGCACGCAGCGATTCGGACAGCATCGCGCGCACCATTTCCTTTTCCGCCGCCGGGAAGACGTCGATGATACGGTCGATGGTCTTGGCCGCCGACGAGGTATGCAGGGTGCCGAACACCAGATGTCCCGTTTCCGCCGCGGTCAGCGCCAGGCGGATGGTTTCCAGGTCGCGCATTTCGCCCACCAGGATGACGTCGGGGTCTTCACGCAGTGCCGAACGCAGCGATTCGTTGAAGCCCAGGGTATCGCGGTGGACTTCGCGCTGGTTGATCAGGCACTTCTTGGACTGATGGACGAACTCGATCGGGTCCTCGATGGTGAGGATGTGCCCGTACTCGTTTTCGTTGATGTGGTTGACGATACCGGCCAGCGTCGTCGACTTGCCGGAGCCGGTCGGGCCGGTCACCAGCACCACGCCGCGCGGATACTCGGCGATATCCTTGAAGATCGACGGACACTTGAGGTCTTCCAGCGACAGGATCTTCGACGGAATGGTACGGAACACCGCGCCCGAGCCGCGGGAGTGGGTGAAGGCGTTGACACGGAAGCGCGCCAGGCCCGGAATCTCGAAGGAGAAGTCGGTTTCCAGGAACTCGTCCCAGTTCTTGCGCTGCTTGTCGTTCATGATGTCGTACACCATGTCGTGGACCTGCTTGTGGTCCAGCGGCGGCAGGTTGATGCGCTTGACGTCGCCGTCGACACGGATCATCGGCTCGACACCCGCCGAAAGGTGCAGGTCTGACGCGCCCTGTTTGACGCTGAAAGTCAGCAACTGCGCGATATCCATCCGGTAGCTCCCCAGCTATGCTCTTTGCTTAGATTCCCCAGACGTTATCGGCATTTACGCGCGCAGGCAACATGACGGACATTCCCTACAACCTGCTTTCGGTCCGGACGCGGATCGCCACCGCCTGCAAGGCCGCCGGGCGGCCCGAGTCATCCGTCGGACTGCTGGCGGTTTCCAAGACCTTCGGGGCGTCCGAAGTCCGCCGCGCGCATGCCGCCGGGCAGCACGCCTTCGGCGAAAACTACCTGCAGGAGGCCCTGGACAAGCAGGCGGAGCTGGCGGACCTGCCGCTGGAATGGCATTTCATCGGCCCGGTCCAGTCCAACAAGACCCGCAGCCTAGCGGAGCGCTTCGACTGGGTACATGGCGTGGAGCGGCTGAAGATCGCCCAGCGCCTGTCGGACCAGCGTCCGGCCGGGCTGCCGGCCCTGAACGTCTGCGTGCAGGTCAATGTCTCGGGCGAGGCCAGCAAGGCCGGCTGCGCTCCGGCCGAGGCGCTGGACCTGTGCCGCGCCGTGGCGGCGTTGCCGCGCTTGCGCCTGCGTGGCCTGATGGCCATTCCCGCGCCGGCCGCCGACGCTGCCGAGCGCCGGGCACCGTTCCGGGAACTGCGGGAGTTGTTCCAGGAACTGCGCCGGGCCGGACTGGAACTGGATACAATTTCGGCCGGCATGTCGGACGACCTGGAAGATGCCATCGCGGAGGGCTCCACGCTCGTCCGGGTGGGCAGCGCTCTCTTCGGCTCGCGACCGCCCAAGGCCTGAACCCACTCCAACCGAGCACCGAATCATGACCCAGGACGAGGCCAAGAAGGCCGCCGCCGAAGCCGCCCTCAAGTACGTCGTCCCCGGCGAGGTGCTGGGCGTGGGCACTGGCTCCACCGTGAACTATTTCATCGACGCGCTGGCGAAGATCCGTGACGACATCCCGGGCGCGGTGTCCTCCTCCAATGCCTCCACCGAGCGCCTGAAGAAGCTCGGCATCCCGGTGCTGGACCTGAACAAGACCGGCACCCTGTCGATCTACGTCGACGGCGCCGACGAGGCCAACAAGCACCTGCAGCTGATCAAGGGCGGCGGCGCGGCGCTGACGCGCGAGAAGATCGTGGCCGGCGCCTCGCGCAAGTTCATCTGCATCGCGGACGAATCCAAGCTGGTGGGAGTGCTGGGCAAGTTCCCGCTGCCGATCGAGGTGATCCCGATGGCGCAGAGCTATGTCGGCCGCGAGATCGTGAAGCTGGGCGGCCAGCCCTACCTGCGCGACGGCGTGATCACCGACAACGGCAACGTCATCATCGACGTGCGCGGGCTGGAAATCCTGGACCCGGTGAAGCTGGAGGCGCAGATCAACCAGATCGCCGGCGTGGTGACCGTGGGCCTGTTCGCCCATCGCCCGGCCGACGTGCTGCTGCTGGGCACGCCTGGCGGCGTGCGTGAAATCAAGCCCGGCTGAGCGGGCCCGCTTTCAGTTTGCGGACAAGCGCAGACGGAGCGCCCTGGCGGGCACTCCGTCTGCAGCGTTCGCGTCCATGGATGGACTGCGCTGTATCGCTCCGCGTTAGCGGCGGCGCGAACCACCACGCTTGTCGTCGCGCGGCTGCTCTTCGTTGACCTTGAGCGGCTTGCCGCGGAGTTCCTTGCCATTAAGGCCGGCGATGGCGGCGCGGGCCTCGTGGCCCTCCATCTCGACGAAGCCGAAGCCCTTGCACTGGCCGCTGAAGACGTCCTGCATCAGCTTGATCGAGCGCACGCGGCCAAAGCCCGCAAACAGGGCGGACAGTTCCGCTTCGGTGGTGTCGCTGGGCAGGTTGCCGGCGAAGATGCGCTTCATATCAGTACTCCAAATGTGAATCATGACCCACAGGCCACTGCCCGCGGGGTATCTCTCTGCCGCTCAGTGAACCTTGCGGCTCTTGCCGGCCAGATGCTCGGCCGTCTTGTGCGGCGAACCGCTGGTGGTCCAGGACTTGCGGCCACCCGGCCCCGCCTGCTGCGGACGCTTGTCGGAACCCTGGTCGCGGCCCCTCACGGTGGCCTGGCGACGCTGGCCCTGGGGCGGACGCGGCGGGCGCGGCGGCTCCGGCGCCTGCGGACGCGGCGTATAGCCTTCGACCGTCATGACCGGCACAGGTTTCTTGAGCAGGCGCTCGATGTCCTTGAGCTCGCCACGTTCGTCCGGCGAGACCAGCGACACCGCCTCGCCCTCGGCTCCGGCACGGCCGGTACGGCCGATGCGGTGGACGTAGTCCTCCGGCACGTTCGGCAGCTCGTAGTTCACCACGTGCGGCAGCTGGTCGATGTCCAGGCCGCGGGCGGCGATGTCGGTGGCCACCAGCACGCGCACGACGCCGGACTTGAAGTCCGCCAGGGCGCGGGTACGGGCGTTCTGGCTCTTGTTGCCGTGCAGCGCCGCCGTGGTGATGTCCCACTTGGCCAGCTTCTCGGCCAGGCGGTTGGCCGCATGCTTGGTGCGCGTGAACACCAGGGTCTGGCGCCAGTTGCCGCTGCTGATCATGTAGGCCAGCAGGTCGGCCTTCTGCGCCTTGTCGGTGTGCACCACGCGCTGCGTCACGGTCTCGGCGGCGGAGTTGCGCGGCGCGATGTCGATGGTGTGCGGCTTCTTCAGCAGGCCTTCGGCCAGGCCACGGATGTCCTTGGAGAAGGTCGCCGAGAACATCAGGTTCTGGCGGTTCTGCGGCAGCAGGGCCAGCACGCGCTTGATGTCGTGGATGAAGCCCATGTCGAGCATGCGGTCGGCTTCGTCCAGCACCAGGAACTCGACCTTGCCCAGGTGCACGGCACGCTGGCCGGCCAGGTCCAGCAGGCGACCCGGCGTGGCGACCAGGATGTCGCAGCCGCGCTTGAGGTTGTCGATCTGCGGGTTGATGTTGACGCCGCCGACGACCATGACCGTGCGCAGGTGGCGCAGGTGCTTGCCGTAGGTGCGCACGCTTTCGGCCACCTGGGCGGCCAGTTCGCGCGTCGGCACCAGCACCAGCGTACGGACGCGATGCGTGCCGTTGGGGTCCGGCGGGGTCAGACCCAGCTTGTGCAGCAGCGGCAGCGTGAACGCGGCAGTCTTGCCGGTGCCGGTCTGGGCAGCGGCCAGCAGATCGCGGCCCGACAGCACCACCGGGATGGCCTGGGCCTGGATCGGGGTCGGCTCGGTGTAGCCTTCCTGGGCAACGGCCTGCAGCAGGGCCTCGGAAAGGCCCAGATCGGAAAACGGCATGTAAAACCTCCTGAACGCGCCTGCTGCGGGATTACGGGTCCGAGCCGGTTCAGGCTGCTGGAAATAAAAGAGTATCGGGAAGGGCTGGCAGTACCGCTGGCCCATGGCGCCAACCGGGGGGCGCCTCACGAACGGCCGGCATTATACAAGGGCATCCCCGGATCGCCTAATCCCCCGCCCGGCGTCGTATGATCGGCCGACCGCCATCCCCCACTACACGGAGAATCCGATGCGTCTTGCCTGTATCGCCGCCGTAATGACCGCCGCCTTCGCCCTCCCCGCCCAGGCCGACACCTGGAAGGACCTCAAGGGCGCCGCCAAGCAGCAGGCCAGCCAGAAGGCTGAAGAGCAGCTCGGCCTGCCCCAGGCCGCCCCGGCCGGCGCCTCGGTGTACTTCATCGAGCCCAAGGACGGCGCCACCGTGAAGGGACCGGTCAAGGTCGTCTTCGGCCTCGCCGGCATGGGCGTCGCCCCCGCCGGCATCAACCAGGCCAACACCGGCCACCACCACCTGCTGATCGACGACCCGACGGTGGACCTGACCAAGCCCCTGCCGATGACCGACCAGATCAAGCACTTCGGCGGCGGCCAGACCGAAACCACCCTGGACCTGAAGCCCGGCAAGCACACCCTGCAGATGGTACTGGGCGACTGGAAGCACCAGCCCCACAACCCCTCGGTGACCTCGCCCAAGATCACCATCACCGTCACCAAGTAAGCATTGCCACAGGCAATAAAAAGGGCGGCCCGAAGGCCGCCCTTTTTCGTTGCTTCGGTCCCGCTTAGATCTTGAAATCCAGGCGCACGCCGAAGTGGTAGCCGTACACGCGCGAGTCGCGGTCGGCGCGATACACCAGGCCACCGCCACCAATGCGGATATCCGGGAACCACTCGGAGTTCAGCGTGATCGGCACTTCCAGGTTGACGCCGTAGGACACGCCGTCGAAGGTTTCGCTGGCCGCGCCACGCTCAGCCTTCATCGAGGAGTAGCCGATGGGCACGGAAATCTCGACCAGCTCGAACAGCGAACCGGTGGGCACCACGAAGATGCCGTAGTACTCGCCAACCTCGAACTTCTTGGCGCCGTCGTCCTTGTCGTCGGCCACGCCGTACTGCAGTTCCAGGCCCACGGCATCGAGCAGGCGCATGCCGGCGCGGATGCGGTACATGCTGGATTCGAGCTCGTCGCTGCCGAAGGCGGTTTCCAGCGCGTCATCCGACAGCGCCAGGGTGATCTCGGCCTTGTCCACGCCCAGGTAGAAATGGAAGGGCTCGCCGGAATCCTCGCTGGCGGTCTCTTCGGCCGGGGCTTCCTCGGCGGCGGCTTCTTCAACCGGGGCTTCCTCGGCCGGAGCGGATTCGGCGCTCAGGTCGGTGGCCATCGCGTCAGCCGGGGCAGCCTCGGCGCCGGCATCGACAGCCTCGGTGGAAGCATCGGCCGGGGCGGCTTCTGCCGCAGCATCCGCCGGAGCCGCTTCGGTGCCGGCGGCATCGGCGGCCGTGGCATCGGCCGGAGCTTCGGTGTCAGCCGGGGCTTCGGCTGCCATCGGCTCGGCAGGGGCGACTTCGGCGGACTCAGGAGCCACGGCCTCCTCGGCGGCCGGATCCTGCGCCAGGGCCGGCAGTGAGAACAGCACTCCCATCAACACCGCAGCGGCGCTCGCGGACCTTTTCATATCTCCCCCTTAGGAATGTTGAAACGCTATTTATTCAGGTGCGCCGAATGTTCCCGCATTTTCCTTTGCAAATCCAGCGATTGATGGGGCTCATGCAGACGGACTAGGCAGGGCCCGGAGGCCAGCCTCCGGGGCCTGCGAAACCCGCCGGGCTCGACGTTGTGCCGCCGCGGCCCTAGCATTGTCGCCATGTCCTCGCTTCCACCGATCCTGGCACGCTGGTCTGCCGGTGCTGCCCTGCTGTTCGCCGCGGCTGGCGCCGCCGTGGCCCAGCAGGAGGCGCCGGTGACGCTGACCCTGGTTGCCACGCAGGGGCCCCTGCAAAGCGCCGATCTCGATGCCGCCCTGGCGGCCCTGCAGGGCCGCCCCCTGGACGAAGCCCTGCAGGCCGAGGCCGAGGCGCTGGTCCGGGACTATTACGACTGGCAGGAATGGCGTGAGGTGCAGGTGTCGGCACTACGCAGCGAGGCAGCTCCCGGCGAGTTGCAGTTGCAGGTCGCCGCGCAACCGCCGCTGCCGCCGCCCGAGCCGCCCGCCGCGCTGGCCGACCCGGAGCCACCGAAAAAGCGGGCCAAGAAGCGCGAGGCCCCCATCCTGGCCACCGACTACGACAGCTGGCTGCGCTCTCCGGCACGCGTGCTGGTCGACGCCGACCAGCGTCGGCTCTGGCTCAAGCGCGGCAAGCAGATCGTCAGCTATACCGTCGCGGTGGGCACCGAGAACACGCCGACACCGCCGGGCATCTACCGCGTGGAGCAGATCGCCCACCGCCCTACCTGGTATCCCACCGCGACGATCCGCCGCGACCACGCCGCGCGCGGCATCAAGCTGCCCACCTCGGTGCCGCCCGGCGCCGGCAACCCGCTGGGCGCCTGGTTCGTGCGACTGCAGGACTCCATCGGCATCCACGGCACCAACGAGCCCGCCTCCATCGGGCAGGCCAGCAGCTACGGCTGCGTACGCATGCACGAGCGCGACCTGGAGGAGCTGGCGCGCACCCTGCGCCCCGGCGACCGGGTGCTGGTGATCGGCGAGCCGGCACCGGTGCCGGCGCAGGGCCAGCAGGTCAGCCTGCGCGACACCGGGGACACGCACCCGTGATGCCTCCCGCCATCAAGTTCTGCAACCTTTGCGGCCACGGGGTGGACCTGCGGATTCCGCCGGATGACCATCTCGAGCGCCACGTCTGCGGCCACTGCGGCAATATCCAGTACCTCAACCCCAAGGCCATCGTCGGCATCGTTCCGGAGGCCGAGGACGGCCGCATCCTGATGTGCCGCCGCAACATCGAACCGCGCCTGGGCCTGTGGACCTTCCCGGCCGGCTTCATGGAGCTGGGCGAGACCAGTGGCCAGGGTGCCGCCCGCGAGGCGCTCGAGGAATCCCAGGCCCAGGTCGAGCCGCTGGAACTGATCGCGGTGATCAACGTGCCCTACGTCAGCCAGGTCTACCTGATCCACCGGGGGCGTCTGGTCGGCACGCATTTCGGCCCCACGGCGGAGAGCTCCGAGGTACGGCTGATGCGCGAGGACGAGATCCCCTGGAACGACATCGCGTTCCCGACGATCTGGCACAGCCTCAAGTTCTTCTTCGAGGACCGCCGCCGCGGGCGCTACGAAACGCACAGCCTCGACCTCAAGTTCCGCCCCCGGCCGCCCGAGCGGGCGGAAATTAGCGCCGGCAATATCTAGATCTTCCGCTCCGCGTCATCCCCCATATCGGGGGTTAACCCCCGATACGGGGGATACCCCCCTACGTAGGGGTGATTTCCCGCGCTGCCGATCCGTAAATTGATGCGCACCCAGGATCGGGTGATCAGTTTCCGGAGACCTTCAATGATGAACAACAAAAAGGCCGCGCTGCGCATGACCGCGCTGGCCGCCATGCTGGCGATGGGCGGGATGACGGCCGGCTGCAGTGATGACGATGACGGTGGCCCCGCCGGTGGCGGTGGTGGCGGCGGCGGCGGCGTAGGCGGCGCCGCAGATCTTTCCACCCCGGCGGGCGCGAAGGCCGCGGCCGGCACGCTGCTGGTGATCTCCGACCTGGCCACCGGCATCGAGGACGGCGGACTGGTCGCGCTCCCGGGCCCCAAGGCAGCCGTCAACTGCGAGGACGGCGGTACGGTGGAAGACAGCAGCGCCAATGACGTCAACGTCGCATCGCCGTTCAACAAGAACGTGAATGTTGCCCGCACCACCCGCGTCAACTGCAAGATCGCCGAATCGAATGAGGCCGGCTCGGTGACCATCACCCAGGACGGCGTGGTCGAGAGCGGCGAATCCACCACCGCCAATCCGCTGGTGTCCTATTTCCGCCTGGGCAAGGGTGCAGCCACCGCCACCACCCCATACACTTTCTCGATCGAGCAGGCCTCCGAGCAGGGCGCCGGCTTCAACGGCACCTATGGCTTCTTCTACCGCGTCGATGGTTCTGAAGGCGAGACCGGTGAGGAACAGCGCCTGGTGTTCGACATGAACGTCAAGTTCAAGGTCACGGCGCCGGGCGTGCCGGCCGGCCAGATCCCGCAGATCACCTACCAAGCTGCCTTCGGCAGCACCGCCAGCCCGTTCACCATCAAGAGCAACAATGCGGGCGTGGAACTCAATGGCAGCTATGGCGCCAGCATCAGCACCCCCCAGGGCAATGCGGATACCGGCTGCTCCAATGGCAGCGTCAAGGTCACCACCAAGACCGTGCTGACTCCCGCCGTCGAGCAGGTCAGCCCCTTCTCCGCCGGTGAACTGGAGCTGGAGAGCGGCGGCAAGAAGGCCAAGATCGTGTTCGTGGGCGACAAGATCCGTGTCACGCCCCCGGGCGGGACCGAGGTCGAATTCACCGGCACCGAGCTGCAGCAGGCCGGCAGTGCCTGCGCCGGCCTGGCCCTCAGCGGCCTGCTGCTGGCGGGTGCCCTCGGCCAGTAAGGCGGCGGTGCGATACCCGGACCCCGCCTTGCCGGCGGGGTCTTTTTTTGCCCGCCGTCCGGCAGGCCATCCGTACGGACGACCCCGCGGGCGTTGCAGTTTCGTTTAAAATACGCCCCCCGATTGTCCCAGCCGCCCTGTAGAAGCCATGACCTTCGTCGTTACCGAAAACTGCATCAAGTGCAAATACACCGACTGCGTGGAAGTCTGCCCGGTCGATTGTTTCCACGAAGGCCCCCACTTCCTGGTCATCGACCCCGAGGAATGCATCGACTGCACCCTCTGCGAGCCGGAGTGCCCGGCCGAGGCGATCTTCGCCGAGGACGACCTGCCGGGTGACCAGGCCCAGTTCAAGCAGCTCAACGCCGAGCTGACCAAG
>JASBRP010000036.1 GCA_030149365.1 Solimonas sp.
GGGGCCTGGCGCAGGTCCAGGGTGATCATGTCCATCGACACGCGGCCGGCATAGGCCACCTGGCGCCCGCCCACCATCGCGGCGGTGCCGCTGCGGAAGGTTCGGTGGATGCCGTCGGCATAGCCCACGGCGGCCACGCCGGCTCCCCCGGGGGCGCCATCCTGTCGGCGCGGGCTGCCCGGCGACATGAGCAAGCAGAAAGGTTTACGAAGGTTGACCGATCGATCCGCAGGTTCTTCGGGCGCGGGTTCGGCGGCGGTCTTGCTGTCCTGAGAGCAGATCGCGGCTGAGGCCGCTCCCACCTTCTGGACCCCAAAGTGTGGAGGCGCTAAACCCGGGTTCGGACCCCCGTAGGAACGCCAAACAGGTCGTCTGGGAGCGCCAACGAAAAAGGGCGGCCAATGGCCGCCCTTTCTTGTTCCGCGGGGCTTCGCTCAGATGATCAGGAACTTCATCTGCGTGCCGGCCAGCTCCACCACGTCGCCGTCGCTGAGCTTGCGCGCCTGGGTGTCCAGCGACTGGCCGTTGACCAGGGGCTTGGCGCCGCCGGCCTGACCGCCCACGTGGACGATGTAGTAGCCATCGGCGCGGCGGGTGATGGCCGCCACCTGCACGCCGGGCTTGCCGATCGTGGTCAGGGCCTTGGACAGTTCCAGTTCCTTGCCCTGGTTCGGGCCGCTGACCACGCGCAGCTTGCCGAGGATCGGCTTGGGCGTGTTGGTCGCGGACAGGCTGGGGGCAGGGGAGTGGCCGTGGGAATGACCCAGGGAACTGCCCAGCGAGGCGGCAGCCGGGGCCGGAGCACCCGTCGCCTTATTCACCTGGGCGTCGAAAGCCGCGCCGAACTGGCCCGGCTTCAGGATCATGGTCTTTTCGAAGTCGTCGTCCGCGCCCTGGCCCTCGCCCTCGTAGCGCAGGGTGTTACGGCCAATGCTGATCACGTCGCCGTGCGACAGCGGGTGCTTGGCGATCTGCTTGCTGTTGACCTGCGTGCCGTTGGTCGAATCCAGGTCTTCCAGGAAGGAGTCCTGCAGGATCGTGATGACCACGGCATGGTGGCCGGAGACGGCCTTGTCGTTGAGCGGAATGTCGTTGTCGGCGTGACGGCCGATGGTCACCCGCTCCTTGCTGAGCGGGAAATCCTTGGTCTGGCCGCTGCTATCCGTGACGATGAGCTTGCCCATAAGTGTTCTCAGAACCACTCCATCAATCGTTCATACCAGCGCCTGCCGCGGGCGAACGACGCGTCCGCGCGAGCCAGCACCACCGAAACGTTATCCTTGCCGCCGGCTTCATTGGCCAGCCTGATCAATTCTTCTGCCGCACTATCAAGATTATCAGCTAACTTGCCGAGTGTTAAGCTGATTTTCTCGTCGGAGATCATGTCCGTCAGGCCGTCCGAGGCGATCAGGACGATGTCGCCGACCTCCACCATGTCCTCGATCAGGTCCACGGTGACGTCCGGCTCCACCCCCAGGGCGCGGGTGACGATGTTCTTGCGCACCAGCCGCTGGGCGTCCTCGCGGGTGTAGTGGCCGCGGGCCACCAGCTCTTCCAGCAGGGAATGGTCGCGGGTGATCTGCTCCAGCTTGCCGTCCCGGTAACGGTACAGGCGTGAGTCGCCAACGTACGCGATCGACATCCTATCGTCGTGCATCAGGCACGTAACGATCGTCGTTCCCATGCCGGCGCACTGCGGCTGGCTCTGTGCCACCTGGTAGATTGTCTGGTGGGCGCTCTCCACCGCCTTGCGCAGCAGCAGGGCCTCCACGGTGTAGCCGCTGGAGGGGTCCACCTCGCCACGCTTGAGGTCTTTCCACTCGCGCCGCACCACGTCCAGCACGGTCGTGGTGGCGATACCGCTGGCGATCTCGCCGGCGTTGTAGCCGCCCATGCCGTCGGCCAGTACCAGCAGGCCCAGGTCACCGTCCTGCTCGACGGCGTCCTCGTTGTTGTTGCGCATCCTGCCCACATCGGAGAGCAGGGCGGTGGCCACCTTTTCCTTCAATGCCATGCCGGTTCTCTCAGGTCGGGCCGCCGAGGCCGGAAAGGATGAAGCGGAGATCACGCGCCAGCTCGCTGCCACGCTGGTAGCGCTGCTCCGTGTCCTTGTGCAGCGCGCGGTCGATCACGACGTTCACCTTGGGAGGCAGGTCGGGGCGCAGGCCGCCGGCCGGGGGATGCGGCTCGTTGGCGATCTTGAACATCAGCGTCGCCATCGAGTCCGCCTGGAAGGGCAGCGTGCCGGTCAGCAGCTGGTACAGCGTCACGCCCAGCGAGAACAGGTCGGAGCGGCCGTCCACGCGCTTGCCGGCCAGCTGCTCGGGCGACATGTAGCTGGGGGTGCCCAGCACCATGCCGGTCTTGGTCTTGCTGGAGTCGGCGATGCGGGCGATGCCGAAGTCCATCAGCTTGATGGTCTGGGTGGCTTCCACCAGCATCATGTTGGCCGGCTTGATGTCGCGGTGGACCACGCCGTTGGTGTGGGCGTAGTCCAGGGCGTCGGCGGCGTCGGCCACCAGGCGCAGCACCTCGGGCATCGCCAGCAGGTTGTTGGCCTTGGTGTGCTTGGTGAGATCGTGGCCCTTGATGAACTCCATCGCGATGAAGGCGAGGTCATGCTCCTCGCCAGCGTCGTAGATCGAGACGATGTGCGGGTGGGTCAGGCGGCCGGCCGTCTCGGCCTCGCGGAAGAAGCGTTCCTTGACGCTGGTCAGCTCGTCGGGCTCGAACTCCTGCGACAGCGCCATCGTCTTGATCGCCACGGTGCGGCCGATCTTCGGGTCCTTGCCCATGTAGACGATGCCCATGGCGCCCTTGCCGAGCTCCTTCTCCACCTGGTAGCGACCCAGCATCGGCTTCTCGATCTGCTGGGTGGCGTCGTTGTCCAGCACCATCGTGCCGCCCGGGTGCGAGCGGCCCGCGCCGCCACCGAGAATGACCGTCTCGGAGAGCTTCTTGGCGCGGTTGAGCTTCTGCTGGACGTCGCGGAAGTCCTTTTGGTGCCCGGCGATGTGCTGGTACACCGATTCGGCCTTGTTGAACTGGCGCTTGCGCTCGAAGTCCAGGGCCAGGTTGTACATCAGGTCCAGCAGCTTGTCGTCCACCGGCTGCACGCGGCGGAACTTCTCGAAGGCCATGTCGAGCTGGCCCTGGCCCTGGAAGGCGAGGCCCAGCATCTTGTTGGACTCGGCGTTCTCCACCTCGGTGGTCTGCTTCAGCATCTCGGTGATGCGGAATTTCTTCACCGTCATGAAGGCATGGCCGGCCAGCAGGAACACCGCCGGGATGGTGAGCTTGAACCACAGCGCGCTGGAGGCCATCACGCCGATCTGCGTGCCCAGCAAGGCCAGCACCAGCACCAGCGTCACGCCGGCGGCCAGCGTCGCCTTCATGCGCGGCACCAGCAGCGCCAAGTAGGCTGCAAGCAGGAGGAACACCGCCAGCTCCAGCCAGCCGGCCCAGGCCGGGCGGGTGAAGTAGTGCTGCTTGAGGATCGAGGACACCGCGTGCGCCAGCATGGCCACCGGCGTGGTGGAGGCGGCCGAAGGCGTGGCGAAGGTATCGCCGGTGCCCGGCGCGGTGGTGCCGATCAGCACCACCTTGTCCTTGTACTTGGCCAGCGGGATCTTGCCGGCCAGCACGTCATAGGCGGAATCCACCGCGAAGGCCGGCTTGCCTTCCTGGTCGCCGTAGAACTGCGTGTACATGCGCAGCGCGTAGTCGGTGCCGATATGGATGCCGCCCAGCGTCACGCCTTCACCAAGCTGCACCTGGATGTCCTGCGGCTTCAGGTTCAGCTTGGCCGCCGCGATCATCAGCGACAGCGAGGGGTAGAACTCGTCGAAGTGCTGCAGCACCAGCGGCTCGTAGCGCACGCCGCCGTCCACGTCCTGGGCGATGTTGAGGTGACCCATGCCGGGAGCGGTTTCGCCGACACCGGCCACCGGCACTTCCACCGAGACGGTGGGGCCGGGCACGGCGCCATCGGCGCGTGCGCCGATACGGTCCTGCACGTCCTGCAGGCGGTTGCGGCGCACGTATTCCGGCAGTGCCTGGTCCGGCCGCCCCTGGGGGCGGCCTTCCTTGAACAGGATCGGCAGCACCACGTTGCCGGAGGCCACGGCAGCGCCCAGAACGGAGTCGGTGGTGCCGCCGGCCTTGGCGCCGGCTTCGAGCTGGGCCAGCAGCGCTTCCATCGCCGGCCGGTACTTGGTGGCCAGCGCGGAGTCCTTGTAGGTCTGCGCGATGTTGACGATGGCCGGCGAGCGCGTGGTCTTGGCGGTCTCGTCCAGCATGATGCCGAAGGTCTCGGCCTCGGCCGGGATGTCCTGCACCAGCGGCGAGGCCTTCAGCTCGGCCAGGATGGCGCTGAAGGTTTCCGCGGAGCTGCCGGCGTCGGCTTCGAAGTACAGCATGGTGGCGCCGATGACCTTGGCGCCGCCCTCGTGCAGCTTGTTGATCAGCTCGGCCTGCTTGTTGCGCGGCCAGGGCCAGCGGCCCAGGTTGGCGATGGACTGCTCGTCGATCGCGACGATCGCCACATCCTCGGAAGGGGCCAGGTCACGCGAACGCACACCCACGTCGTAGGTGCTGCGCTCCAGCGACTGGAAGGCATCGCTGAAGACGCCCCAGGCCAGGATGGCGAAGACCAGCGAAAAGGCTACCGCCGCAAACCAGTCCTTAGACCAGAAGCTATTCTTTTGCACGAGCTACGTCCCCCCGCAGTTGTGCTCTTCGGCTCATACTAACTCAAGTATCTCCGATATTAGTTCCTCAGAAAACAAGAATATGTGAGATGGGTTCCAGAACGAAAACTCAATACGTCTGCCAGTCCTGCGGCTCTTCCAGCCCCAAGTGGGTCGGCCAGTGCCCCGACTGCTCCGCTTGGAACACGCTGGTGGAGGCGCGTGTCGATGCGTCCGTCGCCAAGGCTGCCGCCAAGTCCCGCGGCGGCGGCATCAGCGGCACGGCTGGCGGGCGGGTGCAGTCGCTGCGCGAGGTGGACATGCGCGAGACGCCGCGCACCACCACCGGACTGTCCGAGATGGATCGCGTGCTGGGCGGCGGTATCGTCCCCGGCGCGGTGATCCTGATCGGCGGCGACCCTGGCATCGGCAAGTCCACCCTGCTGCTGCAGGTGCTCGCCAGCGTGCAGCCGCACCTGAAGACCCTGTATGTCACCGGCGAAGAATCGCTGACCCAGGTCCACCTGCGTGCGCACCGCCTCGGCCTGCCGGAGCTGGACCTGCCGGTGCTGGCGGAGACCGGGGTGGAGGAAATCCTGGCCCAGATCGCCCAGCACCGACCCGGCCTGGTGGTGATCGACTCCATCCAGACCCTGTACACCGACGCACTGGACTCGGCGCCCGGTTCGGTTTCGCAGCTGCGCGAATGCGCGGCGCAGCTGGTGCGCCACGCCAAGGCCAGCCACACCGCCGTGATCCTGGTGGGCCACGTCACCAAGGAAGGCGCCATCGCCGGCCCGCGCGTGCTGGAGCACATGGTCGACTCGGTGCTGTACTTCGAGCACGACCCCGGTTCGCGCTTCCGCATCATCCGCGCCGTCAAGAACCGCTTCGGCGCGGTCAACGAGCTGGGCGTGTTCGCCATGGGTGACGACGGCCTCAAGGAGGTCAGCAACCCGTCGGCGCTGTTCCTGTCGCGTCACGAGCAGCCGGTGCCGGGCTCGGTGGTCACGGTGACGCGCCAGGGCAGCCGCCCGCTGCTGGTGGAGGTGCAGGCCCTGGTGGACCGCTCCCTGGTCGGCACCCCGCGCCGCGTGACCCTGGGCCTGGAGGGCAACCGCCTGAACATGCTGCTGGCGGTGCTGCACCGCCACGGCGGAATTCCCCTGGGCGACCAGGACGTGTTCGCCAACGTGGTCGGCGGCATGCGCATCCAGGAGCCGGCGGCGGACCTGCCGCTGCTGCTGGCAGTGCTCTCGTCCTTCCGCAACCGGCCGATGCCGAACGACCTGGTGGTCTTCGGCGAGCTCGGCCTGGCGGGGGAGGTGAGGCCGGTGGCGGGCGGCGAGGAGCGCCTGGCCGAGGCCGCCAAGCACGGCTTCCGCCGAGCCATCGTGCCGGAGGCCAACAAGCCCCGGAAGTCGGTGAAGCTGGATATCGAGGTGATTCCGGTGGCGCGGCTAGAGCAGGCGCTAGCGGTGCTGTGACGCTCCCAGTACTCCCTCTCCCCGCGGGCGGGGAGAGGGAGCCGCAGACGGATGATGGCGCTGTTCTAAGCCGCCGCCCGCTGCTCCCCCGGCGGCCGCACCCGGGCCGACTTCACCGCGTTGGCCCGGGTCTCCGTGATCTCGAACTCGTAGCCCTTGATGGTGATGCGGCGGCCGGCCTGGGGCATGGTCTCCAGCTTTTCCAGCACCAGGCCGTTGACGGTCTTGGGGCCGTCCAGCGGCAGCTTCCAGCCGAGATTCTTGTTGAGGCTGCGGATGGTCACCGAGCCGTTGACGCGATAGCAGCCGTCGGGGTCGGCGTAGACGTTCTTGATGCGGGTGGCGGGATCGGAGGTGAACTCGCCCACCACTTCCTCGAGGATGTCTTCCAGCGTCACCAGGCCCTGGATGTCACCGTACTCGTCCACCACGAAGCCGATGCGGCGCTTCTGGTTCTGGAAGTTGAGCAGCTGCTGGTTCAGCGGCGTGCCCTCGGGGATGAAATAGGGCTCGCTGGCCAGGCCCACCAGGCTGTGCGGGTCCAGGTTGTTCTCGGCGGCCAGGCGCACTACGCGGCGCAGGTGGATCACGCCGCGCAGGTTGTCGATGGAGCCGTCGAACACCGGCAGGCGGGTGTGCTGGCTGTCCACGATCGCGGCGCGCACCTGTTCCCAGGGCTCGGAGATGTCGATGCCGGTGATTTCGTTGCGCGGCACCATGATGTCCTCGACTGTTTCCTTCTCCAGGTCCAGGATCGACAGCAGCATCTTCTGGTGGCGGTGCGGGATCATGGCGCCGGCCTCGGCCACCACGGTGCGCAGTTCCTCGGCGCTGAGGCTGTGCTGGGCGGCTTCCTCGGGGGAGACGCCCAGCAGGCGCAGCAGGTTGTTGCCGATCAGGTTGACCAGCCACACCAGCGGGAATAGCAGGCGTTGTAGCGGCCAGAGGACATAGGCAGCCGGCAGGCCCAGGCGCTCGGGATGAATGGCGGACAGCGTCTTGGGCGTGACCTCGCCGAAGACCAGCAGCAGCAGCGTCACTGCGCCGGTGGCCACGGCGATACCGGTTTCGCCCGGGAACAGGCGCAGGCCTATCAGCGTGGCGATCGACGCCGCCAGCGTGTTCACGAAGTTGTTGCCCAGCAGGATGGTGCCGATCAGGCGGTCCGGGCGCTCAAGCAGGCTTTGCGCCAGTCGCGCGGAACGTTCCCCCTTCTTGGCGCGCGTGCGCAGGCGGTAGCGGTTCATCGTCATCAACCCGGTTTCGGAGCCGGAGAAG
The DNA here is from genome assembly GCA_030149365.1 of Solimonas sp. Taxonomy (GTDB): domain Bacteria; phylum Pseudomonadota; class Gammaproteobacteria; order Nevskiales; family Nevskiaceae; genus Solimonas_A. The sequence goes on from JASBRP010000036.1 coordinate 7,454, forward strand.
AATGCCGACAGCAGCAACATCAAGATGAGGAGTCCGAAGAGGACCCACAGGGGGATGGCGTCCAAGATCGCGCGGTCAGTCTTTGGCCGTGTGGACTTCTATCTATGCGGCCCGGAGGGGTGCTGTCAATGAGGCTGACATGAAGTATGCCGCCTAACTCCAGTGCTTGCCTAGGAATTGTTCCAACACCAGCTTGCTTCCGAAGTACGCCAGGATGAGCACGGCGTAACCAGCCAGCGACCAGCGGATGGCGGTGCGACCGCGCCAGCCGTAGCGCCAGCGTCCCCACAGCAGGGTGCCGAAGATCAGCCAGGCGCTGATCGACAGCACGGTCTTGTGGGCCAGGTGCTGGGCGAACCAGTCGTGCACGAACCACAGGCCCGACAGCAGCGTCAGCGACAGCAGCAGGAAGCCGATGGCGATCAGTTGGAACAGCAGGCGCTCCATGGTCTGCAGCGGCGGCATGCCGCCGAGCAGCAGGCGGCTGAGGTCGTGGCGGTGCAGCAGGCGGTCCTGCAGGGCCAGGGCACCAGCCTGCATCGCGGCGATGGTCAGCAGCCCGGCCGAGAACAGCGACAGGATGATGTGCCAGCGCAGCTTCCAGTCGGCCACCGGGGCGGCGTTCACCAGGCTGGGGTCCAGGGCGGCCCAGAGGGCGGCCAGGCCGGTCAGCGGGTAGATGGTCAGGCCCAGGCTGCGCAGCGGCTCGCGCCAGGACAGCAGCCACAGCAGCACGGCGGACTGCAGCGTGAACAGCGACGCCGCTTCGGGCAGGCCGATGCGGATCGCGCCGCCCTGCAGGGCTTGGTGCCCCAGCACGCCAGCGTGCAGCACGATGGCCATGGCGGCCAGCGTCCGCTCCAGCGGACTGTCGGTCTGGGGGTGCCGCCAGATCAGCCAGCCGCAGCCGGCGTAGAGCAAAACGGCAATGAGAATCAGTGCTAACGTCATGGGATCGGCAGCATAACCGAATCGCCTGCGATGTGACGCAAGCCGCGGTTGGGGGCGCCGACCCCTATGCTAGGATCAAAAAAATACAACCATTAAGACAACAGGAACGCATGCGGATCAAAGTCCTGGGCTGCAGCGGGGGAGTGGGGCCGGGCCTGCGTACCACCAGCCTGCTGGTGGACGACGAAATCCTGATCGATGCGGGAACGGGCGTCGGCGACCTGTCGCTGGCGCAACAGCGCCGCATCAGCCACGTCTTCCTGTCGCACTCCCATCTCGACCACGTCTGTGGCCTGGCTTTCATGGCCGACAACCTGTTCGACCTGATCGACCGGCCGGTCGTTGTGCATGCCACCCACCAGACCCTGGATGCGGTGCGCCAGCACGTCTTCAACTGGACCATCTGGCCCGACTTCTCCAAGCTGCCCAACGAGGAACGGCCGCTGCTGCGCTTCGCCGAGATCGAGGTGGGGCAGCCCACCGACCTGGGCGGCGACCGGCGCCTGACCGCCTTCAAGGTGCTGCACACCGTGCCGGCCGTGGGCTATGCCTTGGAGAGCCCCAACGGCACCTTCGCCTTCAGCGGCGACACCTGGGCCAATGACGACATCTGGGCCTTCCTCAATGGCCTGCCGCGGCTGGACAAGCTGATGATCGAGATCGCCTTTCCGGACGAGCAGGTGGAGCTGGGGGCGGCCTCCCGGCACTTCACCCCCAGCCTGCTGGCCTCGGAACTGCGCAAGCTGCGGCATCACCCCGAGCTGTTCCTGACCCACCACAAGCCAGGTTGCGAGCAGTTGATCGAAAAGCAGTGCCGCACGGCCCTGAAAGATTGGCGCTACCACCACCTGCAGCGCGGTGACCTGATCACCTCCTGAGGGCGGGGGGCTAGGCAGGAAGCCCTACGGGCACCCCGGCGGGTCTTGCTCTAGAATCCGCGGGACGTTCTATACAGACCCGCTTTCGTCCTCATGTTCGACAACCTCACGACGCGCCTTGGCCGCGTCCTCGACTCCATCCGCGGCCAGGGCCGCCTCACCGAAGAACAGGTCACCGCCGCCGCCCGCGAGCTGCGCATGGCCCTGCTCGAGGCCGACGTGGCCCTGCCGGTGGTCAAGGAGTTCATCGACAAGGTCAAGACCCGCGCCCTGGGCGCCGAGATCCTGCAGTCGCTGACCCCCGGCCAGCAGTTCCTCAAGATCGTCCAGCAGGAGCTGACCGAGACCCTCGGCGGCAATGCCGAGCCCCTGAACCTGCGCCAGCAGCCGCCCGCCATCATCCTGATGGCCGGCCTGCAGGGCTCGGGCAAGACCACCAGCACCGGCAAGCTGGCGCTGTGGCTGAAGGAGCGCGAGAAGAAGAACGTCGTCGTCGTCTCCGCCGACGTCTACCGCCCGGCCGCCATCGAGCAGCTGCGCATCGTCGCCGGCAACATCGGCGTCGAGTGGTTCCCCTCCGAGGTCGGGCAGCAGCCGGTGGCCATCGCCCAGGCAGCCCTGGCCCATGCCAAGAAACAATATGCCGATGTCCTGATCGTCGACACCGCCGGCCGCACCACGGTCGATGAGGCGATGATGAAGGAGATCGCCGAGCTGCATGCGGCGCTGAACCCGGTCGAGACCCTGTTCGTGGTCGACAGCATGACCGGCCAGGACGCCGCCAAGACCGCCAAGGCCTTCGGCGACGTGCTGCCGCTGACCGGCGTGATCCTGACCAAGGTCGACGGCGACTCCCGCGGCGGTGCCGCACTGTCGGTGCGCCAGGTCACCGGCCGGCCGATCAAGTTCCTCGGCGTCGGCGAAAAGTCCGACCGCCTGGAGATCTTCCACCCGGACCGTATCGCCAACCGCATCATCGGCCAGGGCGACGTGCTCGGCCTGATTGAGGAGACGGCCCGCAAGGTCGACCACGAGAAGGCCCAGAAGCTCGCCGAGAAGCTCAAGAAGAACAAGGGATTCGACCTCGCGGATTTCCGCGAGCAGATGCTGCAGATGCAGAACATGGGCAGCATGCAGTCGATCCTGGAGAAGCTGCCGGGCGGCGCGCAGATGCAGGAGCAGCTCAAGAGCGTGGACGCCGAGAAGCAGGTCCGCCGCACCGTCGCCATCATCAACTCGATGACCCGGCAGGAGCGCCGCTTCCCCGACCTGATCAAGGCCTCGCGCAAGCGTCGTATCGCCGCCGGCGCCGGCGTGGAAGTGCAGCAGGTCAACCAGCTGCTGCGCCAGTTCGAGACCACCAAGGACATGATGAAGAAGTTCGCGGGTGGCGGCATGGCCAAGATGATGCGCAGCCTCGCCGGGCGCCTGCCGCCGGGCATGATGCCCAAGCGCTGATTTCCATGCTCAAGCGCCTGGCAGTACTGCTGTGCCTGTTGTGCCTGCCCTCGGCGCAGGCGGCGACGATCGGCGACATGGCCCCCGAGGCGGCCGGTGTCGTGCTCAGCGGGCCTGAGGGCATCAAGCTCAGCTCGCTCAAGGGCCGCGTGGTGATCGTGGACTTCTGGGCCTCCTGGTGCGGTCCCTGCATCCAGGCCATGCCCGAACTGGACGAGATGCGCGCGGACCTGCACAAGAAGGGCTACGCCGAGAAGTTCGAGATTCTGGGGGTCAGCATCGACCGCAACGTCGAGGATGCCCGCCGCTTCGCCAAGGCGCGCCCGGTGACCTATCCGCTGGTGGTGGACCAGCTTGGCTTCGCGCCGAAGTTCTATGAGGTCTGGCGCCTGCCGGCGACCTATCTCGTGGCGCAGGACGGCCGCATCTCCATGGTCTACCACGGCTACGGCGCCGGTTTCACCGAAGACCTCAAGCAGCGCGTCATCGCGCTGATGAACAAGAAATAGCGTGCCCGCAAAAAGGGCCCTCAGCGTCAGCGGCAGCCTGCAGCTGGAGGCCAGGGGCGGCAAGCTCGGCAGCCAGCGCTGGATCGAGCTGCTGGCGGCCATCGGTGAGACCCGTTCCATCACCCACGCCGCCAAGGCCGTGGGCCTGAGCTACAAGGCCGCCTGGGATGCCGTGGAATCCATGAACAACCTGTCCGACCGGCCGCTGGTGCAGCGCGCGGCCGGCGGCAAGGGCGGCGGCGGCACCACGCTGACGACGCGCGGCGAGCAGCTGGTGCGCACCTACGGCGCCGTCGCCGACGAACACCAGCGCTTCATCGACCGGGTCAACGGCCTGCTCGGCAACGCCGAGGCCGACCTGCGAATGCTCCGGAGGTTCACCATGCTCACCAGTGCCCGCAACCATTTCTCCGGCAAGGTCGTGCGCATCAAGACCGGCGCCGTCAACGACGAGGTGGAACTGGAGCTCTCCGGCGGTGATCGCCTGGTGGCCATCGTCACCCACGACAGCGTCGAGACCCTGGGCCTGAAGAAGGGCGTGGAAGCCCTGGCCCTGGTCAAGGCCTCCTGGGTCATCGTGGCCCTGGACGAGGGGCCGGCCATGAAGCTGTCCGCGCGCAACCGCCTGCGTGGCAGCGTCACCAAGCTGACACGCGGCGCCGTCAACAGCGAGGTGGTCATCGGCCTCAAGGGCGGCAACTCGGTGGTCGCCACCATTACCAACGCCAGCGTCGAGGAGTTGGGTCTGGCCGAGGGCAAGGCGGCCAGCGCCATCATCAAGGCCTCCAGTGTGATCCTGGGCGTCGCTGCCTAGGGATCGCTGCTTACTCCTGCAGGCGTCCGGCGTCCATCCGCATCACGCGATCTGCCAGGTAATCCACCTCGGCGGTGGCATGCGTCACGTAGAGCATTGGCAGCCTGGTTTCTTCCTTCATCCGCCGCAGGAAGGGCAGGATCTGCAGCTTGAGGCGCTCGTCCAGCGAAGACAGTGGTTCGTCCAGCAGCAGCAGGCGCGGCGAGTAGAGCAGGGCACGGCCGAGGGCCACGCGCTGGCGCTCGCCGCCGGAGAGCTGTGCCGCGCGGCGGGTCACCAGCGGTCCGATCTCCAGCAGGTCCAGCACCGGCTGCAGTTCGAAGCGCCGCTGTGCCGGCTCCAGGCGCCTGTAGCCGTAGAGCAGGTTGTCGCGCACGCTCAGGTGCGGGAACAGCTGCCCATCCTGGAACACCAGGCCGAAGTGCCGTTGCCAAGGCGGCACGAAACAGCCGGCACCGCAGAGCGTCTCGCCGTCGAACTGGATCGACCCGGCCTGCGGTTTCAGCAGCCCCGCCAGCAATGCCAGCAGCGTGCTCTTGCCGCTGCCCGAAGGGCCGCAGATGCCGGTTACACCCGTGCCGAAATCCGCCTGCGCCTGCAGCCGGAATGCGCCGCGCCGGAAGTCGAGGTCAATGCTCAGCATGCGGCTTGTAGCCCAGCAGGCGTTCGGCGCGCCGGTTGATCAGGTGCGCCGCCACCAGTGCGGCCGTGGCCAGCACGATCGACAGGATGGCCAGCCGCTCTGCGGCGGCTTCACCGCCCGGTACATGCGTGTAGCCATAGATCGCCAGGGGGATGGTGCGCGTCTCGCCGGGAATGCTGCCGACGAAGGCCATGGTGGCGCCGAACTCGCCCAGGCTGCGGCTGAAGCACAGCACCAGTCCGGCGACGATGCCGGGCAGGGCCAGCGGCAGGGTCACGCTGAGGAAGACCTGCCAGGGCTTGGCGCCCAGCGTGCTGGCTGCCTGCTCCAGGCGACGGTCGATCATGGCGAAGGCCAGTCGCAGGGGCTGCACCATCAGCGGGAAGGCCATCACGGCCGAGGCCAGCACCGCGCCCTTCCAGGTGAAGGCGATGCTGATGCCGAAGCTCTCGTTGAGCCAACGGCCGATCAGCCCCTGGTTGCCCAGCAGCAGCAGAAGCAGGTAGCCCGGCACCACGGGTGGCAGCACCATCGGCAATTGCACCAGCACCTCCACGGCCAGCTTGGCCCGCGAGTCACGCCGCGCCAGCCACCAGCTCGTGGCGACGCCTAATGGCAGGCAAAGCAGGGTGGCCCAGAACGCGACTTTCGCGGACAGCCACAGCGCGGTCAGTTCGTCGGGCGAGAACACTCAGGGCCTGGGTGAGTCGGGCAGGGTAAAGCCGTACTTGCGGAAGATCGCCGCAGCCTCCGGCGAGGAGCGCACATACTGCAGGAATTCACCGCCCTCGGCACGCCCGCCCTTCACCAACGCCGCCGGGTAGACCACCGGCTTGTGGCTGCCGGCGGGGAAGCTGGCCACCACCTCCACCTTGCTGCTGATCGCCGCGTCCGTGGCGTAGACGATGCCCAGCGGGCACTCGCCGCGCTCGACGAAGGATAGGGCGGTGCGCACGTCGTCGGTGCCGACGATGCGGCCGGAGAGCTTGTCCCACCAGCTCAGCGAACTCAGCGCTTCCTTGGCGTAGATGCCCACCGGCACCACGCCGGGTTCACCCGTGCAGAGCTTGCCCTTGAAAGCCGCGGCCAGGTCGAAGCCACGCTCCATCCTAACCTCGGGCGAGCGACCCTTGGGCGCGATCAGCACCAGCGTGTTGCCTAGCAGCGAGCTGCGGCTTCCGGGGACGAGCGACTTGCGCTGCTCCAGGTAATCCATCCAGTTCAGGTCGGCGGACATGAAGACATCGGCCGGTGCACCGGCTTCCACCTGCTTGGCCAGGGCCGACGAGGCGCCGAACACCAGCACCGGCGCCGGCTGGCCGGTCTTCTCCCAGGCCGCCCCGATGTCGGTGACGGCATTGGTCAAGCTGGCCGCGGCGTAGATGCGCGCCGGGTCGGCGGCGCCGGCCGTGGCGGAGCAGATCAACAGCAGTAGCGACAGCAGTCTGTTCTGGAGACGCATGGTGGAGCACCGGGGCTTGCGGAGATTTCGATATATAGCGTTTTATATAACGACATCCGCTGTCAAACAGAAAATCCCAGGGAGCTTGTGGTGAGTCATCGTTTCCCGGCCGGCTTGGCCGCGCTGTGCGCCTTACCCCTGCTGTCCGCCGTGCCGGCCGCCTCTGCCGCCGATGAACTGCTGGAGACCCTCGCGCGCAAGGGCGTGATCACGATGGAGGAGTACGAGAAGCTCAAGGCTTCGCGCAAGGCGACGCCCGTGGTCAACACCGACGACGGCTTCCGCGTGGTGTCCGGCGATGGCACCGCCAGCATCCAGGTCGGCACGCTGCAGCAGCTCGACTTTGCCGTCTACCAGGACGAACCCGGCTATGACCTGCCGGACGGTAGCTAGATGCGCCGCTCCCGCATCTCCGTGGGCGGCACCTTCCTGAAGGACTGGAGCTATCGTGCCGAGTATGAGTTTGCCGGCACCACCGGCGTCACGGACGCGTTCGTCGCCCACAACGGCTACAAGCCGCTGGTCGTCACCGCTGGCAACTTCAAGGTGCCCTTCGGCATGGATGCGCTCGCGGCAGACAAGAGCGTTGCCTTCATGGAGCGCGCCATGTCCTGGGGTTTCGTGCCCTCGCGGGCGCCGGGCCTGATGGTCAGCAGCTCCGGTGCCAACTGGACCGTGGCGCTGGGCGCTTTCGGCGAGCCGGTGGCCACGGCCCAGGCCGGCGATGAAAGCTTCAGTGCAGTGGGCCGGGTGACCTGGGCGCCGATCCTCGGCGAGAACCGCGTCTTGCACCTGGGCTTGGCGGCCCAGCTGCGCAACCCCACCCAGGACACGCCGGCGGCCATCGCCTTCAAGCCGGAATCCAACCAGGTACCCGCCGCCCAGCGCCTGGTCAACACCGGCAACATCGCGGATGCGGACCTGATCAACGTGCAGGGTCTGGAACTGGCATGGCAACAGGGCGCTCTTTCCGCCCAGGCCGAGTACACGTTCCTGCAGCTGGATCGCAAGACGGGCTCCTTGCTGGGCTTCTCCGGTGGGTATGCGCAATTGGCCTGGACCTTGACCGGCGAGGGACGGCGCTACAAGGCCGACCGCGGTGTTTTCGAGGGGGTGCGGCCGGCGAGCAATTTCGGAAAGGACGCCGGCTGGGGTGCCTTTGAAGTAGCCGCGCGCTACAGCACGGCCGACCTGGAGGACAAGAACGTCCGCGGTGGCACCGAGGACAACGCCGCGCTGGCCTTGAACTGGTACCTGAATCCTTTCGCTCGCGTGAGCTTCAATGCCATCAAGGTGCTGGGGGCAGATGGCCGCACCGGCGCCAGTGCCGCGCTGAATGGCAAGGAGCCCACGATCTTCCAGATGCGCCTGCAACTGGCGATCTGATCCCGGCTGGACGGAGGCGTCACCGAGCGCCCAGACTTTCCTGCCTGGGCGCTTTTTTTGTGCCGATGCCTAGCCGGGCAGGGCATTCCCTACGACCAAAGTCGTAGTCCCTATCTCGGATACCGCGTAGCGCCGCGGCGGCGGAACATGACCGTTACCCATCGACAGGGGACGTTCGCGAGCGTCCCAGGAGCCGCCCATGATCTGGTATCTGGTCACTGCAGCACACGCCTACACGGTCAGCGAGCACCTGCGTGGCGACTGGGGTGCCGCGCTGCGCAAGCCCATGGTGGTCATGCCCTATGAGCTGCTGACGCGCATGCCGGTGCTGCCGCAGGGCAGCTACATCTTCTCCGACCTGGAGCGGCTTGACGCCATGCCGCGCAAGGTCCTCGGCAAGCTCTGGAACGGGCTGCAGGCCAACGGCTGCCGCATGCTCAACCACCCGGAGCGCAGCCTGCGGCGGCTGGAACTGCTCGATGCCCTGCATGCGGACGGCAGCAACCGCTTCCGCGCCTTCCGCGCCGACACCCCTGGCGAGCCCTGGCGTTACCCGGTCTTCCTGCGGCAGGAGAAGGAGCACAGCGGCGCGCGCAGCCCCTTGCTGCATGACCTGCAGTCAGTACGCGAGGCCATGCTGCAACTGGTGCTGGCCGGGCATGCCCTGGCCGACCTGCTGGTGGTGGAGATGTGCGATACCTCCGACCCGGACGGTATCTACCGCAAGTATTCGGCCTTCCGCATCGGCGATCACATTGTTCCCCGGCATGTGCTGTTCAGCCGCAAGTGGATGCTGAAGGACATGGACCTGCTGGAGCCGACGCATCGCGCGGAGACGCGCGACTACTGCCAGAACAATCCGCACGAAACCGAACTGCGCCGCCTGTTCACCCGCGCTCAGATCGACTACGGCCGCATCGACTACGCGCTGGACCGCGACGGCCGCATCCAGGTCTGGGAGATCAACACCAACCCGCAGATCATGCGCGCGCCGCAGGCCTATCCGGAGGGCGTCCGCCACTTCCACCAGGCCTTTGCCGAGCGCTACCTGGAAGCGATGCGGTCCATCGACAGCGGCGGGGAAGAATCGACCGACGCCGGCTGGCCGTGCCTGGCCCAGGCGCTGGTCGCCTGAGGCAGGAGAGGGGCACGGACATGACCGATGAACTGCAGCTGCGGCTGGCCCTGCCGCAGGACGCACCCGCCATCACCGCCTGCGTGCGCGCCGTGCGCGGCCAGGAGTATCCCAACCGCCTGCTCTATGCGCCCGAGGAACTGGCCCAAGCCATCGCCGGCAGCCGGCTTGTATTCGCCCTGGCAGTGCTGCCGTCTACCGGCGAGGTCGCCGGCCTGGCGGCGCTGGAGCCTTCGCCTTACGGCCGCACCGGAGAGCTCGGCGTGCTGATGGTGCTGCCGTCGCTGCGCCGCCGCTATGTCGCCGACGAAATGCGCCTGCTGCTGGTTGCCTGGGCACGCGACAATGGCCGGCGCGGCCTCTGGGGTGAAGTCCTCGCTCCGCACCAGGGTGCGCCGGACACCGCCTGTGTCTCGCAGCGCTTCACCGAGAATGCGAAGCTCGTTCCCTGCGGCATCGCACTGGGCCTATGGCCGGGGCCTGCTGGCGAGCGGCAGAGCTTCGTCCGCTATGCGCGCCCGCTGCCGCCCGATTCCGTGCCCACGGTCTGCCGCCTGCCCATCCGGCACCGCGTGCTGGCAAAGGACATCCTCGACCGGCTCTGCTGCCCCGTGAGCTTCCAGGACGACAGCCCGGCCAGTGGCACCGGCATCCTGGATGCCCGGCGTGAAGAAGGTCTCCGTTCCTGGGTGCTCGCCGTTCCGCGTATCGGTCGGGATAGCGCCGCGGAACTGCTGGTCGCCATCTGGCGCCTCCAGTCCGATCCCGGCGTGGCCTGCGCGCACCTGGAACTGCCGCTGGCACAGCCGGGTGCCAGCCTGCTGTGCGAACTGGCCGAAGCCAGGGGCTTCTTCTTCTCTAGCGTCACGGCGGAGCCCTTCGCCGACGGGCCGGGACTGCGGCTGCAGTGGCTGGCAGAGTCCGTAGAGCCCCGGGAACTGGTGCTGATCAACCCCCTGGCGCGGCGAATCGCCGAATACCAGGCCCAGGAGCAAGCCCGTGTGCAGGCCCGTGTCATGGCGGTGGCGGCATGAGCGGCCACGGATCCGCGCCCATCCTGCTCGCCACCGAGCTGGGGAACGGGCAGGGGCATCTTGCGCCCATCGGCACCGTTGCTGCGCACCTGGCCGGCCGCGGCCAGCGCTGCCTGCTGGCCACGCACCAGCCCGAGATGGCGGAGTCACTGGGCCTGTACCGCTACGCCGCCATCCTGCCGGCACCGGTTGGCACCGCCGGCATCCAGTCCGTGCCGGTGCAGGCCAGCTACGTCAGCCTGCTGCACAACTGCGGCTGGCATGGCACGGTCGCCCTCGCGGGGCGTCTGCGTGCCTGGTGCTCGCTGCTGCAGCTCAGCGGTGCCCGCGCCCTGTTGGTCGATCATGCGCCGACGGCGCTGCTGGCCGCACGCGTGCTGGGGTTGCCGGCCGCCGCACTGGGCACCGGGTTCTGCCTGCCGCCGCTACAAAGCCCGTTCCCGGCCTACCCCACGGTGTCGGCTCGCGAGCAGCGGCTGCGTGACAACGAGTCCCACGTCCTCATGGTGGCCAATGCCGCACTGGCCGCACTGGGGGCAGAACCCCTGCCGAACCTGCAGTCCCTGTTCGCCGGCGTGGAACTGGGCCTCAAGACCTACGCCGAGCTGGATCACTACGGAATCGCACGCGATGCCCAATATCTCGGCCTGCCGGATTTCTCCTCCGGCCTCGCGGTGGAGTGGGGCGCAGTCCGCGAGCCGCGGTTGTTTGCCTACCTGCGCGCCGGCGATGGCCTGGAGGCGCTGCTCGCCGCACTTCATGCGACCCCGGCCCAGGTCGCCGTGCGCCTGGCTGACGTGCCGCGATCGGTCGTGGCCCGCTACGAGCGCCCGGGCATGCGTATCCTGGAGAGCAATATCTGGCTGCGGCAAGCACTGGAAACCTGCGATGCCTTCGTCACATCGGGCTCCCACGGTGCCGTGGCCGAGGCACTACTTGCCGGCAAGCCCTGCCTGATCCAGCACTTCCACACGGAACAGCGGCTGATGGCCAGGCGTGTCGCGGCATTCGGCGCCGGCCTGGGCTTGGCCGCGGGTCAGCCGGAGTCCTTCCGGCCCGCATTGCAGCAACTGCTGGAAGACACCTCGCTGCATCAGGCCGCACAGCAGTTTGCAGCCCGCTACGCCGGCGTGGACCGGAAGCAGATCCTGCCGCGCTGGGTGGAGGGCTGGATGGAGAAGCTCGCCGCCTGAGTGCGCCACTCCACAGGGCACCATCCACCGCCACTTGAGCCGTGATCGAGGGCTTTCCTGCTGTTTGGGCGTTCCGCTTCGGTGGGGCGCTGCGCCGTTCAATCCAGGCCTCCGACTAAAGTACTAGGACTACTCGCGGATACCGCCAGAAACGCCGGACGCCGATCCTTGCGTGCAAATCACGAATGCAGGGAGCGCTCGCAATGAACCATATCCACAAGATCGTCTGGAGTAGGGCATTGCAGTGCCTGGTGGTGGCCTCGGAGCTGGCCCGTAGCCACGGCTCGGGTGGCGCGAGCGTCGGTACCGTAGCCCCCGCCCAGCGCTCGGCTGTCGTGCGGCTTGGCGCCTGGGCCCTGGCGCTGCAACTGGCATTCCCGTTGATGGGATACGCACCGCCGGCCATGGCAGAGGAATGCCGGTTGAACGATGTCGCCAACAACGGCGGCAGCAATGGTTCGGGGACCGATTCGCTGGCCTGCGGCAAGGACAATATCGCCAGCGGTGCCGACAGCACCGCGGTGGGTTCCAAGAGCGATGCCACCGGGCAGTTCAGTAGCGCCTTCGGAGCCGACAGCCAGGCCACGAACACCCGCGCTACCGCGATAGGTACGAGCAACGTCGCTTCCGGTGCCAGCAGCACCGCGGTGGGCGACGGCAACCGCGCGGGTGGAGCCAACAGCACCGCGCTCGGCCACGCCAGTATCGCTTCCAGTGTCAGCAGCCTCGCGGTTGGCGACGATAGTGCCGCGAGCGGAAGCTACAGTGCGGCCGTGGGCTACGACAGTACCGCCGTTGGCAGCCGCAGCCTGGCAGTGGGCAGCCGTGCCACCGCCAACGCCGACTTCTCGGTGGCAATCGGCAATTCCGATGTGGCCGCCACGGGCGCACGTGTCGGCACCGGTGCCACTGCCGGCATCGCCATCGGGCGCGATGCGGCGGTGGGGAACAATGCGACGAACGCCATCAGCCTGGGTACGAATGCCGATGCTACGGCCGCCGGCGCCATCAGCCTGGGCCTGGATGCCAGTGCTTCTGGCGTAAACAGCCAGGCCCTTGGTAGCAACAATCGGGCGACCGCGTTGGGCAGCACTGCCGTGGGCCGCAGCAACGTGGCTTCCGGTGACTACAGTTCGGCGCTGGGTGCGGGCAGCACCGCCAGCGGTCTTCGTGGCACGGCCATTGGTGCCGCGAGCACGGCGGCGGCAGATTTTTCGCTGGCGATCGGCAACGCCGACGCGACCGGGAATGGTGCGCGCGTGGCCGCTGGCGCAACCAACGGCATCGCCATCGGTCGCGATGCTTACGTGACGTCATACGGAGTTGATGCGATGGCCCTTGGTTTGTATAACCGGGCCGCCAACGTGGCTGGCTCCGCCGTTGGCTACGCCAATTACGCTTTTGGCGAGAGCAGCTCCGTATTCGGCAACTCGAACGTTGCCACTGGCTCGAACGGTTCCGCCTTTGGATTCGGGAATGATGCTTCGGGAACAGATAGCAGCGCTTTTGGAAATTCGAACGAGGCTAGAGGCGACAGAAGTGTCGCGATGGGGTACAGAACTGTCGCTGTGCATTCGAACAGCGTGGCCCTCGGCTCCAACGCCCAGGCTTATGGAGGAAACTCTCTGGCGATTGGCATGATGTCGGCTGATGCGTACGGCGGATTCGGTGCATACAGTGCCGGTACGGGTAGCATCGCGATCGGCAGCCTGGCGGGCGCGGCCGGGAACAGTTCCATCGCTTTTGGCAACGCGGCAATGTCACTCGCCGAAGGAGCCATCGCCCTCGGCAACCAGAACTTCGCTGGGCTCTACTCGATGGACCCGGAGACCGAAGAGATTGTCATCACGGGTATTGATGCCATCGCCTTCGGCTCGCGCAACGGCGCCTACGGCGATTACAGCATTGCGATGGGCCTGGGCAACAGCGCCTACGGCACGTCGAGCCTCGCCTGGGGTACGGGCAACCTGGCGGACCTGGATGGCGCCATCGCCATCGGCATGGAGAATGAATCGCTGGGCGAACAGAGTGTCGCTATCGGCGTATACAACGAGGCGACGAACGAGGACGCCGTCGCTATGGGCCACAGCAATACGGCCGATGGTAATGACAGCAGTGCCGTAGGCGTCAATAACTTTGCCGGTGGCGAAGACAGCAGCGCCTTCGGCTTCGACAACACCGCGACCGGCATCGACAGCTCGGCGATGGGTCACCAGAACGTCGCCAGCGGCACCGCCAGCAGCGCCCTGGGCTACCAGAACTCTGCTGCGGGCAACTACAGCGTGGCGGTGGGCGCCAATGCCAACGCCAACGCCGACCATTCCGTCGTGATCGGCTCGGGGCTGGATACCGACGCAGGCCCCACGGTCGCCGCGGGTGCCTCCAGCGGCATCGCCATCGGCCGCAACGCCAGCGTCGCCGCGGCCGGGGTCAACTCGATCGCCATGGGCGCCTTGGCTGCGGTATCCGGAGCCAACTCGATCTCGCTGGGCTCCAGCGCGGCAGCCAGTGGTTTGCGCAGCACGGCGATCGGCACCTACAGCAATGCCGCCGCGCAGGACTCTGTGGCCATCGGCCAGGCCAGCAGCGCGGCCACCGGCGCGCGCGTGGCTGCCGGCGCCACCAATGGCGTTGCGATCGGCCGCAACGCCGCGGTGGCAGCGACCGGAGCCAACGCGCTCGCCATTGGCAGCGATGCCGCGGCCTCGGGAAGCCAGAGTGTCGCCGTGGGCTACTCCAACTCCGCCACGCAGAACGTCTCCAGTGCCTTGGGCAGCGACAACACCGCTTCAGCTCAGGGAGCCAGCGCGGTCGGCGCGCGAAACGTCGCCAGCGGCCAGAATGCTTCGGCGCTGGGCTTCACCAGCACCGCATCGGGCCTCTACAGCACCGCCGTGGGCGCACACAGCCAGGCGGCTGCGGAGTACTCGCTGGCCATTGGCAACTCCGACGACCCGGCCGCCGGCGCCCGCGTCGTCGCCGGCGCCACCAGCGGTATCGCCATCGGCCGCAATGCCTCCGTAACCGCGACAGGCATCAATGCCATCGCCTTCGGCAGCGGCGCCTCCGCCACGGCGGCCGGCAGCGTCGCACTCGGCCAGGGTTCTGTGGCAGACGTCGCCAACACGATATCGGTTGGCAATACCACGACGCAGCGCCGCATCGCCAACGTAGCGGCCGGCACCGCCGGTACCGACGCGGTGAACAAGGCCCAGCTCGACGCGGCCATCGCCGCGGTGGATGAGTGCGTGGCCGGCACCGGCGCCGGCTCGCTGGTCTGCGGTCCTTCCAACGTGGCCTCGGGAACCAACAGCCATGCCGTCGGCAGCAACAACCAGGCGACGACGACCGGCGCCAGCGCCTTCGGCCGCAGCAATGTGGCTTCCGGTGCGTTCAGCACCGCGGTGGGTGCGGGCAGCACGGCCAGCGGTGCGCGCGGTACGGCCATGGGTGCGGCCAGCACCGCAGCCGCTGACTATTCGCTGGCCATCGGCAATGCGGACACCACGGCTGGCGGTGCGCGCGTCGTCGCGGGGGCCACCAACGGCATCGCTATCGGCCGCAACGCCGAGGTGACGGCGACGGGCGTGGATGCCATGGCCCTCGGCTCGGCTACCGTGGCCACGGGGTTGAAAGCGACGGCTGTCGGGGCGGAAAGCCGGGCCACGGGAGCCAACAGCGTCGCGCTGGGTTCCGGGAACGCCGCCAGTGCGTCGGCCAGCGCGGCCGTCGGTTCCAGCAACGCTGCTTCTGGCACGGCGTCCGTGGCAGTGGGTGTGTCGAACGAGGCCACCGGGAACAATGGCGTGGCCATGGGTCTGTCGAATGACGCGACGGCCAATTTCAGCTCCGCCCTGGGCTTTACCAATGTGGCTAGCGGCGTACAAAGCACCGCCGTGGGCGCCCGCAACACGGCCTCCGGTACGGGCAGCGCGGCCATGGGCTCGAACAGCCAGGCCGCCGCGGCTTACTCGCTGGCGATCGGCAGCTCTGATGTCGCCGGTACCGGCGCGCGTGTGGTGGCCGGCGCCACCAACGGCGTTGCCATCGGCCGCAATGCCAGCGTGGCGGCGGCAGGCCTGGATTCCATCGCCTTCGGCACCAACGCCAGCGCGACAGCGGCGGGCAGCGTAGCCCTGGGCCTGGGTTCGGTTGCCGACGTAGCCAACACGGTGTCCGTGGGTTCCTCCACCAGCCAAAGACGCATCGTCAACGTAGCCGCCGGCACGGCTATCACGGATGCGGTCAACAAGGGTCAGCTCGATGCCGCCATTGCCGGCATCGAAGGTGGCTCCGGTCTGTGCGCGGTCGGCGGCGGAACGGATTCCATCACCTGCGGCACCGGCAATACGGCCAGCAACAACTACAGCTCCGCGTTTGGCACCCGCAACACGGCCAGCGGTACTTACAGTTCCGCTCTCGGCTACAACAACACCGCCTCCGGCACGTTCAGCACCGCCGTGGGCTACAACAGCGTGGCTTCGAGCGACTCCAGCACGGTTGTCGGCCGCGGTAGCTCCGCTACGGGCCAGCGCAGCAGTGCTTTCGGCTCCGGCTCAGTGGCTTCCGGAGTCGCCAGCGCAGCTATGGGCAGCAACAGCAGTGCCCTGGCAGACCGCTCGCTGGCGATCGGCGCGTTCTCGGGTGACCCCTACGGTGGATTCGGCGCACGCGTACGGAGCAATGCGGTCGAGGGTATCGCGATCGGCAGCCAGGCCTCCGTCGTCAGCGAAGGCGCCATCGCCATCGGCCGCCAGAGCGTCGCGGGCCTGGTAGAGGTCGACTCCGTTACGGGTGAGGAGATCGTGAGCGGCGAGGATGCTATTGCCATCGGTACGCGCAATACCGCCGAGGGCGATTTCACCATCGCGTTTGGTCTGGACAACCAGGCTGAGCTTGAAAGCGACATCGCCATTGGCCTTGGAAACAGGGCGAGCGGAGGTGAGAGCAGTGCCTTTGGCCGAGATAACGACGCAAGTGGCTCCAACAGCAGTGCCTTCGGCAACGAGAATGACGCCCGTGGGCTGTCCAGCAGCGCTTTCGGTTATGAGAACAATGCGAGCGGCGACCGCAGCTCGGCGATGGGGCACGACAACGTCGCCAGCGGGCTGAATTCCTCCGCAATGGGCTTCAGGAGCGCGGCATCGGGTGCTTATGGCACCGCAGTGGGTGCGAACAGCGAGGCAGCCGCGGACTACTCGCTGGCCATGGGTAACTCCGACACCGCGAGCAGCGGTGCACGCGTTGCTGCCGGCGCCACCAACGGCATCGCCATCGGCCGCAACACCAGCGTGACCGCGGGCGCGGGCTCGGACGGCGTCGATGGCATCGCTATCGGCGTCGATTCGTCGGCACGGGCGGATTCGGCGTTGGCGGTCGGTCAGCAGAACACGGCTTCCGGCGTCGTCAGCGTGGCGGTCGGTAACGAGAACGTCGCTTCCGCACTGCGCAGCACAGCCATCGGCGCGCAGAACACGGCAGACGGACAGCAGAGCCTTGCCGTAGGACGGAGCAACTACTCCACGGGCAACGATAGTGCCGCGGTGGGTCAGGGCAATGAATCGCTTGGCTACGCGAGCGCCGCGATGGGCTTCCTAAACAAGGCGGAGGGGGAGGCCGGTTCCGCTTTCGGCTATCGCAATTCGGCATCTGGTGAGCAAAGCACCGCTGTCGGCGCCAATAGCACGGCCAATGGTGCCCAGTCGACCGCCATCGGTGCTTACAGCACGGCCAATGCTGACGGCTCCATCGCGATCGGCAGCAGCAACGAGACCGATGGCACCGGCGGTGCGACCGTGGATGGCAGCGCGGTACGTGGCGCCGCCATTGGCAACAACGCGACGGTCGGGGCCGGTGGGGTTGATGCCATCGCCTTCGGCACCAATGCCAGCGCGACGGCGGAATCCGCCACGGCCCTGGGCCACGACAGCGTGGCCAGCGGCAAGCAAAGCACCGCGTTGGGTTACAAGAATGCGGCGCAGGGCCTCGCCTCGGTTGCGGTGGGTACGCAGAACACGGCGGCTGATGCCTCCAGTGCGCTCGGCCTCGGGAATGTGGCCAGCGGCTTGGCCAGTGTCGCCGTCGGCTCCAACAACATGAGCTCCGGCAACACTGGCGTGGCAGTGGGGCTCGTCAACACCGCCAGTGGCCTGCGCGGATCCGCGCTGGGCATCGCCAGTACGGCGGCGGCGGAGGACTCCCTGGCCATTGGCAGCGCGGGCTCCGCGGCCAGCGGTGCGCGCGTGGCGGCGGATTCCGCTCGCGGCATCGCCATCGGCAACAATGCGAACCTGAAAGGCGGGGCGGATTCCGTCGCCCTGGGAACCAATGCATCGGTAGCGGCAGCAGGTAGCGTAGCGCTGGGCCTGGACTCGGTCGCCAACGTGGCGAACACAGTGTCCGTGGGTTCTGCCACCAACCAGCGCCGCATCGTCAACGTCGGTGCCGGCTCGCTGGTCGCCGGCAGCACGGATGCGGTCAACGGCAGCCAGCTTCGTGGCCTCAGTGAAACCCTGAGCAGCGCGCTCGGTGGCGGCGCGGCCGTGAACGCCGATGGCAGCTTCGTGGCTCCTACGTTCAACGTTGCCGGTACCGACTACAGCAACGTCAACGGTGCGATCGAAGCACTGGAGACCCTGGCTGGAACCGGCAGCACGCTGGGCGTCTCCTACGACGATGCCAGCCGCAACACCATCAGCCTGCAGGGTGACAGCGGCACGACCCGCATCACCAACCTGACGGCGGGCACGCTGGCCGCGGACAGCACGGATGCGGTCAACGCCGGGCAGCTCTTCGATACCAACCAGGACGTGGCCCAGAACAGCAGCGACATCACCGCCCTGGATGGCCGTGTCGATACGGCGGAGACCGACATCGGTACGCTGCAGACTGACGTCGGCGGCCTGCAAACCACGGTGGGTACGCACACCACGCAGATCGGTGCGCTGGATACCCGCGTGACCGCCACCGAGGATGACCTCACTGCCCTGGATGGCCGCGTCGATACGGCGGAGACCAGCATCGGCACGCTGCAGACGGACGTCGGCGGCTTGCAGACCACGGTGGGTACGCATACCACGCAGATCGGCGCCCTCGACACCCGCGTCACCACGGCAGAGAGCAACGTCAGTGCCCTGCAGACCACGGTAGGCCAGCACACCACCGGTATCGGCGGGCTTGCGCAGGCCCTGGGCGGCGGCGCCTCGGTGAACGCCGACGGCAGCATTGCGGCGCCGACCTACAACGTGGGTGGTGCCAACTACGACAACGTCGGTTCCGCCGTGGAAGCGCTGGAAGCGCTGGCGGGCGCCGGCAGCGCGCTTGGCGTGTCCTACGACGATGCTGGCCGCAACACCATCAGCCTGCAGGGTGACAGCGGCTCCACCCGCATCACCAACCTGGCGGCCGGCACGCTGGCTGCAGGCAGCACGGATGCGGTCAATGCCGGGCAGCTCTTCGACACCAACCAGGACGTAGCCCAGAACAGCAGCGACATCGCCACCCTGGATGGCCGCGTCGATACGGCGGAGACGGATATCGGCACGCTGCAGACGGACGTCGGCGGCCTGCAGACCACAGTGGGCACCCATACCACGCAGATCGGCGCGCTGGATACCCGCGTGACCGCCACCGAGGATGGCCTCACTGCCCTGGATGGTCGCGTCGATACCGCGGAGGCCGACATCGGCTCTTTGCAGACGGACGTCGGTGGTTTGCAGACCACGGTGGGTACGCATACCACGCAGATCGGCGCGCTCGATACCCGCGTGACCGCGACCGAGGATGACCTCACAGCCCTGGGTGGCCGCGTCGATACCGCCGAGACGGATATCGGCACGCTGCAGACGGATGTCGGTGGCCTGCAGACCGACGTCACCTCGCTCGGTGATCGCGTCACCACCACGGAAACCGACATCGGCGACCTGGAGGGCCGTGTCGACACCGCAGAGGACACCCTCAGTCAGCATACGACCGAGATCGCCGGTCTCGATACGAGACTGGGCTCGGCAGAGACCAGTATCGTCACCCTGGACGGCCGCATCACCGCCAACGCCAACAGCGCGGCAGGCCTGGCGCAGGCCCTGGGCGGCGGTGCTGCGATCAACGCAGACGGCAGCATCCAGGCACCGAGCTACAGCATCGGTGGCAACGCCTACAGCAACGTCGGTGATGCCTTCGGCGCGCTCGAGGGGCTGGCGGCCATCGGCAATCCGCTGGGGGTTGCCTATGACGATGCCAACCGCAACACGCTGACCCTGCAGGGTGCCAGCGGCGCTACCCGCATCACTCGCGTCGCCGCCGGAAACCTGGCCGCCGACAGCAGCGATGCGGTGAACGGCGCACAACTCCACGCCACCAACCAGAGCGTCGCGCAGAACGCCGCCAATGTGGCAGGCCTTGAAAGCCGCGTGAATGCTGCCGAATCCGATATCGCACAGAACAGCACCGATATCGCGGCCCTGGGCGACCGGGTCAGCACCAACGAGTCCGCCATCGACGACCTGGGTAGCCGGGCCGACGCGGCGGATGCCGGTATCGCCGCCAACGCTGCGGCCATTGCCGCGGTCGACGGACGCGTGGATGCCGCAGAGGCGGACATCGCCGCAGTGAATGGGCGGGTGGACGCGGCGGAGCAGCAGATCGGCGACCTGGATACGCGCCTGGGCGCCAACGAGGCTGCCACGGCACAGAACACCGCGGATATCGATTCGCTGCAAACGGCCACCACGCAGAACAGCGCGGATATCTCCGCACTGGAATCCACCACTGCCCAGAATACGGCGGACATCGAAGCCAACACGGCGGCAATCGGCGTGCTGGATTCGCGGGTGGATGCCGCGGAAGCCGACATCGCACAGAACACCGCAGACATCAGTGCGCTCGACACTCGCGTGGTCTCGGTGGAAGCGGATGTAGCCGCGATCTCCGGCGACGTGAGCGAGATGGGCGATCGCCTCGACACCGTCGAGAGCGACGTCATCGAGGTGGACAACCGCGTGACCGTGGTGCAGAACGCCGCCAATGCGGCACAGACCACCGCCAATACGGCGCTGGCCCGTGCCGATGAGGCCCTGGCGTTCTGCGGTCCGGGTGGCGGCGCGGATTCCGCCAACTGCGGCGTGCGTAACGACGCGAGCGCCGACGGCGCCACCGCGATGGGCGTGGACAATGCGGCCAGCGGTGAGGGCAGTGCGGCACTGGGTGCCGGCAATACGGCCAGCGGTGCCAACTCCAGCGCCCTCGGTGTGAATGCCACGGCCGCTTCGGACAACGCCATCGCCATCGGTGCCGGCCAGGACGCCGCCAGCTCCGCCAGTGTCGGCAGCGATGCCGCCAATGCCGTGGCGATCGGCAGTGGCGCCAAGGTGTCGGACGGTGCGGCCAACGCGGTCGCCATTGGCAGCGGTGCCCAGGCGCAGGCCGCGGGCGCCATCGCCATGGGCCAGAACGCCAGGGCCGTGCAGTCCAACTCGGTGGCCATCGGCGCCGGCGCCGTGGCGCAGTCCTCGGTGGCGGTGGGTACCGGTGCGCAGGCGACGGGCACCAACACCACGGCCGTCGGCGACAATGCCCGCGCCACCGGTGTCTTCGCCGCGGCGCTCGGCAACAACGCCGTGGCCAGCGCCGACAACAGCGTGGCGCTGGGCAATGGCTCGGTGGCGGACCAGGCCAACACGGTTTCGGTGGGCTCGGCCAACCAGCAGCGCCGCATCACCAACGTGGCGGCGGGCACGGCGGACACGGACGCGGCCAACGTGGGGCAGCTCAACCAGCTTGGCGCCAGCGCGGTGCGCTACGACTTCAACGGCGACGGCAGCATCAACTACAACTCCGTGACCTTCGGCAATCCGAACGGCAACGGTGGGCCGGTGACGCTGCGCAACATCGCCGCGGGCGTGGCGCCGACCGACGCGGTCAACGTCCAGCAGCTCACCGACCTGCGCGTGGATTTCGGCCAGACCGTGGACGAGATGCGTGACGAGGCCAATGCCGGCATCGCCGCCGCCATCGCCATGGAAGCCGCGCCCTTCATCCCGGGCCATATCACCTATGCGCTTGGCAGTGGTTACTACGTCAACCAGGGCGCCGTCGGCGTGACCTTCCGCGGCACTGCCGAGAACGGCCGCTGGAGCGTCACTACCGGTGTTTCCACCTCCGAGCATGGCACCGCGGTGCGCTTCGGTGTCAGTGGCGTGCTGTGGTAAGCACGCGGCGACAACTCCATACGAACCAGAACAGGGCGAAGATCACATGAACCTCAAGTACTACGACCATGACAGCGGACGGCAGCGCTACAAGCGCCGCTACGTCTGGGGAGTCCAGGCCTATGTCCTGGGAGTCACCACCGCGCTCGCCTTGCTGTACCTGCTGCCCTGAGGAGCGCCATGAATCAGAAATCCAAGGATCGGGCAGAGTCGCCTGCCGTGTTGCGCCGCGCCAACATCATCGCCGCCTTCGCCGTGATGGGTGTGCTGGGCGGCTGCGCTGCTCCTCGCCAGGCGCCCGATGCGCAGGGCGTGTCGTTCCCGGCACGCGAGTCTTCCTACCGCAGCGAGGGCGTCGTGGTGTCCGGGGAAACCGTACGCCTGCTGCAGCCTGGCCTGAGCAAGGACCAGGTTCGCCAGCTCATCGGCAGTCCCCACTTCAGCGAGGGCCTGCTGGGTGTACGCGAGTGGAACTACATCCTCAGGATGCCGGGTAACGATGCCGCACTGGCGAATTGCCAGCTCCAGCTCCGCTTCGACGAGCAGAACAAGGTTGCGAGCACGCACTGGCAGAGCGAGACCTGCGCGGTCGCGGCGGGCAAGCCGGCATCTGCCATGGCTGCGGGTACGTCGGCCACCAGCGGTGCGCCGACACTTGCTTCGGCCAGGACGGAGGAGTGGACCGAGGGCGGGCTGGTCTTTCCGTTCGGGCGCTCCCGGCTGGAGGACATGCGTGCGGCGGATCGGGCGCGCCTCAAGGCCTTGGTGTCACGTGCGGCACGCCAGCCGGAGTTGGTGGAACGCGTGGTTGTGGTCGGCCATGCCGACCGCGTCGGGCCTGGGCCACGCAAGCAATTGCGCTCGCTGGATCGCGCGAATTCGGTAGGCGAGGCCTTCGCGGCCAAGGGGATCGCGCCGGCCTTGATCGAGGTGGTCGGACGCAGTGACACCGAGCCACTGGCGAGCTGCCTGTCGCAGCAGCCGCTGCCCGACCTGCTGGCCTGCCTGGCCCCGGATCGGCGGGTTTCCGTAACGGTTTACATGAAGAAGGCCGACTAAGCGAACGGGAGGGGGTATGGATATGTTCTGGCTTGGACTGACGGTGGGCCTGATGATGGGCACGATGGCCGGCGCAGGCGGGCTCGCCTGGCTGGCCATCCGCAACGACCGGCGCCGGATGCGATAGGGGTGATGGCTGGTTTCAGCTGCCGACGAGCAGGCGCTGTGCCAGCACGGCGGCCTGCGTGCGGCTGCGCAGGTCCAGCTTGCGCAGCAGTGCGGTGATGTGGGTCTTCACCGTGGACTCGCGGATCGACAGCTCGTCTGCGATCTGCTTGTTGAGCCGGCCGTCCTTGATGTAGAGCAGGATGCGCAGTTCTTGGGGAGAGAGACGCTCGATGCGTGCATCGATCGAGTCGGGCAGTGGCGGGGGAAGGCTATCCGGCGGCGGCCACCAGCTGCCGCCGGATAGTACTTTTGCCAGGATCTGCTGGGTTTGTTCCACGGGGGTGGCCTTGGGAATGAAGGCGATGGCCCCCAGTGCCTCCACGGAGCGGACCCAGGAGCGGTCCTCCATTCCCGAGACGACCGCCACTTTCAATTCGGGCCATTCGTGGCGCAGGTACTGCAGGGAGGACAGGTCCTCGACATCGGGCATCATCAGGTCCAGCAGTACCAGCCGGGTATCCGGGTGCTGCGGCAGGGTGGCCTTGAGCGCCGCCAGCGATTCCACCTCGATGACGCGCGTGCCGGGCTCGATACGTTCAACGCTCAGGCGCAGGGCGATGCGCAGCAGCGGGTGATCGTCCGCAATGATGATGGTGCTTGTGGCCGTGGTACCCACGAGGCCTCCGATGTGATCCCAAGTGCCGGGCGCAGGAAATGCAGGCGCCAGGGCATTGCTGCGCAAGTGTACTACGCAGTGGCGGGGTTCAGAACAGGAACCTGATCACCAATTCGGCATAGTCCGCCGTCCTTGCTCCTGCCGCGCGCAAGCTGGAGGAGGGGACGTAATGCAGGATTTCAGTAGCTAAAGTGAGATGCCGGTTGCAACGATAACTGACGTTGAGGCGCAGATAGTCGCCGATGACCTTATCACCGTTGATCGAGCCGGGAATGGCCAGCATCGCCTGGGCATAGGCGGCGTCCTCGCGGGACTGTCGCGCCATCCGGCCGCCCCCGATGCCCAGCGTGGCCTGCGGCAAGGGGCGGGCGCCAAGGAACAAGCCGGCATTCATCAGGTTGGAGAAGTCCGTCAGCCCTGATTGTGAAAAGTACGCCCCGCGGGGGAACAGGGAATTGAAGGTCTGTAGCCGGTCGTCTCCGGACTCCCGGTCTCCCGACGCCACATCGACCTGCAGCGCCAGGCGAGGCTGCCAGGCCCAGGTGTCGAAGCGCAGGCCCAGGATGCTGCCGAAGGCCCAGGCGCGGATGTCCGCGGTACCGAAGCGGCCGGACTGGTAGACCGCCTCCACGTCCCAGTCGAACACGCCACGGCGGCCGGCGGACTGCAGGCCGAAGACATCGCGACGCTCCTCGGCAAGAACGCCGCCAAAGCGGGCCTCTTCACGCTCGTAGCGATACCAGTAGCCGTCCAGCTGGCTCGCCGCGCCTTCGCCATGCCGGACGCGCAGGCCGGAGAAGCGGAGACCGTCGCTATCTCGATCGTCGAAGGGCCGCTCGTCGCGGATCTCGACGGGTTCGGTCATGAACGCGGTGACATGCAGTGCCGTGCCGGACCATGTCAGCCGTGCGCCATCGTAGGCACGCCTGACGTTCGGCCCCTCGCGCAGGGCGACGAAGCGCTGCATGGCGTCGAAGGCCAGTTCCTGGCGGCCGATCCGCAGGCTCAGCTTGCCGCCGGCCGCGGCGGCCGAAAGATCGGCAAAAGCCAGCTGCAGGTCGCTGCGATTGGAGTCCGCCACGGTGGCCGGCGTCTGCTTACCGTGCACCTGGGCGTCGCCGACCTCGGCGAAAACGCGCAACTGCGGGCCCAGGTGCCAGTCGCCGTGCAGGTTGAGACGCTGGAACCAGTAGGCGTCGGCATCGGCGCCGCCGAGCCCGAAGAGGGGTGCATCGAAGTCGACAGCCTTCAGGCGCAGTTGTCCGCCGAGGCTCAGGTAGTGCCCTGGATCCGTGCCCAGGGAGATGTGCTTCAGGGTGTCCAGCGGCGTCGCCTGCTGCGCCGGGTCTGCCAGATCGCGGTGGTCCTCCGACCAGCGCGTCAGGGCGAAGTCCCCGGCCTGCAGTGGCGTGGAGGCCAGCGCCATCAGCGCGCCGGCCGCGATCAGGCGTGCCATTCGCGCAGCTGTTCGATCAAGGCGGTGTATCCGCGGGTGATGGATTCCAGCAAAGACCCGCAAAGTGCAGCATCCTGCATCTTCGCCAGCGCCGCACAGTCCCCGGCCAATTGTGTCGCGCCGACCATGCTGCAGTTGGCCTGCAGGGCCTGGGCGATGCGTGCCAGGCGCTGCGCATCGGCATTGGCACGGGCTTCGCGCAGGTCGCCCAGGCTGGCGGGTGCGGCGCCGATCATCTCGGCGATCAGTTCAGCCATTCCTTCGGAGCCGATGTCCGCGGCCAGCTGAGCCAGCGTCGCAGGGTCAGCCTGCATGCCGGTTGCCATTCCCGTGGCCGCTGGCGCCGTGCGGCCGACACCGGCAGCCACCTCGCGCAGCATGCTTTCCAGTTCGCGGCGACGGAAAGGCTTCGCCAGGTGGCGATCCATGCCGGCGTCGAGGCAGGCCTGGCGTTCGTGATCGAGGGCGCTGGCGGTCATCGCGAAGATGCGAGGTTGCGGCCTGTCCTGCAGTGCGCGAATCCGGCGCGTGGCCTCCAGGCCATCCATTTCCGGCATGTGGACGTCCATCAGCACGAGGTCGTAGTGCGCTCGCTGCAGTGCCGTGACTGCTTCGACGCCATTCTCGACCACGTCGGCGTGATATCCCAGCGATTCGAGCATCCGCGTCCCGACCTGGCGATTGATCGGATTGTCCTCTGCGAGCAGGATGCGCAGTGAAGGTGCCGACGTCCCGGGTACGGCTTGCTCCGGTTTCGGAGCGGCAGCCTGTGCTGGCGCCAGCAAGTCGAGAAACGCGTCCAGCAGGCCGCTGCGGCGCAACGGCTTGATGCGCACCAGGTCGAAATCGGCCAGATCGCTTCCGGCCTGGCGCGTGCTGCTGAGCAGCAACAGGGGTAGCCCGGCAGGGCCGCGATGGCGGCGGATCGCCGCAGCCAGGGCAACGCCATCCAGCTCCGGCATGAAATCGTCGAGTACCGCCAGATCGAAGTGCTCGCCGCGCTCGATCATGCCCAGCGCCTCCCGCGGTGAAGCGGTGTCGACGACACGCATGCCCCAGTCCTCGACCGTCCTGCGCAGGATGCGCCGATTGGTGTCGTTGTCGTCGACGATCAGCAACTGCTTGCCATCCAGTGCGTCCAGGCCGGGCCGTTGCGGTTGCTGCCAGGCCGGATCGGTGGCCGCAACGAAGCTGAAGGCGAACGTCGAGCCTTGCCCGGGCTCACTGTGGACCGTCACACCGCCACCCATCATCTCGGCGAGACGCTTGCAGATCGCCAGGCCCAGTCCGCTGCCGCCGTAGCGGCGCGTGGTCGAGGCGTCCACCTGGCTGAAGGACTTGAACAGGCGCCCCAGCCTCTCCTCCGGGATACCGATGCCGGTATCGCGCACGGCAATGTGGAAACGGTGACGTCCTGCATCGAGCGCCTCTGCCGTGACCTCCACGGAGACATCACCGCGCTCGGTGAACTTGATGGCGTTGGACAGGTAGTTGACCAGGATCTGCCGCACGCGTGCGGCGTCGCCGCGCGCCATGTCCGGCGTGTCTGGCCGGAAATCGCAGGCCAGCTCGAGCTGTTTCTGCGCCGCCTTGTGCCCGACCAGCTCCATGGACTCCTCGACCACGCGGTTCAGGTCGAACACCGCGTCCTCCAGCTCCAGCATGCCGGACTCCACCTTGCTGAAATCGAGGATGTCGTCGATCACGCCCAGCAGATGGTCGCCGCTCTGCTGGATGGTGTTGAGGCTTTCGCGCTGCTCGCGGGTCAGCTGCGTATCGCCGAGCAATTCCGCGGTGCCGAGGATCGCATTGAGCGGCGTGCGGATCTCGTGGCTCATGTTGGCCAGGAAGTCGCTCTTGGCGCGGTTCGCCAGTTCGGCATCCCGGCGTGCATGCTCCAGCGCGATGGCGCGCCGCTCACGCAGGCGTACATTGATCCCCAGGCTCATGAAGATCGCGAACATGTGGATGATCACGCCGAACAGGTAGCTGTACTGCGTGAACCGGTTGAAAGGAAGCCAGTCGAGATTCTTGGCGAAATGCAGCATGCCGACCACGCCGTAGGCCGAGTAGCCGACGAAGTAGAGCCAGGCGCCCGGCTGGCTGCGGCGGATCAGCTCGACGCACAGCACGACGATGACCAGGGCCAGTGCCAGCCGCGTCAGGCTAACCGCCGGCCCGATGACGCCGTAGTAACCGGCCAGTGCGACGATGCAGGCCATCGCCGCGAGGGCGGCCAGCGCCAGGAACGCCTTGGACAGGCGCGGGAACTGCTCGCGCATGTCGAGCACGCTGTGGGCGAACAGGATGGAGGTCAGCAGGCCCAGGCCCACCGCCACATGATGGATGCGCACCGCGAGCAAGGGTTGCTCCGGCAGCAGCAGGGCCGAGACCAGGTTCTCCGAGCAGGCAAAGAGCAACGCCGTGACGCCGAGGTAGACCGAGTACCAGAGGAACTTGCGGTCCGGCAGGGACACGCCCAGCGCCAAGCACACCAGGGACATCAGCAAGGTCATGCCCACGACCGCTGCGACCCTCACGACCACGCCCTGCAGGTGGCTGGTCATGGTGTCCAGCTTGGACACACTGCCGGTCAGGTTGAGTGAGCGTTCTCCGGCGAGCCGGATCCAGACCCAGCGCGGCCCCTCTTCAGGCAGTGCGGACAGGCGCAGCACGGGCACCGACCACGAAAGATCCCGCGCCGAGACGGGGCGCAGCCCGCCGAGCGTCCGATGGCGCAGCATCTCGCCGGCGCCACTTTTCTCGGGCAACCAGACATCCACGTAATCGACATAGGGCACACCCAACTGCAGCCACCAGTCGTCGCCCGAGCCGGGCGTCGCCATGATCTGGAACCGGACCCACCACGCGCCCTGCAGCGTGAAGCCACCGTTGAAATCGCCCTGGACCGGCTGGAAGCGGGCCGAGATTTCCGGCGTGGCTACCTGCGGCTGCGTCAGATCCCCGCTGGCGTCGTAGAACGCCTCGAGATGGCCGGTCAGCGGAATCGAGGCCGCATCCAGGCTGTCGTCGAGCGTCACCGGCCCTGCCTGCGCCACCGCCGGCACCAGTAACAGGCAAAACAGGAGGGCGGCAAGCAGGCTTGCCATCTGCCGAAGCACGCCAGGCGCCCGAGCCACGGGCCCCTGCGGTGCCCGCCCGCCGCTGCGAGTCAATCCCGTGCTCAAAGCGCGTTGCTCGCCGCTTCCTGGAGCGCCTTTTCCAGCTCGTGCCGGCGCAGGGGCTTGGCCAGGTGCCGGTTCATGCCGGCGTCGAGGCAGGCCTGGCGCTCGTGATCGAGCACGCTGGCGCTCATGGCGAAGATCTGAGGCTGCGGACGGTTCTCCAGGGCCCGGATCCGGCGTGTCGCTTCCAGGCCATCCATCACCGGCATCTGCATGTCCATCAGCAGCAGGTCGTAGTCGCGTTGCTGCACCGCCTCCACGGCCAACAGCCCGTTCTCCGCCAGGTCAGCCCGATAGCCCAGCGACTCCAGCATGCGCAGGGCGACCTGCTGGTTCAGGGGCGTATCCTCGACCACCAGGATGCGCAGTGCCGTGGCCGACTTCGCCGGCCGCGACGCGGCAGCGGGTGCGTTCCTGGCCGTATCGCCCGGCGACATCAGTTCAAGCAAGGCATCGAGCAGGCCCGCGCGGCGCAGCGGCTTGTAGCGGACGAGATCGAACACCGGCTGCGACTGCGTGCTCTGGCGCACGCTGCTGAGCAGCATCAGCCGGGGACAGGCATCGCCGAAATCACGGCGCAGCGTGGTCGCCAATGCGGCGCCATCCATCTCCGGCATCAGGAAATCGATGATCGCAGAATCGAAGCGCGCGCCGCTGCCGAGCAGCGCCAGCGCCTCCTGCGGCGATGCAGTGTCGGTGACTTGCATATCCCACTCCTGCGCTGCGGCGCGCAGGATGCGGCGATTGGTGTCGTTGTCGTCGACGATCAGCAGGCGCTTGCCCTTCAGGCGGCTGGCATCGGCCGGGGGCGGCGCTCGCCATGCCGGATCGCTGCTGGCCATGAAGCTGAACGAGAACACCGAACCCTGGCCCGCATGGCTCTCCACGCTCACGCCGCCGCCCATCAGTTCGGCCAGGCGCTTGCAGATCGCAAGGCCCAGGCCGCTGCCTCCATAGCGGCGAGTGGTGGAGGCATCGACCTGGCTGAAGGTCTTGAACAGGCGATCCAGGCGATCGGGCGGGATGCCGATGCCCGTGTCGCGCACGCTGACGTGGATGCGATGCCTCTGGGGTTCCACCTCCACGGCATGGACCGTGACGGCAATCTCGCCCTGGTCAGTGAATTTGACGGCGTTGGACAGGTAGTTCGCCAGAATCTGGCGCATGCGGCCGCGGTCGGCCTTCAGCATCTCCGGCGTGCCGGGCGCGAATTCGCAGCCCAGGTCCAGGCCCTTCTGCGCGGTGCGTGTGCCCACCAGCTCCAGGGCCTCTTCCACCACGCGGCGCAGTTCGAAGACCTGCTCGTCCAGCTCCAGCATGCCGGCCTCGACCTTGGTGAAGTCGAGGATGTCGTCGATGACGCCCAGCAGGTGATCGCCGCTTTGGGTAATGGTCTCCAGGCTCTGTCGCTGGGACGTATCCAGTGGGGTGTCGCCCAGCAGCTCCGCCGTGCCAAGGATCGCATTCAACGGCGTGCGGATTTCGTGGCTCATGTTGGCCAGGAAATCGCTCTTGGCCTGCGTCGCGGCTTCCACGGCGGCCTGGGCCTGTTCCAGCGCCGCCGCTTGCGCGCGCCAGCGCGCGCCGCCGCGCGCAAAGACATAAAGCAGCAAGCTGGCCATCAGCCCGCCGAGGGCGACCAGCCAGGGGATCGCCTGTTCGCTTGGCGTGGCGAATCCCGGCTTGCTGCGAAAATGCACCGTCCAATGGCGGCCGGGCATCTGCACGGTCCGGAAGGCTTCGAAGTCGGCCTGTGAGTCGACCGACAGCGGCAGCGGGTCTCCATCCGCTCTGACGCCGGCCGAAGAGTAGAGCAGGGCGTCGGGATCGGCGTCGGTGCCGTCGAAGACTTCAAAGGCCAGACTGCCGCTGTCACCGCCCAGCAGCCCCTGCATGAACGCCTGCGCATGGAAGGTCGCCGAAATCCAGCCAAAATGTCGCCCCTGCTTGAAGATCGGCACATAGGCGATGAAGCCCACTCGCGTTTCAGTGAGGCTGAGAAGGCGCACGCGCGGCGCGAGGACCGCGTCGCCCGCCGCGACCGCCGCCTGAAGGGCAGCGCCGCGGTCGGCGTCCCGCATCATGTCGATGCCGATACCCCGTTCGCTCTCGGCGGTCAGCGGCTCGCTGTAGTAAACCGGCGCATGGAAGGGAGGATCCACCGGTTTGATCGGCGGCGGCGGGGCACGCAGCTTGAAGTCGCTAAGGATCAGCGGATTGGTGAAGCGCGCCGTGGACTCCCGGCGCACGCCGGCGACGAAGGCATCCACCTCGTCCGGCGAAAGCCTCGGCACGAAGGTCATCGCGCGGATGCCAGGGTAATTCTTGTAGAGATGTAGCGGCTCCACGTACGCACGCCAGTCGTCGCGGCTTACGTAGGTCGAGGCCTCGATCATGCCGCGCCCGCCACGCATGATCTGCGTGTAGGCGTTCATGCGCCTGCCTATCGAGGATTCGATCAGCCGCACCTCCGAATCGAAGCGCTGCTGCTGATGTTGGTGGATAACGCGCGCGGTCTGGGCGGCCATCAGCAGGCTTGCCAGCAGCGTCAGGGCGATAAGCGCCCCCGCCAGCGGCGACATCCGTACGGCAGAGGGCTCAGCGGCGGGCTGTTTCATGGCGCAGACGCTCCGCAAGGGCTGCATGGCGGCCGATCAGGCGGGTTCCGAGTTCGATGGCGGCACTGGCCTGGCCCGCGGCGGCGGCGGCTTCGGTCTGCGTGCAGAGCTCGGCCAGGGCCTCGGCGCCGAGTTGCAGGCTGACGCCCCGCAGCGCATGGGCGATCCGCTTCAATGCGATCAGGTCCTGGTCGCGGATGGCGTCGGCCATCCGCTGCTGCTGCAGCGGCAGGTCGTCGACCACGGCGCCAGCCAGCTGGGCGGCGCCGTCGGTGCCGAACATCTCCCGCAGCTCGGCCCAGGCTTCGGCATTGAAATCGCCGGTTCCTGCCGCGGGGGGCAGCAGCGCCGCCAGCTCCGGCAGCGCCAGCGGCTTGGGCAGCACGGCGTCGGCACCGGCCCGCAGGCAGGCCTGCCGTGCTTCTTCGGAAGCGGAGGCGAGCACGGCCACCAGCCGCGTCTGCGTGCGCCTGGCCGGATCGATCCGGGAATGCAGTGCCGCAATGCCCTCGGCGCGGTCGTCGGTCCCGGCCAGGATCAGGCCCTGCAGCCTGGCAGGCACCTCCTGGACCGTCCCCGCCAAGACGGGCGAGGGGTAGCCCAGGCGTGCCAGCAGCAGACCGGCCAGGCGGCGGCTGACGGCATCGGCGTCCACGATCAGGCAGTCGGTCGAGGTGTTTCCAGCTTCGGTATTCATCCGGGATTTTCCGCGGGATGCCCGGTATTACCCGCCAGGGCGGCGCCTGGAGGGTGGGGGCATGGGCTCGCCAAAATTAAGGACCGGGCGGGAGGCCTCCATCGGCGCCCCCGGATCGGCCGATACGTTCGTAATATAATCAATAACTAAGGGCGTAGCGCTGTTGGCGCGCGCAAATTCCGCCCCTGCCACTCGCAAGTTACGGGAAAACTGGAAATTTGTGAGGAAATCGATACAATACGCGCCCTCAAACGGCTCGGGAGGTCCCGGGCCGTTCAATTTTTATTGGAAGATTCGAGACATGGTAACCATCCGTCTTGCCCGTGCCGGCGCGAAGAAGCGTCCGTTCTACCACGTCGTGGCGACCGAGAAGAGCAGCGCCCGTGACGGCCGCTTCATCGAGCGCCTGGGCCACTACAACCCGAACGCCAGCGGCGCCGAGCAGAAGCTCGTTGTCGACTTCGGCCGCGTCGAGCACTACCAGAAGAACGGTGCGCAGACCTCCGATCGCGTTGCGTTCCTGCTGAAGTCGGCCGCCAAGGCCGCCTAAGGCCATGACGGCACGCCGGGTGACGCTGGGCCGCGTCGCCGGGGTTCACGGTGTGCGGGGTGGGATCAAGATCTGGTCCCTGACCCGCCCGATCGAGAACATCTTCGAGTACCGCCGCTGGTGGGTTGCCCACGGCGCGGGGTTCGAGGCCAAGGTGCTGGAAACTCACGTGCACGCACGTTCCCTGGTGGTCTACATCAGTGGAGCGGACGGGCAGCCGATCACGGATCGCGACATCGCCGCAGGGCTGATGGGCGCGGAAATCCAGGTGGATCGGGAGGCGATGCCGAGGCTGCCCAAGGGGCAGTACTACTGGTTCGACCTGATCGGCGTGAAGGTGGAGAGCACGCTGGGTGTGGTGCTGGGTCAGGTCGAGGACATGACCAGCAACGGCGCCCAGGACGTGATGGTGCTGCGGGATGGCGACAGGGAGCGACTGATTCCTTTCGTCAAGGAGCACATCGTCAAGGAAGTGGATCTGGAAGCGGGCCGCATCGTCTGCGACTGGCATCCGGACTACGATGAAAATTGAAGTCCTGACGCTGTTCCCCGAATGGGTGGAGCAGGTCACGCAGCACGGGATGCCGCGGATTGCGGCAGAACGCGGACAGCTGCAGCTGGTGACGCGCAACCTGCGCGACTACAGCACGAACAAGTGGCGCAAGGTCGACGATCGACCTTACGGCGGTGGTCCCGGCATGGTGATGGAAGCCGAGCCGCTGGCCAATGCGATCCGCGATGCCAAGGCATCGGCGGAAGCGGCGAGGGTGGTGTACCTGTCGCCGCAGGGCGAGCGCTTCGACCAGCGATGGGCAGAGCGCCTGTCGCAGGAAGCGGGGCTGGTGTTGCTGTGCGGGCGGTACGAGGGGCTTGACGAGCGCCTGATCCGCTCGGAAGTGGATTTCGAGTTGTCGCTGGGCGATTTCGTGATGTCCGGCGGTGAACTGGCGGCGATGGTGGTGGTGGACGCGATAGCGCGGCTGCTGCCCGGGGTACTGGGGCACGAGGGTTCGGCAGCTGCCGATTCCTTTTCCAGTGGCCTGCTGGACCATCCGCACTACACGCGGCCCGAAGAGTGGCGCGGGGAGCGGGTGCCGGAGGTGCTGCTGGGTGGTGACCACGCCAAGGTGGCGCGGTGGCGGTTGAAGCAAGCGCTGGGACAGACCTGGCTCAAGCGGCCCGACCTGCTGGACGGGCTGGAGCTGGACAAGAATCTAGAGGTGCTGTTGCGGGAATTCATCTCGGAACAGCGAACATAAGTGAGGTAGCTGACGATGAATGCGAACAAGATCATTGCTGCGGTCGAAGCGGAGCAGATGACCAAGAAGGTCCCGGATTTCGGTCCTGGCGACACGGTCGAGGTCAAGGTGAAGGTGAAGGAAGGCGACCGCGAGCGTCTGCAGGGCTTCGAGGGCGTCGTCATCGCCATCAAGAGCCGCGGCCTGCACTCCGCGTTCACCGTGCGCAAGACCAGCCACGGCGAGGGTGTGGAGCGCGTGTTCCAGACCTACAGCCCGCAGGTTGCCGACATCGTGGTGAAGCGCCGCGGTGACGTGCGCCGCGCCAAGCTGTACTACCTGCGCAACCTGTCGGGCCGCGCCGCCCGTATCGCCGAGAAGCTGGATTAATCCAGTCTCCGGGGCGCATCGCGCCCTGGTTCAGCGGTAGCAGGAAGCATCAAAAAGCCCGTGGCCGAATGGCCACGGGCTTTTTGCGTCTGCTGTCCAGCCATGGATCTTCGCTGTGATGCCCGTCACCGTTATCGGCACACTCGCCTTGCGGTTATGTTTGTCTCAGTCCTACTATTCAGTGCGGCCCTTATTCAGGGCCGAGCCGGTATAACCCACTGAGGGAGATCAAAACATGAAGAAGCTGGTTCTGGGTGCGGTTCTCGTCATTGCGTCGTCGTCTGCTTTCGCGGAGGCCCCGGGCGGCCCGAACTGCGGCTGGGGCAACATGCTGTTCAAGGGACAGTCGGGCTTTGCTCCCCACTTCCTGGCCTCCACCACCAACGGTACCTCGGGCAATGCCACCTTCGGCATGACCACTGGCACCAACGGCTGCTCGGTTGACGGCAAGCTGACCTACGGCGGCAAGGAGATGGTCGGCGCGATGTTCGACGAATTCTCCGCTGACGTGGCGGTGGGCCAGGGCGAGGCGCTGAACGCCGTCGCCGTTGCCTACGGCGTTTCCAAGGAAGACCGCGCGGCTTTCGCGGCCCTGGCGCACAACAACTTCTCCGTCCTGTTCCCGAGCGAGAACGTGACGGCTGACGAAGTCACTGCCAGCCTCGAGTCGCTGATGAAGTCCGACGCCACGCTGTCGAAGTACGTCATCTGATCCCTGTGACGGCCGCCCTCGGGCGGCTGTCCCATGATCGGCATGGGCCCGGTATCGCAGGATGCCGGGCCTTTTCTTTGACCGCCTGATGCAATGCGCCCGCTGAAGCTTGCTCCCCTCCTGATCATTCTCCTGTTCCTGCTGATGCCGCCTGCACGTGCGGCGGATGACCCCTGGGCGCAGGCCCAGTCGCGTGAGCTGTGGCAGCGCAACGAGTGGCACAAGCTGGTCCACTACAAGCCGGGCCGCTGGGCCGGAAGCTGGCGCAGCCAGGCTGACGATCCCCGTTTCTTCCTGGCGGCCGATGGCGCCACCAATCCGCGCGCAGAACTGCAGGCCACGCTGGAAGCTTTCACCGCGCCCGCCAGCCAGGGCGACCAGCACGCGCAATGCCGCTTTGTCGCCCGCCTGGCCTGGTTGCGCCGTGAGCTGACGCTGGGCGAGCTGCCGCAGCCCGACTGCGCCGAATACCGGGAATTCCGCTCACTGGTGCAGGCCACGCAGGCGGTGCTGGTGTTCCCCTCGTATTACCTCAACAGCCCCTCCTCGATGTTCGGCCACACCCTGTTGCGGCTGGACTCGGGTGCCGCCGACGGTGGCGCCGAATACCTGTCCTTCTCGGCGAACTTCGGTGCCCTGGTGGACCCGGGCGACAACAGCCTGTTCTACGCCTTCCGCGGCCTGACCGGCGGGTATCGCGGCCAGTTCGAGGTGGACCAGTACTACAAGAAAATCCGCGAGTACAACCACGGCGAAAACCGCGACATCTGGGAATACCCGCTCAACCTGAGCGCCGAGGAGACCGGGCGCCTGGTCGAGCACCTGTGGGAACTGCGCAAGATCAATTTCGCGTACTACTTCTTCGACGAGAACTGTTCCTACCGCATCCTGGAGTTGCTCGAGGTCGCCCGCCCCGGGCTGGACCTCACCAGCGGCTTTCCGCTGACGGCCATCCCGATCGACACCGTGCGCGCGGTACAAGATGCGGGCCTGGTGCGCGACAAGCACTTCAGGCCGGCGCAGGGCACGGTGCTTAAGCAGCGCCTGGACGACATGCCACCGGAGCTGTATCCCCTGGTCATCCAGGTGAGTGCGGACCCGGAGCGCCTGGACTCCCCCGAACTGCGCGCCCTGGACCCCGTGCTGCGTGCCCGCCTGATCGAAGCCGCCTACAAATACCTACGCTACAAGCAGACGGGCGAGGAGCGCGATGCGGAGATCGCGCAGCGCAGCTTCCGCCTGCTGCAGGCCATGCAGGCCCACGCGCCGGAACTGGCGCAGACCCAGTCGCCGGCCGATCCCCCCGCGTCGCCGGACATGAGCCACGGCAGCCGCCGGCTCTCGGCAGGCGCCTGGCGCGAGGAGCGGCAGGACTACCTGACCCTGGGCCTGCGCATGTCGCTGCACAGCCTGCCGGAGAACCGCGCCGGCTTTCCTGCCGGAGCGCAGATCAACATCGGCAACCTCGAGCTGCGCGTCGAGGACGACGGCGAGGTGGACATCAACCGCCTGGACCTGGTCGATATCCTGTCGCTGAGTCCGCGCGATCGCTTCTTCAAGCCGCTGTCCTGGGCCGTGAACACCGGTATCGAGCGACAGTGGGCGGGCGGACGCGAGCATCGCGTGGCACAGGTCAACGGTGGCGTCGGTGCCACGCGGACCCTGTGGGCGGACAATCGCGTCTACGGCCTGGTCACTGGCCGCCTGGAGCACAACTACGGTTTCGAGGATCCGCTGCAGCCCGCGATCGGCGCGCGCGGCGGTCTGCTGCTGGGGGGCGGTACGCTGACCGCCGTATGGGAAGCGGGCGTGGACCAGTTCGCCAACGGCCAAGCCCGCACACGCGTGGACCTGCAGCAGAACCTGCGCCTGTCACGCAACCAGGCCCTGCACCTGCAGTTGCTGTGGCGCGATCAGCGGCCCGACGACACCCTGGCCGTCGGTCTGCGCTACCAGTACTACTACTGAGCCGGGGACGCCGAGTGACGCGCATGAATCGCCTGCTCCGCGCTCCGCTCCGTTCTTGCCAGGCCTTGATGGTCCTGTGGCTGTGCCTGGCATTGGGCGGCTGCACGGGCCTGTTCCTGTATCCGGACCGTGTGCGGCACCTGCCGGACCGGGCGATCGGCACGCCCACCGAAGAGCTGTGGATCGCCGCACCGGACGGCAGCCGGATGCACGCGCTGTTCCTGTCGGCGCAGGCCCCCCGCCGGGCAACCGTGCTGTTCCTGCACGGCAATGCCGAAAACCTCAGCTCGCATGTGCATGCGGTGAGCTGGCTGCCGGCACAGGGCTACGCCGTGCTGGCGCTGGACTACCGTGGCTTCGGCTTGTCCCAGGGCAATGCCAACGTCGATGCCGTCCACCAGGATGCTGCCGCGGCGCTGGCCTGGCTGTCGGCGCAGGAACCCGCCGCCACCGGACCGCTGATCGTCTACGGCCAGAGCCTGGGAGGGTCGGTGGCCATCCGCCTGGTGGCGCAGGCTGATGCCGGGCAGCGGCAGCGCATCGCCGCCCTGATCGCCGACAGCGCCTTCTCCAGCTACCGTGGCATCGCGCGCGAGAAGCTGGCGCAGGTCTGGCTGACCTGGCCGCTGCAGGCGCCGTTGTCCCTGCTGATCTCCAACCGCTACTCCGCGCTGGACGTCATCGACCGTATCAGCCCAATCCCCCTGCTGTTGCTGCACGGCGAGAACGATGCCGTGGTGCCCTTCAGTCATTCTCAGCGGCTTTATGCCGAGGCCCGGGAGCCCAAGGAGCTCTGGCTGATTCCCGGGGGCAACCATATCGACCTGACCCGCCGCGAGTCGGTGCGCCAGAGGCTGTTGCAGTACCTGGATGCGGCGACCGGAGCGGCCGCCCCCTGAAGGGCTACAGCCCTGCCGCCGTCGCCGCGGCCAGGGCTTGATTGTGTTTTGGGCGACCGCATAATCGGTTTTGCCCGATCAACCCATACCTGTGAAGTACACGCCATGACCACCGAGACGCGCCCCGAGAAACGCGAGTTCCAGGCGGAAACCCGCCAGATCCTGCAGCTGATGATCCACTCGCTTTACTCGAATAAGGAAATCTTCCTGCGCGAGCTGATCTCCAACGCCTCCGACGCCTGCGACAAGCTGCGCTTCCTGGCCTTGAGCGATGCCAGCCTGCAGGGCGGTGACGAACTGACGGTGGAGCTGGTGCCGGACGAGGCGGCCGGTACGCTGACGATCCGCGACAACGGCATCGGCATGACGCGCGAGGAGGTGATCGAGAACCTTGGCACCATTGCCCGTTCCGGCACGAAGAAATTCCTGGAGTCCCTGTCTGGCGACCAGAAGAAGGACTCGCAGCTGATCGGCCAGTTCGGCGTCGGCTTCTATTCCTCCTTCATCGTCGCCGACAAGGTCACCGTGCTGACCCTGCGTGCGGGCGCCACCGAAGCGGTGCGCTGGGAGTCCGACGGCGAGGGCGAATTCACCATCGAGCCCTCCTTCAAGCAGGACCGCGGCACCGAGGTGACCCTGCACCTGCGCGAGGAGGACAGGGATTTCCTGCAGTCCTGGCGCCTGCAGTCCATCGTCCGCAAGTATTCCGACCACATCGGCCTGCCGATCCGCCTGAAGAACGACAAGGGTGAATCCGAGACGCTGAACCAGGCGCGTGCGTTCTGGACCCGGCCCAAGTCCGAGCTCAAGGACGAGGACTACCAGCACTTCTACGAGCACCTCTCGCACGACCACCAGCCGTCGCTGGCCTGGGCGCACAATCGTGTCGAGGGCGGCAGCCTGGAATACACCTCGCTGCTCTACATCCCCTCGCAGGCAGCTTTCGATCTCTGGGATCGCGAGCAGGGTCGCGGCGTCCAGCTCTACGTCAAGCGCGTCTTCATCATGGACAAGGCGGCGGAGCTATTGCCGCCCTGGCTGCGTTTTGTGCGCGGCCTGGTCGACACCGCCGACCTGCCGCTCAACGTCTCGCGCGAACTGCTGCAGGGCAACCGCACGGTGGACAAGATCCGCGCCGCGCTGGTCAAGCGCGTGCTCGACCTGCTGGAGGATCTCGCCGAGAAGCGCCCCGAGGACTATGCGAAGTTCTGGCAGGCCTTCGGCGTCGTGCTCAAGGAAGGCCTGGTCGACGACCACGCCAACCAGGAGCGCATCGCCAAGCTCTGCCGCTTCCACTCCACGACGGAGACGGTCGAGCAGAAGGTCTCGCTGGCCGACTACGTCGCCCGCATGCCGGAAGGCCAGGACAAGATCTACTACCTGAGCGCCGAGAGCCTGGCCGCCGCCAAGGGCAGCCCGCACCTGGAGGGCTTCCGCAAGCGCGGCTTCGAGGTGCTGCTGCTGAGCGACCGCATCGACGAGTGGGTGGTCGCGCACCTGACCCAGTTCCAGGACAAGAAGCTGGAATCCGTGGCGCGCGCCTCCAAGGACATCGAGTCGAAGATCGAGACTGCCGACAAGGCACGCCACGAAAGCGAATACGCGGAGACCCTCAAGCGTCTTGGCGACGTGCTGCAGGGCCGTGTCGAAGCGGCGCGCCTGTCGGTGCGCCTGACGGAGTCCCCGGTGTGCCTGGTGGCCGGAGAGCAGGCGTTGTCGCGCCGGCTGGAAGAGATCCTGCGCAAGGCGGGCGAGGCCGTGCCCGGCAGCCTGCCGGTGCTGGAGCTGAACCCGGAGCATGCGCTGGTGCAGCGCCTGCGCGACACCGCCGATGATGCGGCCTTCGCCGATCTGTCGGAGCTGCTGCTGGGCCAGGCCGTGCTGGCCGAGGGCGGGCAGTTGTCCGACCCTGCCGGTTTCGTGCAGCGGCTCAACCGCCTGCTGCTATCGAATGCGCCGGACGCTAACCGGATCGTGCTGGGTTGAAGCCCAGGGCCAGCAGCGGCCGGCAAGTTTCAAACAGCAGATCGTAGGAGGCGCGCTCGGCGGCCATCGCCGAGCGCCGCTCTGTCGTGGACAGGTGAGCTCCTGCCGCCCGGTAGGACATGCTCACGCGCATGCGGAACATCGCCTGTCGCAATTGCTTGGCCCGCCAAGGGTGGGCGCGCGGCATGGCGGCGGTGCACTGCTCGATCAACGCCAGGGTTCCGCCGGCGGGTGGGGGCGGCGGCAACGGCCCTGCCATCGCCTGCAGCGACATCAGCGAGATCGCGACCCCGGCGAGTAATGCCGGCACGCGCGGTGACAACCTGTAGAACAGCCTGGAAGAGGGGTTCATGAAACTCGGCCTGAAGCCCGGACTGTGAACAGGTTAACAATCCATGTTGCACTGCACAATGGCCAGGATGACAGGCGCGGCGGAACCTGATTATTCATTGAAAATCAATGACTAAATCGTGAATCTTCAGATCAGGAAGGGCCTGCAGGCCGCCACAAGTTGCCGGTAGGCCCCTCGCTCGTTGGCGATGGCCGACTGTTTTTCCTCGGCGGACAACTGCCCGGGAGCCCGGCGCCAGGACAGGCTGAGCCGCAGGCGCAGCATCGCCTCGCGCGCGGCACGCCGCCGCCGGCTATCCGCCTGCGGCAGGGCCGTCTGGCACTGCGCCAACAACGCCACCGCCTGCGGCGGGCTGCCCGGCGGCGGTGCCGGCTGGGCCGCCAGCGCCAGTGGCAGCATCAGGCCGAGAAGCAGGCAGGGCAGGCGAGGGGCGAGGTTCATGCGTGCTCCAGTATCCCAGGCCCGGAGTGCCCCGGCGATGGCACACGAGACCAGCCTATCGGCCGGCGCCGGCCGGCTGT
Organism: Solimonas sp.; assembly: GCA_030149365.1. Taxonomy (GTDB): domain Bacteria; phylum Pseudomonadota; class Gammaproteobacteria; order Nevskiales; family Nevskiaceae; genus Solimonas_A. The sequence continues at coordinate 47,537 of JASBRP010000036.1, forward strand.
CGCCGCTCTGCGCTAAGCTTTGCCGAAATTCAATGTGGATCAACGCTTCCATGGCCCAACCCCTGCCCAAGACCAGTGCCTTCCCGCGGCCACCGCGTGAGCTGGTGCTGACGACGCCGGAGCATTTCATCGCCTTCGGCTTCGGCGCCGGCCTGGCGCCCAAGGGGCCGGGCACGGTGGGCACCCTGGTAGGCCTGCCGTTCTGGCTGTTGCTGATGTGGCTGCCGGCCTGGGGCTTCGGCGCCGCCCTGCTGCTGCTGTTCCTGTTCGGTTGCTGGATCTGCGGCGAAAGCGCCCGCCTGCTGGGCGTGCACGACTACGGCGGCATCGTGTTCGACGAGATCGTCGGCTTCCTGATCGCCTGCCTGCCGCTGCTGCCGGCACTGGGCCTGGTGCAGGGCCCGCAGAACATGGCGCTGGGGCTGCTGGCGGCCTTCGCGCTGTTCCGCCTGTTCGACATCTTCAAGCCCTGGCCGATCCGCGCTTTCGACCGCAGTGTCCATGGCGGCCTCGGCATCATGATCGACGACGTGCTGGCGGGGGCATTCAGCGCCGCCGTCCTGTACGGCGGCATCCTACTGCTGCAACGGTAAGCAACGTTTTCCTTGAAAACCTCGAGCGTCGCGAACATCCTTCGCGGCGTTGACGGGTCATGGCTGAATGCCACGACAACGATAATTACCGATCAAGAGGATTCCGGATGAAGACCGTGCGCATCGGCTGTGCCTCCGCGTTCTGGGGCGACACCAACGCCGCCGCCGCCCAGCTGGTGGAAAAGGGGGGCATCGACTACCTGGTGTTCGACTACCTGGCCGAGATCACCATGTCGATCCTCGCCGCCAAGCGCATGAAGGATCCCAACGACGGCTACGCCACCGACTTCGTCGAGCACGTCATGGCGCCGCTGATGGCGCGCATCAAGGAAAAGGGCATCCGGGTCGTCGCCAACGCCGGCGGCGTCAATCCGCTGGCCTGCAAGAAGGCTCTCGAGGAGGCCGCGGCCAAGGCCGGCCTCAGCTTCCGCGTGGGCGTGGTGCTGGGCGACGACCTCAACAGCCGGCGCAAGGACTTCGCCGACTGCACCGAACTGGGCACGGGCAAGCCGCTGCCACCGGTCACCGTGTCGATGAACGCCTACCTCGGCGCCATTCCCATCGTCCGGGCCCTGGAGGCCGGCGCGGAGATCGTCATCACCGGCCGCTGCGTCGATTCCGCGGTGGTGCTGGGCCCGCTGATGCACGAGTTCGGTTGGCAGGCTGACGACTACGACCGCCTCGCAGCGGGCTCCATCGCCGGACACATCATCGAGTGCGGGGCACAGTGCACCGGCGGCAACTTCACCGACTGGGAGCTGGTGCGGGGCGGCTACGCCGACATGGGCTTTCCCATCGTCGAGATGCAGGCCAGCGGCGAGTTCACCGTGACCAAGCCCGAGGGCACCGGCGGCCTGGTGTCGCCGCACACCGTGCTGGAACAGATGCTCTACGAGATCGGCGATCCCCGCGCCTACCTGTTGCCGGACGTGACCTGCGATTTCACCCAGGTGAAGCTGGAGCAGGCGGCGCCCGACGTGGTGCGCGTGAGCGGCTGCCGCGGTTACGCGCCGACCGATTCGTACAAGGTCAGCGCTACCTATCCGGCCGGCATGCGTTGCGCGGCGCTGTTCATGATCGGCGGCATCGACGCGGCCCGCAAAGGGCGAGCCTCGGCGCAGGGGATTATCGAGAAGGTGCGCCGCCAGCTGCTGGAGGCGAGCCTGGGTGACTTCAGTGGCGTGGACATCCACTGCATCGGCGCCGAGGAAAGCTACGGCCCCCATGCGCGCGCGGCTGCCGCAGCGACGCGTGAGGTGGTGGTCAAGATCGCCGTGCAGCACTCCAATCCCAAGGCCTTGAAGCTGTTCGCTCGCGAGATCGCCCAGGCCGCCACCGGCATGGCGCCGGGCTTCACTGGTTATTTCGGCGCCGGCCGCCCGGAGCCGCACATGGTGCCGCGGCTGTTCTCCACGCTGGTGCCCAAGGACCGCGTGGCGATCGAGGTGGTGGTGGGCGAGGAGCGACTGCCGGTCGGCGTGCCGTTGGCGGGTGGTTTCGCGCCGCCGCCGGCGGAGGCCGAGCAGCTACCCGACCTGGATCTGGCCGCGACCGTGCCGGTGCCCCTGATCCGCCTGGCGCTGGCACGCTCCGGTGACAAGGGCGACCACGCCAATATCGGCGTGATCGCCCGCCGGCCGGAATACCTGGCCTACCTGCGCGCGGCGCTGTCCACGGCGGCGCTACGCCGCTACTTCGCCCATGTGCTGGCGGGCGGCAAGGATGGCCACGTGGAGCGCTGGGAGCTGCCGGGCACGGACTCCCTCAACTTCCTGCTCCACAATGTCCTGGGCGGCGGCGGCGCCGGCAGCCTGCGTACGGATCCCCAGGGCAAGGCCTTCGGCCAGATGCTGCTGGACTTTCCGGTGCCGGTGCCGCCGAAGCTGCTGGCGAATTAACGGCCGCCGGTCGGATCGACGTTGCGCAGGCCGTACTCCAGGCGCGACAGCTTGCCGTCGTTGTTCTTGTCCAGCGAGCCGAAGCGGGTCACCAGCTCGGAGTTGGCGCTGACCTCACCGCGGTCCAGCCTGCCGTTACCACTGGTGTCCAGCGTGGCGAACTTGGCATCGTCGCTCATCATCGGCTGCACCTGCCTCGGGGCGGGCTTGATCACCACCACCGGCGGCAGCGTGGCGGGTTGCGCCAGCGGCTGCGCGACGGTCGGGGGCGGCAGGGCGGCAGGCGCCTGCAGGGCGGCGCTGGGCGGCATCGCGGCAGCCGGCTGGGGAGCGGCCGAGGCCGGGGGGTAGCAGTCGCCCGGCGGCAGGCCGGCGGGCTGGGCGAGGGCGGGGCCGGCCGCAAGGGCCAGGACACCCAGCATCAGGTGGGTCTTCATGTGCGTCTCCTCCGTGAGACAGGGGTGGGGCCGTATCCGGCAGCCCCGGGCCCAGCCAGACTGCCCATCGGCGGCTGTCCTCGCGCTGAACGGTGTCCGGCGGGCGGGAATTGACTGTAAAGACAGCAAAACCTGTCTTGAGGAGGGTAGGTCCGGCGCGCGCGACGGTTTACAATATGCGTCTCTATTTGCCCAACAGCCAGCCTCCCAGGGTAACGGGAGCAGCCAGGAACTGCCTAAATGTCCGTTGAACGCGATGTAATGGAGTACGACGTCCTTGTGGTCGGCGGCGGTCCCGCTGGCCTGTCCGCTGCCATCCGCCTGAAGCAGAAGGCGGCCGAGGCCGGCAAGGAACTCAACGTTTGCCTCGTTGAAAAGGGTTCGGAAGTCGGTGCCCACATCCTGTCGGGCGCCGTGTTCGAGCCGCGCGCGCTCAATGAGCTGTTCCCGGACTGGAAGGAGAAGGGCGCGCCGCTGAACACCCCGGTGATCGGCGACGACATCTACTTCTTCCGCAGCCAGACCGCTGCCGTGAAGATGCCCAACCTGTTCGTGCCCAAGCCGATGCACAACGAGGGCAACTACATCATCTCGCTGGCCAACCTGTGCCGCTGGCTGGGTACCCAGGCCGAGGCGCTGGGCGTGGAGATCTACCCCGGCTTCGCCGCGCAGACCCCGATCATCGAGGACGGCGTCGTCAAGGGCGTCACCATCGGCGACATGGGCGTCAATCACCAGGGCGAGCACAAGCCGGACTATGCGCCGGGCATGGAACTGCGCGCCAAGTACACCCTGTTCGCCGAAGGCTGCCGCGGCCACATCGGCAAGCAGCTGATCGCCCAGTACGACCTGGCCAAGGGCACCGATCCGCAGCACTACGCCATCGGTATCAAGGAAATCTGGACGGTGCCGGCCGAGCAGCACAAGCCGGGCCTGGTGGTGCACGGCGCCGGCTGGCCGCTGGACCTGCTGGGTACCGAGGCCCTGGGCGGCTCCTTCCTGTACCACCTGGAAAACAACACGGTGGTCTGCGGCCTGATCGTGGACCTGTCCTACACCAATCCGTACCTGTCGCCGTTCGACGAGTTCCAGCGCTTCAAGCATCACCCGAAGATCGCGCAGTATCTCAAGGGCGGCACGCGCGTGGGCTACGGCGCCCGCGCCCTGGTCAAGGGCGGCCTCAACTCGCTGCCCAAGCTGACCTTCCCGGGCGGCGTGCTGATCGGCGATGACGCCGGCACGCTGAACTTCGCCAAGATCAAGGGCAGCCACACCGCCATGAAGTCCGGCATGCTGGCGGCGGAAGCCGCGGCCGAGGCCGTGCTGGGCGGTTCCGAGGGCGGCGACGAGCTGACCACCTACACCGAGAAGTTCAAGGCCAGCTGGCTCCACGAGGAGCTCTACAAGTCGCGCAACTTCGGCGTGCTGCTGCACAAGTTCGGCGCGCTGATCGGCGGCGCCATCAACTACATCGAGCAGAACTGGTTCGGCGGCAAGTTCCCCTGGACCTTCCACGACCTCAAGCTGGACCACGCCTCGCTGAAGCTGGCGGCCGACAGCCAGAAGATCGAGTACCCGCGTCCGGACGGCAAGCTGTCCTTCGACAAGCTGTCCTCGGTGTTCCTCTCCAGCACCAACCACGAGGAAGACCAGCCGGTCCATCTCGTGCTGAAGGACAAGAGCATCCCCATCTCCAAGAACCTGCCGCTGTACGACGAGCCCGCGCAGCGCTACTGCCCGGCCGGCGTCTACGAAGTGGTGGGCGAGGGCGATGCCAAGCGCTTCCAGATCAATGCGCAGAACTGCGTGCACTGCAAGACCTGCGACATCAAGGATCCGGCGCAGAACATCAACTGGGTCGCCCCGGAAGGCGGCGGCGGTCCCAACTACGCCAACATGTAAGGTCCCCGATGCTCCGTCCCGCCTGGCTGTTGCTGCTGACGCTGATGCTGCTGCCCCTCACGGGCTGCGTGTCGGCGCGCGTGCAGGCCGAGCGGGACGCCACGGCGACCTACAATCGCTGCTACACCGCGCTGCGCCAGGCCGACCTGCCGATGTACCAGTTGTGCCAGTCGCGGCTGTCCAAGGCGCGCCGGCAGGAGCAGCGCATGGTGGATGCCGACCTGCCGCAGGAAGACGAGCAGCAGTGGCTCAAGGGCCAGGCCGAGGTCGCGCCCTGGGAGGTCCAGATCCTCTCGTCGGCGGTCAGCGAGGACCTGGGCACGGTTACCCTGGAAACCAATAACCGGTCCGGGGTGCTCGACCAGCAGATCGAGCATGTCGAGAAAATCGTGCTGGTGAAGGAAAATGGCCGCTGGGTCATTGACAAGGACTGCTGCGAATACTCGAATGCGAGGTTCGCAAGTCCCTGATTTGATGTGGGCGCCTATACTCCCGGGCGTTTGGCGCAGGGATGTGCCAACGCAGATCAAGCGCGTAAGCGCTAGATTTGCGGGAGCGCAGAAAAGTCACGCCTTTTCGGAGCGACGTCGAAAAAGGTCATGGACGACCTTTTTCGACAAAACTTTTAGCGCAGTTTTGGAATAAACCGAGATCGAGAGAATGAAAGTTCTAGTCAGCGTCAAACGCGTGGTGGACTACAACGTCCGCATCCAGGTCAAGTCCGACGGTTCGGGCGTGGTCACGGACGGCGTCAAGTTCAGCATGAACCCCTTCGACGAAATCGCGATGGAAGAAGCCGTCCGTCTGCGTGAGAAGGGCAAGGTCACCGAGATCGTCGCCGTGACGATCGGTGGCGCCAAGAACGAAGAGACCCTGCGCTCCGCGCTGGCCTTCGGCGCCGACCGCGCGATCCATATCAAGGAAGAGGGCGAAGTGCAGCCGCTGACGGCCGCCAAGGCCTTCGCCGCCGTGCTGAAGAAGGAAGGCGCCCAGCTGTTCCTCTGCGGCAAGCAGGCGATCGACGACGACGCCAACCAGACCGGCCAGATGGTCGCGTCCCTGCTGGATATCGCCCAGGCCACCTTCGCCTCCAAGGTCGAAGTGGATGGCGCCAAGGCCCAGATCACCCGTGAAATCGACGCCGGTCTCGAGACCCTGGAAGTCGACCTGCCGGCCGTGGTCAGCGTCGACCTGCGCCTCAACGAGCCGCGCTACCTGAAGCTGCCGGACATCATGAAGGCCAAGAAGAAGCCGATCGAGACCATCGGTCTGGGCGACGTCGGCGTCACCGCCGAGGCCGGCACCAAGACCGTCAAGGTGTCGCCGCCGCCGGCGCGCGCCAAGGGCGTCATGGTCAAGACGGTGGATGAACTGGTTGCTGCACTGAAATCGAAGGGGCTGGTGTAATGAGCAAGATTCTCGTCATTGCCGAACATTCCGACGGCAAGCTGAACGCCGGCGTCGCCAAGGCCGTGGCCGCCGCCCAGAAGATCGGCGGCGAAATCGCCGTTGCCGTGCTGGCCGCTGACGGCGCTGCCGTTGCCGCCCAGGCCGCCAAGCTGGACGGCGTTGCCAAGGTCGTGGTGGTCAACAACGCCGCCAACGCCTACCCGATCGCCGCCGTGCTGGCACCGCAGATCGCCGAGCTGGCCGCGGGCTACACCCACGTGCTGTTCCCGGGCACCACCTTCGGCAAGGACCTCGCTCCGCGCGTGGCCGCCAAGCTGAACGTGCAGCAGGTCAGCGACATCATGGCCGTGCACGCGCCGAACCAGTTCGACCGCCCGATCTACGCCGGCAACGCCATCACCACGGTGGAAGCCGCGGCCGGCACGGTCGTCGCCACGGTGCGCCAGGCTTCGTTCAATGCGGTCGGCGAGGGTGGTTCCGCCGCCGTCGAGACCGTGTCGGTCAGCGCCGCGCTGCCGTCGCACACCCGCTTCGTGAAGATCGAGGCCCAGAAGTCCGCCCGTCCGGACCTGCAGGCCGCCAGCCGCGTCGTTTCCGGTGGCCGTGCACTCGGCTCCTCCGAGAACTTCAAGGTCATCTACGACTTCGCCGACAAGATCGGCGCTGGCGTCGGTGCCTCGCGCGCCGCGGTGGACTCGGGCTACGTGCCGAACGACATGCAGGTCGGCCAGACCGGCAAGATCATCGCTCCGGAGCTGTACTTCGCGATCGGTATCTCCGGCGCGATCCAGCACCTGGCCGGTATCAAGGATGCCCGCACCATCGTCGCCATCAACAAGGACCCGGAGGCCCCGATCTTCGAGGTGGCCGATATCGGCCTCGTCGGCGACCTGTTCACGGTGGTCCCGGAGCTGCAGGGCAAGCTGTAAGAAGTCTCTAAAGCTGTACGGATCAAGGCCGGGATATCCCGGCCTTGATCGTTTCCGGAGGGTGAAAACATGGGTTACCAGTCTGTATTCCGCGCCGGCCAGTTCGACGGCCAGACGATCGTGATCACCGGTGGCGGTTCGGGCATCGGCCGCTGCACTGCGCACGAGCTGGCGTCCCTGGGCGCACACGTGATCATCACCGGCCGCAAGCAGGAGAAGCTCGACGCCACCGCCGCGGAGATCGTGGAGGATGGCGGGCGCGTCTCGACCCGGGCCTTCGATATTCGCGACGAGGACGCCGTCAGGGACGCCGTGAAGGGCATGCTGGACGAACACGGGCAGATCCACGGCCTGGTCAACAACGCGGGCGGCCAGTACCCAATGCCGCTGGCCACGATCGGCAAGAAGGGCTGGGAAGCGGTGGTGGCCAACAACCTCACCGGCGGCTTCCTGATGGCCCGCGAGACCTATAACCAGTGCATGAAGGACAAGGGCGGGGCGATCGTGAACATGCTCGCCGACATGTGGGGCGGCATGCCCAGCATGGGTCACAGCGGTGCTGCCCGCGCCGGCATGCTGAACTTCACCGAGACGGCCGCCGTGGAGTGGGGTGTGTCGGGCGTGCGCGTCAACGCTGTGGCCCCGGGCTTCGTCGCGTCCAGCGGCATGGACAAGTACGACCCGGTGTTCGCCAAGGAGGTGCTGTCACAGCTCTCCGGCCTGGTGCCGCTCAAGCGCATGGCCGAGGAGGCCGAGATCAGCTCCGCGATCGTCTGGCTGCTGTCCGAGGGAGCTGCCTTCGTCACCGGCAACTGCATCAAGATCGACGGCGGCGGCAGCCTCAATGCCAAGGCCTTCCCGCTGCTGGACCAGCAGCGCTCGCAGCCTTATCGCGGCTTCCACCGCGCGGTGCGCCCCAAGCAGGTCTGAATCAACGGGATTCATGAAAAGCCGCCTTCGGGCGGCTTTTTCATGTCCGAAGGTGGCAGGTTGGGCTATGGGATGTTCCTTAGTGGAAATATTTATTGTTGATGAAAACCCTGTTTATACGGGGGTAAACTCGCAAAAACCAGCGAAGCATAGAGAGATTGGAAATGCCTGTTATCGAATCCCGTATCGACACCGGCAGCGGCCAGTTCCAGCAGAACCGCGAGGGCCTGCTGAAGCTGATCGAGGAATGGCGTGCCATCGAGGAGAAGGGCCGCAAGGAGGAAGAGTCCAAGCGCGAGCGCTACCGCAAGCGCGGGCAGCTGCTGCCGCGCGAGCGCGTGCACCTGATGCTGGACCGCGGCTCGCCCTGGCTGGAGCTGTCCACCCTGGCGGGTTACAAGCTGCACGACGACAAGGATGGGTCGCTGGCGGGCGGCAACACCATCATCGGCATCGGCTACGTCTCCGGCGTGCGCTGCCTGGTGTCGGCCTCCAACTCCGCCATCAAGGGCGGCACCATGACTCCCTGGGGCGTACAGAAGGGCCTGCGCGTACAGGAGATCGCCCTGCAGCAGAAGCTGCCGACGGTTTCCATGATCGAGTCCGGCGGCGCCAACCTGATGTACCAGGCCGAGCTCTTCATTCCCGGCGGGCGCAGCTTCGCCAACCAGGCGCGCCTGTCGGCCGCCGGCATTCCGCAGGTCGCCATCGTCCACGGCTCCTCCACGGCCGGCGGCGCCTACATGCCTGGCCTGTCCGACTACACGGTAATGGTGCGCAAGAACGCCAAGGTCTTCCTGGCCGGCCCGCCGCTGCTGAAGGCCGCCACCGGCGAGATCGCCGATGAGGAATCCCTGGGCGGCGCCGAGATGCATTGCAGCGTCGCCGGCACCTCCGAATTCATCGCCGAGAGCGACGCCGACGGTATCCGCATCGGCCGCGAGATCGTGCGCAACCTCAACTGGAACGCCTCGCGCCCCCGGCTGGAGCTGCTGCCGGTGCGTGCGCCGCTGTACGACGTGGAAGAGCTCTGTGGCGTGGTCTCGCCGGACTACCGCAAGCCCTTCGACTGCCGCGAGGTGATCGCGCGGCTGGTGGACGGCTCGGAGTTCCTGGAGTTCAAGAACGAGTACGACCAGCAGACCATCTGCGGCCGCGCCACGCTGCACGGGCACCGGATCGGCATCATCTCCAACAACGGCCCCATCACCACCAAGGGTGCCGCCAAGGCCGGACAGTTCATCCAGTTGTGCTGCCAGGCCAACGTGCCCATCGTCTACCTGATGAACACCACCGGCTACATGGTGGGCACGGAGAGCGAGCAGGGCGGTATCGTCAAGCACGGCTCCAAGATGATCCAGGCCGTGGCCAACGCCACCGTGCCGCAGATCACCATCGTCATGGGCGGCAGCTTCGGCGCCGGCAACTACGGCATGTGCGGCCGCGGTTTCGGCCCGCACTTCATCTTCGCCTGGCCCAACTCCCGCACCTCGGTGATGGGCGGCGAGCAGGCCGCCGGCGTGATGGAGATCATCACGCGCGAGAAGTGGGCCAAGGAAGGCAAGCAGGTCTCCGAGAACGACGAGAAGATGCTCGGCATCATCCGCCAGAACATCGTTGGCCAGTTCGACAAGGAGTCCCATGCCTTCGCCGCCACCGCGAGGCTGTTCGACGATGGTCTGATCGATCCGCGCGACACCCGCAAGGTGTTGGGCCTGTGCCTGTCGGTCTGCCGCGAGAGCAAGGCGCGCGAGCTGTTCCCGAACAGCTTTGGCGTCGCGCGGTTCTGATCGCCGGAGAACGACCATGCAACTACCCGACTGCAAGAACCTGCTGCTGAAACTGGAAGGCGGCGTGCTGTGGCTGACGATCAACCGCCCGGAGTCGCGCAACGCCATGACGCCGGAACTGCTCGGCGAGATCGGCGCGGCCTTCGATGCCATCCGTGAGTCCGTCGAGGTGCGTGCGGTGGTGCTGCGCGGTGCCGGCGGGCACTTCTGCGCGGGCGCCGACCTCAAGGGCATGATGGCCGGGGGCCTGAAACCACCTGCGCCCGGTGAGGCCGATCCGGTGGCGGCCATGAACCGTGCCTTTGGCGTGATGCTGCGCCAGGTCAGCGCCGCGCCGCAGGTCGTGATCGCGGTCTGCGAGGGTGCAGTGCTGGGTGGCGGCTTCGGCCTGGCCTGCGTATCCGACATCGCCTTTGCGCATACGGACGCCAAGTTCGGCATGCCCGAGACCACGCGCGGTCTTCCGCCGGCGCAGATCGCGCCCTTCGTGGTCGAGCGCATTGGCCTGACGCAGGCACGTCGCCTCTGCCTGACCGGGGCCCAGTTCCGCGGTGCCGAGGCCCTGCGCCTGGGACTGGTGCACGAGGGCTACTCCAGCGAAGAAGAACTGCAGGTGAAGCTCGGCGACACGCTGGCGCAGGTGATGAACTGCGCGCCGCGTGCCAATGCGCTGACCAAGCAGATCCTGCTCAACGTCGGCAAGCTCGAAATGGATGCGGTGCTCGACGACGCGGCGCAGAAATTCGCAGCCTGCGTGCGCGGCCCGGAAGCGCCGGAAGGCATTGCGGCCTTCATGCAGAAGCGTAGCCCCCAGTGGGCGAAGAACTAGAAAACCCGAGGCAGGAACCATGGCCCGATTCTCCAAAGTCCTCGTCGCCAACCGCGGCGAAATCGCCGTCCGCGTGATCCGTGGGGCGAAGCAGCTCGGCTACCGCACGGTCGCCGTCTACAGCGACGCCGACCGCGACGCGATGCACGTCCACGAGGCAGATGAAGCCGTGCGCATCGGTCCTGCGCCGGCCAAGGAGTCCTATCTCGTCATCGAGGCCCTGATCGACGCGGCCAGGCAGAGCGGTGCCGAGGCGATCCATCCGGGCTACGGCTTCCTGTCCGAGCGCGAGGATTTCGCGCAGGCCGTCCAGGATGCCGGGCTGGTGTTCATCGGTCCGGATCCGCATTCGATCGAGGCCATGGGCAACAAGTCCGCCTCCAAGATCCGCATGATTGCCGCCGGTGTGCCCTGCGTGCCGGGCTACCAGGGTGACGGCCAGTCCGACGAGACGCTGGTGTCGGAGGCGAACAAGGTCGGCCTGCCGGTGATGGTCAAGGCGGCGGCGGGCGGTGGCGGGCGCGGCATGCGCCTGGTTCACCAGGAATCCGATCTGCTGGCCAGCATCCAGTCGGCACGCTCCGAGGCCACCAACGCTTTCGGCAGCGGCCAGTTGCTGATCGAGAAGGCCGTAGTCAATGCGCGCCATGTCGAGATCCAGGTGTTCGGCGATCGCCATGGCAACGTGGTTTACCTGGGCGAGCGCGATTGCTCCGTGCAACGCCGCAACCAGAAGGTGGTGGAGGAGGCACTGTCGCCGGCCGTGGATCCGGAGCTGCGTCGCCGCATGGGCGAGGCGGCCGTGGCCGCCGCCAAGGCGGTGAACTACGTTGGCGCCGGCACGGTGGAATTCATGCTGGCGCGTGATGGCCAGTTCTACTTCCTGGAGATGAACACCCGCCTGCAGGTGGAGCACCCGGTGACCGAGCTGGTCTTCGGGCTCGACCTGGTGGAGTGGCAACTGCGTGTGGCTCAGGGCGAGAAGCTGCCGCTGTCACAGGAGCAGATCCTGCAGCGCATGAAGGGCTGGGCCATCGAAGTGCGCCTCTGTGCCGAAGACCCGCAGCAGAACTACCTGCCGCAGACCGGCCAGGTACTGCGCTGGAGTCCACCGCAGGGCGCCGGCATTCGCGTGGACAGCTACCTGCGCGACGGCCAGCTCATCAGCCCGTTCTACGACTCCATGCAGGCCAAGATCATCGCCTGGGGTGAGGATCGCGAGACGGCGCGTCAACGGTTGCTCAAGGCACTGCAGGACACCACGCTGCTGGGCGTGGTCAGCAATCGCGACTACCTGGTGGACATCATCGCCCACGAGGCCTTCGCCTCGGGCGACTTCAGTACCGCGTTCATCGGCCAGCACTTCCCGGCGGAAGCCGTGGCGGCGCGCAAGCCGACGCCACGGCAGCTCGCGCTGGCGGCGGTGGCCCTGTACCTCGACGATGCGCGGCGCCTGGCACAGGAACACGACCTGGCACCGGAATTCATCGGCTGGCACAGCTCGCATGAGTCGCCGGTGGACTACAAGCTGAAATGGCGCGACCAGGCCTTCGACCTGCGCGTGCTGGCGCAGCGCGGCCATGCCTTCTCCGTCACCCTGGGTAGCGAAACCCTGGCGATCGACGTAAGCCGCAGCAGCGGCGAGGGCTTCCAGTACCTCTGCGACGGCGTGCAGGGCAAGGCCCGCAGCGCGTGCGACGGCGATGCCGTGTGGGTCGATGCCGACGGTGCCTGCTGGTGCTACGCGGATGCTTCGCTGGCACCCGCACAGGCCGCCGCCGCAGGCTCCGATGGCCGCCTGCTGGCACATTCCGACGGCAAAGTCGTGGCGGTGCACGTGCAGCCCGGTGACCGTGTCGAAAAGGGCCAGGTACTGGCCGTGCTGGAAGCCATGAAAATGGAGTTCCAGTTGCAGCTGCCGGTGGCGGGCACCGTGGAATCAGTCAGCGTGGTTGCCGGGCAGCAGGTGAAGAACCGGCAGGTGCTGGTATCGGTGCGAGTCGCGTAAGGATGGCCCGGCGTCGGTCTGGCTAAAGGTCACGCAGGTCGAAAGCCGCGCTCTCCACGCTCCGTGCTTCGCCCTGAAGGGATACAAAGACACGAGTCAGATATTTCAGCGATTCAAGGCCCGCAAGCGCGGGCCTTTTCTTGCTCCTTGATGCCTTCCTGGACCGTTCATGCCGAGTGCCGCGCCGGGCGGTTTGGAGGCACGGCGCGGCCCCCCAGACAG
>JASBRP010000050.1 GCA_030149365.1 Solimonas sp.
CCTCTCCGCCAACGAAAAAGCCCCCTCGCGGGGGCTTTTTCCAATGCATTGGCGGAGAGGGAGGGATTCGAACCCCCGGTACGCTATGAACGTACGCCTGATTTCGAGTCAGGTACATTAAACCACTCTGCCACCTCTCCGGAGGGGCTTCCGGGGCTGGTTTCTGCGAGAATCCAGGGCCCCGTGCTAGCGTTCGGACCAAGGCCAGACGCTGCGAAGGCGCGAATTCTAAATGAACCCAGCCGAAACGCCTACTCCTTCCTCCACCTTTCGCCGGATCCTGACCTGGATCGGCCTGGGGCTGGTCGTCGGGGGAACCCTGGCCATGTCCACCTGCTCGCCCCGGATGAGCGCCCTGGACCAAGCCCGGCGCCTGGGGGTGCTGCGGGTGGCAATGACCAACAGCCCCACTACCTATTACGTCAGCGGCGACGGCGCCACCGGTTACGAATACGACCTGGCCAATACCCTGGCGCAGCGGCTGTCCCTGAAGCTGGAGGTGGTCCTGGCGGAATCCGCCCCCCAGGCCCTGGAGATGGTACGCAGCGGCCGCGCCCACTTCGCCGCGGCGGCGGTCACCGTCAGCGAGGGCCGTGAACGCCTGGTGCGCTTCACCCCGCCGGTGCAGAAGGTGGTGCCCCAGCTGGTTTACCGCATGGGCGAACCCAAGCCCAAGGATCTGGGCGCCCTGCGCGGCCACTTCAGCGTCGCCAAGGACAGCGTACACGCCGAGCGCCTGCGCCAGTTGCAGAAAACCGTCTTCCCCGGCCTGGTGTTCGACGAGGTGGCCGACCAGTCGACCGAAGACCTGCTCTACGCCGTGGCCAACGACCAGCTGGCCTACACCGTGGCCAACTCCGACCTACTGGCGATCAACCAGCGCTACTACCCCAACCTGCGCGTCGCCTTCCCCATCGCTGTATCGGAAGACATCGCCTGGGCCTTCCCCCTGGGCGATGACGACAGCCTGTTCGCCCCGGTCACCGAATACCTGCGCACCCTGGACCGCGACGAGCTGGCACGCATCCGCGAACGCCACTTCGGCCATATCGAGCAGGTCAACGCCTTCGGCGCGCTGACGCTGGCCATGCATACCGAAACGCGCCTGCCGACCTACCGCAAGCACTTCGAGGAATGGTCCGAGAAGAACAATCTGGACTGGCGCCTGCTGGCCGCCATGGGCTACCAGGAATCACAGTGGAACCCCCATGCCGTCAGCCCCACCGGCGTGCGCGGCCTGATGCAGCTCACCACCAGCACCGCCCAGCGGATGAAGATCGCCAACCGCGAAGACCCGGTGCAGAGCATCCGCGGTGGCGCGGCCTACATCCGCATGCTGATCGACGAGCTGCCACCCGAGATCAAGCAGCCGGACCGCACCTGGATGGCCTTGGCCGCCTACAACCTCGGCATCGGCCACCTGCTGGACGCCCGCGTGCTGACGCAGAAGCGCGGCGGCAACCCCAACCACTGGATCGACGTGCGGGCCTCGCTGCCGCTGCTGACCAAGCCCCGCTGGTTCAGCCAGACCCGCTACGGCTATGCGCGCGGCTACGAGGCAATGACCTACGTGGGCAACATCCGCACCTACTACGACATGCTCGGCTTCCTCACCGGCGAGCCCACCCTCGAGGACACCACGCCGGAACCTTCAGCCCCGGCGCCGCAGAAAGATCCGCTCAACATCAACTCGCCGCTGCTTTGAGCCTGTCTCCCCTCGCCCGCTTGCGGGAGAGGGGCTGGGGGACGAGGGCATGGATGGCCGAGGTAGGGCAACGCAGGAGCAGTTGCCGAGATGGTTTCTGTAAAAGCCCTATCGGTAGAGTGGTGGCGCCATCCATGGCGGGACTTCAGCACGCCCATCTCACCCCGGCCCGGCCATCCATGGCCGGGCGTCGTCCACCCCGCAGGCGATGACATTTAGTCATCGCCTGCGGCGGCCGACCCCGGAAACAGAACCTCGTTGAACCCGAACCTCGAGAAATCCCGTATCCGCATCGGGTAGAGAATGCCATCCAGGTGATCGCACTCGTGCTGCACCACCCGCGCATGGAAGCCGCTCACGCTGCGGTCGATCGGCCGCCCTTCCAGGTCGAAGCCCTGGTAGCGCAGGCGCGCATGGCGCGGCACCACGCCGCGCAGGCCGGGTACCGACAGGCAGCCTTCCCAGCCGTCCTCCATCTCGTCGGACAGCGGCGTCAACACCGGATTGATCAGGATCGTCTCCGGCACCGGCTCGGCCTGCGGGTAACGCGGGCTGGATTGGAAGCCGAAGATCACCACGCGCAGGTCCACGCCGATCTGCGGCGCCGCCAGGCCCGCGCCGCTGAGATCGCGCATGGTGTCGAACATGTCGTCCACCAGCGCACGCAGCGCCGGCGTGCCGAACTCCGCCACCGGCTGCGCCACGCGCATCAGGCGCGGGTCGCCCATGCGCAGGACCTGGCGGATCATGCGCCCGGCGCCGCGTCCGGCAGGCGCAGCCGCTCCACGATCTCGCCCTTCTGGATATGGCGCTCGATGATCTCGTCGACATCGTCCTCGTCGACGTAGGTGTACCAGACACCTTCCGGGTAGACCACGATGCAGGGGCCCTCCTCGCAGCGCTCCAGGCAGCCGGCCATGTTGATGCGCACCTGGCCCGGCGCCGCCAGGCCCAGGTTCTTGATCTGCTTCTTGGCGTAATCGCGCACCCGCGTCGCGCCCTTGTCGTTGCAGCAGGTGCGCTCGCCCGGCTTGCGCTGGTTGCAGCAGAAGAAGACGTGATGCTGGTAGTAGCTCATGGCGTACTCGGCGGTGGCGGGCGGCTGAGGCCTATTCTAGTGCGCTGCCGCCGCCAGGTGATGCCGTCGGTCCTTATCTCCCTCTCCTCGCCTGCGAGGAGAGGGGCACCAGGCCCGTGGCAAGAACCAGGGCTGGAACTGCCGGCTACAGCTTCTTGCCGAAGGCGTACGACAGGTTCACGGCGCTGAAGGTGTCCGTCTTCTTGGTGTCCGCCGGCACGTCGCTGTTGTGCTTGACCGTGTAGCTCAGGGCGGCGAACAGGTTGCCCACGATGGA
The DNA here is from genome assembly GCA_030149365.1 of Solimonas sp. Classification (GTDB taxonomy): domain Bacteria; phylum Pseudomonadota; class Gammaproteobacteria; order Nevskiales; family Nevskiaceae; genus Solimonas_A. The sequence goes on from JASBRP010000050.1 coordinate 3,061, forward strand.
CAGCTTCAGTTCGGTCACCGATTCGGTGAACGTGTTCTCGGCACCGGACTCCACCTTCAGCGTCTGGATGAAGGTGCTGGTTTCCGACAAGGCCCACTGGTACTTGCCGAAGGCGCGGCCGATGGCATCGTCCTCACGCGTGCGGGTTGCGTCGTTGTTCTGCAACTGCCGCGCACCGGCACCGATCTCGGCGTCGAGCAGATGCACCGGCCCGGTCAGGATATGTCGGCCATAGCCGGCGGTTTCCGAGGTGCGCTCGCGCACGCCGCCGAACAGGTCCTTTTCCCATTCCACCGTGCCGAAGATGTAGTCGCGCTCGGTGAAGTTCCAGTCCAGCTTGTCGGTGACCAGGTAGCGCTCGGCAGTGCTGGCCTCTTCATCGGCGGAGCTGATGGCAGAGGCGGCAAAGGCGTTCTTCCAGGGGCCCTTGGCGTAGTCCAGCGCCAGCTTGCCGTTGAGCGAGGTCGTGTCGCTGTTGCCGCTGGTGGCGAGATACCCCAGGCCCACTTCGCCGGACCAGGGCTCGGCCTGCACGGCCAGGGGAGAAATGGCGAGGGCAAGAACAACAAGGCCGCGATTCATGGGGTTTCCTTATTTTTCAGGGCGGGCAAACGCCTATTATGTGACATGGCCGCTTCATTCCCGATCGCCGATGCCGACCTGTGCGTGAAGTGCGGGCTGTGCCTGCCCCATTGCCCGACCTACGGGCTCACCCAGCACGAGGGCGACTCGCCGCGCGGGCGCATCACGCTGATGCAGGGGCTGGCACTCGGCAACCTCGCGCCGACGCCGAAGCTGGAGACCCACCTCGACGGCTGCCTCGGCTGCCGTTCCTGCGAGTCCGTCTGCCCCGCTAAAGTTCCCTATGGCCGCCTGATCGACGCCGGCCGCGCCGCGCTCAACGAGCAGCTTCCACAACGCCGGCGATTGCCACGCCTGATCGGCATGGTGCTCGCGCGCCGCGAAACGCGCCGCGCGCTGGGGCTGCTGCTGTGGCTCTACCAGACCTGCGGCCTGCAGGCCCTGGCCAGGCACCTGGGCCTGCTCGGCCATGGTCGCCTGGCGCGGCTGGACTCCCTGCTGCCACCGTTGCCCGCCCTGCCCTTCAGCGCCCGCGCCGCGGGCGTGGATGGCCCAGCCGACGCCGCGCTGTTCATCGGCTGCGCCAGCGATCTGGCGGACCCGGAATCGCTGGCGTCCGCGCAACGCCTGCTGCAGCGTCTGGGCCTGCGCGTGGCCCTGCCGCCCGGCCAGGGCTGCTGCGGCGCCTTGTACCAGCACGCCGGGCTGGTGGACGAGGCCCGCGCCTGTATGCAGCGCAACGCCGGGGCCTTCGCCGGCTACCCGGCCGTGCTCGGCACCGCCAGCGGCTGCAGCGCCACGCTGCTGGATGCGCCAGACCTGCTGGGCAAGCCGGAGGGCGACGCCCTGCGCAGGCAGGTACAGGACATCCACCGCTTCCTGCTGCAACGCTGGCCAGCGGCGCTGCAACCACGCCCCTTGCGCGCCCGCGTCGCGGTGCACGAGCCCTGCACGCAGCGCAACGTCACCGGTGGTGGCGACGCCCTGCGCGCGCTGCTGAAGAAGATCCCGGAGATCGAGCTGCTGGAGCTGGACCGCAGGCAGGCCTGCTGCGGCGCCGCCGGCAGCCATTTCATCACCCACCCGGAAGATGCGGACCGCCTGCTGCAGCCCAAGCTGGAGGCGTCGCGGAAACTGCAGCCGGACTATATCGTCAGCAGCAACGTCGGCTGCTCGCTGCACCTGGCGGCGGGCTTGCGCCGCGCTGGCCTCAAGGCGCCGGAGGTACTACATCCGCTGGCGCTGCTGGATCGCCAGCTCGGGCCAACCTCGCCTCCAGGCGCAGCATGATCAGCTCCGCCAATTCGCCCTGGATGTACTCGCGCAGGCGCTGCTCCTCGGCCTCTTTGGCCAGCACCTGCGCCGGCTGGAAGCTGTAGTCACGCGAGGCACTGAGCGTGTCGGGCGTGAGCAGCGCACGGCCACCACTGATCACCTCGTAGCGCACCGAGCTCACCAGCAGGTATTCGCTAGCCTTGCCATCCGGCCCTACCGACAGCACCTCGCGGCGATCCTTCATCTCGCTCAGGCGCACGATGGTCTTGGCCTTGTCCAGCTCGCTCGCCACCTCCGCACCACGTCGGCGCAGGCCGGCGCGCAATGCGGTCTCCAGCGGCGGCTCCGACACCTGGTAGGGCACCACGCTGTCGATGTAGACCGACGACAGCGCCGGCGGCAGCGGCCGCTTGCCGGCCAGGTGGAAGCCGCAGCCCGCGAGCAGCAGCCCCATTCCCAACGCGATCCCGCGGCCCGTCTTGCGCATGGCGACCCTCAGACGACGAAATTGACCAGCTTGCCCGGCACCACGATCTTCTTCTTGATCGCCTGCCCGTCGGTGAATTTGCGCACGTTCTCGTCCGCCAGTGCAACCGCCACGATCTCGTCCTGGCTGGCACCCGCCGGCACCTCGATGTTGCCGCGCAGCTTGCCGTTGACCTGCACCACCAGGGCAATGCTGTCGCGCACCAGCGCGCTGGCGTCGGCCTGCGGCCAGCGCTGCGCCAGCAGGTCATCCCGGCCGGTCAGGCCCTGCCACAGCGCGTGGCTGATATGCGGCACCACCGGGTTCAGCATCAGCACCACGCTCTGCCACAGCTCCTGCGACACCGCGCGGCCCTGGGCGGACGCATCATCGAACTTCAGCGCCTCGTTCATCAGCTCCATCACCGCCGCGATGGCGGTGTTGAAGGTCTTGCGGCGGCCGTAATCGTCACCGACCTTGGCGATGGTCTCGTGCAGCTTGCGGCGCAGCGCCTTCTGCGGCGCCGTCAGTGCATTCTTGTCCAGCTCGCCGGCCGCACCGCCCTGCAGGTGCTGCTGCACGCCGCGCCACAGGCGCTTGAGGAAGCGCGTCGCGCCTTCCACGCCGTCGTCGCGCCATTCCAGCGACTGCTCCGGCGGCGCCGCGAACATCGCGAACAGGCGCGCCGTGTCGGCACCGTACAGGTCCACCAGGGCCTGCGGGTCCACACCGTTGTTCTTCGACTTGGACATCTTCTCGACGCCGCCGATCACCACCGGCTGGCCGTCGCCCTGCAGGATCGCCTTCACCGGCTGGCCCTTGGCATCCAGCTCCAGGTCCACGTCGGTCGGGCTGTACCAGGTCTTCTTGCCGCTGGAATCCTCGCGGTAGTAAGTCTCCTTGATCACCATGCCCTGCGTCAGCAGGTTGGTGAACGGCTCGTCGCTGCTCACCATGCCCTCGTCGCGCATCAGCTTGTGGAAGAAGCGCGCGTACAGCAGGTGCAGGATGGCGTGCTCGATGCCGCCGATGTACTGGTCCACCGGCAGCCAGTAGTCGGCGCGCTCGTCCAGCATCTTCGTGCTGCTGTCCGCACAGGCGTAGCGGGCGAAGTACCAGCTCGACTCGAAGAAGGTGTCGAAGGTGTCGGTTTCGCGCTCCGCCGGGCCGCCGCAGCTCGGGCAGCTGGTCTTGCGCCACTCCGGGTCGGCCTTGATCGGCGATTTGACGCCCGTGAACGCCACGTCCTCCGGCAGCACCACCGGCAACTGGTCTTCCGGCACCGGCACCGCGTCGCATTTGGAGCAGTAGATCACCGGGATCGGGCAGCCCCAGTAGCGCTGGCGCGAAACACCCCAGTCGCGCAGGCGGAAATTCACGCGCCGCTGGCCCGTGCCGCCCTGCTCGAAGTGCTGCGCCATGGCCGCGAAGGCCTGTGCGTAATCCAGCCCGTCGAAACGGCCGGAATTCACCACCCGCATCTGCGGATGGGTCTTGTCGGCGTACCAGTCCTGCCAGCGCGAGACATCGTAGGCCTCGTCGCCCACCGCGATGACCTGCCGGATCGGCAGCGAATATTTCTGCGCAAAGGCGAAATCGCGCTCGTCATGCCCCGGCACCGCCATCACCGCGCCGGTGCCGTAGCCCATCAGGACGAAGTTGGCGACCCAGACCGGCACCTTCTCGCCGGAGATCGGATGGATCGCGGAGATGCCCAGCGGCATGCCCTTCTTCTCCATCGTCTCCACGTCCGCCTCGGCCACGCCGGAGCGAGAAGCGTCCTTCAGGAACTCCGCCAGCGCCGGATTGCCCGCCGCGGCCTTCAGCGCCAGCGGGTGCTCGGCCGCCACGGCCACATAGGTCACGCCCATCAGCGTGTCCGGACGCGTGGTGTAGACCGTCAGCGGCTCGCCGCCGCCCTCCACCGCGAACTGCAGCTCCAGGCCTTCCGAGCGGCCGATCCAGTTGCGCTGCATGGTCTTGACCGATTCCGGCCAGCCGGGCATCCGGTCCAGGTCGTCCAGCAGCTCCTGGGCATAGGCCGTGATCTTCAGGAACCACTGCGGAATCTCGCGCCGCTCCACCAGCGCGCCGGAGCGCCAGCCCCGGCCGTCCACCACCTGCTCGTTGGCCAGCACCGTCTGCTCGATCGGGTCCCAGTTCACCACCGCGTTCTTGCGGTAGACCAGGCCCTTCTTCAGCAGGCGGGTGAACAGCAACTGCTCCCAGCGGTAGTACTCCGGCCGGCAGGTCGCCAGCTCGCGCGACCAGTCATAGGCAAAGCCAAGCCGCTTGAGCTGGACCTTCATGTAGTCGATGTTGGAATACGTCCACTTCGCCGGCTGCGTATTGTTGGCGATAGCCGCATTCTCGGCCGGCAGGCCGAAGGCATCGAACCCCATCGGCTGCAGCACGTTCTTGCCCAGCATGCGCTGGTAGCGGCTGATCACATCGCCGATCGTGTAGTTGCGCACATGCCCCATGTGCAGCTTGCCCGAGGGGTACGGGAACATGGAGAGGCAGTAATACTTCTCCCGCCCAGCGTCCTCCTTGACCTCAAAGGACCGGTTCTCGGCCCAGAACGCCTGGGCGGCGCTTTCGACTTCGGCGGGGGCGTACTGCTCTTGCATCGGGGGCGGGTAAGTGAGCTAAGAAGGGGGCATAGTTTAACAGTGCCTGGGCCAGCCCACCGCCAGCCCAGGCACTGCCCTCAGCCGATATTCGCCAACAGATATCTCACCTGAGGCGAGGAACGTGGGTAATCCTTGAATGGCTCCGCAAAGCGCTTGACTTCCGCCAGCCCTCCACTCTTGAACGCCGCGAGAAGCCCCTCAGCGAATAGGAACTCCGCATCCTGTGACTTTGGTCCCGCCGCTTTTAGTAACTGCTCCACCAAGGGCACTATCCCATTCCAATCCCGGGCGGTCTGAACTCGCAGGAGATCCAGCCAAGCGCGTGCCTCGGGGCTCAAAGTCGTAAAGCAGGGGGAGGCCTCTGTCTCCGCTACGATGCGGCCACCCATGGTGGCATCCAGATACGGCCCATAGATACGAACCAGGGCCTTCACCGCCGGCAGCCAGTTGTGCTCTATCGACATGGCATCGCAGCCACTACGCCCAAGCTGGAGATCATCCAGCATCGAAATGAGCCCGGGCTCCATCTCTTGCCGCAGGCGCCGCGCCTTCGGCTCTTGCTGATAGAATTGCCCCAGGAAATGGGCCTGCCGAAACATGGGATTTAGCGCAAAGTCCTTGGTGGCTAGAGGCAGACCTGGGAGCCCTCGCCCTTCGAGGCGTACGCTGTAGGAATGGATCCCTGCCAGGTTCAAGGCTGAGTACTGTCGGAAGCGCCGCTCAGCCGCCCCTTGATCCAGAATGGGGAAATAGTCCGAGTTGGCGGGAGTGCCAAAAGACAGGAAAAATGGGGCCAGGCTCTTTTTCGAGCCTACGAGACGCTGCTCGAAATCAGCCAGGCTTTCTACGCTGACCCATTTGAGTAGAGGAGCAAGGTCCGGCTCCTGAAAGACCCATCCATTAATCGGCGGAACGGGCCTGTCCAAGCTGGCCACGATCATCATGTCGGCGTCGTTGGTGAAGTACAGCTTGTAATCCTGAAAATGTGCGCCAAGGCCATTGAAGATCGTGGATAGCAACTCGGCATCAATCTCATAAAGATGCACCCATTGCACGAACAGGCCGTTAGGGCGGATATATCGCTTCACCTGTCCGTAGAACTCTGTCGAGAACAAGGTTGCCACACCGCTAACCCAGGGATTACTCGGCTCCGAAACGATGATGTCGTACTGCCGCCGGTTGCGTGCAAAGTAGGTTTTCGCGTCTTCGATAGTGATGTGGCTGCGCGGATCGTTGAAGGTCCGTTCCACCGATGCTCCGAAGAGTCGGGCTCCCTCCACGATAGCGGGCTCAATCTCCACCGTGTCGACACGCTCCAGCCGCGAGTTTGAAAGCAGCACGTGGGTAGACCGGCCGGATCCCAGGCCAATGACCCCCACGTTCCTCGCTTCGGGCAGCATGGCCATGGGAATCGCCGACAACAAGATCATCGTGTAGTCATCTGAGCTAATTTTGTCAGGTGACAAGCCCGCATCGACCTTGCCGTTGGTCGCGATTGAAATATGCCCGCCGTCCATACGCCGAACATCTACCGTGGCGGTCTTGCCATCACGGTGCAACAGGCTTTCGCCCAGGGCTTCCACACGCCCGTGGCGAAATACCCCAGAGGCCGTCTTTGCAGGATCCAATTGCGTGAACAGACCCAAGCCTGCGGCCATTAGTAGTGCCCCAGCGAAAGCCAGTCGCGGCCATCGGGCGGACATGCCTTGCGCGCGCATCAGCAACCATGCACCCAAGGCAAGATCCACCAAGGCCCCGAGCACCACTACCAATCTCAGGCCTAGCAATGGCATCACCACATGTACCGCAAGCAGCACGCCGGCGATGGCGCCGAGGGTGTTGGCGGCATAGACCTTTCCGATGCTGCTTTCTCCATGCCCTGCTCTGAGCAAGGCTGCCGTGATTAATGGCAGTGTCATGCCGGCGCAGAATGTCACCGGCAACATCAAGGCCAGGCAGACGATATGGGAGAACAGGGTGAATCCGACATAACCGGCAAATGTTGGCGTCAATGCACGATAAACGGCCCCCATCGCATCAAAGGTCTGCATGTATAGCGGAAGGCTCAGGAGCGCCAACAAGGCCATGATGACCTGTATCCAGCCCAGCATACGCAATGGGCTTTGGGAAGAATCGATGTGCTTGCGAATGTAGAAGCTACCCAGCGCCAAGCCAAGGATAAATGCCGACAGCATCAACTCGAAGGAATGAGTGGCCGAGCCCAATACCAAGCTCAGCATGCGGATCCAGCCAATCTCGTACATGAACGAGGCCGCGCCCGTTAGGAAGGCGGTGAGAAGCATGGCTGGCACGGCGGCGGACAACCCTTTGTTTGCAGATGCTCCATCAGGTGCCAACACCGGACTGGGTGAAGAGGATCGCTGGAACCAGTACACCATTCCGGCCAGGAAGAAATTCACCAACCCCGCGGTCATGATCGTGCCTGGCAAGCCGACCTTACCGATCAAATAGAAGCCACTGGCCAGCACGCCAATGGCGGCTCCCAAGCTATTGGTGAAATAGAGCCAACTCAGCGAGCTACCCAAAGTATTGGAATGCATCCGCAGCAATCCAGCACTCATCAGGGGGAAGGTAGCGCCCAACATGATAGCCTGGGGCAAGGTCAGCAACGCAGCCGTACCCCACTTCGCCAGGTCGATCATGAATCCAGAATCCATATCGACGATCACGCTATCGAACAACCAAGCTTGCACCAGCCGGAATAACCGGTCGAACATCAAAGCCGCAACGCCCAGTAAACCTTCCACCGCGGCGTACCACATCAGCGGCTTGGCCACGCGCTGTGAAAGGCGTCCTGTCAGCCAGGATCCTATAGCCATACCACCCATGAAGATCATGAGGACCAGCGTCTGGGCATAAGCCGCATGTCCCAGCATGAGCTTCAGGTAGTGCGACCAGATCGATTCATAGATCAGGCCCGCGAAACCGGAAAGCGCGAAAAGCAGATAAAACCAGCCGCGCGGGATGGCCTTGGTCATGAGCGAAACATCCTCCGAGAACTCTCCAAAATGTCTTTTGCGGGCCAAGACGAAGCATGGTTCGGCGGCCGGCTGGCGTGAAGCTAGGGAGCTAGTGAGAATTGCAAGCACGAATAGTGCCGCTCAATGGCCACAGGAATCGACAGCCAAGATCTCGGTCAGAACTGATTATTTTTGTCACTTTACGACAGTTTAAGGCACGCCAAGGGTCTGCGAGTCGATTCAAGTCATTGAAAATATTCGTTGCTTTACGTAAACCTCCCTGGCATGCGATCTGCTCGTAGTTCAGCGAGCCCAAGCTCATACCCATAGAATTCCAAGGAGTCTTACAAATGCTGAAGCAGATCCAGAAGGGTTTCACCCTGATCGAACTGATGATCGTGGTGGCGATTATCGGCATCCTGGCGGCTATCGCGCTGCCGGCCTATCAGGACTACATCGCCCGCTCGCAGCTGTCCGAAGCCGTTAACCTCGGTAGCGGCTTGAAGGTGCAGGTCGCTGACATTTTCGCCGACACGCAGACTCTTACGGGCATCGACAGCAACTCCGGTGGCCTGCCGGCCAAGGCTGACGTCAAGGGCAAGTACACCGACGAAGTGGAAGTCAAGAACGGTATTATTTCTGCGAAGGTCGGCGGCGAAGCTGGCGCATCGGTAAAGGGCAAGGTTGTCGTTCTGACCCCCACCGATAACGGTGGCTCTCTGTCGTGGGATTGCACCTCGGCGGGCACCGCCGCTAAGTACCTGCCGGCCGCTTGCCGCTAACAGCTGTACTGTAACCCCAGAAACGCCGCCTCCTGGGCGGCGTTTCTTTTTGTATGCGCGGCGTTAAAATCCAGCCGGTTCACAGTCGCTAATGCTCCATGGATAAGACTCGCCTGAAAGAACATCTCTGGGCAGGTTCGCTACATCTGCTCGCCAGCACTTTGGTCGCAGCATCCGCCATGGCGCTGATTTTCCTTGCATGGTACCCCGCTCCCTTGGCAAAGATGATGGGGGTGGACCAACTGCTGCTGATCCTGATCGGCGTGGATGTGGTCTTGGGCCCCTTGATGACCACCATACTGTATGACACCAGCAAGGGCCGCTGGCTGTACCTGGATCTCGCCGTCATCGCGATCCTGCAATTAGGCGCACTGGCCTATGGCCTGCACAGCATCTATGGGGGACGACCAGCCCTGATCGCCTTCAACGTCGACCGCTTTGACGCCGTCCAGGCCAGTTCGATGGATGCCGCCGGGTTGGCCTCTGTACGAGAGAAGGGGGGCGCCGGCTTGCCTCTGCTAAAGCCCCGCATCGTCGCCGCACTTCTCCCATCCGATCCCAAGGAGAGGGAAGAAGTCATGTTTTCCTCAATGTCCGGAGGGCCAGACATCACGGAGTTGGCGCAGTATCACGTCCCTTACGAGCAAGCGGCCGGCCAAGCGGCTTCCAGGGCGCGCCCGCTCTCGGAGTTGAAAATCGTCAACGGCCTCAATGACGCAGCATGGGAGTCTTTGCTCAAATCCCTGCCACTGCCTGAAGAGCGGATGGGGTACCTGCCGCTCAAGGGGCGGGAGGTAGATGGCATCGTGATCGTCGCCCTTCAGGATGGCAGGATCATTCGCTTGTCCGATCTGCTGCCGAAATGGACGCAAGGCGGCTGATTTAGGATAGGATCAGGGGGTAAGTCTCGCTGTCGTAAGAGGAAATCCCCAATGGCCATTAACCCCCAGAACGCCCCCCCCATTGCCTTTCTGGGCGGCTTGGCTAGGCGCTTGGTGGCTGATGGCCTGCTCAGCGAGGACAAGGGCCGCGAGCTACAGCAGCAGGCCATCAAGTCTGGCACCCCCTTCGTCAAGCTGGTGGTCGACTCAAAGCTGGCCACGCCGGCCCGGGTCGCGGAGGCCGCCAGCACCGAGTTCGGCGTGCCCCTGGCCGACCTGACCACCCTCGAGATTGATGCCGCGGCCTACCGTGAGGTCAGTGAAAAGGTCCTGCGCAAGACCAATGCCCTGCCGATCTTCAAGCGCGGCAAGAAGATGTATGTCTGTGTCTCCGACCCCACCAACCTCGCAGCGCTAGACGAGATCAAGTTCGCCACCGGTAACATGACCGAGGCGATTCTTGTTGAGGAGGACAAGCTCAACAAGGCGCTGGAGCAGGCGATCAACACCCTCAGCGCCTCCGACATGAAGGTGGACGACGAGGACCTCGCCGACATCGACATCAGCGATGGCGAGGAGGACAAAGGCCCCGAAGTCACCCGCTCCGACGCCGAAGACGCGCCGATCGTCAAGTTCGTCAATAAGATCATGATCGACGCCATCAACCAGGGCGCCTCGGACATCCACTTCGAGCCTTACGAGAAGACCTTCCGTATCCGTTACCGCAAGGATGGCGAACTCAAGACCATCTCGCAGCCGCCGATCAGCCAGGCGGTGCGCATCGCCGCACGCGTCAAGGTCATGTCACGCCTGGACCTGGCTGAGCGCCGCGTGCCACAGGACGGACGCATCAAGCTGCATCTGTCCAAGACCAAGGCGATCGACTTTCGCGTCAGCACATGCCCGACCTTGTTCGGCGAGAAGATCTGCTGCCGTATCCTCGACCCCAGCAGCGCCCAGCTCGGCATCGACGCCCTGGGCTACGAGCCGGAGCAGAAGGACGCCTACATGAAGGCCCTGGCCGAGCCCCAGGGCATGATCCTGGTGACCGGCCCTACGGGCTCCGGTAAGACCGTATCGCTATACACCGGCTTGAACATCCTCAACACCGACGATATCAACATCTCCACCGCGGAGGATCCGGCAGAAATCAACCTGCCGGGCATCAACCAGGTCAACGTGTTGCCGAAGGTAGGCCTGACCTTTGCCGCTGCGCTGAAAGCCTTCCTCCGCCAGGATCCGGACGTCATCATGGTCGGCGAAATCCGTGACCTGGAAACGGCGGAAATCGCGATCAAGGCCGCGCAGACCGGACACTTGGTGCTGTCCACCCTGCATACCAACGACGCTCCGCAAACCCTGGTGCGCCTGATGAACATGGGCGTTCCAGCCTACAACCTGGCCTCCACGCTGACGCTGATCATCGCCCAGCGCCTGGCGCGTCGGCTCTGCAAGGTCTGCAAGCGCCCCGCCAGCATTCCCCGAGGCGAACTGCTGAAGCAAGGCTTCACGGAGGCTGAGGTTGATGCACCGGGTTTCTCCGTCAATGAAGCCGTGGGCTGCGACCAATGTGACAACGGCTACAAGGGCCGCACCGGCATCTACCAGGTCATGCCATTCAGCGACGCCATGGGCCGCATCATCATGGAAGGCGGTAACGCCATCGACATCGCGGATCAAGCAGCCAAGGAAGGTATACTCGATCTTCGTCAATCCGCGCTCAAGAAAGTCAAGGACGGACATATCGATCTCGCCCAGGCCAACGCCTGCACGGCGGGCGACTGATCAGGGGGAGCATAGGTAATGGCGCAAGCACAAGCGGCGAAGGCGGCCAAAGCGGCAACGCCGGCCATCCAGGAACACACCTTCAAGTGGGAAGGCGTAGACCGTAAGGGTCAGCGCGTCAAGGGCACCAGCATGGGGCCCAGCGAAAGCATGATCAAGACACAACTGCGCAAGCAGGGTGTCAATCCCATCTCGGTCAAGAAGCAGTCCGCGCTCTTCACGGCATCGAAGAAAAAAGCCATCAAGGCCGCGGACATCGCCATCTTCTCGCGCCAGATGGCCACGATGATGTCGGCCGGCGTACCCCTGGTACAGGCCCTGGAGATCGTTGCCCGCGGCCATGACAACCCCTCGATGTCTGAGATGATCATCGGCATCAAAACCCATATTGAGAGCGGCAACTCGTTTGCTGCAAGCCTCGCGAAGTATCCACTCTACTTCGACGATCTGTTCGTGAACCTAGTGGACGCGGGTGAAAAGTCCGGCGCCCTGGAAACCTTGCTGGATAAGATTGCTACCTATAAAGAAAAGACTGAGGCAATCAAGAAAAAGGTCAAGAAAGCTCTGACCTATCCTGCCGCTGTGGTCGTGGTCGCATTCGTTGTCACGGGCATCCTGCTGTACTTTGTGGTTCCAACCTTCGCCGAGCTGTTCCAGAGCTTCGGTGCGGATTTGCCAGCGTTTACCCAGCTGGTGATCGACATGTCTGAATTCATACAAGCCAAATGGTGGCTGATCCTCGGTGTCGTGGGCGGCACGGGATATGCTTTCTTTGAAGGAAAGCGCCGATCCCGCGCTTTCAGGCGCTTTTTGGATCGCGTCATGCTCAAAGTGCCCATTGTCGGTGAGATTCTTTATAAATCCGCTGTTGCGCGCTTTGCACGCACACTCTCGACAATGTTCGCCGCCGGTGTCCCTCTGGTGGAGGCGATGGAGTCGGTAGCCAAAGCCTCGGGCAATATCGTCTTTGAAGAAGCAATCTTCCAGATGAGGGATCGCGTTGCCACAGGTCAGCAATTGCAGTTGACCATGCAACAGTCAGCCTTGTTCCCGAATATGGCTGTGCAGATGGTCGCCATCGGTGAAGAATCCGGCGCTCTGGACGAAATGTGTGCCAAGGTTGCCGACTTCTATGAGGCGGAGGTGGACGCCATGGTCGATTCGCTCTCCAGCTTGCTGGAGCCCATGATCATGGCGTTCCTCGGCGTCGTGGTGGGCGGCTTGGTCACCGCTATGTACCTGCCGATCTTCAAGCTGGGCGCTGCCATCTAGCCGCTTTCGCAGAGCATTTCCATGACACTGATTGAGGGGCTGCAAAGCAGCCCTGTCATCCTCATGTCCCTCGTCGGCCTGCTTGGGTTGATGGTGGGTAGCTTTCTCAATGTAGTCATCGTGCGACTGCCCCGCATGCTGGAAAACAGCTGGAGGTATGAAGCACGTGAGATTCTTGAGCTCCCCAAACGACCGCAGTCGCGCCTGAGCCTTTCTTATCCCCCATCGACCTGCCCATCCTGCAGTCGCGGCATCAAACCCTGGGAAAATATCCCTGTACTCAGTTGGATAGCCCTGGGCGGGCGCTGCGGTGGCTGTAGAGCATCGATTTCAGCCCAGTACCCGCTGGTGGAGCTTCTTACTAGCCTCGTTTCCGTCATCTGTGCCTGGCATTTCGGCTGGGGGCCACATCTGGTGTCCGCGCTGATGCTAACTTGGGCCCTGGTGGCGCTGACGGTGATCGACTTGCGCACCATGCTGCTGCCGGATGTCATTACCCTCCCGCTGATGTGGCTGGGCCTGCTGCTGGCCCTGGCGCCGGTCTTCACCGACCTGCGCAGTGCGGTGATCGGTGCCGCTGCGGGCTACCTCAGCCTGTGGGCGGTCTACCACATCTTCCGCCTGCTCACCGGCAAGGAGGGCATGGGCTATGGTGACTTCAAGCTGCTGGCCGCCCTCGGCGCCTGGATGGGCTGGCAGGCCCTGCCCGGCATCATCCTGATGTCTTCGGTGGTGGGCGCCGTGGTCGGCATCACCCTGATCGTCGTGCGCGGCCGCGACCGCCAGTTGCCCATCCCCTTCGGCCCCTATCTGGCGGCCGCCGGCTGGCTCTGGCTGATCTGGGGCGAGGCCATCAAGTCGGCCTACCTGAGCACCTACTGATGCCTCGTCTCACCGTCGGCCTGACGGGGGGCATTGCCAGCGGCAAGTCCCTGATAACCGATTACTTCATGGAACTCGGCGTCCCCGTGCTGGATGCCGATCTGGTGGCGCGCGAAGTCGTGGCCCCCGGCGCGCCTGCGTTGCTGGAGATCGCCCGCACCTTCGGCCGCCAATACTTGGCCGCGGACGGCCAACTCGACCGCCGCAAGATGCGTGAACGAGTCTTCACCGAACCCGATGCCCGCAAAACCCTGGAAAGCATCACCCACCCTCACATCCGCAAGCGCATGACGCAGTGGCGCGACGCCCAGGGCTCGGCCTACTGCATCCTCAGCGTCGCCATCCTGGTGGAGGCCGGCATGCGCGACATGGTTGATCGCGTGCTGGTGGTGGACGTGGAGCCGGAGACCCAGCTCGCACGCCTGCAAGACCGTGACCGCATCAGCGAGGACCTGGCCCAGCGCATGCTGCAGGCCCAGGCCTCGCGCCGCGAACGCCTGGCCGCGGCCCATGACGTCATCACCAACACCGGCTCCATGGCCGCTGCCAAGGCGGCCGTGGAAGAGCTGCACGCCTACTACCTGTCGATCGCCCGCACCGGCGAGATTTACGCTCGTGGATTAAGTTTGCCCCGTAGTGTGATCTAGGACACAATTCCCCCTTCCTTGGCGAACCCTGAGCCCGTGACCCCTGCAGCCGAGCTGGTCACCTTCGAACAACCGCTGACCGAAAAGGTCCGGACGTTCCTGCGCCTGGAATTCCTGTTCGCCCAGCACCAGCATCACCGCGCAGACGGCACCCCGTTTGGCGCCCGCGCCACCCTGCACGCGCTGCTGGACATCCTGGTAGTCATCTCCCGCTCCGATCTCAAGAACGAGATTCTCAAGGAACTGACTGACCAGCACGCCCACCTGACGCGCCTGTCCAGCAAGCCCGGCGTGGACCCCGCTCTTCTCAAGGGCGTGCTGGCTGAAATCACGCAGGCCGTCCAAGGCATGCAGCAGCTGGCCACGCAGTTCGCCAACTCCCTGCTGCGCGGCAACGACTTCCTGACCACGGTGCTCAGCCGCGCCAGCATTCCGGGCGGCACCTGTGCCTTCGACCTGCCGATCTACCATCACTGGCTGTCGCGCCCCGAGTCCCAGAACCGCGGCGACCTTGATGCCTGGTTCGCCGACCTGCGCCCCTTCGAGCAGGCCATCAACCTGTACCTGAAGCTGCTGCGCAACAGCGTGCCGGCCCAGCAGGCCGTGGCCCGCGGCGGCATCTACATCCAGACCCCGCAGGCCCCCTGCGTGCTGCTGCGCGTCACCGTGCCGGTGGACGCCCGCGTCTACCCCGAGATCAGCGCCGGCAAGCACCGCTTCACGGTGCGCTTCATGTCGGCCGGAGACGTCAACGCCCGCAGCCACCAGGCCGCCGTCGACGTGCCCTTCCAGATCCAGTGCTGCGCGTTGTGACCACCCGCAAGTACGCCTGCCGCCAATGCGGCAACCCTGCCCAGCTGGACCCTTCCAACCCCTGGCGCCCCTTCTGCTCCGAGCGCTGCAAGACGCTGGACCTGGGCGAGTGGTTTGGGGAGCGCTATAGCATCCCGGCCGAAGCGCAGGACGACTTCAACGACGCCGCCGACCTGCTGCCACCGCATACGCCGCCGCCGCAGTAACCCCATTCGGGAAGCGCAACCGGGTCCGTCCTGGAAGCCCTGAGCATGTCGAAGGGCGAACCGCTCCAGGGCACATTTGTAGGAGCTAGCTTGCTGGCGACACTCGCCCGCAGTCGCCAGCAAGCTGGCTCCTACAGGAAAGCCCCACTAGTCACCAGTAAGCCCTGATCCCCGCCACGCCTTGCGCGTAAGCGGCAAAAGCCTCGTCCTTCTGCCCCGGCCCCACGCCACCCAGCGCGTACACCGGCAACTGCAGCGGTGCCGTCCAGTCCGCGAAGCGTTCCCAGCCCATCGGGACCGAACCCGGATGTGTCGCCGTGGCCTGCACTGGCCCCAACACCGCCGAGTCAAAGCCCAGTTGTGTCGCCCGCTCCAGCTCCGCAGGTGAATGGCAGGACGCGTGGCACTGCAAGCCTGTCGGCAATGAATCCAGCATCGCCAGCACCAGCGCCGTCGCATGCCAACCAGCGCCCAGCTGTGCCGACAGCTCAGGGCCGCGATCCAGCACCAACCGCAGCCCCTGTGCCTCGCAGGCTGGCGCCAGCCGCCGCGCCAATACTGCATAGGCCGCATCGTCCAATCCTGGCCGCCGCAGGCGCAGCAACGCGCCTGTCGGCAGGCGTGGCAGTCGCTCCAGCAGAAAAGCCTCATCCGCTTCGGCTGGCGTAAACACGTAGTCCGTCGGCAGGCGCAGCGCGCCGGCGATGGGCAGCACCGTGGGCAACACCTGCGGATGCGCCGCCAGTTCATCCGGCGTCACCCAGGCCAGCGCCTGCTCCTCGCGGCCATGGGGCTCACCGTCGAAGCCGTCGATCAGCCAGGTATCGAGCAGCACCGTGCGGTTGCTGTACTCGTGCCGAAAACGGATCAGCGGACGCGCGCCGCGCACCTCCACGCCCAGCTCCTCGTGCAGCTCGCGCTCCAACGCCTGCCTCGTGGTCTCGCCCGGCTCGATCTTGCCGCCCGGAAACTCCCAGGAGCCCGCGGCAATCTTGCCCACCGGGCGCTGTGCCAGCAGCACGCGCCCGCCGCGCACCAGCACGCCGCAGGCCACCGACAGTACCGGCTTGGCCGTTGGCATGGGCACGCCGTCGCTCAAGTGCGGTACTCGGCGTTGATCTTCACGTAGTCGTAGCTGAAGTCGCAGGTCCACACCGTCACGCCGGCATCGCCCCGGCCCAGGTCGATACGGATGCGGTACTCCGGCTTGGCGAACACCGCCGCGCCGCGCTCCTCGCGGTAGTCCGGGTGCGGCTCACCATTTACCAGCAGTTCCACATCGTCGATACGCACGCTGATGCGCGACACGTCCAGCCCAGGAATACCGCTGCGGCCCACGGCCGCCAGGATGCGGCCCCAGTTGGCGTCGCCCGCGAAAGCCGCCGTCTTGAACAGCGGCGAGTGCGCCAGCGCATAAGCTGCCAGGCGCGCCTCCGCCTCGCTCGTCGCGTGGGTGATCTCGATGGTAATGAAGCGCGTGGCGCCTTCGCCGTCGCGCACGATGGCCTGCGCCAGCTCCGTGCAGACCTCCGTCACCGCCGCCGCGATGATCGCGTAATCCGGATGCTGCTCGTCCACCTCTGCCGTACCCACCTGGGCGGTGGCGAAGAACACGCAGGAATCGTTGGTGGAGGTGTCGCCGTCCACCGTCACGCAGTTGAAGGACTTGCCCACCGCCGAGTTGAGGCAGGCCTGCGTCGCCGCCGGCGTCAGGCGTGCATCGGTGCCGACGAAGGCCAGCAGCGTCGCCATGTCCGGGCAGATCATGCCCGCACCCTTGGAGATGCCCGTCACCGTCACCAGGCCCTGCGAGGTCTGCACCTGCCGGCTCGCGCCCTTGGGCAGCGTGTCCGTGGTCATGATGGTGCGGCTGGCCTGCATCCAGCCCTCGGTGGCCAGGTCCGCCTGGGCCGCCGGCAGCGCCGCCTTCATTCGGTCCGCCGGCAGCTTCTGGCCGATCACGCCAGTGGAGAACGGCAGCACCTGCGCCGGCTCGCAGCCCAGCTGCGCCGCCGCCGCCGCCATCGTCTCCCGCGCCGCCTCGTAGCCCGCCGTGCCGGTGCCGGCATTGGCATTGCCCGAGTTGATCAGCAACCCCCGGATCGCCGTGCCGGCGGCCAGGGCCTCACGGCAGAGCTGCACCGGTGCCGCGCAGAAGGCATTGCGGGTAAACACGCCCGCCACCCGCGAACCCGGCGCCAGCTCCACCAGCAACAGGTCCTTGCGGCCCGGCTTCTTGATCGCCGCCTCGGCGCTGCCCAGGCGGGCGCCGGCCACCGGCAGCAGGGAGGCGGGGGGATGGAGATTGACGGCCATGGCAGGGTATCGACGGACAAGGAGAACGGGCGCGGATTTTAGCGGGTATTCGCGACAACCCGCCCTCTTCTATCCCAATCCGCCCGGACAAAAAATCTATTGCCCCGAATGGTTTTATAATGATAATAATTCTCAATTAAACCCTGGGGCTCTCGGGCCTCAGGCCGCAAGCCCTCCAGCCCGGAACCTTCATGCGCCCACGCTCCCTGCCCGCTGCACTCGGCATTGCCGCTCTTTCCCTCTCTCCTGGCTTGCTGCAGGCGCAGGAGGCGGCTCCGGCGGAGGCAGCGCCAGCACCGGCGGCCGAAGGCGAGCCGGTGAAGCTGGCCCCGGTGTCGGTGACGGCCAGTGCGGACGCCTCCCAGGAGGGGCTGTCCCCGGCCTTCTCGGGTGGGCAGGTGGCGCAGGGTGGTCGTGCGGGCATTCTCGGCACGCGGGACCACCTGGAGACGCCGTTCTCCATCACCAGCTATACCAACGAGCTGATCCAGGACCGGCAGGCGCGCAGCGTCGGCGACGTGCTGCAGAACGACCCGACCGTGCGCACGGCGCGTGGCTTCGGCAACTTCCAGGAGTCCTACTTCATCCGCGGCTTCATCCTGGGCTCGGATGACGTGGCCTACAACGGCCTCTACAGCCTGTTGCCGCGCCAGTACATCGCCACCGAGCTGTTCGAGCGCGTGGAGGTGCTGCGTGGCGCCTCGGCCTTCCTCAACGGCGCCAATCCCGGCGGTGGCGGCCTGGGCGGTGCGATCAACCTGCTGCCCAAGCGTGCGCCCAACGAGCCGCTGACGCGCCTGACCGTGGGCTATGGCGCCGGTGACACCGGCAACATGGCAATGGACGTGGCGCGCCGCTTCGGCAGCGAGCAGCAGGGCGGCGTGCGTGTCAACGCGGCCTATCGCGACGGCGGCACGGCGGTGGATGACGAAGGTGCCAAGCTGGGCCTGGTGTCGGTGGGCGCGGACTGGCGCGGCAGCAACTTCCGCATCTCCGGCGATCTCGGCTGGCAGGACAACCAGCTGGAGGAGACGCGCACCAATGTTTCGCTGGTGGGTGTCACCCGCGTGCCGGATGCGCCCAAGGGCAGCAGCAACTTCGCGCAGCCCTGGACCTACTCCGACGAGCGCGATCTCTTCGGCACGCTGCGCGGCGAGTACGACTTCACGCCGGATCTCACGGCCTGGGCCGCTTACGGTATGCGCCGCAGCGAGGAAGCCAACTCGCTGGCCAATCTCGATGTCACCAATGCAGATACCGGCGCCGGTACCACCAGCCGATTCGACAACACGCGTGAAGACAGCGTGGACACCGGCGAACTCGGGTTGCGCGGCAAGCTGGTTACGGGCTCCATAGGCCACGAGTGGGTCATCTCTGCGTCCTGGTTCGACCTGGAGAAGGACACCGCCTATGAGTGGGATTTCTTCAACACGCAGGCGACCAACCTCTACAACCCGGTCTACTCGCCGCTGCCCGCCTTTAGTGGCGGCGGATTCAAGGGTGGCACCCTGAGCAATCCCTCGCGTACCGGCCGCACGCGCTTGAGCAGCGTCGCCATCGGCGACACCTTGTCGATGCTCGACAAGCGCCTCCTGTTGACGGCCGGCGCCCGACACCAGCAACTGCGCGCCGAGAATTTCAACAATGACACGGGCGCCCGGAGTTCGGACTATGACGACAGCCGCGTCAGCCCCCTGGCCGGCATCGTGTATCGCCTCACACCCCAGCTTTCGCTCTACGCCAATTATGTGGAGGGCCTGACGCAGGGCGAGACGGCTCCCATCCCGCCTCCGCCGACGCCGCCGAATCCCCCCGCCGTGCCGCTCGACAATGCCGGAGAATCGCTGAAGCCTTATGTCTCCAAGCAATCGGAAGTAGGCGTCAAGTTCGAGAGCGACCGCATCGGCGTGGGCCTGGCGCTGTTCTCCACCACGCGGCCCCGCTCTCTGGTGATCAACAATACCTTCACCTCCAGCGGCGAGGATCAACACCAGGGCGCGGAACTGACTGTCTACGGCACCGTGACGCGCAATCTGCGCCTGCTGGGCGGCCTGACCTGGCTGGATACCGAACAGCGCAAGACCGGCGACGCCACCGAAGGCAACCAGGTGATCGGCGTGCCGGAGCTGCAGGCCAGCCTGGGCGCGGAATGGGATGTGACGGCCGTTCGTGGCCTGGCCGTGGATGGCCGCGTGCTCTACACGGGCTCACGCTATGCCGACAATGCCAACGCTCTGGAAGCACCGAGCTGGACGCGCCTGGACCTGGGATCGCGCTACCTGACCGAGTTGGGCGGCCGCCTGTTCACCTTCCGTGCGCGCGTGGACAACGTGCTGGACAAGGACTACTGGGCATCCGTGGGTGGCTACTCCAACGCGGGCTACCTCGTGGCTGGTGGGCCGCGCAGCCTGGTGTTGAGCGTGAGCACGGATTTCTGAGGTTTGCGCTGTTCATGAAAAAGCCCGGCCTTGTGCCGGGCTTTTTCGTTGGGACAAAAAAACGGAGCAAGCCCCCCGGCATGCTCCGTAATAGCGTCTGCACCGAATGCCGGGTGCCGACGAAGATTGAGTGTGGCCATGTCACCGTTTCAGGGCTTGAAGCCCGGAACGGGCCTGGGGTGGCCCCTCACCCCTGCCCTCTCCCCGCTGGCGGGGAGAGGACAGGGGTCGTTCACCCTTCGACAGGCTCAGGGCGAACGGGGCCAATCCGGACTGCTTACTTCGTCGTCATCTTCTGCACCGAGCTGGCGCTGAAGTAGTCGTCGCCGAAGCTCACGGTGAGATCGTAGGGCTTGTCTTCGTTGAAGGCGGCGGTGATGAAGTAGCGGCCGGAGGTAAAGTGGTAGATCACTTCCGGGATGGTGAAACTGGCCAGCACGTTGGCGGCGAAGCCGACGTGGCCTTCCTGGAACTGGTAGAGCTGGTCGCGGTTGTCGTAGTCGTCGACCATCGCGATGTTCCAGCTGTCCTCGTCGATGTAGAAGCGGCGCTTCTTGAAGGTGTGGCTGGTGCCCTCCTTCAGCGTGGCCTCGACCACCCAGACGCGGTGCAGCTCGTAGCGCGGCAGCTCGGGGTTGATGTGCTTGGGACGGATCAGGTCCTTGTACTTGATGGTGTTGCCGGCGATCTTGTTAGAGTTGTACGGGATGTACACCTCCTTCTTGCCCACCAGCTTCCAGTTGTAGCGTTCCAGCACGCCGTTGAACATGTCCACCTGGTCGTAGAACTGGTGGCCGTCGGTGCCTTCGTACGGGTTGTCGCAGCAGACCGTGGGGGCACGGCGGATGCGCTTGAGGCCCGGCGAGTAGAGCCAGGCGGCGCGGCCGGCGGCGCCGGTGCCGGCCTTCTCGTGCACCAGGATGTAGGTGCCGGCCATGCGCGGCGGCTCCACCGTCTTGGACAGGTACTTCAGGAATTCACCGGAGGTGGTGGTCAGCGGCACGGCCTTCTTGATGGAGCCGTAGCCGAAGGTCACGTCCTCGACGATCTTGGTCTGCTGGTAGGCGCCGTTGGGTTGCACGATGAACTGGTTGTTGTAGCGCGTGGCCGCTTCGCCGCGGAACTTCAGCTTGTGGTTCCAGATCGGCTCGGCGCCGCTCTTGGGAATCGGGAAGGGAAAGCCCAGCTTGCAGTTGTTCGGCGTGTCGGTGCCCACCATTTCGCAGGTGGCGGCATTGGCAGCGGTGGCCTGGTAGATGACGTCCGGCCAGGCGACGACGCGCTTGCTCGGGTAGACGTTCATCTTGTAGCTGTCGTAGGTGTTGAGCAGCTTCTTGTGGCCTTCGCTCAGCTTGCCGACGTACTGGCCGATGTTGGCCTTGGTGATGGTGTACAGCGGCTTGTCGCTGTCGGTCTCGGGGTTGTTGGGATACTCGCCCTTGAGCTTGCCGCGCTGCTTGCCGGGCGTCCACTCGGGAATGGTGCCTTCCTTGTTGCCAACCTTCTCGGCACCCACGGGGGTCAGGTCCTGGCCCAGCTTGGCCGCTTCATCCGGGCCGACCTTGGCCCCCGCCGCGCCGGCGAACAGCGCAGCCGCCAGCGCGGCCGTGATCGTGATCCTGCTGTGCATCTTCCGTCTCCTCATGTAGTTATGGGTGCGTCAGAACTGCAGTCGTACGAAGGCGCGTGCGGCATCACGGTCGCGATACAGGTTGTAGGAGCCGCCCCCCGTGAACCAGGTGTATCCGAGATTGAACGCCAGGCTGGACTTGTAGCGGATTTCCAGGCCGATGTCGCCATTCTTGCGGCCTTCCACGAAGTTGGTCGCCAAGCCCGGGGCGGTGCCCTTCACGTCATGCTTCCAGGTCAGCTGGGGCATCAGCGAGATGCCCGGCAGCACGGATTCGTACTTGATCTGGCTGATGATCACGTAGCCCCAGGACAGCTTGTCCGCGAAGCCGTCCAGGTCCTGCTGGTGCGGGTTGAAGCGCAGGCCGTCCGGGCCGAAGGAGCAGGCCTCGTTGGTGGAGCAGGCCTGCTGCGAGCGGTCGGCGCCGCTGCCGTCCGCGCCGGCGCTGGCGTGGGTGTAGGTGCCCGGGGCTTCCAGCTGCAACTGATCCAGGTCCGGCAGGCCCGGCACCCAGGTGGCGCCCAGTTCGAACAGGGTGATGACCTGGTCGGCCCCGAAGGGGTTGTCGGTGGCGCCGGCCACGTGCGTGGCACCCAGGTTGAACTGGTAGGTGTCGAAGTTCTCCCAGCCGCGGATGTAGCTGTTGCCCGGGTTGGTGCCGATCACACCACCGCGGTAGGGGATGATGAACGACGGGAAGGCACGGCCCGAGCCCGGCACGTGGCCGATGAGCAGGTCGAAGGTATCGCTGTAGGCGCCCGGCGTGCCATTGGCGTCCCCCACGTAGTCGCTACCGGGATAGAGGCCTACGGTGCCATCCGGGTTGGCGCCGACGCCTCCGAGGAAATCGACTCCGAAGATCTGGAGCAGCCGATCCACGACACCGGAAAGTCCCGGGAGGGTACCCAGCAGGGCACCCGTCAGCGAGCCGGTGCCGGCGCAGCCGCGACCCAGTTCGTCGCGCAGGTGGCAGTTGCTCAGCGTGGGGCCGAAGCCGGCGAACACCAGGTCTTCCAGGTCCACCTGCAGCGGTTCATCGGGGCGGTAGGCCACCTCGCCCTGCAGCGAGAAGTCGCCCAGGGTGGTGTTGAAGGACAGGCCGAACAGCTTGATGTCCTCCGGATACTCGAGCTGGATCTTGAGGCTGTCGAAGGGCACCGCGCTGCTGGTAGCGCCGAGCGGATCGTTGGGCTGCAGCACCGAGTGCAGCAGCGGCACGTCCGGGCAGGCCAGGATGAAGCCCACGGTGCTGCGCACGTTCTTGGAGCAGGCCTGGTCCACCGAGATCACGCTGACGTAGGGATTGCGCGCGTGGGTGTTCATGAAATAGAAGCCGAACTCGGTGCCGGCGTTGAAGTCCTCGGAGTAGTACTTCAGCGCCACGCCGTACTGGCCGCCGCCGTCCGGCTCCTTGTCCTTGAGGCGTTGCGCGGTCAGCGAGGTGTTGGTGATGCCCGACAGCGGGTTGTCGATCAGGCGGCCCACGCCCTTGGGGTCTTCCGCAGCGCCACCGAAGCTGAGGTTGACGTTGTCGATGGCGTTGTTGCTGCCCACGTCCAGGAAGGCGAAATAGGAACCCGGCGCCGGGGCTTCCAGCGGCTCCCACTCGTACTGGTAGAAGGCTACCAGCGTGGCACCGTCGAAGGGCTCCATGGACGCGTACAGCATGCCCACCGGGGTGAACACTTCCTCCACCAGGAAGCCGGTGCGGTAGAAGTTGTTGGCGTTGACCGGGTTGACCTGGTTGATGGAGCCGAACACCAGCAGCGTGGACTCGCCCCAGTTCACGGTCTGGCGGCCGAGCTTCACCGTCAGGTCCTTGTCGCCCCACAGCGGCAGCTTGCCGTAGACGTAGGCGTCGAGCAGCTGCAGATCGGTGCCGATCTGGCGCAGGGTTTCGCTGTCGCTGCGCTTGCTGCGCACCACGCCGCCCGGGCCATAGACCAGGCCGCAGGGGCCGATACCGGGGTTGCGCGAGGGCGGGCAGGCCACCGAGTCGCTGCGCTGCGTCAGCGGCAGGTTGGGCAGGCCGAGCGGCAGCGGGATCACCTCGCGGCCCGGCAGGGACACCACGCCCACGTCCAGCATGTTCTCCGGCGTGATGCGGTTGGGGTGGTTCTCCGTGAAGTCGTTGTTGACGAAGTCGTAGAAGTACAGCCCCTTCACGAACAGGCCGAAGTCGCCGTGCGTCAGGGTGAAGTCCTGGGTGATCTTCAGCGGCGCCTGCACGATGTCGTGCTTGTCGTAGTTCAGGTTGCCGTCGTCGGCGTTCACCGTGAACTGGCCCGGCGAATTGGCCAGCTTGGTAGCGGGGTGGGTCTGGGTGCGGAACAGGCCCTGGCAGCCCTGGTACTGCGCGCGGCCATCGGCGGTACGACCGCAGACGTTGGGATCAAGGTTGGACTTGCCCACCAGGTCGCTGGCGCGGTCCTGCATGCGCCATGCGGCGCCGGCGGTGATGGTGGTGTTGAGCACGGCGTTCCATTCACCGTTGTCGTCCAGGTCGAAGCTCAGCGACCAGGCCGGCAGGCTGAACAGCGACAGCAGCAACGCCGCGGCGCGAGCCGCGGGCTTGATCTTCTCCATCATCGCAGGGGGCCCTCGTGATACTTGTTGTAATAGCTATGCCTGCCGGATCTGCGCCCGGCATTCCCCGGAGCATGCCCCCGACCTTTTGCGGGGGGGATGAGAATTGCGGACAAGGGGTTGAGATTGGTGACCACGGGCCGGCCCCGTCGCGCTTGCCGATCCCGCAGGCCGGAGGCACCCCATGCAAGCGGAGCCATACCCGACATAGGTCAGGAAATTGCCGCTCGCCCCGCGACAGGCCCAGGGCGGGCGGCAAGGTCTATGCAAGGGTTACAGCGTCTTCAGGTATTCGATGACGGCCTTGCGTTCCTGCTCGGTCAGCACGTCGGAGAAATCGTGTCCGCCATTGCCGTTGCCGAGCTTGCGGGTGTCGTAGACGAAGCGCTTGTCCTGCCCGCCCGGCAGCAGGTCCGGCACCACCACGAGCGCCGACCAGTTGAAGCCGGAATACAGCAGGTTCATCACGACCTGCGTCACCGACGGCTGCTCGGGCGCTACCGGGTTGCAGTTGAACAGCGGGTTGCCCGGCAGGTCGCCGCAGGCCAGCACGTCGTGCTTCCAGCCCAGGCGCTGGAAGTCGTAGGCGCGGCTCAGGCTCTGGTCGAAACCGCTGACCTCGCCGATGGTCTGCATCTGGCGGCGCCAGATCGCGGGGCGGTCGGAGGACTTCAGCACCTGCTCGATGGTGGGCACCGAGCCGTTGTGGAAGTACGGCGCGGTGGCCCAGGTGCCGTGCAGCGGTGGCGCCTGGTAGCCGATGATCTCGCGCTCCCAGCCGCAGAGGCCCTGCGGGCGCAGCGCCAGCGGCAGGCCGTCGTCGAGCTGCTCCGTCACCAGGTTCTTCTCGTCCGGCGAGGTCCAGCCTTCGACGCCGTCCGGGTAGCCCCAGAAGGTGGTGCCGTAGGCTTCGCGCAGGTAGGGCGAGAGCTCGTCGGCGCGGGCGGTGTCGGTGCGGATCACGTCCAGCGGCATCAGGTGCGCGGCCATGCCGCCCAGCACCGGGTCTTCCAGGTAGGCGGGGTCGTGGATGTAGCGCGGCGAGTAGGCGCCGTGGCAGCTGGCGCAGGAGCCGTTGCCGCCGGCCGGCTTGGGCTTGTCGGCATTGGCGCCGCTGCCCCAGAGGTCCTTGCTGTGGAATAGCACGGCGCCCTGCTCCGCCAGCGGAGTGTCGATGTTGCCCGGATACACCGGCGATTCCAGTGACAGGAAGAAGGCCGCCAGGTCCTGGTCGAACTGCTCGATGCGATCGCGGTAGGCCTTGCCGTCTACGGTGATCACCGAGGCCAGCTCGCCGACGCCGGCCGCCATCACGATCCGCGTGCTGTCGATGGACTGGCTGCCGTCGAAGAACTTGCGCGCGCGGTGGCCGTAGTTCCACCAGGCCGGCGTGTCCTGCTGCTCGGCGGTGGGGTGTGGCTGCGCCGAGTTCTGCGCCAGCTTCAGCGCGTTGGGATTCAGGCCCAGGCTGTCGTAGTCCAGCAGCATGAACAGCAGCTCGAAGCCGGCCACCGCATTGTTCTGGCCGCGCTGGTCGCCGCCGAGCGCGAAGGGATTGAGCAGCAGCGGCACGCCGATGGAGATGCCATAGGCGGAGCCGCCGTCGGCCGCCTGGATGATGGTGTCGGCGTTGTTGTTGCCCAGGCCCAGATGCTTCATGCCGATCTTGCTGCCGCCGTCGCTGGCGTCGCCGATCTGCCCGCCGTGGCAGCCGAAGCAGGCCACCTCGCCGATCACGCCGGTCCACTTGCCTTGCGCGTCCTTGAGCTGGCGCTTGCCCAGCGGCAACTGGCCGGAGCCACCGCCGCTGGCGTTGGGGTCTTCGCCCGGCAGCGGGTACGGGTTGGGAAACGGCGCGTGGTTGTAGCCGTAGCGCAGCGTGTAGAGCTCGTCGAAGTTCGCCGGGCGCTCGTCCAGGCCCCAGTCCTTCCAACTCTGGTTGAACTCTTCCGCGGTCTGCGAACCCACCGCCAGCGTATCCAGGAAGGCAGCACGCCCGCGGTCGCGGCGCTCGCGGTAGGCGCCGCAGGTCTTGGGGGCCTGTTCCTTCTCCGGCAGGTTGACGTGGCAGTCCTGGTACCAGGCGTTGAAGTAGACGGCGCGGTTCTCGTTGATGCCGGGCTGGATCAGCGTGCGGGGATCGGGCGGCAGCGCGGCATCGTCGGGCTGGTCCGCGCAGTAGGTCTCCCAACGCGTCTTGGCATGCGTACTGCCGAGCAGCGGCAGCAGCTCACCCGGGTCCACGCTGCCGCTGAGGCTGCAGGTGGTGGGGTTCTCGAAGCACTTGAGCAGGATCTCCATGTTGCGGTACGCCGCGCTGCCCACCGGCCAGGGCGCGCCGCCGGTGTGCGGGGTCTCCTGCCCGGAGGACATCAGCAGGATGCGCGAGGTGGGGTTGTTGCGGCCCAGGCGCTCCCAACTGGCCTTGAGGTTGGCCAGGTCCTGGGACCGGTCGGCGGAGAGCATGAAGTCGCGGCCGTCCTCCACGTCGCCGGGAGCGCCGGGTACGTGGCAGGTGCGGCAGAAATCCAGGCCGGGCTGCACGTTGCTGCTGAAGTGTTCTTCCATACTGCGCGCGGAGCCGCCGCCGGAGACCGGGTCGCTGCGTCCCGGTGCGCAGGCCGCCAGGCCCAATACCAACAGGCCGAGCACGGCCTTCCCCATCGCCTGAAGCTGCATCCCTCTCCTCCCGCACCGCTATTTTTATAAAAGGGGCATTTGTTGCCTTTCGCAATAGGTAACATTAGTTGCCGTTTGGCGTCAAGGACGAATCGTGAACGAAGCCGTAAAGCCCCCGCACAACCCCGCCTTCATCGCCCGCAAGCCTCAGCAGCAGCGCGCCAAGGACCGCGTGGACCTGGTGCTGGCGGCGGCCGAGGAACTGCTGCTGGAGGGGGGCATCTCGGGCTTCTCGATCCCCACGCTGGCGGAGCGCCTGGAATACCCGCGCGCGACGATCTACAAGTTCTTCCCCACGCCCTATGCGCTGCTCAACGAACTGGCGGAACGCCAGCTGGCGGCGCTGGAGGAGC
Source organism: Solimonas sp. (assembly GCA_030149365.1). GTDB lineage: Bacteria > Pseudomonadota > Gammaproteobacteria > Nevskiales > Nevskiaceae > Solimonas_A. The sequence goes on from JASBRP010000050.1 coordinate 30,268, forward strand.
ACCTGGCGGCCTACGCGGAGAGCATTGCCGAGGCCAGCGACTGGCAGGAGATGGTGACGCGCATGATCCACGCCGCCGCGGAGTTCTACAGCCGCAACCCGGCAGCGCAGGTGGTGTTGCTGACGGGGCCGATCTCCGACGCCAGCTTCCGCGCGCTGGAATACACCATCGCGCGGCTCGGCACACTGACGCGGAGCTTGTTCGCGCAGCGCGGCATCGTGGTGCCGGAGGACTCGCCGGACGTCGCCGCGCTGGCGGTGGAGTTCGGTACGGCAAGCTTCCGCATGAGCTACTTCCTGCACGGCAAGATGACGCCGGAGTACACGCAGGCGGGCGCGGACGTGATGCTCGCGTTCCTGGCGAAGCGGCTGGGGTTGGCGCTGCGATAGGGCCTTTGCGCCTCTCGATACGCGACGCTGCGCGGCGCTACTCGAGGTGAACGGTTCGGGGGTAAGTCCGACGGAAGGAAGGCAAAAAGAAGGGGCGCCGAGGCGCCCCTTCTTCGTCTGCGTCACCGTCTCACAGTGTCTTCAGGTACTCGATGATCGCGCGGCGCTCGGGGTCGGTGAGCACGCTGGTGAATTCGTGCCCGCCGTTGTCCTGGCTGTAGTAGTTGCTGTTGTAGATCTTGCGATCCTCGATCTGGCCGTTGGTGAGGATCGGCAGGTTCAGCAGGTTCCAGGCGAGGCCGCCGTTGGCCCAGACCAGGCCCAGCAGGTCCTGCACGCTGCTGCCGCCGCTGGGGTTGCAGTCGATGAAGGGCAGCGAGCCGGTACCGCAGGGCAGCGCCTCGTAGTTCCAGCCCATGTTCACGGCGTCATAGCCGGTCTCCAGGCTGTAGTCGAAGCCGGCGATGCCGTTCTCGATGGCCGGGCGCGACAGGCGGCGCCAGATCGGCTTGCGGTCGGCCGGCTTGAGTACCTCCCAGACGTTGGGCACGGCGCCGTTGTGGAAGTACGGCGCGGTGGCCCAGACGCCGTGCAGCGGCGGGGCAAGGTAGCCGAGTTCACGGTCGCCGCGCACGGCAGCGTCGTTCTGCGAGCCGCAGGTGGGCACGCCGTCTTCGTTCTTCGGGCCGTCGTTGTAGGCGAACCAGTTCTGGCGCGCGTAGTTCGACACCACCTGGCTGTGGCCGTCGAGGCGGCGCGTGTCGGTGCCGATGATGTCGATCGGCGTTACGTAGGCGGCGATGCCTTCCAGCAGCGGCGTGGCCAGGAACGCGGGATCGTGGACGAAGCGCGGCGAGTAGGCGCCGTGGCAGCTGGCGCAGGAGCCGTTGCCGCCCTCGGGGCGACGCACCGGATTGTTGAGCTTGGCGGCCCACAGGTCCTTGCTGTGGAACAGGATCGCGCCCTGCTCCGCCAGCGTGGTGTTGATATCCCCGAGCTTGGGTTCCGGCCAGCGCGGCGAGCGCATCGACATCATCCAGCTGTCGCCGTCCTGCATGTGGTCCTTGATCCACTGCTTGCCTTCGACGTTGTTCGGCGAGGCGACGTTGGGGAAGTGGAAGGACAGCTCGATGCGCTTGGCGTCGGTGGGCATGCCGGCGTCGAAGAACTTCATCGGGCGGCTGCCGACGTTCCACCACACCGGCGGGTCCTCGGTGCCGGTGGACGGCTGGGTCTGCACGGTGAGGTAGGGGATCAGCGCGTCGAACAAGGTCAGCGTGCCGAACAGCTGGAAGTTGGTGATGTTGCCGGTGCCGCGCACCTTGTTCTGCGAGATCACCGCCAGCAGCGACTGCTGCGGCGCGATGCGGCCGAGGTCGGTGAACATCACGGTGATGTCGGAGATCGAGTTGGTGCCGTACATCGGGCCCAGGCCCTCGCCGTCCGACGCCGTGCCCACCGCGCCGCCGTGGCAGATGTTGCAGGTGACGCCGACCTTGCCCGTCCAGCTGCCGTCGGGGTTGCGCAGCTGCGTCAGGCCCAGCGGCAACTGGCCGCTGCCGCCATTGCTGGTGTTGGGGTCTTCATCCGGCAGCGGATAGGGGTTGGACTTGTCCGGCAGCGGCATGCCCCAGCGCTCGGCCAGCAGCTGGTCGAAGTTGTCGGGGCGGTTGGGCAGGCGCAGGACGCGGTCCCAGAGCGTGTTGTAGTCCTCGGCCGGGAACGCGAACATCGGATCCGGCGAGTCGCCGCCGAACATGGTGCCGGCGCCGATCGCGCCGGTGGCCGCCACCAGGCGATAGCCGCGCTCGGAGCGCGCCCGCAGCTCGCCGCAGGTGCCGGGGTGGTTGTCTTCCTGGCAGGTCTTCCAATGGGCATTCATCAGCACGGCCTTGCCGGCGTCCACGCCCTCCACCACCAGCTCGCGTGGGTCCTGCGGCACCTCGGTCTCGTCCGGCTTGCCTTCGCAGTAGTCGAACCAGTAATGGCCGCCGCGCTTGCTGCCCAGCAGCGGCAGCAGTTCGCCCGGATCCACGCCGCCAGCGAGGCTGCAGGTGGCCGGGTTCTCGAAGCACTTGAGCAGGATCTCCATGTTCCGGTACGCGACGCTGCCCACCGGCCACTGGGCGCCACCGGTATGCGGGGTCTCCTGCCCGGAGGCCATCAGCAGGATGCGCGAGGTGGGGTTGTTGCCGCCCAGGCGCTCCCAACTGTCGCGCAGGTTCTTCAAGTCTTCCGCCTCGTTGGTGGAGAGCATGAAGTCGCGGCCGTCTTCCACGTCGCCCGGTGCGCCGGGGACGTGGCAGGTCCGACAGTAGCCGAGCGCGGGCTGCACGTTGTTGCTGAAGTGCTCGTCCACGCTGCGCGCCGTGCCGCTGCCGCCCGACACCTCGTCGCTGCGGCCGGGAGCACAGGCGGCCAGCCACGCACACAGCAGCAGCGTCGCCAGACGCGGCGCCGAAAACCCGAATCTCTTCACAAGCCTCTCCCGAAGCGCACCGACAAATAGTTACTTATGTAACTTTAACAAAAGTAACGTTTGCCGCCGCAGGCTGTCAAGGCGTGGCGGCATGCCCCTGGGACTCGCGGCCCAGGACCGGTGGCGGCCCTTCTGCCGCCACTGCGCCCCGCCAGCCCGAGCCGGCAGGCGGCTCGATGCGGACACGGTACTGACCCGGCGCGACGCCGACCCAGCGCTGGAAGGCGCGGGAGAAGTTGGCGCCGCTGCTGTAGCCGAGCCGCTCGGCGATCTTCTCGATGGTGATGCCGGGCCGCGCCAGCAGTTCGGTGGCGTGCAGTTGCCGTGCGCCATCCAGCAGTTGCCGGTAGCTCGCGCCGGTATCGCGCAGGTGACGCTTGAGCGTGCGCGTGGAGACGCAGAGCTTCACCGACATCTCCCGCAGCGTGGGGTAGCCGTGGGTACGCGCCTCCAGTTCGCTTCTCACGAGACTGGCGAGTGCCTGGCGCCGCTGCGGGCGCGGGAGCTGGGTCATCGTCATGGTTGCGGTCCTCGCGCTACAGCGTCTTCAGGTATTCGATGATGGCGCGGCGCTCCTGCTCGGTGAGCACCGACGTGAACTCATGGCCCTGGTTGCCCTGGCTGTACATGGTGGTGTTGTAGACCTTGCGGTTTTCCAGCTGCTGCTGGGTCAGCAGGGGGATGTCGAGATTCCAGGTCAGGCCGATCGCGCGGTTGAGGATGGCCTGGATCTGCGACAGCAGCGTGGGGCGCGAGGGGTCGAGCAGGTTGCACTCGACGATGGGCAGCGCGCCGCCCAGGCCACAGCTCACTTCCTCGTATTTCCAGCCCAGGGCTTCGGCGTCGTAGGCGCGCTTCAGGTCGCTATCGAAGCCCATCACCACGCGGCTGCTGCCGTTGCTGTTGGGTGCCGACACGCGGCGCCAGATCGGCTTGCGCTGCGTGGGGTCGAGCACCTCCTCCACGCTGGGCACGGAGCCGTTGTGGAAGTACGGCGCACTGGCCCAGACGCCGTACAGCGGCGGCGCGGTGTAGCCCTGGTAGTCGCGGTAGTCGTCGGAGCCGTAGCAGGCCCCGACCTCGCCGGGCGCGGCCGGGTAGAACAGCCAGCTGTACTTGAAGTAATCGGTGACGCCCTGATTCTGCGCCAGCGTGTAGGCGGTGTCGGTGCCGATGATCTCCTTGGGCACGCGGAACGCCGCCTGGCCTTCCAGCTCCGGCGTGGCGAGATAGGCCGGGTCGTAGACGTAGCGCGGCGAGTAGGCACCGTGGCAGCTGGCGCAGGAGCCGTTGCCGGCTTCCGGACGCGGTACCGGATTGCCCAGTCCGGCGCCCCAGAGGTCCTTGCTGTGGAACAGCACGGCGCCCTGCTCCGCCTTGGCGGTGTCGATCTGGCCCAGCGTGCCGCCCGGCCAGCGCGGGGCCTTGAGCGAGGCCACCCAGGCCTCTGCCTGGCGGTCGTGCGCGTCGGTCCAGCGCTGGATCTCCTGCCAGTTGTAGACGTCGCTGCTGCGCAGCAGCGGCATGTAGGCCTGCAGCAGGATGCGCGTGGCGTCGGTGGGCATGGCGCCGCTGTAGAACTTGGCGGGGCGGTGGCCGACGTTCCACCAGATCGGCGAATCCTCGGTCGCGGTGGCAGGCGCGAAGATGAAGGAGTCGAGATCGATGCCGGGACGCGCCGGGGCGTCGCCGATCAGCCAGAGCATGACCAGCAACTGGTAGTTGGTGACGTCGCCGGTGCCGCGCACCTTGTTGACGGTGATCGGCAGCAGCTTGCCGATGCCGTTGCCGAAGTCCGCGATGAAAGCGCCGAGATCGCCCTGGCCGGCGGTGCCGTAGACCGAGCCCAGGTCGTCGCCGTCGGCCTTGCTGCCGATGCGGGCGCTGTGACAGCCGTGGCAGGTTATGCCCATCTTGCCGGTCCAGCTGCCATCCTCGTTGCGCAGCTGCGTCAGGCCCATCGGCAGCTTGCCGGAACCGCCGCCGCTGGCGTTGGGGTCTTCATCGCCCACCGGATAAGGATTGGGCTCATCCGGCAGCGCCATGCCCCAGCGCTCGGCTACCAGTTGGTCGTAGTCCACCGGGCGGCCGGGCATGCCCCAGAGGCGCCACAGGCTGTTGTAGGAGTTGGCGCTGACGGTGGCGATGGTGTCGGTGGAGCTGCCGCCCACGATCACGCCGGCTCCGATGGCGCCGTTGCCCCTGATCAGCGTCTCGCCCTGGGCGAGCCAGCCGCGGTACTCGCCGCAGGTCTTGGGCTCTTCATAGGCCGGATCGGCCTTGGAGCGGCACTCTTCCCAGAACAGGTTGAAGTGCACGGCCTTGCCGTCGCTGACGCCGGGCTGCACCAGCTTGCGCGCGTCCGTGGGCAGTTCGGCGGAGTCGTCCTTGCCTTCGCAGTAGCGCGTCCAGGTATGGCTGCCGCGGTGGCCCTCGGCCAGCAGCGGCAGCAGCGTGCCGGGGTCCACGCCGCCGGCCAGCAGCGCCGCGCAGCCCGCGGGGCTCTCGAAGCACTTGAGCAGGATTTCCATGTTGCGGTACGGCGCGCTGCCTACCGCCCAGGGCGCACCGCCGCTGTGCGGCGTCTCCTGCCCGGAGGACATCAGCAGGATGCGCGAGGTGGGGTTGTTCTTGCCCAGGCGCTCCCAGCTGGCACGCAGGTTCTGCAGGTCCTCGGAGCGGTTCTCCGAGAGCATGAAGTCCTTGCCGTTCTCGACATCACCCGGCTTGCCGGGAACATGGCAGGTGCGGCAGAAGTCGAGCTGCGGCTGCACCTTGCCGCTGAAGTGCTCCTCCATGCTGCGCGCCGTGGCGCCGCCTGAACCGTCGCTGGCGGCGTCGCTGCGGCCGCCGTACTCACCGCAAGCCGATAGCAGCACGCAGGCCAGTACGCCCACGATCCATCCTGTGGAACCCTTCACGTCCATGTTGCCCTCCCGGAGCGCACATTTGCTACTTATGTAACTTTATTAAAAAGCTACTCTTGTAGCTTTATGCCGTCAAGCGGGTGAATGTGGCCTCAATGGAGGCTGGGCGATATCCTTGCCTCATCAGAAAGTTACTGCTGTAACTTCTGCGAGCGGGTATCCTGCCCCGCATGAACATCGCCGTAGACCAGCGCGCCCTCGCCCGCCTGCCCCAGCAGCAGCGAGCCATCGACCGATTCGAGCTGGTGCTGCAGGAGACGCAGGCCCTGCTGGCGGAGGAAGGCCTGTCGGGCTTCTCGATTCCCGCCGTGGCGGCCCGCCTGGGCTACACCCGCGCCAGCATCTACAAGTTCTTCCCCACGCCCTACGCCGTGCTGAACGAGCTGGTGCGCCGCCATTTCGCGGGCCTGGAGCAGACACTGGTGGCGGACGCGGCACAGCTCGCCAGGCGCGAGTGGCAGGACGTGGTGCGCGCGATCGTCCATGCCGCCGCCGCCTTCCACAACGAGCACCCCACCGGGATGATGCTGGCCCTGGGCGGCGCGGTGACCGACGAGAGCTACCGCAGCTACGAGCTGACCGTGCGCCATCTCGGCGGGCTGGCGCGGCAGCTGCTGCAGATGCGCGGCATGGTGGTGCCGGCCGAACCGGTGGACGTGGCGACGCTGGCGGTGGACGTGGCCACCACCTGCTTCCGCCATGCTTACATCGCGCACCGCCGCATCACGCCGGACTACGAACAGGCCGCGGCCGATGTGATGATCGACTTCCTGGCCCGCCAGCTCGGCCTGCAGAACGCCTGAGCGGCGGCGCCGGTTTGACGCTGCGCGGCTGTCTCACTATCATTTGCGCCCCTCGGACAGTTAGCTCAGCGGTAGAGCATCGCTTTCACACGGCGGGGGTCACAGGTTCAAGCCCTGTACTGTCCACCAAACGAGAAATCAGGGCCTGCAGCGATGCAGGCCCTTTTTCGTTGGCGGCCCGCTCTGGCTGCTCCAGAGGGTTGAGCCCCGCCCCGTTCGGGGCTAGGCTGCGCGCCTTTCCCGCTGCCCCCTGACCGCCATGACCGCTGTCCGCCCCCTGATGCTGGCCATCCAGCAACGCGATCTCGAAGCTGCCAAGGCCGCGCTGGAGCGCGATGCCTCGCAGGCCACCGATGCCATTCCCGGCGGGCTGTCGCCGCTGATGTTCGCGCTGTACAACGGCGCGCTGGAGATCGCCCAGCTGCTGAAGGCCTTCCGCCCGCTGGACGTGTTCGAGGCGGCCGCCATGAACGATGCGCGGCGCGTGGCGGAGCTGGTGGCGGCGCAGCCGGCGCTGACCACCGAGTACAGCCCCGACGGCTGGACGCCGATGCACCTGGCGGCCTTCCTCGGCTCGCGCGAGGCGCTGTTCGTACTGCTGGGCCTGGGCGCGCCGATGGAAGCGGTGTCGCAGAACCCGATGGCCAACACGCCGATGCATGCCGCCATCGCCGGCCCCGCGGGCGAGGCACTGGCACCGCTGCTGATCGGCTTCGGTGCGGATGTGAAGTACGTGGGCGGTAGCGGTGTGAGCGCGCTGCATCTGGCGGCATCGCGCGGCTTCGACGGCCTGTGCAAGCTGCTGGTATCGCGCGGCGCCGACCGCGCCGGCCGCACCGAGGACGGCAAGAACGCCGCCGAGATCGCGCGCGAACGCGGGCACCTGAACACGGCGGCGATCCTGGACCTGGCGGGCTAGTACTTCCCGCCCTTGTGGGAGCGGCTTCAGCCGCGATCTGTGGAAAAGATCGCGGCTGAAGCCGCTCTCACATGAACTCCTGGATTGACGAGACCCCGTAGGAGCGGCCGTTGGCCGCGAAGGACCAGGCGGGAGCTTCAAGGATCGCGGCCGACGGCTACGGAGTGGTAGCAGCCTTGCCGCGCCGCGCGCGGAAGAAGTCGCGCAGGATCTGGCCACACTCCGGCTCCAGCACGCCGCCCTGCCAGGGCAGGCGGTGATTGAGGCGCGGGTTGGCAATGACGTCGTAGACCGAATGCACGCCGCCGGCCTTGGGGTCTGGCGCGCCATAGACCAACCGCCCGACGCGCGCATGGATGATGGCGCCGGCACACATCACGCAGGGTTCCAGGGTCACGTAGAGCGTGGTGTCGAGCAGGCGGTAGTTGCCGACGCGCTGCGCGGCACTGCGCATGGCCAGCATCTCGGCATGCGCGCTGGGATCATGATCGCCGATCGGGCGGTTCCAGCCCTCGCCCACCACGCGTCCTTCCTTCACCAGCACCGCGCCCACCGGCACCTCGCCCGCTTCCTGGGCGCGGCGCGCCAGCAGCAGCGCGTGGCGCATCCAGTGCTCGTCTTCGGCAGTGATGGTCTCGGACATGGGGATTGGCGGGTATCGAACGGCGGGCCGTATCAATACCAGCAAATCGCCACGGCGTCAGCGTCCCCTACACCGCCACCGGACTGCGCTCCGAGAACTGGCCGTTCCAGTAGGGGTAATAGGGATAGGCTGGGGTCACGCGACTGGCGGCATCGAGGCGGACCATCTGTTCCGCGCTGAGCTGCCAGCCGAGCGCACCGAGGTTCTGCTGCAGCTGCGATTCGTCGCGTGCGCCGATCAGCACGCTGGCCACGGTGGGTCGCTGCAGCAGCCAGTTGATGGCGATCTGCGGCACGGTCTTGCCGGTCTCCGCGGCGACCTCTTCCAGCGCGTCGATCACGCGGTACAGGTGCTCGTCGGCCACCGGCGGCGCGAAGCCGGCGGTTTCGTGCAGGCGGCTGCCCTGCGGCAGCGGCTGGCCGCGGCGGATCTTGCCGGTGAGGCGGCCCCAGCCCAGCGGGCTCCAGACCAGGGCGCCGACGCCCTGGTCCTGGCCCAGCGGCATCAGCTCCCACTCGTAGTCACGGCCGATCAGCGAGTAATAGGTCTGGTTGGCGACGTAGCGCTCCAGGCCCAGGCGGTCGGAGGCGGCGAGCGATTTCATCAACTGCCAGCCGGAGAAATTGGAGACGCCCAGATAGCGCAGCTTGCCCTCGCGCACCAGTTGGTCGAGCGTGCGCAGGACCTGCTCCACCGGCGTCTGCGCGTCGAAGGAATGCAGTTGCAGGATGTCGATGTGATCCGTGTCCAGGCGCCGGAGCGCGGCATGCACGCCCTCGATCAGGTGATGGCGCGAGGCGCCGACGTCGTTGGGACCCTCGCCCACACGCAACGCGAGCTTGGTGGAAACGATGGCGCGCTGGCGTCGGCCCTTCAGCGCGGCACCGAGGATTTCCTCGGAGGCGCCGCTGGAGTAGACGTCAGCGGTGTCGAACAGGCTGACGCCAGCGTCCAGGCAGATGTCGACGATGCGACGCGCGGCGGCGATGTCGGTGTTGCCCCAGGCGCTGAACAGCGGGCCTTGCCCGCCGAAGGTGCCGGCGCCGAAGCCGAGGGCGGGTACCTTGAAGCCCGAGTGGCCGAGAAAGCGGTATTCCATGTGTCTTGCTCCAGGAAAGAGGATGCGGCTCAGGCCGCGGTCTCGCAGTGCGTGGCGACCTGGCGCCGCTGCAGGGCATGACCCGCCAGGGCCAGCGCCAGGCCGGCCAGGGTGAACAGCAGGGCGGCGGTGCCGAGGGCACGCAGGCCGAAGCCCTGTGCCAGCGTCAGGCTGCCGGCACCGGCACCCAGCGCGTTGCCGAGATTGAAGGCGGCGATGTTGAGGCTGGAGGCGAGCGTCTGCCCGGCGCCGCTGGCCTGCTCCAGCACGGCGAACTGCAGCGGTGCGACGGTGGCGAAGGACGCGATGCCAAGAACCCCGAAGAACACCACAGCCATCCACGGGGTACCGATGGCCAGCGGCATCGCCGCCAGCACCAGCGCCAGGGCGGCGAGCGTCCAGATCACGGCATGGCGCGGCGCACGGTCGGCCAGCGCGCCGCCGAGGAAGTTGCCGGCGCCCATGCCCAGGCCGAACAGCAGCAGCACGGCGGACACGCTGCCCAGCGCGATGCCGGAGACTTCCGTCAGCAGCGGTTGCACGTAGGTGAAGACGGCGAACACGCCGGCAAAGCCCAGCACGGTGATGCCCAGGCCCAGCAGCACCTGCGGACGCGCCAGCACGGCAAGCTCCTCGCGCAGCGGCGGCAGGGGCTCGCCCGCGGCCCGCTTGGCGGCGGGGACGCACAGGGCGATCACCACGAAGGCCAGCACGCCGATGATCACCACCGCCCAGAAGGTGGCACGCCAGCCCAGGTGCAGGCCCAGCCAAGCACCGGCCGGCACGCCCAGCAGGGTGGCGGCGGTGAGGCCGGTGAACATAACGGCGATGGCCGAGGCGCGGCGCTGCGGCGGCACCAGCGAGGTGGCGACGATGGAGCCGACGCCGAAGAAGGTGCCGTGGGCCAGCGCGGTGAGCACGCGCGCGGCCATCAGCCAGCCGTAGTCGGGTGCCAGGGCACAAGTGAGATTGCCGAGCGTGAAGATGGCCATCAGGCCGAGCAGCACGGCCTTCTGCGGCAGCGAGCGTGTGGCCAGTGTCAGGATCGGCGCGCCGACGGTGACGCCGAGCGCGTATCCGGAGATCAGCAGCCCGGCGGTGTCCACCGACACACCGAGATCGGCCGACACCTGCTGCAGCAGGCCCATGATGACGAATTCCGTGGTGCCGATACCGAAGGCGCCGGCGGTGAGTGCGAGGAGTGCGATTGGCATAGTGGCGCGCACTCTATGCCTGCCGCTGGCGGATGAATATCCGGAATCGTGGACGTACACTTGTGACTTCAATTCACAGATGGAATCCGCCATGGCCCGCATCGAGACCAACCGCTCCGGGGAGATGGAAGCCTTCGTGCGCGTGGTGGACCGTGGCGGCTTCTCCGCCGCGGCCCGCGCGCTGGGCATGACGCCCTCCGCCATCAGCAAGCTGGTGGGGCGGCTGGAGGCTCGCCTCGGCACGCAGCTGGTGCACCGATCCACGCGCAAGCTGCAGCTCACCGCCGAGGGGCAGCAGTTCTACGGGTCCAGCCAGCGCGTGCTGGCGGACATGGACGAGGCGGAACGCGGCGTGGCCGCCGATGCCACGCCGCGTGGTCGCGTGAGCATCAACACCAGCACCTCGTTCGGCTCGCAGGTGCTGGTACCGCTGCTGCCGAAATTCATGGAGCAGTACCCGCAACTGGCGCTGGACGTGGCGCTGACCGACCGCGTGGTGGACCTGATCGACGAGCGCGCCGATATCGCGGTGCGCTGGGGGCCGCTGCCCTCCTCCGCGCTGGTGGCGCGGCGCCTGGGCGGGACCACGCAGGTCATCGTCGGCGCGCCCGGCTATCTCGCGCGGCAGGGCACGCCGAAGAAGCCGGACGATCTGCGGGCGCACCGGCAACTGGATTTCAGCTACCGCCGCCGCGTGCCGGACTGGCCGTTGCGCGTAGGCGGGCGGGCGGTGGACGTGCCGGTGCAGGGTCGGCTGCGCAGCAGCGACGGCGAAGCGTTGCGTCAGATGGCGGTGGCGGGCCTGGGGCTGGCGCGCCTGTCGCGCTACCACGTGCAGGCCGACCTCGACGCGGGGCGCCTGGTGGCGGTGCTGGAGCGCTACAACCCGATGGAAGTGGAGCCGATCCACGCCGTGTATCTGGGCAAGCCCGGCAGCCTGCCGGCGCGGGTGCGGGCGGTGCTGGATTTCCTGGTGGCGGAATTGGGCCGGGATGCACGCTTTGGCCCCGGTGCCGCTGCCCGGCCGAGAGCCCGCTGAGCCCGGCCCGCAGTAATTTAACCCGGGTAATATTGACTTGAATATTTATACCCGGGTATAAATAGGCATCCCAATACCAGGTATGCCTCATGACCCTCTCCTTTACCGCCTTTGACGGCCCCCGCCGCCTGGCCTCCGGCCCGCTGCCCGCGGTCGCCCTCGCGGTGCGCCGCGCGCTGGCCCAGTCCGCTCCCGGAGCGATGCTGATCTTCAACGACGACACCGGCCGCTCCATCGACGTGGACCTGCGCGGCAGCGATGAAGAACTGACCGCGCGCCTGGCGCCCGCCTCGACGGATGCCGCGGCGGAGACGGCCAAGGGACGCGGGCGTCCGAAGCTGGGCGTGGTGGCGCGCGAGGTGACGCTGCTGCCGCGGCATTGGGACTGGCTGGCGACGCAGCCCGGGGGTGCGTCCGTGGCACTGCGCAAGCTCGTGGAAGAAGCCCGCCGCGCCCAGGGCGACAAGGGCCGGATACGGCAGGCGCAGGAGCGCGCATATCACTTCATGTCGGCGACGGCGGGCGACCTGCCGGGATTCGAGGAAGCGATCCGTGCGCTGTACGCGGGTGATCGCGAGCGCCTGGCCGAACAGATGGCGCCGTGGCCGCAGGACCTGCGCGAGCATGCGCTGGCGCTGGCGGCTGAGCGCGCGGAGTAGTCGCCCACCTTCGGCCCTTCAGTAGAGAGGGCGTATCAGTCTCGGCCAGGCGGAGAACCTGGCCGAGACGATTCAAGCTCGGGTTCTTGCGTCGCGAGCCGCTATTCCCACTCGATGGTGGCAGGCGGCTTGCCTGAAATGTCGTACACCACTCGCGACACACCCGCGATCTCGTTGACGATGCGGCGCGAGCAGACGTCCAGCAGCTCGTAGGGCAGGTGCGCCCAATGCGCCGTCATGAATTCGATGGTCTGTACGGCGCGCAGGGCGATGACGGGCTCGTAGCGGCGGCCGTCGCCGGTGACGCCGACGCTCTTCACCGGCAGGAACACGGCGAAGGCCTGGGAGGTCTTGTCGTACCAGCCGCTCTTGCGCAGCTCTTCGATGAAGATGTGATCGGCCAGGCGCAGGGTGTCGGCGGCGGCCTTGGTGACCTCGCCGAGGATGCGCACGCCCAGGCCGGGGCCCGGGAAGGGGTGGCGGTAGACCATCTCGCGCGGCAGGCCGAGCTCGACACCGATGGCGCGCACCTCGTCCTTGAACAGCTCGCGCAGCGGCTCCACCAGCTTCATCTTCATGCGCTCGGGCAGGCCGCCGACATTGTGGTGGCTCTTGATGACGTGAGCCTTCTTGGTCTTGCCGCCGGCGGACTCGATGACGTCCGGGTAAATGGTGCCCTGGGCCAGGAAGTCGACGCCCTGCAGCTTGTTGGACTCTTCCTCGAAGACCTCGACGAACAGGCGGCCGATGATCTTGCGTTTGGCCTCGGGGTCGCTGACGCCGGCCAGCTCGCGCAGGAAGCGCTCCTCGGCATCCACGCGGATGACCTTCACGCCGAGGTTGTCGGCGAAGATCTTCATGACCTGGTCGCCTTCCTGGTGGCGCAGCAGGCCGTGATCCACGAACACGCAGGTCAGCTGGTCGCCGATGGCCTTGTGCAGCAGCGCGGCGACGACGGAGGAATCCACGCCGCCCGAGAGGCCCAGCAGCACCTTGGAGCTGCCGACCTGCTTGCGCACGGTCTCGATGGCGTCCTCGATGATGCGACCCGGCTTCCAGGCGTCGCCGCAGCCGCAGATCTCGTGCAGGAAGCGCGAGTAGACGCGCGCGCCCTGGGTGGTGTGCGTGACTTCCGGGTGGAACTGCAGCGCGTAGTAGTGGCGCGACTCGTCGGCCATGCCGGCGATGGGCACGTCCTTGGTGGAGGCGATGCGCTTGAAGCCTTCCGGCAGCTGCGAGACGTGGTCGCCGTGCGACATCCAGACGTCGAGCAGGCCGTGGCCTTCGTCGTTGACGCGGTCCTCGATGTCCTTGAGCAGATTCGAGTGGGAATGCGCACGAATCTCGGCGTAGCCGAACTCCTTGACCGAGCCCGGATCGACCTTGCCGCCGAGTTGCGCGGCCATGGTCTGCATGCCGTAGCAGATGCCCAGCACTGGCACCTTGAGGTCCCACACGGCCTGCGGCGCACGCGGCGAGTTGGCCTCGATCACCGACTCCGGTCCGCCGGACAGGATCACGCCCTTGGGGCCGAAGGTGCGGATGTCCTCGTCGGTGATGTCCCAGGGGTGCAGCTCGCAGTAGACGCCGAGTTCGCGTACGCGGCGCGCGATCAGCTGCGTGTACTGGCTGCCGAAATCGAGGATCAGGATCTTGTCGCTATGGATGTTCATGGACGTCATGTGAAAAGCCCCGGCGAGGCCGGGGCGTGGTTTTCTTACTCGGCGCGGTAGTTCGGTGCTTCCTTGACGATCGTCACGTCGTGCACGTGCGATTCGCGCATGCCCGCCGAGGTGATCTTCACGAACTTGGTCCGCGTGCGCAGTTCTTCCATGTTCTGGCAGCCGGTGTAGCCCATGCTGGCGCGCAGGCCGCCGACCATCTGGTGGACGATGGCGGACATCGGCCCCTTGTAGGCGACGCGGCCCTCGATGCCTTCCGGCACCAGCTTCTCGACCTCGGCCGTGGTGTCCTGGAAGTAGCGGTCCTTGGAGCCCTGCGCCATGGCGCCCATGGAGCCCATGCCGCGGTAGGACTTGTAGGAGCGGCCCTGCCAGAGCTCGACCTCGCCCGGGGCTTCCTCGGTGCCGGCCAGCATGGAGCCGACCATCACGGTGTAGGCGCCGGCGGCCAGGGCCTTGGCGAAGTCGCCGGAGTAGCGGATGCCGCCGTCGGAGATCAACGGGATGCCGGAATCCTTCAGGGCGGCAGCCACGCTCATCACGGCGCCGATCTGCGGCACGCCGACGCCGGCGACGACGCGGGTGGTGCAGATGGAGCCGGGGCCGATGCCGACCTTGACGCCGTCCGCGCCGGCCTTGGCCAAGGCCAGGGCGGCGTCGCCGGTGGCGATGTTGCCGCCGATCACCTGCAGCTCCGGCCAGGTCTTCTTGATCCAGCTGACGCGATCCAGCACGCCCTTGGAGTGGCCGTGGGCGGTGTCGACCACCACCAGGTCCACGCCGGCTTCCACCAGGGCGGTCACGCGCTCCTCGGTGTCGCCACCGGTACCGACCGCGGCACCGACGCGCAGGCTGCCGCGCTCGTCCTTGCAGGCCATCGGGAAGTCCTTGGACTTCTGGATGTCCTTGACCGTGATCATGCCGCGCAGCTGGAAGCCGCCGTTGACCACCAGGACCTTCTCGATGCGGTGCTCGTGCAGCTTGGCGATGACCTCTTCACGCGAGGCGCCTTCCTTGACCGTCACCAGGCGATCCTTGGGCGTCATGACGCGGGACACCGGCTCGTCGTAGCGGGTTTCGAAACGCAGGTCGCGGCTGGTGACGATGCCGACCAACTCCTTGCCGTCCACCACCGGCACGCCGGAGATGCGGTTGGCGCGGGTCAGCTTGAGCACCTCGCCCACGGTCATGGTCGGGGGTACGGTGATGGGGTCGGTGATGACGCCGCTTTCGTACTTCTTGACCGCGCGGACCTCGGCGGCCTGCCGGGCCGGGGTCAGGTTCTTGTGCACGATACCCATGCCGCCTTCCTGGGCCAGGGCGATGGCCAGCTTGGCCTCGGTCACCGTGTCCATGGCTGCGGACAGCAGCGGGATGTTGAGCCGGATGCTCCGGGTCAGCTGCGTGGAGGTATCTACTTGCCGCGGAAGGACTTCGGAATACGCGGGCAAGAGCAGAACGTCGTCGAAGGTGAGGGCTTCGCTCTCGATTCTCGTCATTAATATGGCTCCGCCAAAACGATATTATACAGAGGTACCGGCTCGCTTTCGATGGCCCGGACATTATTCATGCCGCCATCCGACCGCCCACAGGACCCGTCCCGCCGTACCGTCTACCAGGTCTCCGAGCTGGCCGAGACCCTGCGCGGGCTGCTGGAAGACAGCCTGCCGCGGGTCTGGATCCAGGGGGAAATCTCCAATCTGTCCCGCCCGGCCTCGGGCCACTGGTATTTCACGGTCAAGGACGCCCGCGCCCAGCTGCGCTGCGCCATGTTCCGCAACGCCAACCTGCAGGTGCGCCCGCAACCCCGCGACGGCGACCTGGTGCTGCTGCGCGCCCAGGTCACGGTCTACCCGGCCCGCGGCGACCTGCAGTTGGTGGTGGAACATATGGAGCCCGCCGGCCAGGGCGCTCTGCTGCGGGCCTTCGAGGAGCTGAAGCGACGGCTGGCTTCTGAAGGGCTGTTCGACGAGCACCTCAAGCGCGATCTGCCGCCGGTGCCGCGCCGCATCGGCGTCATCACCTCCGGCACCGGCGCCGCCCTGCAGGACATATTGAGTACCCTCTCACGCCGCTTCCCGCTGGCCGAGGTGATCCTGGCGGCCGTGCCGGTTCAGGGCGCCGAGGCGGCGCCGGCCATGATCCGCGCGCTGCAGGCCCTGCCCGGCTCCCGGCCCGACGTGATCATCCTGGCCCGCGGCGGCGGCTCGCTGGAGGACCTCTGGGCCTTCAATGACGAGGGCCTGGCCCGCGCCATCCGCGCTTGCCCGGTGCCGGTGGTCAGCGGCGTGGGCCACGAGATCGACTTCACCATCGCCGACTTCGCCGCGGACCATCGTGCCCCTACGCCTACCGGCGCGGCCGAGGCAGTGAGCCCGGACATCGGCGAATGGGCGGAGCGCCTGCTGGGGCGCGAGCGCAGCCTGGCGCATGCGCTGCAGCGCGCCCTGCGCCAGGACGGCGAGCGCCTGGAGCGGCAGGTGCGCCGCCTGGAATTGCTGCACCCCGGCCGCCGCCTGCGCGATGCCGCGCAGCGGCTCGACGAACTGGCCACCCGCCTGCAGGGCGCCGTGCTGCAGCGCCTGGAGCGCGGCGGCCAGCGGCGCCAGCACCTGCAGGCACGCCTGGGCACGGCCACGCCGCTGCTGGCCATCGCACAGCAGCGGCGCAAGCTGGACCACGCGCAGGACCTGCTGCGCGGGCGCCTGGGCCTGTCGCTGCAACAGGCGCAGGCGCGGCTGGCGCGCACCGATTCGCTGCTGGCCAGCCTCAACCCGCGGGCCGTGCTGGAGCGCGGCTACGCCATTGCACTCGATGCCCAGGGCCGTGCCCTGACCCACGCCACGCAGGCCGCCCCCGGCGACGCGCTGCAGATCCTGCTCGGCCGCGGCGCGGTCGATGCCACCGTCAACCAGATACATCCCGAGAAGAAATAACCATGGCCTGGCTGCAACTGCGCGTTTCCAGCGCAAACCCCGAGTTCGCCGATGAAATCCTGCTGGCCAACGGCGCCAGCGCGGTGAGCATGGTCGACGCCGAGGACGACCCGGTGCTGGAGCCGGCGCCGGGCGAGACGCCGCTGTGGCGCAACACCGTGACACTGGGCCTGTTCCCCGAGCACACGGACCTGGAGCCGGTGATCGCCGCCCTGCGCGAGCTGCTGCCGGACGGCGCCGAGGCCCGGTTCGAGACCGAGCTGATCGAGGACCAGGACTGGGTCCGCGTGTGGCTCAAGGACTGCCCGCCGCTGCGCTTCGGCGAGCATTTCTGGGTGGTGCCGCACGAAAAGCTCGGCGAGGTCACGGACCCGCAGGCCACGGTGCTCAAGCTGGACCCGGGCCTGGCCTTCGGCACTGGCACGCATCCCACCACGGCGCTGTGCCTGGAATGGCTGTCTGGCCAGGACCTGCGCGGCAAGACCGTGCTCGACTTCGGCTGCGGCTCCGGCATCCTGGCCATCGCCGCGCTCCTGCTCGGCGCCGAGAAGGCGATCTGCGTGGACATCGACCCGCAGGCCCTGCTGGCTACGCGCGACAACGCCGAGCAGAACGGCGTGGCCGACCGCGTGAAGACCATGCTGCCGGAAGCGTTCGTGCCCTTCCCCGCCGACATCGTGCTGGCCAACATCCTGGCCAATCCGCTGATGCAGCTGGCGCCGCTGCTGGCCTCGTCGATCCGCCCCGGCGGCGAGCTGGTGCTGGCCGGCCTGCTGGACCGTCACGCCGAGGAGATCCACGGCGTCTACGAATCCTGGTTCGACTTCCACGACGACGTCAGCAAGGAAGGCTGGACCCGCATCAGCGCCCGGTGCCGCACGCCGGCGCTGATCAGCTTCCGCCGCTACGGCGAACGCATCGCCACCGCCGGCCAGCCGCAGCGGGAGCATTTCCCGGTGCTGGCCCGTGCCGGCTATGCCGCGGTCATCAATCTGGCCACCGAGGCCTCGTCCAACTGGCTGCGCGACGAATCGCAGATTTGCGCGCAGCTGGGCCTGCCCTACCACCACCTGCCGGTGACCTGGACCCAGCCCACCCCTGAAGACTTCGACAGCTTCGTTGCCCTGCTGGATCAGTACAAACACCAGAAGCTGTTCGTCCACTGCGCCCTCAACATGCGCGTGTCGACGTTCATGTTTCTCCATCGCGTCCTGAACTTGGGCGAGACTGTGGAAGCGGCTTCGCAGGATTTGCAGGCGGTGTGGACACCGGACGAAACCTGGCAGCGCTTCATCGACGACATGCTGCAGGGTCGCTTGTCAAGCTGAGAAGTCACAAACGAGCGCGGAATCCGAGCTTCTTTCCCGAACGCGGCGGGAGTATTATTGCCGCCCGCTTTTTTCTGACTCGCCACACGCAGGGCGCGTCAAGGAAGACTTCATGTCCGCTTACAAGATTTCAGACATCAAGCCACTGAACCATTCGGTTGCCGAGTGTCTGGACGATTACTTCCGTGCGCTCAACGGACATGCGCCCAAGAACCTGTACGACACCATCCTGGACCAGGTGGAGCCGCCGCTGCTGCGTGCCACGCTGAAGTATTGCGACGGCAACCAGTCCAAGGCCGCCGAGATGCTCGGCCTGAACCGCGCCACGCTGCGAAAGAAGCTCAAGCAGTACAAGATCAAGCCAACGGCGCTGTAAGCACAGACACCCGAACCGACCGCGCTCCCAGGCGCGGTTTTTCTTTGAAGCAACCTAGGCAATCCATATGAAGACCCCGGTGAAGCGCGCCCTCCTGTCCGTATCCGACAAGACCGGCATCGTCGATCTTGCCCGCGAACTGCACGGCCGCGGCGTCGAGCTGCTGTCCACCGGCGGCACCTACAAGCTGCTGAAGGACTCCGGCCTGCCGGCGGTGGAAGTCTCCGCCCACACCGGCTTCCCCGAGATCATGGACGGCCGCGTCAAGACCCTGCACCCGAAAATCCACGGCGGCCTGCTGGGCCGCCGCGACATCGACAGCGAGGTCATGGCGCAGCACGGCATCGCGCCGATCGACCTGCTGGTGGTCAACCTCTACCCCTTCGAGCAGACCGTGGCCAAGCCCGACTGCTCGCGCGAGGACGCCATCGAGAACATCGACATCGGCGGCCCGGCGATGCTGCGCGCCTCCGCCAAGAACCACGCCTGGGTCAGCGTGGTGGTGGATCCGGTGGATTACGCACCGGTGCTGGCCGAGATGGACAGCGGCGGCGTGACCCGCGCCACCCGCGAGCGCCTGGCCGTGAAGGTCTACAGCCACACCGCGCGCTACGACGGCATGGTCGCCGCCTACCTCTCCAGCCTCGACAGCGAAGGCAACCGCGCCGTGTTCCCGGCCGTGATGGGCCTGCAGTTCAACAAGCTGCAGGACATGCGCTACGGCGAGAACCCGCACCAGCGCGCCGCCTTCTACGCCGAGAAGAACCCCGAGGCCGGCACTATCGCCGCCGCCAGGCAGGTGCAGGGCAAGGAACTGTCCTACAACAACATCGCCGACGCCGACGCCGCGCTGGAATGCGTCAAGAGCTTCGACGACCCGGCCTGCGTCATCGTCAAGCACGCCAACCCCTGCGGCGTGGCCGTGGCGGCTTCGATTCTGGACGCCTACAACCTGGCCTACCAGACCGATCCCACTTCCGCCTTCGGCGGCATCATCGCCTTCAACCGCGAGCTGGACGGCACCACCGCCAAGGCCATCGTCGACCGCCAGTTCGTGGAGGTGATCATCGCCCCCACCGCCACCGCCGAGGCCAAGGCCGCCGTCGCCGCCAAGCAGAACGTGCGCCTGATGGAATGCGGCCAGTGGCCCGCCAACCGCGCCCCGGCGCTGGACTACAAGCGCGTGGCCGGCGGCCTGCTGGTGCAGGACCGCGACGACGCCACCATGAGCCGTGAACAGCTCAAGGTGGTCAGCAAGCGCACGCCGACCGAGGCCGAACTGGCCGACCTGCTGTTCGCCTGGCGCGTGGCCAAGTTCGTGAAGTCCAACGCCATCGTCTACACCCGCAACCACCAGACCATCGGCGTGGGCGCCGGCCAGATGAGCCGCGTCTACTCCGCCAAGATCGCCGGCATCAAGGCCGCCGACGAGAAGCTGGAAGTGAAGGGCTCGGTGATGGCCTCCGACGCCTTCTTCCCGTTCCGCGACGGCATCGACGCCGCCGCCGCCGCCGGCATCACCGCCGTGATCCAGCCGGGTGGCTCGATGCGCGACAACGAAGTGATCGCCGCCGCGGACGAGCATGGGATGGCGATGGTGTTCACGGGCGTGCGTCACTTCCGGCACTGAAAGCCCAAAGAGCAACGAGAAAGCCCCGCGATCGGTGACGACGCGGGGCTTTTCTTTTTCCACGAACTCCGCAGCGTAGAAAAAAAGGCGGGGATGAGCAGCATCTTGGTGAGCACGAGCGAATGCCTTTGACGTACCGGGTCCCCTTCCAGTAGCGCCTGCCTGGTGGCCGAGTGCAGGGTCGAGCCGGACAGGATGTCCGGCCGAGGGGCCTCAGGCCAGGGATGGCCTGTGGGCCCGACCCGTCGCACTCGTCCACCAGGCAGGTTGCCCCGCCAAAGCGGGGCCGCGGATGGAGGGTGTCCTTTCTTTTTGGTTACTTTTTCTTTCGACAAGGAAAGAAAAAGTGACTCGCCCTTAGGCGAAATAAACCTCCAGAGATCAACGGCACCTGACCGGCGTAGTCGCCGGCGCCACGGCTTTATCTACTCAATGCAAGCGTGCGCCCCTCACCCCCACCCTCTCCCCGCAGGCGGGGAGAGGGTGAAACATATGGTGACGCCCTCCATGGCGAGACAGCAGTTAGCGGACGATTACGGAGCCAGGCCGACGATCTCGCCGCGTGAGTATAGATGCACCGGCCCGGTCATCCACACGCGGTCGCCCTCCAGCCGGCACTTCAGCACCGCCCCCCTCGCCGATAACTGCGCCGCCGCCAGCTCGCTGCGCCCGATCCGCTGCGCCCAATACGGCATCAGCAGGCAATGCGCCGAGCCCGTCGCCGGGTCCTCATCAATGCCCATGTTGGGCGCGAAGAAGCGCGAGACGAAGTCCTCGCTGTTGCGCCGTCCGGGCGCGGTGACGCAGACCGCGCGTACCGGCAGGCGACGCAGCGCGGCGACGTCCACGGGCAGGCCCTCGATGGTGCGGGCGGAGTCGTAGACCACCAGCCAGATGCCGCTGTACTCCAGCACCTTCACCGGCTGTGCGCCCAACGCTTCCGGCAGGCCGGCGGGAATCTGCGCCAGCGGCACGGCCGGGCGGGCCGGCAGGTCCAGCCACAGGCCGCCCTCGCCGCGCTCCACCTGCAGCACGCCGGCCTTCAGCGTGCGGAAGCGCAGGCGTGGCGCCGGCCAGCCCAGCAGCTCCAGCAGCACGTAGCCGCTGGCCAGCGTGGCGTGACCGCAGAGGTCCACTTCGACCGAGGGGGTGAACCAGCGCAGCAGGAAATCCGCCTCGCCGGTTTCGTCAGGCACGAAGAAGGCCGTCTCGGCCAGGTTGTTCTCGGCGGCGATCTGCTGCATGACGGCATCCGGCAGCCAGGCCTGCAGCGGGCACACGGCCGCCGGGTTGCCGGCGAACAGGCGCGGAGCGAAGACGTCGAGCTGGTACAGCGGGATCGTATGGGCCATGGCGGGTCCTGTGAGGATCAGGCCCAGCATACGGGCACCTGCGTGCCGGCGGCAGCTACAGCCGGCGGCGCAAACGCGCCGCCGCTGTATCTCAGGCGGCGATGGTCATCTGCTTGAGCAGCACCGAGCCGCTGCGCGTGCCGGCCAGCAGGTCCACGTCGTTGCCCAGGGCGGCGATGTTGAGGTACATCTCCAGCAGGTTGCCGGCGATGGTCAGCTCCTGCACCGGGTAGGCGATCTCGCCGTTCTCCACCCAGAAACCGGCGGCGCCACGCGAGTAGTCGCCGGTCACGCCGTTGACGCCGTGGCCCAGCAGTTCGGTGACGATCAGGCCCTCGTGCATCTCGCGCACCAGCGCCTGGAAGTCCTTGTCGCCCGGGCGCACGATCAGATTGTAGACGCCGCCTGCATTGCCGGTGCTCTCCAGGCCCAGCTTGCGCGCGGAGTAGCTGCCCAGCAGCCAGCCCTGCAGCACGCCGTCGTCCACCAGCACGCGCGACTGCGTGGCCACGCCCTCGCTGTCCCAGGCGGCGCTGGCGGAGCCGCGCGGCAGAAAGGGCTGCTGCTCCAGACGCACCAGCGGCGAGAACACCGGCTGGCCGAGCTTGTCGAGCAGGAAGCTGGCCTTGCGGTACAGCGAGCCGCCCGAGATGGCACCGATGAAATGGCCCCAGAGGCCGCGCGCCAGTTCCGGCGGGAACAGCACCGGCGCCTGGCGGGTGGTGAGCTTGCGCGAACCCACGCGGGCCGCGGCGCGCTCGCCGGCGCGACGGCCGATGGCCTCCGCGGACAGCAGGTCGGACGGGCGGCGCGCGCCGGAGTGCCAGTAATCGCGCTGCATCTCCTCGTCCTCGCCCGCTACCACGGCGCAGCTGATGCTGTGCTGCGAGCCATGGCGGTGGCCGATGAAGCCGTGGCTGTTGGCGTAGACCGACACGCCGCGGTGGCTGGAGACGCTGGCGCCTTCGCTCTGGCTGATGCGGGCGTCGGCGGCGAAGGCGGCGGACTCGCAGGCCTTGGCCAGCTCGATGCCCTGCTCCGGCGACAGGTCCCAGGGGTGATCTAGGTCCAGCTCGGGAAACTCGCGCGCCATGCGCGCCGGGTCCGCCAGACCGTTGCAGGGATCCTCGCCGGTGGCCTGGGCGATGTCGCAGGCGGCGCGCACGGCATCGGCGATGCCGCGGTCGGAGAAGTCGCCGGTGCTGGCGTTGCCCTTGCGCTGGCCGAAGTAGACGGTCACGCCGAGGTCACGGTCCTGCTGGAACTCCAGGCTCTCGACCTCGCTCTTGCGCACCGACAGCGAGTAGCCGCGGCTGGCCGACAGGCTGGCCTCGGCCGAGGTGGCGCCCAGGGCGCGGGCGCGCTCCAGCACCTGCTGCACGCGGTCGGCGAGTTCGGAGGGAGATGGCAGCGTGGCGGGCGGCTGTGCGGTCATGGCGTTCTTCGGGGAATTGTCTTGACGGGCTCCGCTGGAGTCCGTGGGTTCAGATCAGCGCGGTGTCGATGTCGATCTTGCCGCTGAGGGTCTTGTGCACGGGGCATTTGTTGGCGATGCCGAGCAGGTACTCGCGCTGCTCGCCGCTGAGGTCACCCACCAGCTCGATGCGACGGTGCATGACGTGGCTGCCGTCGGCGCCCTTCTCGTGGTCCACCTCGACGCGCACGTCGGTCAGGGCAAAGCCCTTGCGGCGCGCCACCAGGGTCAGCGTCAGCGCGGTGCAGCTGCCCAGCGCGGCGTCGAGCAGGTCGTGCGGCGCGGGGCCCTGGTTGTCGCCGCCGACGGACTCGGGCTCGTCGGAGAAGAAGGTGTTGGGACCGCACTCGATCTGCTGCTTGAGCTTGCCGTCTGCCGCCTTGGATACCTTGATCATGCTTGCACTCCCGTTTGCACGCCTGTTTGCAGGGCCGCCAGACGCTCCGGCGTGCCCACATCGGACCACTGTCCTTCGTGAAGTTCCGCGGACACCTGCCCGCGCTGACCGGCGGCCCGCAGCAGCGGCACCACGCCGAAATGCCCGGGCTGGCTGCCTGCGAACAGCTCCGGCCGCAGGACATAGAGGCCGCTGAAGGTGTACTGCGGCGGGGCCGGCTCCACCAGGCGGCCATCCACCAGGGCGAAATCGCCGCGCGGATGCTGCGGCGGGTTGCGCACCAGGACCAGGTGCGCGAGGTCGCTCGCCGGCATGGCCTGCGCGCGCGACACCAGCCGCGCCATCGGGAAGTCGGTGAAGACGTCCCCGTTCATGAGAATGAACGGCTCCGGCCCCAGCAGCGGCAGGGCCTTGAGGATGCCGCCGCCGGTCTCCAGCGCCGGCCAGCCCTCGTCGGACCAGGAGATATGCAGCCCATGGGCGCTGCCGTCGCCGAAGTGCTCGCGGATTTTCGCCCCCAGCCATCCGAGATTGATCACCACCTCGCGCACGCCGGCCGCGGCCAGGGCGTCCAGATGGTGGGCAATCAGGGGCTTGCCGCGCACTTCCAGCAGCGGCTTGGGCGTGTGGTCGGTCAGCGGGCGCATGCGCTCGCCCCTTCCCGCCGCCAGGATGAAGGCCTTAGTCATTGGGAGTTCCGCCCCCCACCCCGTTCATCCCGAGTGCCGCGTCCCTCGATACACCGCTTCGCGGCACTCGGGATGAACGGGTGGTGGGAGCAAACGGTGAGTGCATCAAGCAACCATCCCCAACTCGTCGAACAGCCCCAGCAGCGGCTGCAGCTCGGCGTAGCGCCCGGCCGTCTCGCGCACGTAGCGGATGAAGCGCGGCACGTCGCCCAGGTAGTGCGGCTTGCCGTCGCGGTAGTTGATGCGCGCGAAGATGCCGATGACCTTCAGGTGGCGCTGCAGGCCCATCCACTCGAAGTCGCGGAAGAAAGCCTCGAAATCCGCCGGCAGCGGCAGGCCGGCGGCACGGGCGGCGGTCCAGTACTGCTGCGCCCAGCCGCGCACGCGCTCGGCCGGCCAGGACAGGAAGGCGTCCTTGAACAACGACACCACGTCGTAGCTGATCGGCCCTTCCACGGCGTCCTGGAAGTCCAGGATGCCGGGATTGGGGGTGGAGATCATCAGATTGCGCGGCATGTAGTCGCGGTGCACGTAGACCCGCGGCTGGGCTAGCGCGGACTGCACCAGCAGGCTGTCGATGCGCTCCAGGGTGGTGGCCTGGGCCGGGCTCAGCTCGCGCTTCAGGTGATGCTTGACGTACCAGTCCGGGAACAGGGCCAGTTCACGGCGCAGGAGGGCGTCGTCATAGGGCGACAGTTCACCCGGGCGGGTAGCCAGCTGCCACTGCACCAGGGCGCGGATGGCGTCGGCGAACAGGGCGTCGGCGTTGTCGGCGTTGATGACATGCAGGTAGGTCTGGCGGCCCAGGTCGCCCAGCAGCAGGAAGCCTTCGTCCAGGTTCTGCGCCAGGATCTGCGGCCCGTGCAGGCCGGCGCCCAGCAGCAGGCCGGCAACGTGAATGAAAGGCTTGCAGTCTTCGCGCTCGGGCGGGGCATCCATCAGCACCCAGCTTTGGCCCTGGTGCTCCAGGCGGAAGTAGCGGCGGAAGCTGGCGTCGGCGGAGGCCGGGGCGAAGGCGGCGTCGGCGAGGCCCAGCTCGCGCAGGGCCCACTCGCGGGCGCGCCGGGCGCGCGGGTCGAGATCGGTGGAGGAACTGTTCACGGGTGAGGTCACGGGATGATCGCGCCAGCTTACACGATGGGGCAGTCTGCAATGGACAGGGCCTGCCCTCAAAAACCATACTTCGGGGCCCACGAGAACCCGCCTTGCCTCCCTTGACACGCCCCGCACTGCACCGGCTCGCCCTGGCCGCCTGCCTCGGCCTCTCCGCTCCCGCCTGGGCGCTGGAAGAGGGCGGCGCCTCCTGCCCGCAGCTGGACTTCGGCGTCGCCGCGCCGGAACCGACCCTGGACCCCGAGCAGGTGATCCTCAATGCCGACCATGCGGCGCTGGAAGAGGCAGGCCTGTCGAAGCTGATCGGCTCGGTGCGGCTGCGCCAGGGCGACAAGCTGTTCAGCGCCGAGGAGATGGACTACGACGACCGCGAGAACACCGTGCGCGTCGGTGCCGAGTCGGTGTTCCGCAACCGCGAGATGAGCGTGCGCTCGCAGGAATCCGAGTTCAACCTGGACACCCAGACCGGCGTGTTCCACCGCAGTGAATTCACCATGCCGTCCAGCTCGGCCCACGGCAAGGCCGAGCGCCTGTCGCTGAACCGCGAGGGCCAGGCCGAGATGGAGGGGGTCAGCTTCACCACCTGCGCACCCGATTCGCGTGGCTGGGAACTGAAGGCCGGCGATATCCGCATGGACAAGGAGACCGGTTTCGGCACCGCCCGCAACGCCCGCCTGGACTTCCTGGGCCTGCCGATCCTGTACACGCCCTGGTTCCGCTTCCCGATCGACAACCGCCGCCACACCGGCCTGCTCTACCCCACCATTGGCGACTCCGACCGCACCGGCTTCGACATGCAGGTGCCGCTGTACCTGAACCTGGCGCCCAATTACGACGCCACGCTGACGCCGCGCCTGATGACCGACCGCGGCACGCAGATCGCCACCGATTTCCGCTATCTGCTCAACAGCGGCGAAGGCGAGCTGCGCTACGAGTATCTCAGCCGCGACAAGAAGCTCGACGAAATGCGTGATTACCTGCATTTCGAGCACCAGAACCTGTTCAACGAGCGGACGTCGCTGTCGATGCTCTACGACAACACCAGCGACCGCAATTACCTGGAAGATTTCGGCGGCCGCCTGGACCTGACGGCGATCACCCACCTGGAACGCAATGCCCGCCTGACCTACCAGGCGCCCGCCGCCTACCGCGTGCAGGCGCTGGTGCAGGACTTCCAGCCGCTGGCGTCGTCGCTGATTGCGGTGGACGACCCCTATCGCCGCCTGCCGCAGATCCTGGTGGACGCCGAGACGCGCAAGAGCCTGCTCGACACCCGCGCCGGCTTCGTCGGCGAGTACGTCAACTTCGCCCGCGACCAGTCCGTGCAGGGCCAGCGCGTTGCCCTGCACCCCTACCTGCGTACCGAGCGCGAGGGTGCGGCCTGGTTCGCCCGCGGGCAGCTGGAGTACGACTACACCACCTACAAGCTCACCGACACGGCCTTCGTCCCCGGCCAGACCACCGACCCCAGCCGCAGCCTGCCGACCTTCAGCGCCGAGTACGGCCTGCGCTTCGAGCGCTTCACCTCGAGCAACCAGCTGCAGCTGCTGGAACCGCGGGTGTTCTACCTCTACACGCCCTACGAGAACCAGGACGACCAGCCGGTGTTCGACGGCGGTGAGCCCGACTTCGAGTTCACCCAGCTGTTCTCGCACAACCGCTTCCTGGGCCGCGACCGCCTGTCCGATGCCAACCACGTCGCCATCGCCACCACCCTGCGCCAGCTCGACCCGGACAGCGGCGTCACCCGCTTCAGCGCCAGCATCGGCCAGCTGTTCCGTTTCGAGGCCCCGCGAGTGACCCTGCCGGGCGGCACCGCGCCGGACAGCGGCGCCACCGACTTCATCGCCAGCCTTGACTACCGCATCACCGAGAAGCTGCGCACCGTGTTGGCGGCGCAGTGGTCCCCCAGCGAGAACGAGTTCAATCGCACCAGCTTCGGTTTCAGCTACCGCAGCGACCACCGCCGCCTGGACCTGGGCTACCGCTACCGCGAGGACCAGCTCGAGCAGACCGACGTCATCCTTTCCACGCCGCTGTGGCAGCGCTGGAGTGCCGCCGGGCGCTGGCGCTACTCACTGGAGGACGAGCGGACCCTGGATACGCAGGCCGGCCTGCAGTACGAAACCTGCTGCTGGGCCCTGCGCACCTCCTACCGCCGCTACATCGCCACCACCGCCGGCGAGTACAGCAGCGGCGTCTACGTGCAGCTCGCGCTCAAGGGCCTGGGCCAGATCGGCTCCGGCGGCACCGGCCTGCTGCAATCGGACAGCGACTATTATGAGTGATTATTCATATAAAAATGTGAAAAATGCCGATACTTAATCTCGGCATGAAACTTGATGGCCCCTGCAGGAGTCCGAGCAGCGAGCATTTCCCTCCGCATCGGCGATAATCCCGCCCTCACGGCATCCCAACGAAGTCTCCCACCGAATCCCATGAACATCCGTCACTGGTCCGCCGGTCTGCTGCTGTCCCTGTCGATGCTGTCCGCGCAGGCGGCCGAGGTGCTGGACCGGATCGTCGTCGCCGTCAATGACGGCGTGATCCTGCAATCCGAGATCGACCGCTCGATCGAGGACGCCCAGCGCCAGATCCGCGAGCGCAACATCAAGCCGCCCTCCGACGAGGCCCTGCGTGGCCAGGTCATGGAGCGCCTGATCCTGACCCGCATCCAGACGCAGCGCGCCGCCCAGGCCGGCATCCGCATCGACGACCGCGAGCTCAACGAGGTGCTGACCGGCATCGCGCAGAAGAACGGCCTGAGCCTGTCCGAATTCGCCACCGAGCTGCGCAAGGACGGCCTGGACTACCTGGCCGTACGCGAACAGGTCCGCGACGAGGTGCTGGTGCAGCGCCTGCGCAGCAAGGAAGTGGAGAGCCGCATCTCCGTTACCGACCAGGACGTGGACCTGCTGCTGCAGCAGTTCGGCGGCAACGAGAACGTCGAGTACCGCCTGTCGCACATCCTGGTGGCGATCCCCGAGGGCGCCAGCAGCGAAGTGCGCACCGCCGCCCACAACAAGGCCGAAGGCCTGCTCAAGCGCATCAAGGCCGGCGACGACTTCGGCCAGATCGCCATCGGCTCCTCCGACGGCCAGCAGGCCCTGCAGGGCGGCGACCTGGACTGGCGCAAGGGCAGCGATCTGCCGACCCTGTTCGCCACCGCCGCCGGCAAGCTCAAGCCCGGCGAGGTCAGCGAGCTGCTCGAAACCACCGGCGGCTTCCACATCATCAAGCTGGTCAGCGTGCGCGGCGGTGAAGAGCGCAAGAGCGTCAGCGAAACCCGCGCCCGCCACATCCTGATCCAGCAGAACACCCTGCGCACCGACGACCAGGCCCGCCAGCTGGCACGCGACCTCTACGACCGCGTGCAGGCCGGCGAAGACTTCGAGAAGCTGGCCAAGGAGTTCTCCGACGATCCGGGCTCCAAGAACAGCGGCGGCGATCTCGGCTTCCAGCCGCCCGGCGTGTTCGTGCCCGAGTTCCAGATCCGCCTCGACCAGCTCAAGCCGGGCGAGGTCAGCTCGCCGTTCCGCACCCAGTTCGGCTGGCACGTGGCCAGCGTGACCGACCGCCGCACGCGCGACACCACCGAGGAGTCCAAGCGTGCCCGCGCCCGCCAGGCCATCGGCAACCGCAAGGCGGCCGAGGAATACGAGCTGTGGCTGCGCCGCCTGCGCGAAGAGGCCTACATCGAGTACCGCCTGCCGGACGATGCCGCCGCCGCGGCGCAGAAGTCCTGATAGCACCGGCATCCCCCGATGCTGCCGCGCCTGCTGCTGACGCCGGGAGAGCCCGCCGGCATCGGCCCTGACCTGGTCGTGGCCGCCGCCCAGCGCTCTTGGCCGGCAGAGCTGGTGGCAGTGGCCGACCCGGAGCTGCTGCGCGAACGCGCCGAGCGCCTGGGCCTGCCGCTGGAACTGCGCGAGGTCGATTTCGGCGAGGACCCGCGCGAGCACGAGACGGGCCGCCTGCGCGTGCTGCCGGTATCACTGGCGGCACCGGCGCTGCCCGGCCAGCTCGACGAGCGCAATGCCGAATACGTGCTCGAGACCCTGCGCCAAGCCACCCGCGCCTGCCAGCAGCGCCATGCCGACGCCCTGGTCACCGGGCCGGTGCAGAAGAGCATCATCAACGCGGCGGGCATTCCCTTCACTGGCCATACCGAATTCCTGGCGGAAATGACCGGCACGGCGCTGCCGGTGATGATGCTGGCCGCCGACAAGCTGCGCGTAGCCCTGGCCACCACCCACCTGCCGCTGCGCGAGGTGCCCGACGCCATCACGCAGGAGCGCCTGCGCGCCGTGCTGCAGGTGCTGCATGACGACCTGGAAACCCGCTTCGGCCTGCGCCGTCCGCGCATCCTGGTCTGCGGCCTGAACCCGCATGCCGGCGAAAGCGGCCACCTGGGCCGCGAGGAGATCGACGTGATCCGCCCGGTGCTGGACGAACTGCGCGCACAGAACTGGCGCGTGGAAGGCCCGCTGCCGGCCGACACCCTGTTCACCCCGCGCCATCTCGACGGGGCCGACGCCGTGCTGGCGATGTACCACGACCAGGGCCTGCCGGTGCTCAAGTTCGCCGGCTTCGGCGAGGCCGTGAACATCACCCTGGGGCTGCCGATCATCCGCACCTCGGTGGACCACGGCACCGCGCTGGAGCTGGCCGGTAGCGGCCGCGCCGACCATGGCAGCCTGGTGTCGGCGATCCACGCCGCCCTGCAACTGGTGGAACGGAGCCACGCGTCTTGAGCCTCGATCACGCCGCCAAGAAGCGCTTCGGCCAGAACTTCCTGCACGATCCCTACGTGATCGAGCGCATCCTGCGCTCGATCAATCCGCAGCCCGGCGACCGCCTGGTGGAGATCGGCCCGGGCCTGGGCGCGCTGACCGCGCCGCTGCTGCGCCTGACCGGCGAGCTGCAGGTGGTGGAGATCGACCGCGACGTGATCCCGCACCTGATCGAAGCCTGCGGGAACTCGCCGAACCTGCACATCCTGCAGGCCGACGCGCTGAAGGTGGACTACGCCCGCTTCGCCGACGGCCGCCGCCTGCGCCTGATCGGCAACCTGCCTTACAACATCTCCACCCCGATCCTGTTCCACCTGCTGAAGTTCGCCGGCACCATCGCCGACATGCACTTCATGCTGCAGAAGGAAGTGGTGGACCGCATGGCCGCCCTGCCCGGCGAAGACGCCTACGGCCGCCTCAGCGTCTCGCTGGCCGCACGCGCCGAGGTGTCCCACCTGTTCGATGTGGGCCCGGGCGCCTTCCGCCCTGCCCCGAAAGTGGACTCTGCCATCGTGCGCCTGGTACCGCGCCCCCCGGCCTTCGAGATCCGCGACTGGGCGACCTTCGACCGCGTGGTCACTGCCGCCTTCTCGCAGCGCCGCAAGACGCTGTCCAATGGCCTCAAGGGCATTCTCAGCGCCGCACAGATCGCCGAGCTGGGGATCGATCCGGGGATTCGAGCAGAGCGGCTCGGGGCAGGGCAATTTGCGGCGTTGGCGAATCGGGTGGTTGACGCGAGCTGAGAGGCTGCTTGCCGCGAGCTCCTCGCCGGCGACGCCAGGTTGGATTGAAGCGTCAAGCTTCGCCCCTCATCTCGGCCACTGCGCCTGCATTGCCCACCTCGGGCAGTCATGCCCTCGGCACCCCCTCTACCACTGAAACGGAGAGAAGGTGGAGCCTTAATGGGGAACTCCAACCCCACCAGCGGTTTCCAAACCCTGCAGACGGCGCAATACTGCGCCAGAGTCCTATCGCCCGGAGAACCGCATGGCCAGCTACCAGCACATCCTCGCCGCGGTTGACCTGGACCCGCTCGGAGAGCGGGTGCTGCGGCGCGCGCAGGACATGGCGCGCCTGTTCGGCGCCCGCCTCACCGTCCTTCACGTGGTCGAGTTCATCCCCATGGACAGCGGCGACGCCCTGATGATCGCCACCCCCGACCTCAACCGCCAGCTCGTCGAGCAGGCGCAGCAGCAGGCCGAAGAGCTCTGCAGCCGCTGCGAGGTGCCGCGTGAACAGCTGATGGTGCAGCAGGGCTCGGCGTCGGCGGAGATCAAGCGGCTGGCCAAGGAGCGCGCGGTGGACCTGGTGGTGATCGGCCACCACCCGCGTCGCGGACTGGCAGCGCTGTTCAGCCATACCGACGAGCATGTGGTGCAGCGCGCGCCCTGCGACGTGCTGGCGATCCGCCTGCCCGACGAGAACTGACCGGCCGCGCGCCTCCCTAGATCGGCTGCAGCGCCTGCGGCTGGACCAGTTCCAGGAAGTCGTCGAGCTCCAGGCCGGGCTGCAGCTCGTCACCGCAGAGATAACCGGCGCCGGCACCGGCCACGGCCGTGCGCTGCGCAGCCGAGTCCACGTCACGCACCAGCAGGGCCATGCCCAGCTGCCTGGCCAGTATCGACAGTTGCCCCTGGCCCAGGCTGGGCAGCGCAGCACCGGCCACCAGCAGGCTCAGCGGCGGCGCACCATCCGGTATCGGCGGAATGATGGTGTCGGCATAAAGGCCGAAGCGCAGGCCGCGGCGGACCAGTGCCAGCACCGCGTCGTGCAGCGCCAGCGGCTCATCCAGCGAGGCCTTGAGTACCAGCACCAATTGCGCTGGCGCGATACGGAAGCGGTCGATCAGGTCGGCAGCGTAGAGCCCGAAGTCGGCCGTGCGCAGCTGGAAGGCGGAAATCTCCACCAGCAGCGGCGGCATGGCGCGCTCGCGGCGCGCGGCTTCTGCCAGCAGTTCGCAGGCACGATAGATGCACCACAGCTCCAGGTCGGCGCGCACGCCGGCCTGCTGTGCCGCCAGGCTCGCCTCGTCCTCGCCGATCAGGCCATGGCGCGAGTGCTGCCAGTCGTAGCGCAGCAAGGCGCCGCTCACCGCGCCGCCCTGCGCTGCCATGACTGGCTGCAGGCGGGCGTGGAACTGGTTGAGGGCAATCGCGGTATGAACCTCGCGCTGCAGTTCCAGCCGGCGGCGGCGCTCCGGCGCCAGGTCGGCCTCGAACAGGTGATAGCGCGCGCGGCCAGCCTGCTTGGCCTGGTACATCGCCGAGTCGGCGTAGCGCAGCAGGCCCTCGGTATCGGTCTCCACCAGCGGGTACAGCGCGATGCCGATGCTGGGCGTGACCGGCAGTGACAAGCCGTCCACCACCAGGGGTGCCTGGAAGCTGTCGAGAATCTTCTGGGCCAGCCGTCCGGCGTCCTCGCGCATGCGCAGGCCCTGCGCCACGATCACGAACTCGTCGCCACCCAGGCGCGCCACCGTATCGGCATTGCGCAGGCCCTGTTTGAGCCGCTCCGCCGCGGCGCGCAGCACGCGGTCGCCGGTCTCGTGGCCATGGCGATCGTTGATCGGCTTGAAGCGGTCCAGGTCGATGAAGAACACACCCACCATGCGCGCGTTGCGTGCGGCCGACAGCAGGGCCTGGTCCAGGCGGTCCTTGAGTACCGTGCGGTTCGGCAGGCCGGTGAGCGCGTCGAAATGCGCCAGCTGGTGCAGCCGCTCCTCCGCCGCCTGCCGCTCGCTGATGTCGGCGACGATCGCCATGAACACCGGCGGCTCCTCCTCGCGCGAGAAGTTGAGCCTCACCTCCACCGGGTAGCTGCTGCCGTCCGCGCGGCGGTGGCGGCAGCGATAGCTGAGGTGTCCGGTGTCGCCGCCGCGCAGGCGTGCGAGGTAGGACTGGAACATGGCGGCGTCCAGGTCCTCGCTGATCTGCAGCGGGCTCATCTCGGTCAGCTGTTCCAGGCTGTAGCCCAGGTTGCGCTGCGCGCCGCGGTTCACTTCCAGGAAATACAGCGTCTGCGCATCGAAGATGTAGATCTCCTCCATCGCGCTGTCGAGCAGGCGCCCGAGGCGCGAGGCCAGGTTCTCGCCGCGCAGGCGCTCAGTGATGTCGCGGATGATCACCACCAGGCCGGAGCTGTCGTCCACGCTCATCGGCTGCACCCACAACTCCACCGGGAAGGTGGTGGCGTCCTTGCGCCAGCCCACGACCTTGGGCAGGTGGGCCGCGGGCCGGGCGCCGATGTAGTCGCCGATGCGCACGCCCGGCGTGTTCAGGAAGGGCACCGGCATCAGCTTGGTCACGGTGACGCCGGCCATCTCGTCCCGCGAGTAGCCGAACATGCGCTGTGCACGCGCATTGGCGGAGCGCACCACGCCGGCCGGGTCGGTGGTCAACAGGCCTTCGTCCAGGTGATCCACCACGCTCTGCGAAAGGCGGGCCTCGCGGCGCAGCGCCTCGGTCTGGCGGGTGGCGGCGGTCAGGTCCCGGAACAGCATGGCGGCGCCGTCGATCACGCCGTCGGCGTCGCGCAGCAGGCAGGCCATCACCTCCACCGGGCGTATCTCGCCGCCGCGGGTGCGCAGCGAACAGGGCTGTGGTGGCAGGTCTTCGCCTTCACGCAGGCAGCGCTCCACCGGCGTCACCTCGGGAATGCCGCTGTCGCCCAGGGTGTGGAATACGGTATAGGCCGGCCGGCCCTGCGCCTCGGCGGCGCTCCAGCCGGTCAGGCGTTCGGCAGCAGAGTTGGCATAGCGGATACGCGCATCGCGGCCCACCAGGAAGATCGCGTACTGCAGCCCGTCCAAGGCCCGGCCGACGCGCTCCCGCAGGTTTTCGGTGACCTGCCAGGCCAGTTCGGGCGGCAGGCGGCCCGCCACGCTGCGCTGGCCGTCCAGCCGGCGCGACCAGTCCAGCCCTGGCCGCAACTGGCGGTACAGGCCATAGCCCAGGCCGGCCAGCAGCAGCACGGCGGCCAGCATCTGCGTCCGCGCTCCGCGACGCAGCGCCTTGATCGCCGGATCGGAGACCCGATGGGCGCCATTGAAGAGACGGAAGCGGATCACATACCCGGATGAGCCCCCTGGCGTGGCCAGGCCCGGGCGCTGGATGTCCTGGTGGCTGCGCAGGGTGTACAGGAGGCTGCGTATCTGCCGGCTCAGTGCGGCGGGAAACGGCAGGTCCAGCTTGTCATAGACGCCACGGCGCAGCAGCAGGTTGCCGCGGGCATCGGAAATCGCGATCTGGGCGAATCCGGAATCCGGCGCTTCGAGCAGTGCGTCGATGTGGGTGGCGAGTTCGCGGTCGGCCGGCCAGGCACCGGCCAGCGAGATCAGCCGCTGCAGGGTGGGTCCGGCGGCGCGCAGTTCATGGGCGCGCTGCAGCGATTCGCCACGCCATTCCTGATGCAGTCCGGCCACCAGCAGCAGGCCAGCCGCCACGATGCCGGCGAACAGCGCTCCGGTCACCCAGGTCTGCCGCACGGGGCTGGCGTTCATCGGCTTCGGGGCGACGGCGCGGGCCTGGGTATCAGGCCCAGTTTATTCGCTGGCGAACTTCTCGCGGGTCAGATGCTCCGGTATCGGCTGCTCGAAGCTCTTCAGGTAGCGCGCATAAACGCGGTCGGCCACCTCGCCAGGCAGCGAGGCCGGCGTGGGACTGGAGGCATTGCCCCCAGCCTGCAGGTCCAGCCAGGCCCGGCTTTCATCACCATGCGCCGGGGCCACGGCAACCGACGCGGCCTCCGCGGGAGGGGCTTCCGGCTCCTGGGCCTGCAGTTGCAGCGCCGGGGCGGCCAGGGCCAAAACGATCAGCAGTTTCTTCATTTCACACCTCGGCTCGTCGCCACGCGGCTGGAAAGATTTTGTGCCTGCCGGCGCAGGCTGGCCAGGCTCTTGTCATTGACGGATCCGGCCGCCGCCACGCGCTTCACGCCGGCTTCGTCGCGCGACAGGATCAACAGCACGATCAGGTTGTTGCGCGCCTTGTCCAGGCCCGGCTCCAGCTCGACCGCCGTGGCGATCTCCGTCAGGGCCTCGCGATAGCGACCACCGGACATCAGCGCATAGCCTAGATCGTTTCGCATCCCGGCGTTGGTCGGCTCTCGTTGAACGGCCTCGCGCAAGTGCTGGACGGCGGCGTTGATATCGCGCGGCGCGTATAGCAGGCCGAGGCCACGATGGGATTGCGCAGCGAAGGAGCTGCGCAGCAATTGCTTGTAGAGCTTCTCGGCCTCGGAGGACTGGCCAAGATGGCGCAGCGCCTCGGCCTCCAGGAAGCGCAACTGGTCGGTATTGCCCTGCTGGCGCTGCTGCTGCTGGATATGCGCCAGCGCGGCGTAGTACTGCTCCTGGTCGATCAGGGCCGTGATCACATCGGCATACACGGCGCGGCCGGATTTCTCCGTGTCCACCGAATCCAGGTCGTCAGGCTTGTTTGCGCCCTGCTGGGCCGCCGAGGGACGCAGGCTCACCTCTCGCCCGGCCTGGCCGGAGCCGGAGCCGGAGGCACAGCCGGCCAACGCGGCCACGCAGAGCAGCGCCACGAGGGCATGGCAACGTCGCGAACCCAGGGTGGGGACTTCAGCGGGCATTGACGTCGCCCAGGGCCTTGATGATGGAGGAGAAGGCCGGACCTGCGACGAAGATCATCAGGGCCGGGAAGAAGAACAGCACCATCACCACGGTCATGCGGCCGGAGATCAGGTTGACCTTCTCGCGGGCATCCAGGGTGCGGCGCTCCTCGAGCACCGACAGCACCTCCATCAGCGGCTGGCGGATTTCGCCGCCGTAGCGGTCCACCTGGCGCAGCACGCCCAGGACACTGACCAGGTCGGACACGGCCAGCAGGTCCCCCAGATTCTTCAGCGACTCGGACATGTCGCTGCCCGCCTCGATCTGGCGCAGCAGGATCTCGAATTCGCGGCCCAGCTCGGGCAGCACGCCGCGGCTGTCGCGGACCAGGCTGGCGAAGGCCTGCCGTGTCGACAGGCCAGCGTCGAACAGCATCGCCAGCAGGTGGATGAACAGCGGCACCTCGCGCTTGATGCGGTTCTGGCGCGAAGACGCGGCACTGCGCAGGACCCAGCGCGGCACCAGGAAGGACAGCGCCGCGGCGGCGAAGGCGGACAGCGCCGTGTACATCAGCTTCTTTTCCGCCGGCCCCAGCAGCCAGAACGCCAGCACCAGACCGGCCATCACCAACGGCAGCACGGTCTGGAAGGTGTACCAGGCGATGCGCGCGCTGGCGCTGCGCCAGCCGGCCTGCAGCAGCAGGCGCGCGGATTCGCCCTCTTCGTCCACCATGGATTCGAGGCTCTTGCCGCTGCGCACCATCGCCTGCAACAGGGGGCGATCCTTCTGCTCCAGCTCGTCCACCGGGGCCGCCTCGGGCGAGAGGCGCCGCTTCAGCACGGCCTCGTTGCGTGAGAACACCGTAACGAAGATCACCGCCAGGATGGCCAGCACGGCGATCAGGATGCCGCCGGCGACCAGGGCTGCGAAGACTTGCGGGCTCATGCGCCGTTCTCCACCGAGCGCATCATCTTAAAGATGACGCCGATACCGAGGAGCTGCATGACAATGGAGCCGATCAGCATGTTGCGTCCACCCGGATCGGCCCACATCTGGCCGTAGTAGCCAGGGTTGCGCAGCACGATGACCAGTACCAGTACCACGGGCAGCGCGCACAGCACCATCGCCGAGAAGCGTGTCTCCGCGGTCAGTGCGCGCAGCTCGCGCGCCGCCATGTCACGGGTGCGGATCGCCTGGATCAGGCTGCGCAGGATGCTGCGCAGGCTGCCGCCGAACTTGCGGTTCACCGAGGCCGCCAGTGCCAGAACCTTGAGGTCGGCGATCTTGTGCACCTCGCCGGCCTCGTAGAGCACGGTCTCGATCGGTGCGCCCAGGCGGACCTGGCGCCCCACGGAAGTGAACAGCGGGCGGATCGGATCGGGGCTCTCGCGAGCGGCGGAAGCGAAGGCTTCCTCCAGCGTATTGCCGGCGGACAGGATGCGGATCGCCGATTCCAGGAAATCGGGTAGTTGCTCGACGATCTTGTTGCGGCGCGCCGCCGCACGGCGGGTCAGGAAGAACCAGCCGAACAGCAGCAGAACCGCCACCAGGATGCTGCCGCCGAACCAGCCGAAGGCAATCAGCGCCGCCGGGACCAGCAGCACCAGCACCAGCAGGATGCGGCCTACGGTGGACGGGTCCAGCTCCACGCCGGTGCGCCAGATCAGGTGGCAGGCCCAGCGCAGCACGGGGTTGGCGATGTGGTTGTTGCCCTTCAGGCTCGGCGCCGCGAGGACCGCGTCATCGGCATCGGCACTGCCCGAGGCACGCAGGCGCAGCTGCACCTCTTCCTGGCGCTCGCGCTGTCCGGCGCTGATGAACAACCAGACGGCCCCCGCCACCAGCAGCAGGGCCAGCAGGAAGATCACGATGGAGACATTCACAGTGTCGCCCCCCGGAGATCGCGATGCTGGCCGCTTTCCACGTCGTAGCGGAACACATCGCGGAGAATGAGATCCTGGCCCTTGGCGCCCACGACCTCGGTCACCGACATCAGGCGGCGGTGGCCGCTAGGCAGGCGCGCGACATGGACCAGCAACTGGATCGCGGAAGCAACCTGCGCGCGGAAGGCCACTTCCGAACCGTTGTAGCCGGCAAAGCCGGCCAGCAACTCCAGGCGATGCACGGCGTCGTAGGTGCTGTTGGCGTGGATCGTGGTCATGGAGCCGTCATGGCCGGTGTTCATGGCTTGCAGCATGTCCAGCACCTCGTCACCACGGACCTCGCCGACGATGATGCGATCGGGGCGCATGCGCAGCGCATTGCGCACCAGATCACGGGCGGTCACGGCGCGTTCGCCTTCCAGGTTCGGCGGGCGCGTTTCCAGGCGCACGACATGCTCGTGCTCCAGCCGCAGTTCCGCGGCGTCCTCGACCGTGAGGATGCGCTCGCCCGGTGGAATCCACTGCGACAGCAGGTTGAGGAAGGTGGTCTTGCCGGAACCCGTGCCGCCGACCACGATCAGGTTGGTGCGGTGGGTGACGCGATGCTTGAGATAGTCCAGCTCCTCGCGCGAGACCGAGCCGGAACGGATCAGGTCCTCGGCCGTCAGCGCGGACTTGCGGAACTTGCGGATCGAGATGCAGGGGCCATCCAGCGCGATCGGCGGGATGATGGCGTTGACACGCGAGCCGTCCGGCAAACGCGCGTCCACCATCGGGTTGGACTCGTCGATGCGGCGCCCGATCGGCGCCAGGATGCGCTGGATCACGCGCACCACGTGCGCATTGTTGAAGAAGCGCACCGGCGCCACGCTCAACCGGCCCTCTCGCTCCACGAAGATACGGTCCGGGCCGTTGACCACGATATCGTTGACGGTCTCGTCGTCCACCAGGCCCTGGATGGGTCCGAAACCCATCAGCTCGTCCTTGGCATCCTTGGCCAGCGCCTCGGACTCGCGCTGATTGATGGGCAGGCGCTGCTCCACCACGTAGCGCTTCAGGGAATCGGTGACGAAGCGCTCGATGCGCGGCGCATCCCAGTCATCGAAATCGAGGTTGCGCTCCTCGATCTGCTGGATCAGGTGACGGTGGAAATTGTTCTTGACCTGCTGGTACTGGTCCGACAGACGGAAGCGGAACAACGCGGGATCGCTGCTCATGCCGCACCTCCTGCGAAGCCGTGGCCGGCAGGGTCTGCGGCGAGGAATGTCGAGTCCAGGAGCGTCATACCGTCACCGGAGCGCCGCGCTAGCTGAACAGCTTGCCGAGCAGGCCGCCGGCACGGGCGGGTGCCGCCGCAGTGCCGCCGCTGAGCAGGGCCTGCGCCAGCAGGCGCACGTCCTCGCAGAACGCATCCTTGGGCGCCACCGTGAACAGGGGCTCTCCGGCATTCATCGCCTGGATGCGTGTATTGCCGCTGCTAGCCAGCGTAGCGGCGAGCGGGATGTCCAGCAGCTCGGCAAGGTTCTCGGGCTCCAGGCCCAGGCGCTTCTGGTACTGGTCCACCAGCAGCGCGGTGCGGTCCAGCGGCGTGTCCTCCAGGCGCAGCGCGCGCAGCAGGTACTTGTTGTGGCGCGACATGATGATGGACTGGTTCGACAGCAGCAGCGTGCGGTCCGACAGCGCCACCACGGCGCGCAGGCCGTCCAGCGGCTGCAGGCCGTCCAGCGCCACCACCACGCAGCCGAACAGGCCGCGCATCACCTGCAGCAGCTTGGTGAACTCGTCGAGGTTGATCTGTGGCCGCCCCACCAGGTCTTCCGGCAGGCTCAGCACGTAGATGCCACTGGCGTGGCGCGAGAAGGCCGTCTCCACCAGCGTCTGGTCGGCGCGGTAGACGTCATTGATCGCGTCCAGGATGCTGTAGGACTGGTTGATGTTGAGGAAGATGGTACCGGCACCGGCGGGCATCGCCACATCGACCAGCAGCACACGCTCGCTGGCCGGGATCTGCTTGGCCACGGCCAGCGCCAGGTGTGCGGCGACGAAGGCCGTCTCCGGCAGGGCGTTGGCCGACAGCACCGAGAACAGCTTGCCCTGCTTCTGCTGCGGCTTGGCCACCGTGGTGGTGCGACGCAGCAGCTTGGCCATCAGCGCGGCGACATTGGCCTCGTCGCGGCGCAGCACGAAGAAATCGCGCGCGCCGGCACGCATGGCGGCCAGCACGATATCGGGGCTATTCTCCGCGGCGCCCAGGCCCGCCGCCGGTACTTCCGGCATGCGGTCCATCAGGCGCTCCACCATGGCCACACGCGTCTCCACGTTGGCCGCGTCGAACTGGAAGAAAACGATATCGACGCGCCCCAGCATCTGGATGCGCTCGATCAGGTCATCGGCATCCAGCGGGCGCAGCAGGGAGAAATCGGTGCTCTGGCCGGCCGCGTTCTGCAGCCAGCTCACATACACCGGATCATCGGCGACGACGACAGCCTGGGTTTTCATCAAAGACATCCGCCCACTGAGAACTCCTTGATTCTAATGCAGAACCCGTAAGCCGGGCCGATCAGGCCACCGGCTTGCAGGCGCTGCAGCCCGCCGGGCCGCAATGGCCCTTAGCGGCTGAACCCCGTTTCCACGCTCGCGTCTTCGAAGAACAGCTGTCCGGAGCGCGGCTGGTAGCTGTCGTACTTCGACCCCGGCAGCGGCGGCAGTTGCACCTCGCGCGCCAGCGGGCGCACCAGGCGCGGCGTCACCACCATCACCAGCTCCTTGTCCTCGCGGGTCAGCTCGGTGGCGCGGAAGAAGGCGCCCAGCACCGGCAACTGGCCCAGCCAGGGCACCTTGTCGACGTTGCGGCGCAGGTTGCTGCTGATCAGGCCGGAGATGACGAAGCTTTCGCCGTCACCCAGCTCGATCGTGGTTTCCGTGCGACGCACCAGCAGGGCCGGCACCGTTACACCACCGCTGCTCACGCCGGCATTGAAGTCGAGGTCGCTGACCTCGGGGGCCACCTTCAGTGCGATGCGATCGCGCGAGAGCACCGTCGGCGTCAGCGCCAGGCGCACGCCGAACTCCTTGTACTCGATCGTGATGCTGCTGCTGTTGCCGCCACCGCTGCCGCCCTGCACCACCGGGATCGGGAACTCGCCGCCAACCAGGTAGGTCGCCGTCTGGCCAGACATGGCGACCAGCGTGGGCTCTGCCAAGGTGCGCGCCAGGCCCTTGCCTTCCAGCATGCTCAGGGCACCCGTCAGCTTGGAGCTGGCGTTGGACACCAGCAGGTTGAAGGCTTCGTTGAACGGCGGCAGCACCGAACCACCCCCGCCGTCCAGCGTCGGGCTCGACCCGGGGCCACCCAGCACACCGCGCGTATTGCCGCCGCTGTACAGCAGGTTCAGGCCGAAGCGCTGCGCCGTGGAGCGGCTGATCTCGGCAATCTTGACCTGGGTCTGCACCTGCGACTCCAGGGCCACGTCGCTGCCGTCGGCGATCTCGCCATCCTTGGGGATGGAAGCGGCCAGCCTGGCGCGGCGGTGCGCCGTCAGGTTGGGCAGCCGGCCGGTAATGCCCTGGCCGGGGTTGACCTGGGCCTGGGCCAGGTCCGGATCGCTCTGCGTTGCCGCCGAGGTCGGCTGGCGTGCCGGCACCACCTGCACGCGGAACTCGCGCGGATGTTTCACGCCGCGGTTCCAGA
This sequence comes from Solimonas sp., assembly GCA_030149365.1. Lineage (GTDB taxonomy): Bacteria > Pseudomonadota > Gammaproteobacteria > Nevskiales > Nevskiaceae > Solimonas_A. The sequence continues at coordinate 71,355 of JASBRP010000050.1, forward strand.
CCGTCAGGCTGGTCACGCCAACCTTCTTGCCGTTGACCAGCACGTCATGCAGGCCGCCGACCGTGACGTCGGCGATCTCGGGATCGCCGGTCGCCACGCGGCTGACCGCCTGGCTGTCGCGGATGATCTTGTGCAGGCCCTTCTCAACGGTGATCCAGGTCGCATTTCCCTGCGCGGGCGCCTGCAGCGGCAGCGCCAGCAACAGGGCGGAGAACAGCGCCATGACCATCTTCTTGTAAGTCTTCATCGGTCCGGTCCCTTATTGCACGGTCACAGTCAGCGTGTTGGAGCCGCGGATCACTTCAACTTCCGGACCTTTCTGGTTCGGGTTGCGCATGGAGGTGCCCGGCTTGGCCAGTTGGCCCAGTGCCCAGATAGGGACTTCCGCAGGCTTGGGATCGGCTGCCGGCAATTCGGCATTTTCCGCCTGTTCCTTGGCCAGGCCGTGCAAGGCGAGCCGCAGGTCGCCGGCGCTGTCGCCGAGCAGCAGCTTGGTCACGTCCTTGTCGGGCACGGCGAGCACGGCGGTGCGGCGTCCATCACGGCGCTGCTTCTCCTGCTTCTCGCCGTCCTGCACCTCGCCCGCCTCGGGGCGATCGATGATCAGGTCCTGGTAGGCCAGCACGCGCACCTTCTGCAGCAGCACGCGGCTCTGCGGCTGGTCGATGTTGCCACCGCCGCCCAGGTACAGCAGTACATCGACCATGTCGCCGGGCTGCACGAAGCCACCCACCGCGATCACGTCGGAAATCTCGACCGACACGGCCTTGTGGCCCCCGGGGATCGAGCGGGCCAGGATGCTGCCTTCGGAGAAGTAGCGCTGCGTGACCGGCGCGCCAGTGTCGATATCGACCAGCGGCGTCTTGCCCACCACGTCATCGAGCGTGGAGAACGGCTTGACCGGCGCCACCGAAACCGGGACCAGGGCGATGGCGTCGCGCTGGATTGGCTCGTAGGCCAGCAGCGGCTTGGTAGCGACCACCACCAGCGTCTGCTTGGCCTTGGCCTCGTCGGCCGCCTGCTGCCGATCCTGCTCCGCCTTCTGCGCCTGCTCGGCCTTCTCGGCGAAGCTGCGGCTGTACTGGTAACCCGCTGCGGCGAGTATGACCGCCAAAAGAACAGCGACAACCGCGACGATCTTGAGCGTAGTGCTGCTCATGAGCCCCCCTACGATGAACGACATGGAAACAACTGCAGCTTACATCGGCAACCGCTCCCGCGCGAAGGTCAGGAGGCAACGGTCGAATCCAGCCGATCTCCGGCGAATCCGTCCTTCAGAACCAGTCTGTTACAGGCAACAACAGCGGCCCGGCGGCGAGCTCTGCGCAGAACGCCAGCGCGAAGGCGCCGGCGGCCGGGAAACGTGCCTTGCGGTCCCCTGCGAACAGGCGCAGCCAGGCCAGGGCCAGCAGGCCGAGGGCAAGGCCAGTGAGCAACAACATGTCCAGCGTCCGGCCCAGCCCCAGCAGCAATGCCAGGCAGGCGGCGAACTTGGCGTCTCCGGCACCCATGCGCCCCAGCGCATAGCCCGGCAGCAACAGCAGGAAGACCACTGCCAGCCCGGCCAGGGAGGACAGGACACTCGCCCCCAGCAGCCCGCGTCCGTTCACCAGCAGTGCCAGCAGGGCAACCACCAGCAACGGCAACAGCGCCAGATTGGGCACGCGACGCGTGTAGACATCGTAGGCCCCGATCAACAGAGCCCACACGCCAACCGTGATGGCCAAGGCAGGAATCCCCAGAAACAGGTGGCGGACCCGGAAAATGTCCGCCCGCTGGACAATCGCGGAACGGCGGGTTTGGCTGTGCTGCTAACTAAAAACGGGCTGCACAGGAGTGCAGCCCGCCCCTTTTTAAGCAACCCGCGTTTACTTCGCAGCGTTGCCGAGTTCGGTGTTGGCCTTGTTGAACAGGTCTTCCAGGCCATTACCCATGGCGCCGAGCACCACGATGATCGCCACAGCGATGAGGCCGATGATCAGTCCGTACTCAACCGCGCTCGCGCCTTCTTCGTCACGGAGAAACTTCATCACTTTATTCATTGCAAACGCTCCAAGAGGGTGTGTTCAAGCGGCCATCTCGCGAGCCGCAGGGGTACTATGCAAGGATCGTAAATGCCCGTCAAAGAAGCTGATTGGCGCTTTCACTACCGCTCATCGGCCACTGCGAACAAGCGGTGCCCGACGGCAGACAACCGGCCCCCAGGTTGGCCGCCCGAAGAAGTGATCTGCATCACGGAAATTCCGCTCGACGCGTAGCGCAGGGCGGCCTATCCCTACCGGACAGCCCTGGGTCGCGCGCGCAGGGCGGGCACCGATACAGTGGATCACCCGTTTCGGAGGCCCGATGCCCATTCTGCTCTTCGCCTGCACCCTGTTCCTCAGCTCCGCGCTGCTGTTCGCCGTGCAGCCGATGATCTCCAAGATGGTGCTGCCACTGCTGGGCGGCTCTCCCGGGGTCTGGAATGCCTGCATGTGCTTTTTCCAGGCCGGGCTGCTGGCGGGCTATGCCTATGCCCACCTGCTGGCACGGCGGCTGGCCTGGACCACGCAGGCCATGCTGCACGGCACGCTGCTGCTGCTGGCCGTCCTGTTCCTGCCGCCAGCGCTGGGCCAGGCGGCGGCGCCGGCCGATGGTTCACCGGTCTGGTGGCTGTTGGGCCTGCTAGCGCTGGGCATCGGCCTGCCGTTCTTCGTGCTGTCGGCCACGGCACCGCTGGTGCAGCACTGGTTCTCGCGCACGCGTCACCCTGATGCCCGCAATCCCTACTTCCTCTACGCCGCCAGCAACGCCGGCAGCCTGCTGGCGCTGCTCGGCTACCCCCTGCTGATCGAGCCGCAATGGGACCTGGACCAGCAGGGCCTGGCCTGGTCGGGCGGCTTCGTGCTGCTGGGCCTGGCGCTGGCCGCCTGCTTCGCCGAGGCACGCGCGCAGCGCAGCGACGACGCCGACGAGCCCCTCACCGCAGCCGCGGCCCCCGCCGTGTCCGGCCGGCAGCGCCTGCAATGGCTGGCGCTGTCCTTCCTGCCGTCCAGCCTGCTGCTGGGCGTGACGACCTTCATCACCACCGACCTGGCCTCCACCCCGCTGCTGTGGGTGATCCCGCTGGCCCTGTACCTGACGACCTTCATCTTCGTGTTCGCACGGCGCCCGCCGCTGCGGCATGAGTGGATGCGCCGGGCGCTGCCGCATCTGCTGATCCTGATCGCCCTGCTGTCGCTGCTGCACATCGCCTCGGTGTGGCTGCTGGTGCTGCACCTGGCCGGCTTCTTCGTCATCACCATGGTCAGCCACGGCGAACTGGCGGCGCGGCGCCCGCATGCCGCACACCTGACCGAGTTCTACCTCTATATGTCCCTGGGCGGCGTGCTGGGCGGCATCTTCAATGCACTGCTCGCCCCGGCGATCTTCTCCGGCGTCTACGAGTACCCGCTGATGCTGGCGGCCAGCTGCCTGCTGGCGGGCCAGGCCGTGGCCGGCCGCCGCGCCCTGGCGCTGGACGTCCTGCTGCCGGCATTGCTGCTGGGCGTGCTGGTGCTGCTGTCGCTGGGCAGCGACGAGCTGCGCAGCCTGCTGGCGAAGGGCGGGCGCGCCGGCATCGTGATCGCGGTGCTGACCTTCGCCGGGTTGGCGACGCTGCTGCTGTCCTTCAGCAGCCGCCCGCTGCGCTTCGCACTGGGGATCGCGGCCTGCCTGGGCTTTGCCATGGTGCGCCAGGTGCAGGGCGCCCTGGAGATGGATCGCAGCTTCTTCGGCATCTACAAGGTGATCCAGGTCGACGAGGGCCGCCGCACGGCACTGCTCCACGGCACCACCGTGCATGGCGTCGCCAGCCATGATCCTGCGCACTACCGCCTGCCGATGAGCTACTACGCGGTGGCGGGGCCCTTTGGGCAACTACTGGCCTCCGAAACGGCGCGCCGCCTACCGCGCATCGGCGTGGTCGGGCTGGGCGTGGGCAGCCTCACTTGCTACGCCGCTCCCGGCCAGACCTGGACCTTTCACGAGATCGATCCGCTGGTCGAGCACCTGGCGCGCGATGCACGACACTTCCGCTACCTGCAGGAGTGCGGCCAGAACACCTCTGTGCTGATCGGCGATGCGCGACTGACGCTGGAGCAGGTTGCGGACGAGGGCTACGATCTGCTGGTGCTGGACGCCTACAGCTCCGACAGCATCCCGCTGCACCTGATGAGCCGCGAAGCGCTGGCGCTGTACCTGCAAAAGCTGTCGCCACATGGGCTGCTGGTGTTCCACGTCACCAACCGCCACCTCGACCTGATGCCGGTGCTCGCCCGCCTGGCGCAGGATGCCGGCCTGTCCGGCCTGCAGCAGCGCTTCAGGCCGGCCGACAGCCTGCGCCGCCAGGGCGACGCGCTGGCTACCGATGTCATCGTGCTGTCACGCGATGCGGCGGACCTGGCCTTCCTGCAGGCCGGCAGTGCCTGGCAGCCCCTCGCCGGTGTGCCGGGGACACCCCTGTGGACCGACAGCTACTCCAACATCCTGAGCGTCATCCGCTGGCGCTGAGGCACCGCCGCGGTCAGTGCTGTATCAGTGCTGCAGGTACAGCAGCCGCTTGATCTCGCGCTGGCCGCGGGTCACCGCGTGCAGGATCACGCCGCAGGTGAAGGCCATCAGCGCCGACAGCATGATGCCGGTGCAGAGCACTGCCGTAGGCAGGCGCGGCACCAGCCCGGTGCGCGCGTATTCCAGGAACAACGGCAGCGACAACCCCAGCGACGTCAGCGCCAGCAGCGCCGCCACCACGCTGAAGAACAGCAGGGGCCGCTCGCTGCGGAACAGGCGCGAGATGGTCCACAGGATGCGCCAGCCGTCGGGCAGCGCACGCAGCTTGCTGGTGGAGCCTTCCGGGCGCTCCACGTAGGGGCCTTCGATCTCCGCCATCGGCACCCGCAGTGACAGCGCATGCACCGCCAGCTCCACCTCGATCTCGAAGCCGGTGGCAAGCGCGGGGAAGGACTTGGCGAAGCGGCGCGAGAACACCTTGTAGCCGGACAGCACGTCGTCCAGATGGTGGCCGAACAGATAACCGATCAGCGCAGTGAACAGGCGGTTGCCGAACTGGTGGCCGCGCCGGTAGGCCTCCGCGCCCTGCGCCAGGCGCCGGCCGTTGACCAGGTCAAGCTGCTGCGCCAGCAGTGCTTCGATCATGCGCGGCGCGGATGCGGCATCGTAGGTGGCGTCGCCGTCGACCAGCACGTAGCAATCCGCCTCCACGTCGGCCAGCATGCGCCGCACCACGTGGCCCTTGCCCTGGCGCCGCTCCGTGCGCACCACAGCACCGGCGGCAGTGGCTAGCGCCACGGTATCGTCGGTGGAGTTGTTGTCGTAGACATAGACGACGGCGCCCGGCAGCGCCGCCAGGAAGTCGCCGACGACGCGCGCGATCGTCTCCGCCTCGTTGCGGCAGGGCACGAGAACGGCGATGCGGGGGCTGGAGATCATGTTCACGCCTTAGGATTCCGGAAAACGTAGTGCCGGGACAACAGGTAATTGGACGCCAGCGCCGCTGCCGTGCCGGCCAGGTATGGCAGCAGCAGCCCGCGCTCGACGCCAGCGGCCGTGACCCAGGCCAGGAACACCGCGTAGTTCACGCCACAGCCCAGGCTCTGCACGCCCAGGTAGCGCAGGCCTTCGGGCCCCGGCTGCGCACGGGAGCCGAAGGTGAACCAGCGGTTGCCCGCCCAGGTGACGCCCACCGCCGCCAGGAAGGCCAGCAGCCGCGCCAGCCACCAGGCCTTGCCTGCGCCTTGTGCCAACAGGAAGAATACCGTGGCATCGACCACGAATCCGGCGCCGCCCACCAGGAAGAATCTCAGGAATGCCATTGACGGATCGATCGAAGACGCAGCGCACAGTATCGCCCGCCCCGGCGTGACGGAATACCCGTCCGGACACACGGCGCCATCCGCCAGAAGACCCCTCCTTCCATGACATCCTCCCCGCACGGTCGCAGCGCCGCCCTCCTGGTCGCCATGCTGATGATGGCCGTGGCCCTGGCCCGATCAGCTCCGGCCTCCCTGGAGCGCCTGTCGCAGGCGGACCTGTCGAATCCCGACAGCTACTACAACCTCGTGGTGCTGCTGGACCGCACGCCGGAACACGGCCACCGCTTCGTCGCGCGCGACAATGCGCCTCACGGCAGTTGGGTGCACTGGACCGAGCCCTACACCTGGACGCTGTGGCAGCTGCATCGGCCGCTGCGGGCCGCCGGCCTGGCGGAGGAGCCGGCGCTGCGCTACGCCGGCGGCGCGCTGAGCCTGCTCGGCATGCTGGCACTGGCCCTGTTCACCGCGCTGGCCGTGTCGTCCGTGGGCACGCGCAGGACCGCCATGATCAGCGGCCTGGCACTGGCAGCCTGCATCCCGCTGCACGCCTACGGCAACATGCTTCAGATCACCCATCACATCTTCATGCTGGTGCCGCTGGCCGCGGCGGCCGCCTGCTTGCTGCGCCGCTCGCAGCAGCCGCGTCCAGGCTTGGACCTGCTCGGTGGCGGGCTGCTGGCGCTGGGCTGGTGGATTTCGCCGGAGGCGATGCCCTTCATCGTCGGGCTGGTCTACCTGCGCATCGCCGCCCGCCTGCAAGGCGCCGCGCCGGCGCTATGGTGGCTGGCGCCGGGCCTGCTGGGCGTGACGCTGCTGGCCTGGTTGCTCGACCCGCCGCCGCCGACCTTCCCGGCCTGGACGCTGGACCGCATGAGCCTGGCCTGGTTGCTGCTGGCCGGGCTGCTCGCGGCGATGCCCCTGGTGGCGGAGGCCTGCCTGCGGCGCGGCCTGGCGCTGGGCCGCAGCTTCGCGGTGATGATCGCCGTCTCGCTGGGCGCCCTGCTGGCCTGGGTGCTGGCCGTCCCCGAAGTGCGTACCGGCCCGGCGGGCCTGATCCCGGCGGAGCTGCGGACACTGTGGTGGAACCAGATCGTGGAACTGCAGGCGGCCCACCGGCCGCACCAGTGGATGGCCTACCTGGGACTACCGCTGGCCGGGGCACTGGCCGCCGGCTACCGGGCCTGGCGCGAACGCAGCCTGTGGATCGGGGCATTGGCTTTCATGTCGCTGGCCTATGGCCTGCTGGGCGTGTGGCACCTGCGCATGGGCGCGGCCGCAGGCCTGGCGGGCGCCCTGGCCTACGGCATTGGGCTGGCGGGGCTGCGCGGCTTCGGCAACGTGGACGAAGCCCTGCCGAGGCGCAGCCAGCTGCGAATCTTCCTGCTGACCCTGTTCCCTGCACTGCAACTCGCTGCCACGGCGGCCTTGGCCTCGCTATGGCCGCCACCGCCGCAGGAGCGGTACTGCAGCCTCGCCAGCGTCGCCCCGGCGCTGCAACAAATTCCGCAGGCGACCTTCCTGGCGCCGGTCTTCAGCGGCTCGGAGCTGCTCTACCGCACGCATCACCGCATCATCACCGGTCCGTATCACCACAACGTGGAAGGCCTGCTCGACAACTACCGTGCCTGGCTCTACACCGGCACGGAGCAGCCGCCGGATATCTTCACCCGACGCGGCATCGGCTACGTGCTGGGCTGCACGCATTACCAGAATGAACTCCGCGGCAACCAGGGCCGTCGTACGCTGATGGAACGCGTGGCCGATGGCGATACCCCCGGCTGGCTGCAGGCCCAGCCCTGGCCCGCCGGCACCGAGACGGAATGGCGCCTGTACCGCGTGCAGCCGCCTGCCACCTCCACGCCGGTGGTGCCCTGAAATGGCGACCTATGCGATCGGCGACGTGCAGGGCTGCCATGAACCGCTGCAGCGCTTGCTGGAGCGGCTGCGCTTCGACCCTGCGCAGGACCGCGTGATCTTCCTGGGCGACCTGGTCAACCGCGGTCCGCAATCCGTCGAGGTGCTACGCTTCGTCCGCTCGCTGGGGAACAGCGCCGTCAGCCTGCTGGGCAACCACGACCTGCACCTGCTGGCGTTGGCGGCACGCGGCGAGAAGGCCGGCCGCAAGGACACCCTGCAAGGCCTGCTCGATGCACCCGACCGCGATGAGCTGCTGGGCTGGCTCAGCCGCTGCCCGCTCGCCCATGAAGACCCCGAGACCGGGGTCCTGGCCGTCCACGCCGGCGTGGCGCCGCAGTGGACCCGGGCCAAGGCACTGGCGCTGGCACAGGAGGCCGGCGCCGTGATCGCCGGCGCCAAGGCCGGCGAGTTCTACGCCCACATGTACGGCGATGAGCCCGACCAGTGGCGCGAGGGCCTCAAGGGCTGGAAGCGCCTGCGCTTCATCGTGAACTGCTTCACACGGATCCGCTATTGCGATGCCGAGGGGCGGATCGACACGCGGCACAAGGGGGCTCCCGGCACCCAGCCCGCCCACCTGCACCCCTGGTTCGACGTGGAGGGGCGCCGCACGGCGTCGGACCGCATCATCTTCGGCCACTGGTCCACCCTGGGCCGGATCTCCTGGAGCGGCGGCAAGGCCATGGGCCTGGACACCGGCTGCGTCTGGGGCGGGCAGCTCACGGCGCTGAACCTGCAGACCGGCGCCCTGGTCGGCTGCGATTGTCCTGCGGCACAGAAGCCCGGCGCGGACGGCTAGGCCCTCCAGAGCCGCCCCCCGGCCGATGCAATCCCTGTTCCTGCTCGGGGCCTGGGCTACCGCTTTGTCCCTGCTTTCTCTACTCTGCCCCACGAACCTCGCTCCCGCCCTTCCATCAGCCAATCCCGCCCGCTGGAAGGGCATGCGGTGCAAAGCGGCCCAGGGCGATGCATGCTCACTGGGCGGCCCTGTATCCGCGGGCGTGACACCTACGCACGGTACGGATGAGCACTATGTTCAAGAAGGACAGACAACGCGGAGCGACAGCAGTCGAGTATGCGCTGGTGTTCCCGGTGTTCTTCCTGCTGTTCTATGGCATGCTGAGCTACGGCGTGATCTTCATGATGCGCCTCAACCTCCAGCATTCCGCCGAAGAAGGCGCGCGCGCCGCCCTGCGGCACCAGCGCCTGCCCAGCGGCAACTCGGAGAGCCCGCCGCCTTCGCAGCTCGAGCTGCGCCGCCGCCAGGCCGAGGTGGCCGCCACCCGGCACAGCAGCTGGATCAATGCCTGGAAACCCGGCCTGCTGCAGATCCAGGCCCGGATCTGCCCAGCCGACGCCGCCATCGACAACGCCGCGCAGTGCCCGCCAGGCTCCAGCGCCACCAACTGCGACCTGCTGCCCGGCTGCCAGGTCGTGGTGACGATGAGCTACCCCTACGCCGCCCATGCAAACGGGCCCGCGCTGCCGCCGCTGCCGGGCTTCGGGCTGATGATTCCCAACTACCTCACCGCTCAGGCCCGCAGCCTGCTCGACGGCCGGGCGCTCGACCTATGAACAAGCCCAAAGGCCGTTTGCAGCAGCAGGGCGCCGCGGCGATGGAGTTCGCCCTGGTGCTGCCGGTGTTCCTGCTGATCCTCTACGGACTGATCACCTTCGGCGCCGCGTTCTACACGCAGCTGGCCATCTCGCGCGCGGCGGAGGACGGCGCGCGCGCGGCAATCCAGCCCGGCATCACCGACGCCATGATCAAGTCGGAAGTGATCAACTCGCTGGCCGCCTCGTCCATCGCGCCGCGCGCCCACAACGCCAATTTCACCGCCCGCCGCGACTGGCTGAACACCCAGGTAAAGCCCTCGCGCGTGATCGTCGTGCACAACTTCGCCTGCAACGGCGCCGGCAGCACCGGCGCGGTGAGCATCACGGTCGACTTCCCGTACGACAACGCCGCCGGCACCCGTATCCTTCCTTCCATCACGATACCGGCGGTCGGCGATATCGACGGATGGATGCCCAAGAAGCTCGTGAGCTGCGCCACGGCCCAGATCTAACGCGAGAGGTCCATCGTGCCACGCCCATTCATCTCTGAGTTTTCGGCCTCTGCCCAGAAGCAGCGGGGCTCCATCGTCATCTTCGCGGCGCTGGGCCTCAGCCTGGGTGTGATCCTGTTGTCGATCGCCGACATGGGCTTCCTGTACTTCTACAAGCGCGAGTACCAGAAGGCCGCCGACCTCGCCGCCATGGCCGGTGCCCGCAGCCTGCACCTGAGCTGCGCCACCGCGCGCACCACCGGCTCCAACAACGCCCTGCAGAACCTGGGCAACAAGCGCCACAACGCCCCGGTGATCGAATGCGGCGATTGGGATGGCCGGCGTGACCAGGCCTTCGACCCAACCGCCACGGAAAACCTGAACGCCGTCCGCGCCACCATCTCCGGCGTGCCGCCGCGCTTCCTGCCCTTCATCCAGAGCCACACGCTGACCGCCAGCGCCATCGCCATCGCCAACCAGCCGCTGGCGCAGTTGCGCATCCGCAGCACGCTGGCCACGGTGAACCCGGGCCAGGGCACGGTGCTGAACGCCGTCGTCGGCGGCCTGCTCGGCGGCAGCCTCAACCTCAGCGCCGGCGCCTGGGACGGCCTGGTCCACACCGATCTCAACCTGCTCAACTACCTCGACGCGCTGGCCATCAACCTCGGCCTGAGCGCAGGCGACTACGACAGCGTGCTCAACACCCAGGTATCGGTGGGCACCCTGCTGGACGTAGCCGCCACGGCCTTGCAGCAGGGCGGCGGCAGCGGCGGCACCGCCAACGTCAACGCCGCCCTGCTGGGCCTGCAGAACCTGGTCGGCGCCAACCTGCCCGGCCTCTCGCCGCTGGTGCGCCTGGGCGACCTGCTCAACATCCAGACCGGCACGCCCGATTCCGGCCTCGATGTGGGCCTGAACCTGTTCCAGCTGGTCCAAGGCAGCGTGCAGTTGGCCAACAAGAACTGCGTCGCCTGCGCCAACCTGCCGATCGGCATCCCTGGCGTACTGGGCGCCAATGTCCGCGTTCGCGTCATCGAATCACCGCAGCTTTCCGCCATCGGCAACCCTGAGCGAGCACGTCTCGATCCCCTAGGCGAGGATCGCATCTATGTGCGTACCGCGCAGGTTCGTACGCTGATCTCATTGGACCTGCCCGCCACCCTGGCGACCACGCTCGAGGGACTGCTGAACAACACCCTGGTCTCGGCGCTGACCAACACCGTCAACGACCTGCTCTCGCTCAACCTGCTGGGCCTGCTGCAGGGACTGTCCTGCGTCCTCGCCTGCGACATCCAGCGGGACATCATCGATCTGCGCGTCCTGCCGACACCCCGGCTCGACATCAACATCGATGCTGGTGGCGGTCGCGCCTACGTCAACGACTATTCCTGCGCCAACGAGCCGGACAAGTCGTTGACGGTCCCCACCTACACGGCCGCGGCCGAGCTGCGCATCGGCAAGATGGGCACCACCGCCGCCGACGCGGCCACCAAGGTGTTCGCTTCCTCCGCCGCGCCTACGGTCGACCCCGTGCCGATCCTGGACATCGGCACCAAGCGCGTCCGCTACCAATGCACGCTGCTGCTGTTCTGCTCCACGACCTACCAGACCGACACGGGCACCTGGAGCAGCAACGCTGCCCTGGCCAAGCGCAACGCCTTTGCCGGTGGCGGCATCGGCCTGAAGGCGGACCTGCCGATTGCCAGCACCAACACCACCCAGGTCTACACCGAACCCCCGGCGGGCGGCCTGCCGAAGATCGGTGAAGACCCCGCCTACAAGAGCGTCAGTTCTTCCAACATCGTGACCAGCCTGCGCAACACCCTGCTGGGCCTGCAGCTGCAGTTCTACCAACCTACCGGTAGTGGCTTGGGCAATGGCCTGGGCAACGTCGTGTTCCTGGTCGGCAGCGTGATCAACGGCCTGGTCACCACGGTCATGAACGTGGTCAACGGCCTGCTCGGCCCGCTGCTGGACCCGCTGGTTAATCTGCTGCTGGAGCAGCTGGGCGTGGACCTCAACAAGGTGGAGGTTGGCGCGAACCTGAGCTGCAGCGGCGGCGGGGCGACGCTGGTCGACTGAGGACGTTTCGATCTTCGGCAGAGGCTCAGCGGGAATACGGCTGGGTTAGTGCCGAACCGCTTACAGCAGGCCTCTCGGCGACTGCTCCTGCGCTCGAGGGCATGGATGCCCGAGGTAGGGTAACGCATGGAGCAGTTGCCAAGCCCTACCTGCGGGCGTCCTGCCCTTGTCGGCAACTGCTGCTGCATTGGCTGCCTCGAGCATCCCCCTCTCCCCTGCCCCTCTCCCGCGAGGGGAGAGGGGTTCCAAGACTTTTTAGATGTCTTGGTGAGCGCAGCGAATGCTTTTGATGTACCGGGTTCCCTTCCAGTAGCGCCTGCCTGGGGGTCGAGTGCAGGGTCGAGCCGGACAGGTCTCAGGCCATGGATGGCCTTTGGGCCCGACCCGTCGCACTCGATCACCAGGCAGGTTGCCCCACTTCAGCGGGGCCGCGGATGGCAGGATACGTTTTCTTTTGGGTACTTTTCTTTGTCGTACAACAAAGAAAGGTACCTCGCCCTTAGGCGAAATAACCCCTCTGAGATCAATAGCGCCTGACCGGCGTAGTCGCCGGCACCACGGCCTCATCTACTCAATGAAAGCGTGCGCCCCTCACCCTACCCCTCTCCCCGTAAACGGGGAGAGGGAGGGAGTCCCCGGAAAAGCCGCCATCCATGGTGGCATTTACGCACGCCCATCGCCTCGCCGGCCCAGACATCTACGGTCGCTGCTCCACAAAAGAAAAGCCCCCGACTAGCGGGGGCTTTTCCTTGCAAGCGTTACATCAGTGGCGCGGCTTGAACACCGGCTCTTCACCCGGCGCCAGTTCCTTCGGCTTGAGGATGAAGGACGCGATGGCCGGCAGCAGCACGATGGCGCCGATCATGTTCGTGGTGAACATGAAGACCAGCAGCTTGCCCATGTCGCGCTGGAACTGCAGGCCCGACCACAGCCAGGTCAGCACGCCCAGGCTCAGCGTGATGCCGGTGAAGATCACCGCCTTGCCGGTCAGCTTCAGCGTCTTGAGGTAAGCCTCGCGACTCTTGAAGCCTGCCGCCAGGGCGTCGGCGTATGTGGCGTATACGTATATTCCGTAGTCCACGCCGACACCGGCTGCCAATGCCACCACCGGCAGGATCGCCACCTTCATGCCGATACCCAGGATCGTCATGACCGCGTAGGCCATCCACGACACCAGCGACAGCGGCAGCATGATCGCCACCAGGCTCTGCCACTCGAAGAAGGACAGGAACACGCAGATGATGATGCCGGCGTAGACCACGTACAGGATCGGCTTCTCGAGGCGGTGTACTTCCTCGTTGGTGGCCGCCATGACGCCGACGTTGCCGGAGGCCAGCGCGAAGTTGACCGGGCAGGCCTTGTCCATCGCCTTGTGCGCCTCGGCGGCGGCATCGGCGGCCTTGGTCAGCTCGATGACCTTCGGATCGGCATCGACCTTCTCGTCGCTGATCGTCTTGTCCTTCTTGCGCATCTTCTCGATGTGCTTCTCGCGCGCGATACGGGTGCGGCCCGCCTCACGGCGCTTGTCGAGCTTCTCGGCGCAGTAGCCTTCGTTGACGTCCTTGTTGACCTCGTAGAACTCGGCGGCGTTTTCCGTATTGAAGGCGCCGACCTCGTGAACGATCCGCTCCAGCGTCGAGGCGCGGTGGTTCTGGGTGAAGACGAAGATCGCCAGCGCCGAGCAGTTGGAATTCAGCAGACCGGACGAGGTCGGGATCGGGGTGATCGCCTGCACCATGGTGTACTGGTTGCGCGGCAGCACCTTGAACTTCGGAGTGGCTTCCGAGAACGCGGCGTTGACCTGGCGAGCCGCCCAGGGCAGCGACAGGATCGACTGCACGCCCTCGGTGTTCTCCATGCGCCAGCCGAAGCGGTCCACCTGGTCCATCATGTCGTGACGCACGCAGGCTTCCGCGTCCATCTCGGCGATCACCTTCATGATGTCGGTGCCGATCGCGAAGTTGCGGCCGATGGCGTTGGTGTCCTGGTTGTAGCGCGAGTCGGGCAACAGCTCCGGCACGCCGTCCTGGCTGTCGCCGACCTGCAGGCCCTCACCCTTCCAGAAGCTCCAGCCGTACAGCGCCGACGCGGCCAGGATGGCGATGATCGCCGGGGTCGGACGCACGACGTTGGAGATGAACTCCCAGACCGGGTCGAGCACGCTGTCACGCTGTTCCTGCTTCAGGCGGAAGGCTTCGGGATCGCCGATGTCGATCCAGGTCAGCCAGATCGGCATCATGATCTTGTTGGTGATCAGGATCGCGAACATGCCCAGCGAGGCGTTGAGTGCCATCTCGCGGATGATGTCGATGGGGATCACGGCGATCAGCGCGAAGCCGACGAAGCCGGTCATGATCGCCATGGTTCCGTACACCGCCAGGCGGCGCCAGGTGTAGAGCGAAGCATCGAAGCTGTTGCGCTTGAACAGCGTGATCTCGCCGACCCAGGCGTTGACGTACTGCACGCCGTGCGACACCGAGATCGCGATGATCAGGAACGGCACCAGGATCGCGAACGGGTCCAGGCCCTTGCCGGCCATCTGCAGCAGGCCGAACTCCCAGATCACGGCGGTGATGGCGCAGACCAGCGGCAGGATCGCCAGCTTCATCGAGCCGGTGTAGAGCCACAGCAGCAGGAAGGTCATGAACAGCGTCAGGATCAGGAACAGCACCACCTGCATGGTGGCGTCGATCACGTCGCCCACGACCTTGGCGAAGCCGATGACGTGGACGTTGATGTCCGGGTTGTACTGCGGGTTGTCGATGAACTCGACGGCGACGTCGCTGCCCTTGACCTTGATCTTGTCGGGCGCCGAGCCGTCATCCTTGGCCGGGCCGTTGACCTCGAAGGTCTCCATGCGCAGCTTCCAGCCCAGATCGACGAAGCCCTCGCCCACCACCGCACCGGCAGCCAGGCCGTCCTTGGCTTCCTTGAGCTTGTAGACGTACTTCTTCGGGTTGGTGAAGCGGCCGCGGATCTTGTCCTCCAGCAGCTTGGAGACCACGGCGTAGTCGAGCTTCTCGCCGGTGACCGGATCCACTTCGAGCAGCTCGGAGTAGATCATCGCGCCGTTCTGGCTCTTGGTCGTGTAGCGGCCGACATGTCCGCCCTTGCCGACATTGCCGCGTACCAGCGCGAACATCTCGGGGTTGGGTGCGTACTCGGCCGGGATCACGTTGCCGCCAGCGAATCCGCCCTCCACCACCTCAATGTAGCGCACGTCCGGCGTAAACAGCGAGGACACGCGCGAGCGGTCGATGCCGGGCAGGAAGAAGACTTCGTCGGTCGCCGACTTCAGCGCCGTCAGGAAGGCCTCGTTGTACATGTCGCCCTTGCCGTCCTTCTGGATCAGCGCCACCAGCACGGTGTTGGCGCCGCCGAACTCGGCCATGTACTGCTTGAGCACCTGCATGTACTGGTGTTCGAGCGGGATCGACTTGTCGAAGCCGGCGTCACGGCGGATGTGGGCGGCTTCCCAGGCGAACCAGACGGTCAGCACCAGCAGGATGCCCATGGTGAGCTTGCGGCGCGCGTAGATCAGCGGCTCGATGGCCGCGAGGATCTTCTGCGTCGTCGTCGGCTTGTGGTTTTCTTCGGTCATTTCGGAATTCCTGGTCGGAAAGCGACGCTCAACGGAGCTTTACGCGCTGCACGCCCGACTCGCCGACGGCGAGCAGGCTGGCGTCGCTGGCGACGATGACGCCGGACAACGGGGTGCCGGCATCGGTGCGCAGGCTGCGCACGTTGCCGCCGTCGGCGCCGACCAGCAGCACCGAGCCGTTGAGGCCCACCATGGCCACGTCGCCGCCCGGCAGCGAGGCGCCGCCGAACATGGAAGCCACTGTTCCGGTCTCGACCTTGGTCCAGTTGCCGGCCGCCGGATCGGCGGACACGTAGACGTTGCCGCGCAGGCCGAACAGCACCGCGCCCTTCTCGCCCACGGCCACGGAGCCGAACAGCGAGCTCTCGTACGGCGCGGTCAGCTTGTTCCAGGTCACGCCACCGTCGCTGGACAGGGCCAGGGTGCCCTGCTCGCCGGCAATCAGCAGGTTGCCGTTGTTGAGGCGGGCGATGGAGTTGAAGTGCAGCTCGTCCTCGCGGATCGGGGACTGCACCTCGGCCCAGTTCTGGCCACCATCGGTGGTTTCGTAGAACAGTCCGTAGGCGCCCACCGCGAAGCCACGGCTGGCATCGACGAACAGCACGTCGAGCAGCGGCTTCTCCAGCTGCGGCTGGAAGTTCTGCAGGGCCCAGGTCTTGCCGCCGTCCTTGGTGTGCAGGATCACGGCGTCATGGCCCACGGCCCAGCCGTTCTCGGAATCGGTGAAGGTCACGGCGGTGAGCGCGGAGCGCACCGGCACCTGGACCTGCGCCCAGTCCTTGCCGTTGCTGGACACCAGAACGTGTCCGCGGTCGCCGACCGCCACCAGGCGCTTGCCGGTGTTGGCCACATCCAGCAGCATGGAGCGGCTGGCCAGCGGCATCAGCTCCGAAGGGCGGGGCTTCACCGTGGGTGCAGCGGCCTCCTCGGCAGCGGGTGCCTCCGCGGCTTCGGCAGGCGCGGCCTCTACGGCAGCCTCTTCCGGTGCAGCGCCCTCGTCCTGGGCAATCGCGCTGACAGCAAGCGCGGCGAGCGTGGAACCGGCCAGCAGTCCCAGCAACTTCTTCTTATCGTGCTTCATGCTTCCCCTCGTATGGTGTCGCGCAGGGGAAAACTGCGCGCTATGGGTATTGGCCGCGCAAGTTTTTCACGTCGCCGCCAGCTTGGCCAGCTTTTTCAGCCGCCCGCACTGCAACAAATGCGCTTGACAGGAACGGCCCTGCGCCCCCTGAAACGAAGCGGGCGGGGCTCGCGCAACGCGGCCCCGCCCGGTGCACACCGAAACCGCCCTCAGAACTGGTAGCCGAGGGATAGCATCAGGTTGTCGCGGTCACGCAGGGCATCACGGTCGGCGCCGCCGGTGAACCAGGTGTAGCGGATTTCGCCGTTCCAGGTCGCCAGGTAGTCGAAGCGCACGCCCGAGATGATCTGCATGCGGCCCTCAACAAAGTTCTGGCCCAGGCCCGGGGCGGTGCCTTCCACGTCGTGGAAGAAGGCATTCAGGAGCTCCAGGTTGACGTTGGCAAAGGCATCGTCGAAGCGGGTCAGCGTGACCAGGCGGTAGCCGTAGGAGTACTCGGTGCCGAAGTTGCCCTTCTTCTGGGCGGTGGGATTCTGGCGCAGGTTCGCATCGGTCCTGCTCGAGGTGGGGTCGCTCGGATCGCTGCGGATATCGGCAGGGTTGATGCCGGAACTGCCGTCGGCACCGCCGCTGATGTGGGTATCGACACCGCCGCCCTGGAACTGCAGCTCGGACAGCTTGGGCATATCCAGCACGTGGGTCATGCCCAGTTCCAGCAGCAGCGTGACCTGCGAGGCGTTGATCCAGTTGTCGCCGCCGATGGTCTTCAGGAAGGTGGTGCCGAGCTGGCCCACCTTCATGCGCTCGTAGCCGCGGATGTAGTCGCCGGGGTTCACCGTGATGCCGCGGTACTGCGTGATGAAGTCCGGCACCGCGGTACGACGGCCCGGCAGGGTGGCGATAGGCTCCAGGCTGAAGTCATTGGCCGGGAAGGCCGGCTGCAGCGCCGCGAAGATCACGTCCGTGGTGTGGATCTGCAGCGGCAGGTTCTCACGGAAGGCGTACTCGCCCGACCAAGCCACGTCGCCCAGGGTGGTATTGAAGGAGATACCCCAGAGGCGGATGTTCTCCGGGTACTCCACCACCAGGCGCATGGTGTCCAGCGGCAAGCCTTCACGGTCGGCGGCCGTGGTGTTTCCACCCAGGTTGGCCAGTGGCACACCGCAGTCGGCGAGCACCGAGGTCAGATTCCCGGGGAGGGCCAGGTACTGGCTCAGCGGCAGGCCGAGGCCCGTCAGCAGGTTAGTCACCGTATTCAGCAGGCCCGACACTGGCGTGACACCCGTGCCCAGGCAAGTGGCGTCCGCAGCCAGCGCCGACACACTCGGAACGCGGCTGTGATAGTTGGAGTGGTAGAGGCCGACTTCGGTGCCATTGTTGAGGCCGTCGAAGAAGAAGCGCAGTGCGGCGCCGTACTGACCGCCATCGTCCGGTCGGCGGCGCTTCTCCTCGGCGAAGTCACGCAGGACCGTGCGGCTGGACGTCGAGCCCAGCACCGATGCCGGATCATCCGGGTTACGGTACGGTTCGTACAGCTGCTCCGGATCCTCCGGCGCCTTGCCGAAGGACAGCATGGCATAGGTACCGCCATCACCGAGGATGTCGGAGCTGGAGAAGAAGCTGCCGACCGGGTCGATGCGGATCGGCTTCCACTCGTACTGGTAGAAGGTCTCGAGGTTGACACCCTCGAGCAGCTCCAGGTTCAGCACGACCATGCCGGTGGGCTGGAACAGTTCCTTCACGTCGAAGCCCGGCAGGCGCAGCAGGGCCTGGTTGGGCGGATTGATGCTGTTGAGGCTGTTCAGCGCCAGGAAGCCGCTCTCGCCCCAGTTGATGACCTGGTTACCGACCTTGACTGCGGCCTGGCGCTCGCCGATCTCGAAGGTGCGGCTGACGAAGTAGTCCAGCATCTGGAACTTGTGGGCAATGCGATCCTTGCCCGCGTCCGAGAATTCGGTCTCCGACAGCTGGGCCGTCGTGTCCGGATGACGGACTTTGAAATCCGAATACTGGTTGTCGTAGAAGTACAACGAACGGGCGAAGAAGTTGAAGTCAGCGACGTTGAAGCTCAGGTCCGTGGTCAGCTTGGCCGTGGCATGGGCCCAGTCGCCCTTGTCGAAGGACAGGTTGCCGTTGTCGCCGTTGGGGCTGGCAGCGCCGGGCTGCGACAGGTAGAAATTGTTGCGATTGCCGAACTGCGCGTCCTCCACCGTGCCGGAGCAGGTGTCGCCGGAGTAGGTGCGGTCAGGGGCGTTGTAGGCGGTGGCCGGATTGCGTGCCACGCACAGGCCCGGATTCAGGTTGCTGCGCCCGATCAGGCTGTTGTCGCGGTCCTGCATGCGGACGACGCCGCCGATCGAGATCAGGTTGTCGATCTTGATCTCGGTGCCGCCGATATCGAATTCGAAGGCCATCGCCGGTTGGGTGGCCAGCAGGCCAGCCGCAATGGCAATGGGATGCAGCAGGAACGGCTTGCGCTGGTGTACCGCTTTCATGGTGTCTCCCCGTGTCGCACCGACGGCCCACAGGACTGCGGACCGGACTTCTTGTTTCGTCAGAGTGGCATCGCACCTGCGACCCTGTCCGGCAGCGACGCTCAAGCGCCTTGTAAGCCGGCCGCGCACCGCAAGAGGGCACGCGAGATCGTTGGTTTCTTTGCGGTTATTTAACCTTGCCGCTCGCGGCGGCGCAATCCGCCCGGGCCAGAAATATGACCTAAGAGCGGATCTACGGACAGGCTCTAGGCAATCCAGACCAAGCTGGCCATGCGCCCGCAGACCGGCTCGCGGCGGAAGGAGAAGAAGCGCCGTTCATCGGTGACGGTGCAAAGCCCGCCTCCATGGACCCGCTCCAGGCCGGCGCGGCGCAGGCGCAGGCGTGCCAGGGCGTAGAGATCGGCCTGCAGCTTGCCGGGACGGCCCGGGGTGAAGCAGGCGGCAGCATCCGGGTCCTGGGCGACGAAGGCCTCGCGCACCTCCGGCCCCACCTCGAACGCCGCCGGACCGATCGCCGCGCCCATCCAGGCCAGCAAGCGCGACGGCGGGCGACGCAGGGCGGCGATGGTCTGCTCCAGCACCCCGCCCGCCAAGCCGCGCCAGCCGGCATGGGCGGCGGCCACGGCGCTGCCGTCCTCGGCACAGAACAGCACCGGCAGGCAGTCCGCCGTCATCACCACGCAGACCTGGCCGTGACCCTCGGCGACGCTGGCGTCGGCCGCCAGCAGGCCGGGGACCGGTGCCCGCGCCACGGCGCAGCCATGCACCTGGTTGAGCCAGGCCGGCTCCGCCGGCAGGGCCAGCGTCTCACGCAGCAGGGCCCGGTTGCGCGCCACGGCGGCCGGGTCGTCGCCGCAGTGGGTGGCGAGGTTGAAGTGGCCATACGGCCCCTGGCTGGTCCCGCCCAGGCGAGTGGTCTGCAGGCCCCGCACCCCCGGGGGCGCGGGCCAGTCCGCTGGCAGGAAAGCCTCGGGCGGCAGGCTCACTGCGTGGCCCGCAGGGCCTCAAGCAGGGCCTGCATGTCGGCCGGCGGCTCGCAGGACCAGCCGACGCGCTTGCCGGTCTTGGGATGCTCCAGCTCAAGCTCGCGGGCGTGCAGGGCCTGGCGCGGGAAATTCTTCAGGGTCTCCCGCAGCTGCGGGTCCATGCCGGCGCCGCGCACCACGTCGCCGCCGTAGATCGTGTCGCCCACAATGGGGTGGCGCAGGTGGGACAGATGCACGCGGATCTGGTGGGTGCGGCCGGTCTCCAGCTTCAGGCGCAGGTGGGTGTGGCCGGGGAAGCGCTCCTGCACCCGGTAGTGCGTCACCGCCTCGCGGCCGCGCATGCCCTCCACCACCGCCATCTTGATGCGCTCGCGCGGATGCCGGCCGATCGGCAGGTCAATGGTGGCGCCGGCGATCAGGGTGCCGTGGACCACGGCATCGTACTCGCGGCGGAAATCGCGGCGGCCGATGTCGGCCACCAGCTTGGCGTGGGCCGCCAGGTCCAGGGCCACCACCAGCAGGCCGGAGGTGTCCTTATCCAGGCGATGCACGATTCCGGCGCGCGGCACGCCGGCGGTCTGGGGGAAATGGTGCAGCAGGGCGTTCTGCAGCGTGCCGTCGCGCTGGCCCGCCCCGGGGTGCACGGTCAGGCCGGCCGGTTTGCGGATCACCGCGATGTACTTGTCGGCATGGGCCACGTCCAGGGGGATGTCCTGGGGCTGCACCGTGGTGTCCTGGGGCGGCACGGCGTCCAGCTCCAGGATATCGCCCGTCACCGCCGGCTGGCGCCCCCGGGTCACGGTCTCGCCGTTGACGCGCAGCCGCCCCTCCTCGATCCAACCCTGCAGGCGGGAACGGGAATACTGCTCGAACAGCCGGGCGCAGGCGGCATCCAGCCGGCTGCCGGCCAGGTCGGGGGGAACCGTGGCGGTCAGCAGGAGGTCTTCTTCATCGGCCAGATCGGACGCGGTCATCGGCTATACTCGGGAAATCACAGGATTCACTCTTCCATGAAGCTCAAAATCACGCTCGTGGCGGCCTTGCTGGTCGCCGGTTGCAGCTCCGATCCCAACCGGCTGCCGCCCACCAATCCGTTCAAGCCCGAGCAGCGCAGCGCGCGGGAAATGCGCCTGGAAGCCGGCCAATTGTACAAGGCCGCGCGCGATTCCCTGGATACCAGCGATTTCAGCACCGCGATCGAGCGCTATGACCGCCTGATCCAGCGCTTCCCCTTCTCCGAGTACGCCACCCAGTCGCAGCTGGAGAAGATCTACGCGCTGTACCGCAACTACGACCAGGACTCCGCCCTGGCCGGGGCCGAGCGCTTCCTGCGCGAGCACCCCCGCCACAGCGGCGCGGCCTACGTGCAGTACATCAAGGGCCTGGCCAATTTCGACCGCGAAGAAGGCCTGAGCGACATGCTCGGCCTGGACGCCACGCAGAAGGACATGGGCTATTCACGCCGCTCCTTCGACGATTTCGGCCTGCTGGTGCAGAAGTATCCCAACAGCCCCTACGCCGCCGACGCACGCCAGCGCATGATCTTCCTGCGCAACCGCATCGCCGAGAGCGAGATCCACGCCGTGCGCTTCTACATGAAGCGCGGCGCCTGGATCGCCGCCGCCAAGCGCAGCGAGCAGATCATCGCCCAGTACCCCGGTGCTCCGGCGGCGCTGGAAGCCCTGCAGACCATGGAGCAGAGCTACCGCGCGCTGGACCTGAAGCCGCAGGCCGACGAGGCTGCCGCCATCCTGGCCGCCAACCGCGATCGCCCGGCTCCCGTCACCCCGCTGCCGGTCAAGGCCACTCCGGCCGCCGTCGTGCCGGCCGCCGAGCCGGCGGAAGCGCCTGCCAAGGTCGATGCGGCCGCTACCGTTGCGCCGGTTGCCCCTGCCGTGCCCCGGTCGCCGGCACCGCCGCCGCCGCCCAGGCCTTGAGGGGTCCGGCGGCGACTCAGATGTCGCCGTAGACAGCCGTCAGCGGATAGCGCCTCTCGCGCCCGAAGGCGCAGCGCGTCACCTTGGGGCCCGGCGGCGCCTGGCGGCGCTTGTATTCCGAGCGCCGCACCAGCGAGGCCACGCGCTTGACCGTGGCCTCCTCGAAGCCCAGCGCGACGATTTCCGGGATCGACAGCTGCCGCTCCACGTAGGCTTCCAGGATCGGATCCAGCACCTCGTAGGGCGGCAGGGAATCCGAATCCTTCTGGTCCGGGCGCAATTCGGCGCTCGGCGGGCGCGTGATGACGCGCTCCGGGATCACCGGCGAGCGCGTGTTGCGCCAGCTGGCCAGGCGGAACACCAGCGTCTTGTAGACATCCTTGATCGGCGCGAAGCCGCCGCACATGTCGCCGTAGAGCGTGGCGTAGCCCACCGCCATCTCGCTCTTGTTGCCGGTGGTCAGCACCACGTTGCCGAACTTGTTCGACAGCGCCATCAGCAGGATGCCGCGCGAGCGTGACTGCAGGTTTTCCTCGGTCAGGTCCGCCGGCTTGCCGGCGAAGGTTTCCGCCAGGGTTTCGTTGAAGGCCTTGAAGGCCGGCTCGATCGGCAGCACCGAGTAGCGGATACCCATGGTCTGGGCCTGGATGCGCGCGTCGTCGTTGGACATGTCCATGGTGTAGCGCGAAGGCATCGATACGCCCCAGACCCGCTCGGGTCCCAGGGCATCGACCGCAATCGCGGCGACCAGGGCCGAGTCGATGCCGCCCGACAGCCCGATCAGCGCACCGGGAAAGCCGTTGCGGTTGACGTAGTCGCGCACCGATTGCACCAGCGCCTCGTACACCACCTCTTCCAGCGGCAGGTCCGGCCGGCGCGGCGCCTGCTCGAAGCGGCCACCGTCCAGCGTCACCGCGTAGACGCCTTCCTCGAACAGCGGCGCCTCGAAGGCCAGCGAGCCGTCGGCGCGCAGCACCATGGAATCACCGTCGAACACCACGTCGTCCTGGCCGCCCACGCAATTCACGTAGAGGATCGGCAGGCCGGTCTCGGCCACGCGCTGGTCCAGCACCCGGCGGCGCTCGCCGGTCTTGCCGGCATGGTAGGGCGAAGCGTTGATGTTGATCAGCAGCTCGGCGCCGGCATCGCGCGCCTGCGCCGCCGGCTGCGTCAGCCAGATGTCCTCGCAGATGGTCAGGCCGATGCGGCGGCCGCCCAGCTCGAA
The DNA here is from genome assembly GCA_030149365.1 of Solimonas sp. Lineage (GTDB taxonomy): Bacteria > Pseudomonadota > Gammaproteobacteria > Nevskiales > Nevskiaceae > Solimonas_A. Next base: position 94,579 of record JASBRP010000050.1, read on the forward strand.
CACGCAGGGCGCATGGCCGGGCCGGAAATGGCGGCGCTCGTCGAACACGCCGTAGTTCGGCAACTGCTGCTTGCGGTAGCGCTGCTGGATCACGCCATCGCGGATCACGTAGGCGGCGTTGTAGATCAGGCCGTCGGCGTACTCCGGCAGGCCCACCACCAGGGTGATGCCGCGCACCTCCGCCAGCAGGCGGTTGACGCCCTCTTCGATCACGCGCGGCATCGCCGAGCGCAGCAGCAGGTCGTCGGGCGGATAACCCAGCAGGGACAGTTCCGGACAGGCCACCAGGTCGGCGCCGAGCTCGTCCCTCGCCCGCGCGCTGGCGGCGATGATCTTCTCGACGTTGCCCTCGACATCGCCGACCCAGAGGTTCAACTGGGCAAGCGCGAATTTCAGTTGTTGCGGCATCGGATGATTATCCAAGAAAAACGGCGCGGCGGCAGGCTTGCCCTCATATGAGGCAATGAACACCCCCGTCCGCCAGCCCGCCCTGTTCCTTCCTCATGGAGGCGGCCCCTGCTTCTTCATGGACTGGGACCCGCCGGACTTCTGGGATCACCTGGGCGGCTGGCTGAAGTCCCTGCCCGGCCTGCTGCCGGCCGAGCCGCGGGCGCTGCTGGTGGTTTCCGCGCACTGGGAGGCTCCGGTGCCGACCGTCACCGGGGGCGCCCGGCCGCCGCTGATCTACGACTACGGCGGCTTCCCGCCGCATACCTACCGGCTGCAGTGGCCCGCGCCCGGTGACCCGGCGCTGGCGCAGCGGATCCAGGCGCTCCTGGCCGACGCCGGCATCGCCAGTGCCGCCGACCCGCAGCGCGGCTACGACCATGGCGTGTTCGTGCCCCTGCTGCTGTCCTGGCCACAGGCGCAGGTTCCCACCGTGCAACTATCGCTGCGCCACGACCTGGATGCCGCCGCCCACCTGGCCATCGGCCGCGCGCTGGCGCCGCTGCGCGACGAAGGCGTGTTGATCCTGGGCAGCGGCTTCAGCTACCACAACCTGCGCGCGATGATCGGCGGCGCGGTGCGGGACGTGGCGGGGAGCTCGCGGCGCTTCGATGACTGGCTGACGGCGGCGGTGGAGACGCCAGGGCGGGCCGAACGCGAGCGCCTGCTGGCGGCATGGGCCAGCGCGCCCGATGCACGCGCCTGCCATCCGCGGGAGGAGCACCTGATTCCGCTGATGGTGGTGGCGGGAGCGGGTGGTGAGGACGCAGGGGTGCGCTGCTATCACCATCGGCTCGGCGAGGTGACTCACTCGGGGTATCGATTCGGATAACTGCGCCAACTCCCTCTCCCCGTTTACGGGGAGAGGGTGGGGGTGAGGGGCAGGCTTGGCTCTTAGCTGAAAGCGTGGGCCCCCCACCAAACCCGCAACCCCCGGGCGGGGGGGTGGGGGCAAAAAACAAAAGGGCCGCATGAGGGG
>JASBRP010000038.1 GCA_030149365.1 Solimonas sp.
GGGCGTCGACATCATCCAGAACTGCGAGGTGACCGGCTTCCTCGGCGGTGACGGCGTCGTCAAGGGTGTGAAGACCAATCGCGGCGAGATTCGCGCCGACAAGGTCTGCCTGTCGGTGGCGGGCCATACCAGCAAGGTCGCGGCCAATGCCGGCCTGCGCCTGCCCATCACCAGCTACGCGCTGCAGGCCTTCGTGTCGGAGCCGGTGAAGCCGGTGTTCGACACGGTGGTGCTGTCGCCGGCGACGGGCGTCTACCTCAGCCAGACCGACAAGGGCGAACTGGTGATCGGTGGTGCCCTGGACCTGTACCCGTCGTATGCGCAGCGCGGCAACTTCCACACGCTGGAGGGCGTGGTTGCCGGCATGCTGGAGATGTTCCCCGCGTTCTCGCGGCTGCGCCTGATGCGCCAGTGGGCCGGCATCGTCGACGTGGTGCGCGACTCATCGCCGATCTTCGGCCCTTGCCCGGTCGAGAACCTCTACCTGAATTGTGGCTTCGGCACCGGCGGCTTCAAGGCCATTCCCGCCGGCGGCTGGACCATGGCCCATACCCTGGCCACCGGCGAAGTACATCCGCTGATCAAGCCCTTTGGACTCGAGCGCTTCACCACCGGCCGCCTGGTCGACGAAGCCGCCGCTGCAGGAATCGCGCACTGATGCTGAAGATCGACTGCCCTTTTTGTGGCCCTCGTGACGAGGCCGAATTCCGCTGCGGTGGCGAGAGCCACATCCAGCGGCCGGGTCCCCACGATGCCGTCTCCGACGCGCAGTGGGCGGACTACCTCTACATGCGCCAGAACCCCTTGGGCTGGCACTTCGAGCGCTGGCTGCATGCCGCCGGCTGCCGCCAGTGGTTCAACCTGGCCCGCCACACCGTGACCCATGAAGTCCGGGTGGTCTATGCGATGACCGCGCCGAAGCCGCAGGTCGAAGCGACGGAGGTACGGTCATGAGCCAGGCATTCCGCAGCAGCCAGGGTGGGCGGATCGACCGCTCGCGTCCGCTGCGCTTCCGTTTCGACGGCCGCGAATACACCGGCTATGTCGGCGACACGCTGGCCTCGGCCCTGCTGGCCAATGGCGTGCGGGTCACCGGGCGCAGCTTCAAATACCACCGCCCGCGTGGCCTGATGGCTGCAGGCTTCGAGGAAGCCAACACGCTGGTCCAGCTGGAGAGCGGTGCGCGCACGCAGCCCAATCTGCGCGCCACGCAGATCGAGCTGTATGACGGCCTGGAGGCGCGTGCAGTCAACTGCTGGCCCAACGCGCGGCACGATGTCTTCGGCTTCTTCCAGTTGCTCAAGCCGTTCTGGCCGGCGGGCTTCTACTACAAGACCTTCATGGCGCCGAGCTGGCACCTCTACGAACCGGCCATCCGCCACGGCGCGGGCCTGGGTGTTAGCCCGAAGCTGGCGGACCCGGATGTCTACGACAAGTGCCATGCCCAGGCCGACGTGATCGTGGTCGGTGCCGGCCCCTCGGGCCTGGCGGCTGCCATCGCGGCGGCGCGCGACGGGGCTTCCGTGGTGCTGGTGGACGACAAGCCCGCGCTGGGCGGCTCGCTGCAGTACGAGCCGGGCCTGGTTGAAGGCCTGCCCGCGGCGGACTGGCTGAAGGCGCGCGAAGACGAGATCCGCTCGCTGCCGAACATCCGCGTACTGGGCTGCACCACGGCGTTCGGCTACTACGACCACAACCACCTGCTGGCCAACGAGCTGCTGCCGGCCGGTGGTACGAGTCCGCGCCAGCGGCTGTGGAAGATCCGCGGTCGGCAGATCGTGCTGGCCACCGGTGCGCTCGAGCGCCCGCTGGTCTTCCCCAACAACGACCGCCCGGGCGTGATGCTCGCCGGTGCCGCGCTGCAGTACCTGCACCGCCATGGCGTGCTGCCCGGTCGCCGTGTCGCGATCGCGACCAACAACGACAGCGCCTACGCGGTGGCCTTCGAACTGCGCAAGGCGGGTGTCGAGGTGGTGCAGATCGCCGATTCGCGCGGCGGCCAGCCGGCACCGCTGGCCCAGGCCCAGGTGCTGGGCATCCCGGTGACGATGACCTGCGCGCCCACCGACACCCGTGGCCGCAGTGGCCTGCAGCGCGTGGAACTGCACGACGTGAACGGGCAGGGACAGGCGCAGCCGGGTACCGGGCGCTGGCTCGATGCGGACGTGCTGCTAGTGTCCGGCGGCTGGAATCCCACCGTGCACCTGTTCTCCCAGTCCGGCGGCGCCTTGCGCTTCGACGATCAGCAGCAGGCCTTCGTGCCGCATCGCCTGGCGCAGGCCGGCCACCTGGTCGGCGCTGCCGCGGGCCAGGCCGAGCGCGATATCGCCGTGGAAGCCGCCCGCGTTGCCGGCAGGGACGCTGCTGCCAACCGCATCGTCCGTGAGCTGGCTCCGGTTGCATCGACGGCGCAGGCGGCGCTATGGTCGGTCAACGTCGAGGCCATCGGCCGCGGCCCGTCGAAGTCCTGGGTGGATTTCGCCAGCGACTCGACCGAGTCCGACCTGCGCCTGTCGGCGCGCGAGAACTTCGTTTCGGTGGAGCACTTCAAGCGCTACACCACCACCGGCATGATGACGGACCAGGGCAAGACCTCGAACGTCAACGCCATCGGCATCCTGTCGGGCGTGCTGGGCAAGGCGCCGGGGGAGGTGGGCACCACGCGCTTCCGCCCGCCCTTCAATCCGGTCACCTTCGGCGCCATCGCGGGCCGCAATGTCGGCGCCTACTACCGCCCGCTGCGCCAGTTGGCGGCGCAGGAGGCACACGACGCGGCCGGCGCGAAGATGGAGGACTACGGCGCCTGGATGCGCCCTGCCTTCTATCCTCAGGCCGGTGAGCAGGAAAGCGCGACGATCCACCGCGAGGTCCTGGCGGTGCGCAGCGGTGTCGGCATCCTGGACTACTCGCCGCTGGGCAAGATCCTGGTGCAGGGCCCGGATGCGGCGGAGTTCCTCACGCGGGTCTACGTCAACAACGTCAGGACGCTGAAGGTCGGCGCCTGCCGCTACGGCCTGATGCTGGGCGAGGATGGCATCGTCAAGGACGATGGCGTGCTGACGCGCTGGTCGGAGAACAGCTACCTGGTGGGCACCACCAGCGGCCAGGCCGATCGCATCGTGGAATGGATGGAAGAGTGGCTGCAGTGCGAATGGGTGGACCTCGACGTCACGGTGGAATCGGTGACCACGCAGTGGGCGGTGGTGATGCTTGCCGGCCCCAAGGCGCGCGAGGTGCTGTCGCGCCTGGATAGCGGCATTGATCTTGCCGCGGCAGCCTTCCCGCACATGAGTGCCCGCGAAGGCCGCATCGGCGATGTGCCGGTGCGCGTCGCGCGCGTCAGCTTCACGGGAGAGCTGGGCTACGAGATCAGCGTGCCCTGGCAGTACGGCCTGTCGCTGTGGAACGCCCTGCTGGAAGCGGGAAAGCCGCTGGGCATCATCCCCTTCGGCATCGAGTCGCTGATGGTGATGCGCACCGAGAAGGGCTTCCTGCACGTGGGCTCCGATACCGATGGCCTGACGCTGCCGCAGGACGTCGGCTTTGGGGCGATCATCGACAAGAAGCCCGAGGACTTCATCGGCCGCCGTACCACGATGACGCCTGACGGCCGTCGTACGGATCGCCGGCAGCTGGTTGGTCTGGCTCCCGTGGATGGGGCTTCGCTGCTGCCGGTCGGCGGCCATGTGGTGGATGCGGCGTTCAAGGCTGCATCGGGGCACACCCAGGGTTGGGTGACCTCCTCCTTCATGAGCCCGACGCTGGGACGTCCGGTGGCCCTGGCCCTGGTGGAACGCGGCCGTGAGCGCCTCGGCGAGCAGGTACAGGTCTTTGACGGCGGCAAGCTGCTGCCCGCCAAGATCGTTTCGATGACCGCCTACGATCCCGAAGGCGAAAGGCTGCGGATGTGAACGACATGAACCAGAACACCCTGCCAGCCAGCCCCGGGCTTCGTGCGATCTCTTCGCTGGGTACCGCGCCCGGCGCCACGCCGCAGCTCATCGCCCAGAGCGCGGGCCTGCGCGTGGTCGAGGAGCCCTTCCTGCAACTCGCCAGCCTGCGCCTGTCGCGCAAGGCGGACCGTGCCGCGGCCCTTGGGGCACTGCCGTTCGACCTGCCGGCCACGCCGAACGGCTGGACCGGCGATGCAGCCTCGTCGCTGGCGCGCTTCGAGCCGAATGCCTGGATGCTGATCTCTGTCGCACCGCGGGCATTGCCGGAGAGCGCGGACGCCTGGGTGGTGACCGACCTGTCCTCGCGGCTGGCCAGTGTCCGCCTGCAGGGCGCGCGTGCGCCGGCGGTGCTGGCGGCGGCCACGTCGGTGAGCCTGCCGGTGTCCGGATTCACGCGCACGCTGTTCGCTGAAACGGTGCCGGTGCTGCTGCAGCGTCTGGCCGACGATGACTATCGCCTGCTGATCGACGTGAGCCTGGCTGGATACCTGTCGTCCTGGCTGGCGGATGCCAGCCGGCTGACGGCACCGGCGAAGTAGGGCGGCACCGTGGCCCTAGCCCGACTCTGCCAAGAATAATGCAGTTATGTATTGTAATGACGCCGTAGTTCCCGTCCTTCCCGCGACCGAAGCCCTGCCATGACCGAAGCCACCCACGATCACATCCTGACCTTCCGCGCCCCGGACCGCCCCGGCATCATGGCGGCGGTGACCTCGGCGCTGTATCGCGCCGGCTGCGACATCCGAGACGGCGCGCAATTCGGCGATCCCGACACCGGCGCGTTCTTCATCCGCATGCACCTGGCCTCGCCGGTATCGCTCAGCCAGGAGCAGATCCGCGACGAGCTGGCGCCGATCGCCCGCGATCGCCTGCTGGAGTGGAAGATCGTGCCCTGGAACCGCAAGCTGCGCACGCTGATCGCGGTGTCCAAGTTCGGCCATTGCCTCAACGACCTGCTGCACCGCTGGCGCTCGGGCCTGCTGCACACCGACATCGTCGGCGTGGTCTCCAACCACCCGGATATGCGCAGCCTGACCGAATGGCATGGCCTGCCATTCCATCACTTCCCGATCACGGCGGAGACCAAGCCGCAGCAGGAGGCGCAGATCCTCGAGCTGATGGACAAGGAGCAGGTCGACCTGCTGGTGCTGGCGCGCTACATGCAGGTGCTGTCGCAGGACATGTGCCGTGCGCTGGACGGGCGCTGCATCAACATCCATCACTCCTTCCTGCCCAGCTTCAAGGGTGCGAGCCCTTACAAGCGCGCCTACGAGCGCGGCGTGAAGCTGGTGGGGGCCACGGCGCACTACGTCACCTCGGACCTCGACGAGGGTCCGATCATCGAGCAGGACGTGGTGCGCGTGAATCACGCGATGGGCGCCGAGGAAATGGCCAACCTGGGACGCGACGTGGAAGCCCGCGTGCTGGCGCGTGCGGTGCGCTGGCACGTCGAGCACCGCGTGATTCCGAACTGGCCCAAGACCATCGTCTTCGCCTAGGACAGCGATGAGCGCGACCCTGATCGATGGCAAGGCGGTTGCCGCCGGCGTGCTGGAGGAGGTCTCCCGCCGTATCGCCGCGGAGCGCGCCGGGGGAGGGCGCGCGCCCTGCCTGGCGACCGTGATCGTCGGTGCGGATCCCGCCTCCGCGGTCTACGTGCGCAACAAGGTCGAGGCCTGCCGCAAGGTCGGCATCGAGGCGCGGCCCCACGAGCTGCCGGCCGAAACCGGCGAGGCGGAGCTGCTGCGGATCATTGAGGGGCTCAACGAGGATCCGTTGGTGGACGGCATCCTCGTGCAGTTGCCGCTGCCGGCGCCGATCGATGCCACTGCGGTGATCGAGCGCATCCACCCGGACAAGGACGTGGACGGGTTCCATCCCTGCAATGTCGGGCGCCTGATGCAGCGCATCCCGCGCCTGAGGCCCTGCACACCGTACGGCGTGATCGAGCTGCTGCGCGGGATCGGCGAGAGCTTCTACGGGCGCCGCGCCGTGATCGTCGGGGCCTCCAACATCGTCGGGCGGCCCATGTCGATGGAACTGCTGCTGGCGGGCTCCATCGTCACCGTGACCCATCGTTTCACCCGCAGCCTGGCGGATGATGTCGCCAGCGCGGATATCCTGGTGGTGGCGGCGGGCAAGCCCGGGCTGGTGAAAGGCGAGTGGGTCAAGCCGGGTGCCACGGTCATCGACGTGGGCATCAACCGCTGCGCGGACGGCAAGCTGCGTGGCGACGTGGAGTTCGAGGCGGCGCGCGAGCGCGCGGCCTGGATTACGCCGGTACCGGGCGGCGTGGGGCCGATGACGGTGGCCATGTTGATGCGCAACACGCTGCAGGCTGCCGGCTTGCACCGGCAGGCGGGAACTGGCAAGTAGGGGCAGGATCGGGGACCGAGCGACGTCCGGGGGGAAGCACGGCGTGTCCAGCAGCTATTCCAGTGTTTCGATTGCGGTCTTCGGGCTGACGCTCGCGGCCACTTTCCTGATGGCCTGGCTCGGCCGCCGGCACGGCGGCAGCGATCACGGCGGCCTGGCGGAGCAGAAGCTCAACCGCTGGCTGATCGGGCTCTCCGCCGGTGCGGCTGCCAACAGCGGTTTCATCGTCACTGGCGCCGTGGGCCTGGGCTACGTGTTCGGCATGCAATGGGTGCTGCTGCCGCTGTCCTGGCTCATGGGCGACATCGTCTTCTGGGCGCTGTTCCCGCAGCGCCTGAACGACTTCGGCCGCCGCTCCCGCGCGACGACCTTGCCGGAACTGCTGACCCATGGGCTGCAGGGTCGCGGCGCCACGCTGCTGGCGCTGATCTGCGGAGCGCTGATCCTGGTATGCCTCAGCGGCTATGTATCGGCGCAGTGGCTGGCCGGCCAGAAGTTCATCGCCGGAGCCTTCCCGATCTCCGGGCTCGGTGCCCTGGCCCTGTTTGCCGTGCTGATCATTGCCTACACCAGCATCGGCGGCTTTCGCGGCTCGGTGTATGTCGACAGCCTGCAGGCGGTCATCCGCATCATCGGGACCGCCCTGGCCCTGTTCGCGGTGTTCTGGGTCGCCCATGAGGATGGGGCGATCGTGCAGCAGAATCTCGCCGCCGCCGGCCCTGGCTTCCTGAGCCTGCTGCCGGCCGGCGGCTGGCCGGCGGCGGCCGGGTTCGTGCTGGGCTTCGGTGCGGCCGCGCTGGGATTCGGCCTGGGGCAGCCCCACATCGTGTCGCGCTATCTGGCAGGGGCCAGCCCGGCGGAAACGCGCTCGGCCTGGTGGATCTACATGGGCTTCGTCCAGTTCACCTGGATCGCCATGACCCTGTTCGGCGTCATGCTGCGCGGCGTGATGCCGGACCTGCAGGACCCGGAAGCGGGGCTGAGCCTGTTCTTCAGCCATCGCATGAACGCGGTGGCCACCGGCATCATCGTCGCCGACGTCTTCGCCACCATTGCGGCCACCTCCAATGCCCTGCTGGTGGCGATGGCGCAGACCCTGAGCCATGACCTGCTGTCGCGGGCGATGCCGGGCCGGCGATTCCCGATCGCCTGGGGTTGCGCGCTGATGGGCGCACTCACGATGGCACTATCGCTGGTGCTCCACGGCAGCGTCATGCAGATGGCCCTGGATTCTGTCGCGATGATGGCGGCCGGCATCGCCCCGGCGGTGATGGCCAAGGTACTGGGCTGGCGGCACGACGCGCGCTCGCTGATCCTCTCGGTACTGGCGGGGCTGGTTGCCGCGGGCGCCTGGAAGCTCGCGGGCCTCGATCCGGTGGTCAACCAGGCCGCCGCCGGAATCGCGGCGGGCGTCCTGGCCCTGCGCCTCGCGGCACCGCGTGAGGCGGCCAGGGACGTTTCCTGAAAAGTGTATGATTCAGGCCTGTTTCATCCTCTGGATCGTCCCTGAATGGCCACCAAGCGTCTGAATTCCACCCGCCGGCAGAAGCGCGTCCTCGAATTTGCGCCGCCCAGCCGCAAGGGCAACATCAAGGTGCCCATGGAAGGCTGGATCAGCTGCGCTCGCGTGCTGCTGATCGAGGAGGGCCTGGCCGGCATCAAGGTGGACCGCCTGGCCAAGCGGCTGAAGGTCACTCGCGGGGGGTTCTATTACCACTTCAGCAGTCATCACAAGCTGCTGCAGGCCCTGCTGGACGACTGGCGCATCAACAACTGCTTCATCCCCAAGAACGCCGATACCTCGTCGCCGCGTGCCGCGATCGACGTGTTCAAGGAAATGACGGACAACCTGGTGCACGAGCGCGGCTTCGATCCGCAGTTCGACATGGCCGTTCGCGAGTGGGCGCGCATCTCGCAGCCCGTGGCGGACGTGGTGCACGAGGTGGACGCGGATCGCGTCAAGGCACTGCAGGCCGTCTTTGTCGGCCTGGGCTACCCGTCGCACGAGGCCGAGCTGCGCGGCAAGCTGTTCTACTGGCAGCAGATCGGCTACTACGCGCTCGGCGTCGAAGACCCGCTGGAATACCGCGAGCGCAACCTCGAGTTCTTCCACCAGCTGCTTGGTGGCCAGAAGTATCTCGATGCGCTGAAGAAGTCGGAGTCTCGCGCGGCCTGAGTGGAGCGATTCAGCTCAGCAGGCGCGAGAGCTGGACCCGGTTGCTGACGCCCAGCTTGCGGAAGCTGCAGTGCAGCTGGAATTCGATGGTGCGCGGCGAGCGCGACAGGCGCTTGGCGATCTGGTCGTTGCGCAAGCCTTCGACCGCCAGTCGCGCCACGCGCTGCTCCGATACCGAGAGCTTCTTCAGTGCCGCCAGGGCCTGTGCCGACAGTTCGTTCGAACTGCCCAGGGTCTGGTCGTCCGTGAGGCGCAGCACGAAACCGCCAGGGATCGGCTCCAGGCTGGCCGACAGGCCCGGCAGCTGGGGATGCTGCAACTGCAGCGGATGATTGCCGCCGAGCACGGCCAGGCGCAGGGCGGCCGGCAGGCTGCTGGACTCCTGGCCGCGCGCCAGGGTGCGGTTCCAGCGGTCGAACTGTGCTTCGCCGTGGGCGCTCTTGTAGAGGATGGTTCCGCCACTGTCGAGGAACACCAGCGCTTCCGGGGACTTCTGCAGGTAACCCTGCAGCAGCAGGCTCAGGCTGCGGGCCTGCTCCAGGGCCTGCAACTGCGGTGAGGCAGGGGCCGCCGGCCGCTGCAGGTACTCGACGACCCGGGCGGAAGGAGCATCCCAATCTTCGGCCTGTCGCAGGCAGGATTCGCTGGCGCTTCTCATTTCAGTACCTCGAGACGCTTAAAACATGCAGTTATGCATAGTAATGGATGACGACGGAGGGCGGCAGCACCGATAGTCGGCCCGGCCGGCCCTACAGGCGGTTACGCACGAATTCGCCGCCCTTCATGATCACGCTGAAGTGCTCGTCCGGCTGGGCCATGACGTGGATGTCCTTGAGCGGGTTGCGATCGATGGCGATGATGTCGGCGTAGGCGCCGGGCTCGAGGCTGCCGACCATGCCGCTCTTCTGCATGATCTCGGCATTTATGCTGGTGGCCGAGCGCAGCAGTTCGATCGGCGTGAAGATGTCGGAGCGGAAGCTGAACTCCTGGTTCTGCATCGGATGGAAGCGCTCCTCGAACAGATCGGTGCCCATGCCGACGCGCGCGCCCGCGCGCTTCAGGTATTCCATCGACTGGTAGGCCGCCGCATGCGCCACCTTGATCTTCTCCAGGCTTTCGCCGAACACGCCCAGCTCGGGGCCGTGGCGCATGATTTGCTCCTGCACGGCGATGGTCGGCACGGCATAGGTCTTGCCGTCGGCCGCCGCGATCAGTTGCGCGGTCTCCTCGGTGATGATGGTGCAATGGTCGATGGAGCGGATGCCGGTCTGCAGGCAGCGGCGCGCGCCGTCGTCGGTATGGCAGTGCGCCACCACGTACTTGCGGCGCGTGCTGGCCTCGTAGACCGCGGCCAGGATCTCCTCGTTGGTGTACTGCGGCATCCAGATCGGGTCGGTGGGCGAGGCGACGCCACCGGAGATGAACAGCTTGATGTGGTCGGCGCCCTTGCGCAGCTCGTTGCGGCAGAACTTGCGCACGTTCTCGACACCGTCCACAACCTCGGCGAAGGTGCTGTTGGCAGCGCAGCCGCAGGGGCTGTCGTGATGGTGCGCGGGGCGCATGTCGCCATGGCCGCCGGTCTGCGACAGGGCCTTGCCGCCGTAGTAGAGGCGCGGGCCTTCCATCAGCCCCTGGCTGATGGCCAGGTGCAGGCCGATCTCGCCGCCAGCCGGATCGCGTACCGTGGTATAGCCGCGATGCAGGGTGCCCTTGAGCAGGCGCGCGGCGTACGCGACCTTGAGCGGCAGCGTCATGTTGTCGATCAGGCTCATGTTGAGCGAGATGCCGTAGACGTGGAAATGCAGGTCCAGCAGTCCCGGCATGACGAAGCGGCCGCCCATGTCAATGACGTCGGCACCGGCGATGCTCACGTCGCCAGTGGCGACTTCGCGGATGCGGTCGTTCTCGATGACGATGCTGCCGCCTTCGATCAGCGCTTCGTTGCGGCCGTCGAAGACCAGGCCGTTCCTGAGGATCTTGATGCTCATGTGGATTCTCCGGTGCAACGCCTGCGGCGTTGCGGCAGGGTGAACGGATACAGGGGCGGGCGGCTCACCACGCGGTCTCGCGATCCGACGGTTCGGGCGCCTGCGGCGCCAGGCTGAACTTGAACCGGCGCGGCGGTGCCTTGTTCAGCAGGTGCTGGCAGAAATGATCCATCGCCCGGCGCAGCGTATGGCGCGTGCGTCCCAGGGTGTAGTGGTTGCGGTTGGGCAGCACCATCAGCTCCATGGGCACGTCGGCCTCCAGGGCGGCGTCGTAGAGCTGCAGGATCGGGCCCAGCGGGCAGTTCTCGTCCAGCTCTCCCGCCACGACCAGCAACTGGCCTTTGAGGCGATGCACTTGCAAGGTCGCGTCCATCGACTCGTAGTTGGAGGGACGCGCGGTGGCGGTCGGCCGCTCGCCGCGGCCGTTGCCGTAGTCCGGCACGCCCTGCCAGCCGGTCCAGTGGTAGTCGGGATACATGCTGTGCACCGAGACGAACGGTGCGGCGGCGATACCCACGGTGAAGACCTCCGGGAACTCCAGCATGGCGCGGATCGTGGCGTAGCCGCCGTAGGAGCCACCCTGGATGCCGACGCGCCGGGTGTCGATCCAGGGGTGACGCTCACCGAGCTGCTGGATCGCCGCGACATAGTCGTCCATGCCGATCAGGTTGAGCTTGCCTTGCCCGGCGGTGGCGAAGGCGCGGCTGCGGCCGGTGGTGCCGCGGGCGTCGAGGGCGATCACGGCGCAGCCAAGCGCGGCGTAGGCGGCCGGCGGTATCCACACGCCGGGGCTGGCGGACGCCGCCAGGTAGGTGCGCGGGCAGGCGGCCATCAGCGGGCTGGCGTACTGCGCGACCATCACCGGCGCCTTGCCGTCGGCAGGCAGGACCGGTGGCCGGTACAGCAGGCCGTGGATTTCGGTCTTGCCGTCAGCGGCGAGGGTGACGAACTCCTCGGGTGGCACGTAGCCGGCGGCGAGCAACGCGGAGACATCGGTCTGCTCGATCAACTGCTCGCTGCCATCCGCCAGGCGTACCGCCACGGTCTGTGGCGCAACCGAGACGGTGGAGCGCGTATAGACCAGGAACTCACCGCTGGGCGACAGCTGCCGGACGAACTCGGTGGTCTTGGAGATCGCGGTCAGGCCGGGATTGATGTCGGCATCCAGGCCGGCCGGCGTGATGCGGCGCAGGCCGCTGCCGTCCGCGTTGATCGCGTACAGTGAGCGCAGGTAGGGGTTGCCGCCCTCGCGCCCGCAGCCGGTGAACAGGATGCGCCCACTGCGGGCATCCACGTCGATCAGGTCGCGCACCAGCCACTCGCCTTGCGTGACCGCGTTCAGCAACTGGCCGGTCTTGCCGTCATAGCGGTACAGGTGGCCCCAGCCCGAGCGATGGCTGTACCAGATCACCTGCTCCATGTCGCCGATGACCTCGACGGCGACCTGGCTGTAGGAAGTGGTGTTGAGCTCGACGCGGGGCTCGTCCTTTTCCGAGACGACGATGCGTGAGGCGCCGCTGGCGAGGTCGATGTCCAGCAGGTAGGCGGCCTTCTGGTGCTCGCCGAACATCACGGCCCAGGCGCGGCGGCAGTCGGGGCTCCACATCCAGCGGCGGACGGCTTCCCAGTCCTGGTGCAGGTGCAGCTGGTCCTCCGGCAACTGCAGCGGTACCAGTTGGCGCGTGGCCAGGTCCAGGCACAGCCAGCGGATGGTCGGCGGTGCCTCCCCGGTCAGCGGCAGGCGCGGCAGGTGGACCTTGGGCCGGAAGCTGCCGTCCTGCGGCGAGCTTTCCAGCATGGGATAAGGCGCGACGTGGCGCTGGTCGATGCGCCAGACGATCAGCTTGCTGCTGTCTGGAGCCCAGACGATGCCGGCGGGGCAGCCGTTTGCGGCCACGCGGCTGCGCGGCACGTGCCCCGCCTTGAAGTTGCCGTGGTAGATGGCATAGCCGTCGTCCGGCGAGCCATCGGTGGTGATCTGCTGCGGTTCGCCACCGTTCTCGGCCAGCCACAGGTTGCCCTCGTGCTGGCTCAGCGCCCACTTTCCATCCGGCGAGCGCGAGGGGCCGTGCGTGGATTCGACTTCGCCGATCGCGCTCAGCTGCTCGCCGGCATAGCGATAGCGGGTCTTTTCGTGCGAGAGCTCGACGGCATCCGGGGTGATGCGGGTGACCGTGATCGGCAGCTTCGAGGACTCGGCGGCATGGCCAAGCGCCCGCAGGGCATCCGCCAGGTGCTGGTGGTCGAAGGCCGGACGGCGCGTGCCGGTGGCGGCGTCGACGAGCAGCCATTGGTGCCCTTGCGCGTCCGAGCGCTGGTACCAGCACTGGTCGGTCTGTCCCACCCATCGCAGCGTCGGTGAGAGGTTGTGCAGCTTGGGCAGGAAGACCGAGGGCAGCAGTTTCTCGGCGGCGGCGTAGCGGTCCTGCATTCTCATGAATGCTCTCCTGATTTGGCGGCGGCGAGTTGCAGGGCGGCACGGTCGCGTTCCGCCAGGGCGGCCTGGATTTCCGCCACTCGTGCCCGTGTCAGCGGGTAGTTCCAGATGATCAGGGCTCCGCCGATCAGGCCGGCTGCCGGGGCGATGGCCATGGCGAGCTTCAGGCCCACGACGCCGCTGGCGGTCTGCGCGGTGGCAGTGGCGTCGAAGCCGAAGGCCCCGACCAGGGCGACGCCGGCGGCGGCCGACACGCCCTGCAGGGACTTCTGCAGGAAGGCGAACAGCGAGCCATAGAGGCCTCCGTGATCCTCGCCGGTGTGCAGCTTGCCGTAGTCCACGATATCGGCGGACATGGTGTAGACGACGACTGTGCCAACCAGGGCCAGGATGATCAGCGGATAGAGGAGGAAGCACATCACCAGCGCCGAGGGGCCTGGGGTGAGCAACGCGAAGCCGATGCAGGCCACGCCGCCCACCGCCAGGCCGCTGGCCCAGACGCGGTGACGCTCGTAGCGTGCGGACAGGAAGGTCCAGAACGGGATGCCGACGAAACTCAGCAGCATGGACACGATCATGATGGCCGGGAATTCCTTGCTCAGGCCCAGGTAGGTGTCCATGTAGAAGTAGGCGACACCGCCGCACATGCCCGCAAGAAGGTTCACCGGCAGGAAGGCGGCGAACAGGCGCAGCAGGGGCGGGTTGTCGCGCACCGCCGCGATGATCTCCCTGATACCGTGGCGCGGCTGCACCGGCGGCGGTACGTAGTCGCCACTGGGGACGCGCAGGATCAGCAGGGTGGTGGCCAGCGGCAAGGCCAGCACGCAGATCACGGCGGCGACGCCCAGGCTGCGGAAGTCGAGCTCGGTGCTGTCGGAATAGCCGAGCTTCACCGCGATGAAAGGCGTGGCGAAGAACAGCAGGTTGCCCGCCATCTGCGACATCGCGCGCCAGGCCTGTACGCGGGCGCGCTGCCCATAGTCCGGGGACAGGCCGTAGCTCCAGGCCTGCAGCGGAATCTCGATGGTCTTCCAGCCCAGGTACAGCACCGCGGTCCAGAAACCGAAGTAGATCACGGTGACGTCCTCCGGCGGACGTAGCAGGAACCACGTGCCGGCCATCGACAGCAGGGTGCCGGCGATGGTCCAGCTGCGGCGCGTGCCGCTGCGCGCGTAGCTGCGGTCCGACAGGTGGCCGATCAGCGGATAGGTGATCGCATCGAACATCTTGGTGATCAGCATCGCCAGCGCCAGCGCGGTGAGGGACAGGCCGGCGTGCTTGGCGTAGATCGCCTGGATCTGGCCTTCCGGCCCGTGCATGACGCCCAGGATCAGCGTCGGCAGGGTGAAGGCGATGAGGAGGTCGCGCCGCAGGGGTGCCGACGTGCTGGTAGGGGTTTGTTGCACCGCGAAATTCACAGTAGCCCGCCCATTCAAGGATTATGCGTCTTGCCATTATACATACGTGTATGTACATTACATCAAATATACGACCACCCTGGAAAGAAAATCGTCCAGGGTTGGAAGGAATCTTGTGAAATGCTGGGGAGCGACATCAATGGTTAGTCCGCGGGCAGTGGCTCATGAAGCAGGGCAGCGCAACCCCCGCGGGCGGCCGCGCAAGTACTCCGACGAGTTGCTGGTGGAGGCGGCGCTGCGGGTGATGGACCGCGAGGGCTATGCCGCCCTGACCATCCGCTCCTTGGCGGCCGAGCTGGGGACCAGTCATACCACGCTCTACAACTACATCGGCTCCATCGAGGAGATTGAGGACAAGGCCGTTCACAGGTTGACGGACCAATTACCCATGCCGAAGGCCGTGTCCGTCCCGCAGTTGCGCGTGGAACTGATTGCGTTCCTGGTCGCGTCACGCCGCCTGATGCTGCAGCACCCCGGGGTGCTGCTGTCCCGGCCCGATTCCGCGGCGACGCGGACCTTCCTGCAGGTCGGCGACCGATGGCAGGAGGTGCTGCTGGCCTACGCCCCTGACCGCAAGACCGTGCACCTGGCGATGGGCGCCCTGCTGTCCACGGTGCTGCTGGCCGTGGAAGGCGAGCGCCGGCTGGGAGCGGAGTATGAAAAACGGCCGCGCAGCATCCCCGGGAGACCTGCCCGCGACCCCGTCGAGCAGTACGACTTCGAGCAGTACCTCGACGCCATGGTCGATCTGGTCCTGCCGGGTTTGACCGCCGCCAAGCACGGGGAAAAAAGCTGATGGGCGCTCGCAAGGTTTCGAGGACTGCGCGGGTTCTCTGCGCAACATGGGTGATGGCGGTGTGCCCGGCATGGGCGCAGCAGGCGCCTCCGGAAGACGTCGACTTCCTGGATGCACTGATCGCGGAGCAGGACGGCTCATCGGCCGTCACGCCGGCGCAACAGCCGGAGACGCAACAGCCGCCAGCGGATCTGGAGGTCATCCCGGTGAAACCCGGGGAGTCGGAGCCGCTGCCGACGATGGCGGAAGCCCGGCGCGCACCGCAGGTCGAGGAAATCGTGGTCACCGCCACCAAGCGCGCCGAACCGTTGCGCGAAATTCCGGCGACCATTGCGGTGCTGACCGGCGAGGACCTGGAACGCGAGGGCATACAGAACATCGAGCAGATCGTGACGATGGTGCCCGGCGTCAATCTCAGCGACGAGGGAACGGGTGGTGCGCCCAAGCGCGTCACCATTCGCGGTGTCTCCTCCGGCACCAACACCAACCTGTCCGTGGGCACCCTGATCGGCGACATCCCGTTCTCGGACCCCTTTTCGCCAAAGGTGCAGCTCGACCCGAATCCCTTCGACATGGCGACGGTGGAGGTGCTCAAGGGCCCGCAAGGCACGCTGTTCGGTGGCACCGGTCTCAACGGCATGATCCGCTACGTGCCCGAGGCCCCGCGTCTGGACGAGGTACAGGTCAAATACTACGGCCAGCTCACCTCGTACCCGGGCAACGGCGGCAGCGGCTGGAACTATGGTGCGATGTTCAACGCCCCCTTCGCCGACAACCAGGCCGCGATACGGCTGGTGGGGTTCAAGCGCGATTCGCCGGGCTACGTGGACGACACGAAGAACGACCGGCATGACATCAATACCGCTTCGCAATACGGGCTGCGCGGCATTCTGGCCTGGCAACCCGACGACCGCTGGAAAATCTCGTTGCTGGGCGCCACCCAGCGTACCGAGGAGAACGACATCGCCTATGCCGACAACTATGACGGCCGGCTGGCGCACGGGGACTCGCCGCGGCCCAGCCCCAGCAAGTCTGCCTACAACCTCGCCAACCTTTCCGTCGAGCGAAGCTTTGATTGGGGCGAGGTGATTTCGCAGACCTCGTACGTCGAGAAGCAGTTCGAAATCTTCCTGGAAGCATCGCGGGCGCTGGGTGGACTGCTGCCGCTGCTGGCGGGTGCCACCGACAACCACAGCGAGGGCATCACGCAGGAGCTGCGCTTGGTGTCGGCACCAGGGGACGGGCCCTGGAAGTGGCTCCTGGGCGCGTTTTACTACGACATGCAGCTTTACGACTGCTCGGAGATAGGGGCGCTTCAAGGCCTGCCCACGCTGCCGCCCTTGCCCTTGCTCAGTGGCGTGCTAGCCACTCCTTGCCCGGGCAATGCCAGCAAGATCGCCGGCATGCTGGACATCGGCCAGCTTCGCGGTGAAGTCGATCTGGAGGAGCACGCGCTGTTTGGCGAGTTGACTCGCGCATTGGGCGACCGCTGGGAGGTCACGCTGGGCGCCCGTGCATATCGCATCCGGACCGGCGGAACGATCAACTTTTCGGGTCTGCTCTATGCCTCTCAAAACCAGCTCAGGGCGGGCCAGAAGCCGGCCGACTCCAGCGAGGACGGCATCAGCCCCAAGGCTTCGATCGCCTTCCAGGCCACCGACAACCTCCGGCTCTACTTCACTGCCTCGCGCGGCTTCCGTTTCGGAGGCCCCCAATTGGCAGCGTCTTCGCCCACGACCGATGTGCCCGAGACCTACAAGTCCGATTCGCTTTGGAACTACGAACTGGGCCTGCGTAGCGATTGGCTGGACCGATCACTGCGAATCGATGCCTCCGTATATCGCATCGATTGGAAGGATCCGCAGGTCTACCAGATCTCCGCCGATGGCCTGACCGGCTTCATCGACAACGTTGGCGGCGCGAGAGGGCACGGCGTCGAGCTGTCGCTGAGCTATCTACCGTCCTTCCTGGAGGGGCTGTCCCTCAATGCCACCGCGGCGTGGGGGCGCACCGTGACAACCGAGGAGTTCAAGGCGGCGAATGACGATCCGGTAGCTGTCGGTTCGCCTTGGCCGATGTCGCCGCGCTGGCAGACCTCTACCACCCTGGCCTATGCGCAGCCGGTTGCGTCCTGGCAGTTGGGCGCTTCGCTGCGCCACAACTACCTGGGCCAGGCTTGCAACACCATCTTGTGCACGGCGCAGGTCTTCGGTTACCGCACGCTGGACCTGAACCTGTTCGCTACCCCAGCGAGCGGGAGTTACTGGCCGCAGCTGAGCCTGACTCTGGCCAATCTCACGGACGAGCGGGGCTACGGGAACATCACCACCAATCCCTTGCCAGCACGTGACACCGTGACCTACATCGCGCCGCGCACGCTGGTGTTGCGCCTGAGCGGCAATTTCTAGACGACAACCCTCCATTCCATGAACTCAAGAATTCCTTCACTGGATTACCCGACAGCCGCTGCCCGGCCCGTGCCCGTGACCCACGGTCGCGTGAGCTACATCGACAACTACCAGTGGCTGGAGGAAGGCACGCCAGAATCGCTGGACTTTCAGGCCCGACAGAACCGCCTTGCGCTCGACTGGATGGCCAACAGCCCCGCTCGGGGGGCTGCCGAGGCGCTGATCGACACGATGCCTGGGGTGGGCACGGAGCTGCCCCGCTACAGCGGCGGCCGCTGGTTCCGCAAGCGTGTGCCGCAAGGCCAGCCGATGGAGGTCATCGAAGTGGCGGAGGCCTTGAACGGCCCCTGGCGCGTCGTCGTCGACTTCAACGCCATGAGCACGGGCGAGGAACTGCTGGCCGATACTTTGGTACCGTCCCCGGACGGGCGCAAGCTGGCCTTTGGGTGGGGCGTCGGCGGACGCGAACTGGCGGAGTTCCGCGTGATCGACGTGGACAGTGGCCAGATGCTGCTGGAGTCGATGCGCCAAGTGCGTCCGATCTTTCCGTCCTGGTTCCCGGATAGCAGCGGCCTGTACTACGCCGCTTGGGATCCCGCCATTTCGCTGTTCCAGTCCGGTGTCTACCGCCAGGTATTGGGCGAGGCGCCGGTTTCCCAGCCGGAAGACTGCGAGATCAGTCACTCGATGATGTGGGCAAAGGTCGCGGCCGATGGCCGGCATGCCTTCATCATTGCCGATCACCTGAATCCGCGCCCGGAATACATTCGTGATGATGCGGCAGGCGGCGCCTGGCGCCCCTTCCTCAAGGGAGAGACCGCGCTGTTCCGCGGCGACATCATCGGCGATCGCTACTATGCAGTGACCGACGAGGGCGCGAAGTGCGGGCGCCTGGTGTCGATCCCGCTGGCAACTCCCACCGATCGCAGCAGTTGGAAGGAACTGGTGCCGGGCTCCGAGAACGTGCTGGGCACGCTGCTGGTGGTCGACGGCCACCTGGTGCTGGTGGATCTGGTGGATACCTATTCGCGCCTGCGCGTCTTCGATACCGAAGGCGGCCTCAAGGGGGAGGTGAAGCTACCGGGCCACGGGTCGATCAGCACCATGCACTTCGTGCTCTTCAACATGCTCGACATGATCTGGAGGGGCGAGCGCGGGGAGGTGCTGTTTCCGTTCTCTTCGCCGGTGCAGTCGTCGGGCCTCTACAAGGTCAGCATTGACGACCTGAAGGTCTCCGAACTGATCCGCCCGGCAGTGCGGATCGACGCGACCCTGAGCGACCACGCGGCGACCAGCACCGACGGCGCCCGCGTGCCGTATCGGGTAATTGCTCGCAATGACGTCGACCTGTCCAAGCCGCAACCCACCGTCATCTACGGTTATGGCGGCTTTGCGGCCGCACTGGTGCCGGGCTGGGCCGATGCCCACTACGCCGCCTGGGTCCAGGCGGGTGGGGTGCTGGTGTTCGCTCACCTGCGCGGCGGCGGCGAGCTGGGACCGGATATGTGGCACCAGGGGCGGCTTCAGCACAAGCAGAACACCTTCAACGACGTCTATGCGATCGCCGAAGACCTGATTGCGCGCGGGATAACCACGCGATCGCAACTCGGCGTCACCGGCGGGTCCTTCGGCGGCCTGATGACCACCGTGGTCGTGGTGCAGCGGCCTGACCTGTTCCGCGCCGGTGTTGCCCATGCGGCGGCTCCGGACGTGCTGGCGCGCGGCCGCGATCCCATCGGCCTGGCGGCGTCGCTGGACTGCGGTCATCCGGACGATCCCGAGTTGTCGGAGGCCCAGGCGGCCTACAGCCCCTACCACAACGTCAAGGACGGCACGGCCTATCCGGCGCTGTTGCTGGACTCCGGCGAAAAGGACGACCGCTGCCCGCCCTGGCACGTACGCAAGCTCGCGGCGCGCATGCAGGCGGCCAATACCGGAGCGAATCCCTTGTTGCTGCGCGTACGCGAGGGCTCCGGCCATGGCGAGCGCCGGCCCGCCGGAAAGCGCGCCGAGGGCGCGGACTTCCTTACCTTCTTCATCGACCAGCTCGGCCTCAAGGCCTGAGCAACCCTCTGACATCATCACAGGACATGCCATGAAATATCCCATTGCCAAGCCCAAGCCCGCCGCCGCGAGCTACGGCCGAGTGACCCTTACCGACGACTTCCAGTGGCTGGAGCAAGACAGCCCGGAGGCGGTGGAATTCCAGGACCAGCAGGATCGTCTCGCCCAGGACTGGCTCAACTCCAACCCTGCCAAGGCCCGTGCCCTGGCGCTGATCGACTCGATGCCGCGCATCGAGAACGACTTCCCCCTGTTCAGCGGCGGCCGCTGGTTCCGCAAGCGCACGCCGGATGGGCGAAAGATGCACGTCGTCGAGGTGGCCGATGTCTTCGAAGGCCCCTGGCGCCTGATTGTCGATCTCCAGGATTTCTCGGATGGCCGCATGCTGGCGGTCGACAACTTCGTGCCGTCGCCCGACGGGCGCAAGGCGGTCATCGGGTTCAGCGTGAATGGCGTCGAGCTTGCCGAACTGCGCGTGTTCGAGGTCGACAGCGGCAAGGTGTTGATGGAGTCGATCCCCCAGGTCTACGCCTTCTTCGCTGCCTGGCTGCCGGACAGCAGCGGCTTCTACATCATGGGACGGAATCCAGCCGCCATGCAGGATGGCTCCTGGATCTACCGCCATATGCTGGGCGAGGCGCCCAATTCCACCCCGGAGGAGTACGAGAGGACCGCGGACACGATGTGGGTGAAGTCCTCGGCGGACGGCAGGCACATGCTGTTGATCGCCGATCACCTGAACCCCCGCCCGGAATACATCCGCGACGCGACCTCGGAAAGTGGCTGGCGCCCCTTCCTCAAAGGTGAAACTTCCCAATTCCGCGGCGACATCATCGGCGATCACTACTATGCAGTAACCAATGATGGCGCACCCTGCGGCCGCCTGGTGTCGATTCCGCTGGCGACGCCGCAGGACCGCAGCACCTGGAAGGAACTGCTGCCTGGCTCCAGCGACGTGCTGGGCACCTTGCTGGCGGTCGATGGCTGCCTGGTGATGGCCGACCTGGTCGACACCTGGTCGCGCCTGCGCGTGTTCGACACCCAGGGCAAGCTCAAGGGTGAAGTGGCGCTGCCGGGCCGCGGTTCGCTGAGCACCGCGCAGTTCGCCATCTTCAGCATGATGGACATGATCTGGAAGGGCGCCAACGGCAACGTGCTGTTCCCGTTCTCCTCGCCGCTGCAGTCGCCGGCCTTGTACCAGGTCAATGTCCATACGCTGGAGGTTTCGGCGCTGACGCAGCCCCTGTTCAGGCTCGACGGCCAGATTCACAGCTATTCCGCCACCAGCGCCGACGGTGCGCGCGTGCCCTACCAGGTCATCGCCCGTGCGGACGTGGACCTGTCGAAGCCGCAGCCCACCGCGATGTACGGTTACGGTGGATTCCAGGCGGCGCTGATTCCCGGTTGGGCCGGCACCTGGCTGGGCGCCTGGTTGAAGGCCGGTGGCGTACTGGTGCTCATGCACCTGCGCGGGGGCGGCGAGCTGGGCCCGGACATGTGGCACCAGGGTCGCCTGAAGCTCAAGCAGAATTCATTCAATGACGTCTTCGCGATCGGCGAGGACGTGATCGCGCGCGGCATCAGCAGCGCCGCGAAGCTCGGTGTGGTGGGCGGCTCCAATGGCGGTGTCATGGCCTCGGCCGTCGCGGTGCAGCGTCCGGACCTGTTCCGGGCCTGCATCGCTCAGGTGCCGATCACCGACCCGTTGGCGCGTGCGCGCGATGCCATCTGCATGGCGTCCACCCTCGACTATGGCGATCCCAATGACGCCGAGATGTCCGAGGTGCTGCACGCCTGGAGCCCGTACCACAACGTCAAGAACGGCATCATCTACCCGGCGCTGTTGATGGATGCCGGCAAGCAGGACATGCGTTGTCCGTCCTGGCACGTTCGCAAGATGGCGGCGCGCCTGCAGCCAGCGAATGCGGGCCCGCATCCGATCCTGATGCTCGTGCGCGACGGCGTCGGCCATGGGGCGGCGGACATGGAAGGGCAGCGCGCCCAGGGCTCGGATTGGCTGGCCTTCTTCATCGATCAGCTGGGCCTGGCGCCCTGAGGCAAGGCGGTCCGGACACCGGCCGCCGGGTGCAGCGGCCGGTGTCGGGTGGAGGCTGGCAGCCGCCTCCGCGCTTCTCGACAAGGTGTTTCTGGAAATTGGCTTGGCTCGGGAATTCGTTCCGGTTTTCTGCCAAAGAGAGTCAACAAAGAAATCATGTCCCGGGCTCCAAGGGCTAGTCTGTTCTCACACCAGCCCGACGTCCCGGACGCCATCGAGAGACCCGCCATGTTCAGCAGCAAAGCGTTTGACAACCATGAAGGCGTGACCTTCTTCTCCGACGCGGCCAGTGGCCTCAAGGGGATCATCGCGATCCACTCCACCGCCCTGGGCCCCGCTGCAGGTGGTTGCCGGGCCTGGGCCTACGAGAGCGAAGAGGCGGCGCTGCATGATGTGCTGCGTCTGTCGCGCGGCATGAGCTACAAGAACGCGGTGGCGGGCCTGCCGATGGGTGGCGGCAAGGCGGTCATCATCCGCGAGCCCGGCAAGCCGGTCACCGAGGCGCAGTTCGAAGCCTTCGGGCGGGTGGTAGACCGACTGCATGGCGCCTATGTCACCGCCGAGGACGTGGGCGTCAGCGTGGCCGACATGGCCTGCGTGTCGCGCAGCACGCCTTATGTCAGCGGCATTTCCAGCCACGGCAACACCGCGGGCGGGGATCCTTCTCCCAAGACGGCTTACGGCGTGTATTGCGGCATCCTGGCCGCGGTGCAGGCGCGGCTGGGGCGGGCCGATCTCCAGGGGTTGCGTGTGGCGGTACAGGGACTGGGCAGCGTAGGCCGTCATCTCTGCGAGAACCTGCACAAGGCTGGCGCCCGCCTGGTGGTCGCCGACATCAACCCTGCGGCCTGCGAGACCGTCCGCGAGCGCTTCGGCGCGGAGGTGGTCAGCCCCGAGGAGATCCTGTTCCAGGAGGTGGACGTGGTGTCTCCCTGCGCGATGGGCGGCGTCTTCAATGCGCAGTCGATCCCGCGGATTCGTGCTCCGGTCGTTGCCGGCGGAGCCAACAACCAGCTGGCCTCGCCGGAAGACGGGCTGGCCCTGCATGCCCTCGGCATCCTCTATGCCCCGGACTACGTCATCAACGCCGGCGGCATCATCTGCGCCGCATCCGAGTACCTGCGCAGCGGCAGTGAGGAAGAGGTCTGGAAGCGTGTCGCCGGCATCGAGCAGACCCTGGCGGGCATCTTCGCGGAGTCCAAGGCCTCCGGTACGCCGCCCCACGTGATCGCCGATGCCCTGGCCCTGAAGCGCATGGCCGGCGGACAGGGCCGACACTGAGCGGTTAGCATGCCGCCACGATGATTGCACCCTGGATCGAACTGGCGGGCGTGGCGGTATTCGCGGTGTCCGGCGCGCTCGCGGCCGGACGGAAGTCGCTCGACCTCTTAGGCGTGGTGGTGATCGCCTGGGTCACGGCGACCGGTGGCGGCACCCTGCGCGACCTGCTGCTGGACCGCCCGGTATTCTGGGTGGAGCGACCGCAGTTCCTGGTGGTGGCCCTGATCGCGGCCTTGCTGACGGTGCCTTACGTGCGCATCGCCCGCCCTCCCGAGAAGCTGCTGGAGTTGGCGGACGCCCTGGGCCTGGCGCTGGCCAGCATCCTCGGCGCGCAGGTCTCGATTG
This sequence comes from Solimonas sp., assembly GCA_030149365.1. Lineage (GTDB taxonomy): Bacteria > Pseudomonadota > Gammaproteobacteria > Nevskiales > Nevskiaceae > Solimonas_A. The sequence goes on from JASBRP010000038.1 coordinate 23,299, forward strand.
CGCTGGGGAAGCCGGGACTGATCGCCGTGGTCATGGGCACCATCACCGGCGCCTTCGGAGGCTTGCTGCGCGATGTGCTCTGCAACGAGATTCCCATGATCCTGCAGAAGGGCAATATCTACGCCACTGCAGCAATCTCGGGCTGCACGCTGATGGTCCTGCTGCTGCACGCCGGCATTGCAGCGCCAGTTGCCGCCGCCGCGGGCATGGCCCTGGTGGCGGTCATGCGCATCGCGGCCATCGTCTTCGGGCTGACCTTGCCCGTATTCACCCTGCCCGAGGATCGCCGGCCCTGAGGCCACGGTGGCGGGCTACGGAATGACGATCGCCGTGTCGGCTTTCACGCGGTCCAGTGCGATGACGGTACGGTAGTACTTCACCAGCTCGTTCTCGGCGAACAGCTTGCGGGTCAGCCGTTCGTAGCTGCGCATGTCGGGCGCGACGATGATCAGCACGAAGCTGATGCCGCCGGTGACGTAGTAGCACTGCTGGACCTCGGGGGCGGCGCGGAACAGGGCCTTGGCCTTGTCCGCGGTCGGCGCGCGTTCGTCCACCAGGTGGATCTCGACGATGGCCGTGATGGTGGCGGACACCGCATCCGGGTCCACCACGGCCACATTGCGGGCAATCACGCCCGAGGCTTCCATCGCGGCGATCCGGCGTTGCACCGCGGCGGCGGAGAGGTTCACCTCCTCGGCGATGGTCCGTTGCGGCGTCTTGTTGTCGCGCTGCAGGATGCGCAGGATCGCGCGGTCGTGGCGATCGACGACGGAGGGCGCCGGGTCGGACTTCTTGGGCATAAGTGAGTGATTGTTGCGTTTTCATGCCGAAAATAGCGCCGAATAATCACCCTGTCGAGAATATTATTCACGGATGTCCCTGGCCCCCTCCGCCGCCGCGCCGTCCCACGCCACTGCCGCCGCGCATGTCACCGGTGTGGCCTATGGCGCCGGCACCGGCGCGTTGTGGGGGCTGGTATTCCTCGCACCGGAACTGGTCCGTGACTTCAGCCCGCTGCTGCTGACCATCGGCCGGTATCTCTGCTTCGGACTGATCGCTGCCGCGATCATCGCGCCGCGCTGGCGCTCGCTGGTGGGCGGCATTCCTCGCCAGAGGTGGCTGAGCCTGTGCTGGCTCGCGCTCACCGGCAACACGCTCTACTACATCCTGCTGTCCAGCGCGGTGCAGTCCGGGGGCATCGCCATGACCTCCCTGGTCATCGGATTCCTGCCGGTGGCGGTCACCGTGATCGGCAGCCGGGAGCAGGGCGCGGTTCCCTTGCGTCGGCTGCTGCCTTCACTGCTGTTTTGCGTGCTCGGTGCGATCTGCATCGGCGGGCAGGCCTTGGGGAATGGCGCATTGCGGCCATGGGGTGAGCAATGGATGGGTTTGGCCTGCGCTGTCGGCGCGCTGGCGTCGTGGACGGCCTTCGCGGTCGGCAACACCCGCTGCCTGGCGCAGTTGAAACAGTTGTCGTCCCATGACTGGAACCTGCTTCTGGGCCTGGTCACCGGTCTGCAGGGCCTGTTGCTCATTCCGCTGGCGCTGGCCCTTGGAACCGGTGATCACGACGTCGGCGCCTGGGCAAGATTCGGCGCGGTCTCGGCCGGTGTCGCCGTGCTGGCCTCGATCCTCGGCAACCTGTTCTGGAATCGCATGAGCCGGCTGCTGCCGCTGACGCTGATGGGCCAGATGATCCTCTTCGAAACCCTGTTCGCGCTGATCTATGGCCTGCTCTGGGAGCAGCGCCTGCCGACCTTGCTGGAAATCCTGGCGCTGTCCTGCGTGGTGCTGGGTGTCCTCAGCTGTCTTGCCGCGCACCGGCGCCCCGTCGCCGCCGCACACTGAAGTTGCCCCGGAAACCCGGGCACTGGAACTCCCATGAAGAACACGCAAACCACGACGAATGCGGGCGCCGATGCCCTCGCTGATTTACGGGCCCGGCTGCGCGGCGCCAAGCACGAAGCCGAGGCAGCCGCAGTGCAGCGTTGCCTCGAAGCGCAGCCGCTGGATGCGGCTGCTCGCCGGGAGGTTCGCCAACGGGCGATCCGTCTGGTCGAGGCGTCACGGAAGCTGGGCCAGCGCCAGGGTGTGCTCGACAGCTTCCTGCACGAGTTCGGGCTATCCACCCGCGAGGGCGTCACGCTGATGTGCCTGGCAGAGGCCTTCCTGCGCATACCCGACGAAGCCACGCGCAATGCCTTCATCGCAGAAAAGCTCGGCGGCAGCGGCTGGGACGCCCATGCCGGAAAGTCGGAGCGGTTGTTCGTCAATGCCGGCATCTGGGCGCTGATGCTCACCGGGCGCCTGCTCGACGTGGAGCCGGCGGCCCGCCAGGACGCCGGTGGCTGGTTGCAGGGCCTCACGCGACGCCTGTCTTCGCCAGTGCTGCGCTCGGCCGTGGACACGGCGATGCGCATCATGGGCTCGCAGTTCGTCTACGGGCAGAGCATCGAGGAAGCGCTGTGCACGCGTGCCGGCGCCAGCGCGCCGGACCGGTTGTTTTCCTTCGACATGCTCGGCGAGGGCGCGCGCACCGCGGAAGCCGCGCAGCGATATCGCGTGCTGTATTTGCGAGCCATCGAGGCGGTGGGCCAGGCCTCGGCCACGGACCCGGCACAGCCGGAGCTGAAGTCCTCCGTTTCGATCAAGCTGTCGGCCCTGTTTCCGCGCTATGAGTTCGCGCAGTCGGCGCGTGTCATCGCGGAACTGTTGCCGGTGCTGCGCGAACTGGCGGCGGCGGCCCGGCGCTACAACATCCAGCTGACCATCGACGCGGAGGAGGCCGACCGGCTGGACCTGTCGATGGACCTGATCGAGTCGCTGGCCCGTGACCCCGCGCTGGCCGGCTGGGACGGCCTGGGCCTGGCCCTGCAGGCCTACCAGAAGCGGGCGCTGCATCTGATCGGCTGGCTGGGCGAGCTGTCACGCCAGACGCAGCGCGTCATCGCCGTGCGCCTGGTCAAGGGTGCCTACTGGGACAGCGAGATCAAGCACGCGCAGGTGCAGGGCTACGCCGACTACCCGGTGTACACGCGCAAGGCCGCCACCGATGTCTCCTACATCGCCTGTGCGGCGCGGCTGTTCCGCCATGCCGGACGGCTGTACCCGCAGTTCGCCACGCACAATGCCTACACGCTGGCCGCGGTGCATGCGTTGGGGGAGGGGCATCGCTACGAGTTCCAGCGCCTGCACGGCATGGGCGACATCCTCTACCGCGCCGCACGCCAGAGCCTGCTGGGCGCGGATGCGCGCGTGCGCACCTATGCGCCGGTGGGCTCGCACGAGGACTTGCTGCCTTACCTGGTCCGCCGGCTGCTGGAGAACGGCGCCAACTCCAGCTTCGTCAACCGCTTCCTGAACGCGCGCATCGATCCTACCGAGGTAGTGCCCGATCCGGTCGATCTGCTCGAGCAGTTCTCGGGGCAGCGCTCACCGATTCCACTGCCGGTGCAACTCTTCGGTAGCGCCCGCGCGAATTCGCGCGGGCTGGATCTCAGCGAGCCGGCGGTGACCGGGCCGCTATCCGGGCGTCTCGCGGCGTTCGCCGCCCAGGCGCGCCTGGGCGGCTGCATCGTCAACGGCCAGCGCTGCGGTGGTGCCTCGCTGGAACTGCGCGCGCCGGCCGACCGGCGACAACGGATCGGCAGCGTCATGGAAGCCCGCCCGGAGGACATCGAGACGGCGATTGCACACGCCGCCGCCGCGCAGCCGGCCTGGAATGCCCAGGGCGGCGTTGCCCGCGGTGCCGTCCTGCGCCGCCTGGCCGACCTGATCGAGGCCAACATCGAACCCCTGCTTGATCTGCTGGCCCGCGAGGCCGGGCGTACGCTGGCAGACGGTATCGCCGAGGTGCGCGAGGCGGCCGACTTCTGCCGCTACTACGCCGAGCAGGCGGAGCGCGAGTTCGAGGGATTCCAGCGCCTGCCGGGGCCTACGGGCGAGCGCAACGAGCTGCAGCTCTGCGGGCGGGGGGTGTTCCTGTGTATCTCGCCCTGGAATTTTCCGCTGGCCATATTCACCGGCCAGGTCGCCGCGGCGCTGGCGGCGGGCAACACCGCCATCGCCAAGCCTGCCGAGCAGACGCCGCTGGTGGCGGTGCACGCGGTCGAGCTGTTCCACCGGGCCGGAGTGCCGGCGGCGGCGCTGCAACTGCTGCTCGGCGACGGCCCGCGCGTGGCCGGCCCGCTGCTGGCAGACGAGCGCGTCGCCGGGGTCTGCTTCACCGGATCAATCGAGACCGCACGCCTGATCAACCGTGCCCTGGCCGCACGCGAGGGCGCGATCCCGGTGCTCATCGCCGAGACCGGCGGCCTCAATGCCATGGTGGTGGACTCCACCGCACTGCTGGAGCAGGTCACCGATGACGTGCTGGTCTCTGCCTTCGCTTCCGCTGGCCAGCGCTGTTCGGCGCTGCGCCTGCTGCTGGTACAGGAGGATGTCGCCGACCCGTTGCTGGATATGATCCGCGGCGCCTTGCGCGAGCGTCGCCTCGGCGATCCCGCAAGCCTGTCCACCGACATCGGGCCGATCATCGATGCCGATGCGCTGGCGATGCTGCAGCGCCACGCGGACGAGATGGATCGCGTGGCGCGCCGCGTGGCCGGAGAAGCCCTGGCGCCTGAGCTGGCCGAGGGGACGTTTTTCGCGCCGCGCGTGTACGAGATCGACAGCCTGTCACGGCTGAGCCGCGAAGTCTTCGGGCCGATCCTGCACGTGCTGCGCTACCGCAGCGAGGAGTTGCTGCGCCTGATGACGGAGCTGGAAGCCAAGGGCTACGGCCTGACCTTCGGTGTGCACTCGCGGCTGGACTCGCGGGTTGCGCAGCTGTTCGAGGCTTCCAGTGCCGGCAACGTCTACGTCAATCGCAGCATCATCGGCGCCGTGGTCGGCGTGCAGCCCTTCGGCGGCAGTCGCCTGTCTGGCACCGGCCCCAAGGCGGGCGGCCCGCACTACCTGCATCGCTTCGCGACCGAGCGCACGCTGACGGTCAACACCACGGCGGTCGGTGGCAATGCGGAGATCCTCCAGTTGGAAGGCTGATGCCGCCGCCGGCTCTCGCATGGCCGCATCGCCACGCTGTATCGTGAAGGGCCGCCGCGCGGGTTCCGGAACGCGCGGCGTCGTCCTGCCTTTGCGCCAAAGGAGCCCTGCGATGACCATCACCATTACCGCCTTCGAACGCTCGCCGGACGGCGGCAAGGGGCTCGCGCGGGATACGCGGGTCCGCTGGGCGCTCGAGGAAGCCGGCCTGGACTACGAGGTCCGTCCGGTGTCGTTCCGCGCGATGAAGGAGCCTGCTCACCTGGCTTTGCATCCCTTCGGCCAGATCCCGACCTACGAGGAAGGTGACATCGCCCTGTTCGAGACCGGGGCCATCGTCTTCCATATCGCCGAACGCCACGGGAGCCTGCTGCCGCGTGATGCGGCTGCCCGGGCGCGGGCGGTCGCCTGGATGTTTGCCGCACTCAACACCGTGGAGCCGGTGGTGCTCGATCTGTCGTATGCCGGGCTGCTGGAGGGCAACAAGCCCTGGTTCAAGGATCGCCTACCGCTGGTCGAGGATCGCGTCCGCAATCGACTGAGCCAGCTTTCCGCCCGCCTGGGCGATACCGACTGGCTCGACGGCGCTTTCAGTGCCGGCGACCTGATGATGGTGTCCGTGCTGCTTCGGCTGAGGTCGTCGGGGCTGCTGGACGAGTTCCCGACCCTGGCAGCTTACGTGGCGCGCGGTGAATCACGGCCGGCCTACCGGCGGGCTTTCGCCGCGCAACTGGCGCAGAACACGGGCCTGCCCTCCGGCTGAGAGGGCCTTCTCTGCTCTTGCGGGCGGCTGGAATAGCCCGGGCTGGGGCGTGGCGCCCCTTGGATTCATCGCTGTGCTGGCGGCACCGTCACGCTGATGCCATCCAGGCCGGGCTCCAGCACGATCTGGCAGGACAGGCGGGCGTGGGGATGAGGGGAGGGCACGCACTCCAGGATTTCACGCTCCATGTCGCTGGGCCCTGGCCTTGCCGACCCGCGCGCAGCCATTGCCGAAGTCTCCGGAAGGCATGCCGGAGGAAGGATTGGAGATCGTCGTGCCGATCAAATTCCTCCTGCGCCGCAATCAATAGAGCGCCCCACCATTTCACGGGCGTCCGCTTGCCTGCTCCAGCAACTGGCGGCCAGCGAGAATCGGTACAGGGCCACCAATAGGGCCCATCGGGTTCCAGCAGAATGGGCAAATCTTGCTCACAGGGCCGCTAGTGCGGCCCGCCCCGGGACTTCTTAACGGATAGTGAGTCCGTGACCGGGTCGGGTAACTTTCCCGCCGTTGGCAAAAAACTGCCGGGTTACCGAAACATTACCCGTCCCGGGCGGCGCCTGGCGTCGGCGCGCGCAGAGGAAAAACCGAAAATCCAATAAAAAACCGCGCACTAGGCGCGGTTTAGGTGCTGCAGTAGAAGCTTGTGAATCGAATTATGGTGGTGATGAGTGGAATCGAACCACCGACCTCAGCATTATGAGTGCCGCGCTCTAACCGTCTGAGCTACATCACCGGGGGCGCGCATTGTAAGTGGTTGGAAACCCCACGTAAACGTCCCGGAGACCGGCCGTCCGAGGCCGGCCTCCGAAACCGGTCAGGCCGCCGTCAGCAGTCGCTCGCCGAACTCGTCGCGCAGCTTGTTCTTCTGCACCTTGCCCGTGGCACCCAGGGGCAGGGCGTCGACGAACACCACGTCGTCCGGCGTCCACCACTTGGCGATCTTGCCCTCGTAGAACTTCAGCATCTCGTCGCGGCTTACGTCTGCGCCGGGCTTCTTCACCACGATCAGCAGCGGGCGCTCGTCCCACTTGGCGTGCTTGGCCGCGATCACCGCCGCCATCGCCACCGCCGGATGCGCCATGGCGATGTTCTCCAGGTCGATGGAGCCGATCCACTCACCGCCGGACTTGATCACGTCCTTGCTGCGGTCGGTGATCGTCAGGTAGCCGTCGGCGTCCAGCGTGCCGCGGTCACCGGTGGGGAACCAGCCGTCCTGCAGCGGGCTCTTGTCGCCGCGGTAGTACTGATCCACGATCCAGTAGCCGCGCACCAGCAGATCGCCGGAGGTCTGGCCGTCGCGCGGCAGTTCCTTGCCGTCCTCGTCGACGATCTTCAGGTCCACGCCGAACGGCGGGCGGCCCTGCTTGAGCTCCACCTTGAACTGCTCTTCCTTCGAGAGCTCCAGGTGACGGTTCTTCATCGTGCAGACCGTACCCAGCGGCGACATCTCCGTCATGCCCCAGGCGTGGATCAGCTTGATGCCGTAATCGCGCTCGAAGGCCTCCATCAGCGCCGGCGGGCAAGCGGAGCCGCCCACCACCATGCGCTTCACCGTGGAGAGCTTCTTGCCGGTCTGCTTGAGGTACTGCAGCGCGCCGAGCCACACGGTGGGCACGCCGGCGCTGAAGGTGACCTTCTCGTTCTCGAACAGCTCGCAGATGCTGGCGCCGTCCAGCGCCGGGCCGGGGAACACCAGCTTGGAGCCGATCATCGCGCCGACATAGGTCAGCGCCCAGGCGTTGACGTGGAACATCGGGACCACCGGCAGGATCACGTCGCGTGCCGACAGGTTCATCACGTCCGGCAGCGGCACCGCGAAGGTGTGCAGCAGGGTCGAGCGGTGCGAGTACAGCACGCCCTTGGGGTTGCCCGTGGTGCCCGAGGTATAGCAAAGGCAGGCCGCGGCGCGCTCATCGAATTCCGGCCACTCGTACTGGTCGTTCTCGGCGCCGATCAGTTCTTCATACGCCAGCGGCTTGACGTTCTTCATCTCCGGCAGGTGCGCGCGGTCGCACAGCGCCACCCAGGTCTTCACCGTCTTGCACTTGGCCGCCACCGCATCCACCAGCGGCGCAAAGGTGATGTCGAAGAACAGCACCTGGTCCTCGGCGTGATCGGCGATCCATGCCACCTGCTCGGGGAACAGGCGCGGGTTGATCGTGTGCATCACCGCGCCGGTGCCGGAGATCGCGTAGTACAGCTCCAGGTGGCGGTAACCGTTCCAGGCCAGCGTCGCCACGCGGTCACCCTGGCGGATGCCCAGGCGCTCCAGCGCCTTGGCGGCCTGGCGCGCGCGGCGGCCCGCCTCGGACCAAGTGTAGCGATGGATCGGTCCCTCGACCGTGCGCGAGACGATCTCGCTATCTCCATGGAACCGCTCGGCGTGCATCAGCAGCGACGAGATCAGCAGCGGGCGTTCCATCATCTGGCCCATCAGCAGGGACGACATCGGGTGTACTCCTCGTTCTTGGGGGTGAAGAAATAGTCAGGGGCCGCGTCTGGGCGCGGCTGCCACGAAATCCTTGCCGGTTTTCAGGCAAAGGGCAAGGGAAAGACGCCTCTTCCGGGGTAGGAGTTCCGCGTGTCGGGCGTTCCCCATCCCTACCACGGAGGGGTATGGCTCCGGTGGAGCGCTCGTGACAATGCCCCATCCTTCCCGGAGTCCCCCATGAACCGTGTTTCACGCATCGCGCTGCTGTCCACCTCCTTGTTGCTGGCCTGCGCCATGCTTCCCGCGGCGGCGGCACCTGCCATCGGCACGGACAACGTCTCCGCGATCAAGGGACACCGCAAGGTGGTCATCGCCGAGTTCGGCGTCGAGTTCTACACCCAACTGCACAGCGAGGGCCGCGCTGGCGGCAGCAACGCCCAGGTCACCACCACGCTGTCCGGCGTCAGCGACGCCGCCTTCCAGGCCATCACCGAGCAGGCCTACAAGGACACCGTCGCCGCCCTGACCCAGGCCGGCTTCGAGGTCATGGAGCGCAGCACGCTGGAGGCCAGCCCGCTGTACCAGGAGCTGGCAAAGAAATACGGCTCCGCCTCGCCGCTGACCTTCAACGACGAGAAGCTGGTGGAAGGCGCGCCGTCCATCAGCAAGATCTTCGCGCCCGCCGGCATGCCGGCTTTCTTCTCCTCCAGCAATACCCGCGGCGACTTCGGCCAGCGCACCGACTCGCAGAACCAGGGTCGCGGCAAGAAAGAGGGCGACCTGGCCAAGTCGCTGGATGTGACACTACTGCATGTTCATTACCTCGCCAGCTTCGGCCTGGTGTCGGGCACCAAGAACGGCGTGCTGGCCGGCATCGCCGGCGTCGCGCGCGCGGCCATCGAGCCGCAGCCCGTGCTGTTCCCGGAAGAGACCGAAATCCAGTTCGTCACCGACGCCGGCTTCCGCACCTTCACCAACAGCCGCCGGCCGCGCCATACCGGCGCCGTCTACCTCAAGGCCCCGCTGAGCGCCGGCCCCGGCATCTTCGGCGTCGAGGAAACCACCACCAACGAATCCAAGAAGGGCGACGCCATCACCAATGCCTTCGGCTCCCTGGTGGGCGGCTTCGGCCAGAAGCGCAAATCCAGCGAGGCCGTCCCGCAGAGCGAGGCCGCCTACAGCGAGGCGATCCAGAAGCTGATCGGCGAAAGCGCCGCCGGCATGGTGCAGAGCCTCGGCGGCGCCCTCTGATCCCCATCTCACCCAGCACCACAGGGAAACATCCATGAACTTCCGCATTCCCGCCGCCGCCTGTGCCGCGGCCCTGCTGCTGGCGTTGTCCGCCTGCAGCGACAACGACGATCACGCCGACATCATGGCGCCCACCAGCACGGTCGGTGGCGTCGCCGCCATCGGCTCGCCGCTCACCGCCGCCGACGTGCGCCTGGCCTGTCGCGGCGGCGTCACGCGCACCACCACCACCACCTCGGACAGCGGCTCCTGGAGCGTCCTGGTCCCCAGCTCAGCGCTGCCTTGCGCCGTGCGCGTGAACGGCGGTCGCATCAATGGCGGCACCACCAACACTGCCGTGCTGTACTCCATCGCAGCGGGCGACGGCGATACGCTGGTATCCAACATCACCCCGCTGACCGACCTGGCCATGGCCCAGGCTGTGCGCACCGCCGACGGCCGCAGCCTCGCCGACTGGTATGCCGCAGGCGCCCCCTCCGCGGAGCAGGTCACGGCCAGCATCGTCGCGGCCCAGGCAGCCTTGCTGACGGAACTGCGTGACCGCGGCTACACCGTGCCCGAAGGCTTCAACCCCTTCAGCGACGTCTTCCAGGCCATCGTCGGCAATCTCTACGACGATCTGCTCGAAGCCGTCGCCACCGCCCTGGCGGCCGCCGGGCAGTCCTTCGAGGAGTTCCGCGCCAGCTACGTCGACGGCGGCGACATCCCCGCCACGGTGGTCACGCCCGGTCCCGCGCCGGACGTGCCGGCGACGCACTACATCCGCCGCCACTGGGCCATCCTCGAAGGCATCTACAGCTTCGACTGCGGCGGCGCGCCGCTGAGGCTGCGGCTCAACACCAACGGCAGCTTCTCCGTGGAAGCCGACGGCAGCACGCGCAACTACAGCGCCACCACCCCGGACTACTTCTTCAACTACGACGCCAGCCCGGGTCGTCCGGACGACATCATGGTCGGCGTGGGGCAGGGCACCCAACTGCACTTCACGCTGAACAACGGCCAGGGCACCGGCGCGCAGCCTGATCAGAAGATTGAAGGCAAGGCTTTCACGCAGTGCAGCGGCACCCAGGTGTCGTCGGTCTACACGCTGCCGCAGATCATCAAGACCTTCAAGGGCAGCTATGCCGCCAGCTGCGGCGACGCGGGTGCCCAGGTGCTCACCATCGGTGAAGACAGCAAGCTCAGCATCGCCGGCGTCTCGGTCACCGTGGCGGAGGCCAACAGCCTGATCGCGCACGACTCCCTGCAGTCCGAAGGCAGCACCGTATTCGCCGACGGCACGTTCAAGCTGGCCGTGGTCGGCGGCAACGCACCCAAGTCCGTCGAGGTCACCGTCGACAGCCCGACCAGCACGATCAAGAAGGTCAACTACCGCAACGGCAGCACCAATGCCACTTGCACCGTGTCGGGTCCCACCACCGAGCCGCCGGTACCGGCGCCCGCCAACGTGAAGATCGCGCAGAAGATCGGCGCGGCCTATGCCGGCAGCTACACCCTGTCCTGCGAGGACTTCAGCACCAGCAGCGGCCGCAAGGACCGCGTCGTCACCATCGCCGCCAACGGCAGTGCCAACCTCGACGGCGCGCAGATCGTCGGCCCCAACAGTGCTGGCTTCGTCAGCGTGGTCAACAAGACCATCAACCTGTTCCGCGACGACGGCGGCCAGAGCCTGCCCAAGGTCCTGCTGTATACCGACGACAACGGCAAGCTCACCGGCGGTACCATCAGCGAGCAGCCGAACAAGTCGATCGCCTGCACCGCCAACGGTCCGAACCTGGCGATCTTCCCGCTGCAGGAGACGGTGGCCAGCTATGCCCGCTCGGTCAGCGTCACCTGCACCGGCGAGGCCATCAGCGGCGCGCAGACCTTCGTCATCGACGCCGCCGGCAAGGCGAGCCTGGGCAGCCTGTCGATCACGCCCGAGGACTATCTCCAGTTCCGCTTCTTCGAGTTCTACGACTCCGCCACCTTCAATGCGGCCAGTGACCGCAGCGGCAACCGGTCCCAGATCTACATCGGCGCCGTCGGCAAATCGATCTATGCCTACCTTAACCGGGACGGTAGCCTATCCTCGCTGCTCTACGGCGTCTCCACGACCACCAATGGCGTGCAGAGCACCAAGCAGGGCAGCTGCACGCCCTGATTTTGCAGGCAACAAAAAGCCCCGGCAGATGCCGGGGCTTTTTGTTTGCGCAGTGGGAACTACACGTTGAAGCGGAAGTGCATCACGTCGCCTTCCTGCACGATGTACTCCTTGCCTTCCAGGCGCCACTTGCCGGCTTCCTTGGCGCCCGGTTCACCCTTGAACTGGATGTAGTCGCCGTAGCCGATCACCTCGGCGCGGATGAAGCCCTTCTCGAAGTCCGTGTGGATCACGCCGGCCGCCTGCGGCGCGGTGGCGCCCACCTTCACGGTCCAGGCGCGCACTTCCTGCACGCCGGCGGTGAAGTAGGTCTGCAGGCCCAGCAGGTGATAGGCGCCGCGGATCACGCGGTCCAGACCGGCTTCCTCCTGGCCCAGGTCAGCGAGGAAAGCCGCCTTGTCAGCATCGTCCAGCTGCGCGATCTCGGCCTCGATCGCCGCGCAGACCGCCACCACTTCGGAGCCTTCGGCCTTGGCGTATTCCTGCACGCGGGTCAGGTAGGCATTGCCGTTCTGCAGGCCGGCCTCGTCGACATTGGCGATGTACAGCGCCGGCTTGGCGGTGATGAAGGAGAACTCGCGCAGCTGCACCCGCTCTTCCGGTTCCAGCGCCAGCGAGCGTACCGGCGCGCCGGTGTCCAGGTGGGCCTGCACGCGCTTGAGCAGCTCGTACTTCGCCACGGCCTCCTTGATGCCGGCCTTGGCGGTCTTGGCCAGGCGGTCCGCTGCCTTGGTGACGGCATCGAGATCGGCCAGCGCCAGCTCGGTGTTGATGATCTCGATGTCGCGGATCGGATCCGGCTTGCCGGCCACGTGGATCACGTCATCGTTGTCGAAGCAGCGCGTCACGTGCGCGATGGCGTCGGTCTCGCGGATGTGGCCGAGGAACTGGTTGCCCAGGCCCTCACCCTTGCTGGCGCCGGCCACCAGGCCCGCGATATCCACGAACTCCACCGTGGTCGGCACGATGCGCTGCGGCTTGACGATGGCCGACAGCGCCTCGAGGCGCTTGTCCGGCACTGGCACGATGCCCACGTTGGGATCGATCGTGCAGAAGGGATAGTTCTCCGCCGCGATACCCGCCTTGGTCAGCGCGTTGAACAGGGTCGACTTGCCGACGTTGGGGAGACCGACGATGCCGCACTTGATGCCCATGGTGATCCTTTGCTTCGCTTATTTCGTTGCGGTGTGGAGCTGGGTCAGCGCCCGCTCCCAACCCTTGGTGAACCAGGTCTCGAGCGCATCCGCGGCGAAACCGATCCCGTTGAGAATGGCGTCCTCGTCCACCTTGGAAGGGCGGTTGAGTACGTAGTTGTGCACCAGGCTCTTGTCGCCCGGATGACCGATGCCCACGCGCAGGCGCTGGTAGCCCTCGCCGAACACCTTGTGCAGGTCGCGCAGGCCGTTGTGGCCGCCGTGACCACCGCCGGACTTGAGCTTCATCGTGCCCACCGGCAGGTCCAGCTCGTCGTGCGCCGCCAGGATGTCGGCCGGCTCGATCTTGTAGAACTGCGCCAGCGCCTGCGCCGCCTGGCCGCTGCGGTTCATGTAGGTTGAGGGCTTGAGCAGCAGCGTGTCCTGCCCCGCGATCTTCACCCGCGCCAGCTCGCCATGGAACTTCGGCTCCACCCGGAACGTGCCGCCGTGGCGGCGCGCCAGCTCGTCGGCAAACCAGAAGCCGGCGTTATGGCGCGTGCGCGCGTAGTCCGGCCCGGGATTGCCGAGACCGATGACAGCGCGTAGGGCGGGGGAGGACATGGCAGTTCAATAAAAAACCCGTCCGGCCAATGCGGACGGACGGGTCTGTTCAGTGCAGACGAACTTACTTCTTCTTCGGAGCAGCCTTCGGAGCGGCGGCAGCAGCCTTGGCATCCGGCGCCTTCTGGTTGGCAGCCGGGACGTCGGCGGCCGTCGGGGCGGCGGTTTCCTCTTCCTTGGCAGCGCGCGGCAGGTGGATCACGACCACGCTCTGGTCGTTGCCATGCTTAAGCTCGGCCAGCGACACGCCTTCCGGCAGCTTGATCTGCGACAGGTGCACCGCGTCGTTCAGTTCCAGGCCCGAGAGGTCGATCTCCAGGTACTCCGGCAGGTCCTTCGGCAGGCACTCGACGTCCACCTGGTTGAGGTGGTGCTCGACGATACCGCCGCCGATCTTCACGCCCGGGGCCACATCGGCGCCCTTGAAGTGCAGCGGCACGGCGCGACGCAGGATCTGGTCGGCCAGGATGCGCTGGAAGTCGATGTGCAGCAGGGTCTCGTCGACCGGGTGACGCTGCAGGTCCTTGAGCACCACCTGCTGCGACTGGCCGTCGAGCGTCAGGGTCAGGATGTGCGAGTAGAAGGCTTCGACCTTCAGGGCCTTCCACATCTCGTTGTGCGAGACGGAAACGCTGAGGGCCTTGTCCTTGCCGCCGTAGATAACGGCGGGCACCTTGCCCGTACGACGCAGGCGGCGGCTCGCACCTTTGCCTTCGTCTGCACGGGTTTCGGCGATGACGGTGAAATTCTGTTTCATGGAAATCTCTCGGAAAATCAATGGGCTTCCGCCCGCGACCAGACGGAAGGGGGCAAATTGTACTGGAACCGGCCCCGCACCGCGAGTTCAGGCCTGAGCGGCCGGCTGCAGGCGGGCCAGTTTCTCCGGATTGCGGGTCACGTAGATCGCCACGATCCGCCCGTCCTGGATGTCCAGTGCATAGGTCTGGTTCAGCCGCCCGGACATGTAGAGCAGGATGCCCGGCATGCCGTTGATGCTGGCCAGCCGCAGGTTCAGCGGCCCGGAGATCAGGCGCCGCGCGATCTTGGGCTTGCGCACCAGCCCGGTCAGGAAGCGCGCAATGCGCTCTGGCCCCACCACCGGCTTGAGCGCCGCCGGCACCTTGCCGCCGCCATCGGAATAGAACACCGCATCGTCCGCCAGGATCTGCTTGAGCCCCTCCAGGTCGCCGCTGCCCAGGGCCATGACGAAGGCCTGCGTCAACCGCGCCGACTCCTCCTCGGAAGGGCGGAAGCGCGGCCGCTCGCGCCGCACCTGGCTGCGGGCGCGGGACGCCAGTTGCCGGCAGGCTTCCTCGCTGCGGCGCAGCGTCCGCGCCACCTCGGGGTAGTCCAGGTCGAAGACGTCGTGCATCAGGAAGGCCGCGCGCTCCAGCGGCGAGAGGCGCTCCAGGGTCAGCAGCAAAGCCACCGACAGGTCGTCGGCATACTCGCTGGCCGCATCCGGCGCCAGCGCCGCGTCATCCAGCAGCGGCTCCGGCAACCAGGGGCCCACATACTCCTCGCGCTGCATGCGCGCAGACTTCAGCTGGTCCAGGCACAGCCGCGTCACCGTGCGGCCCAGGAAGGCGCGCGGCTGCTCCACCGCCGCGCGGTCCGTGGCATGCCAGCGCAGGTAGGCGTCCTGCACCACGTCCTCCGCCTCCGCGCGCGAGCCGAGCATGCGGTAGGCCAGCCCCAGCAAGGAGCCCCGGTGGGGCTCGAAGCTGGTAGCCGGATCAGGCTGCAGGCTGGCGCTCACCGCGTCATGCTCCCTGCGGCACGGCCTGAGCCTGCCCGCCGACCTCAACGCGCGCGCAGGTCTTGCCGTAACCCATCGCGTACTTCAGCGTCGGGAACATGCGCGCCGCCACCAGGGCAAAGGCGATCGACACCAGCGCCCGCCGGCCCCAGCGCTGCAGGATCTGCTCGCGCAGCGGATCAGCCTCCAGGCTGTGCGCCAGCGAGGCCTCGGCGAAGCGGTAGACCAGCTGGGCATCCGCCGGCAACTGCTCCGGCTGGCGGCCGACGATGGCGCGCAGCGTCGGCGCCGCTACGCCGGCCTCCTCGGCCATGCGAACCACCAGCTGCGTGCAGGGGCCGCAGTCCTCGCTCATGGCGCCGACCAGCTTGGCCGTGAACCAGGCATCCACCGGGATATCGCGTCGGAACTTCGCCAGGGGCATCACGCGGTTGAAGACCATCAGGGCCCTCAGGTCGGTGGCGAGCAGATCGCGGGCATAGGACATGTCGTAATCGTACGCGCGCTCGAACTTCGAGATCTGGCTGTTGATGAGGCTCTTGATCATGGCAGGCGCTCCTCAGCCGTGGCGGCCGGCCGGGGCCGCCTGGCGCGGCCAGGACAGGGCCAGCGCCACCAGGGCCGGGGCCAGCACCAGCAAGGCGTCGTTGATCAGGTGATCCACCGACACGCGGCCCTGCAGGGCGTCGAACACGTGCACCAGCGCATGCAGCAGCAGGAAGCTGCTGCCGGCGATCGCCGCCGGCCAGGCCTGCGCCCAGCGCGCCGTCGCCAGCAGGCCACCGGCCGCCACGATGTAGGCCGCGCCGATGTCGCGGACGAAGTGGGGGTTGAAGGGGCCGGTAGCGTCGACCCCGGGCACCGCCGGGTACCAGGCGGCCGGGGCCAGCAGCATGTACAGCCCGTTGGCCAGCAGGCCCAGGCCGAGGATGGACAGGATCAGTTTTCGCATTGCTCGTTTGCTCCAGATGAAGGGGTTTCAGGAGCAAGACGAGATAGCGCTGTCGGTTGTGACATGAGACTGCAGTTCTCCCTCTCCCCGTTTACGGGGAGAGGGTTGGGGTGAGGGGCGAGGCTTTCGGTGAGTGACTGAAGAGGGGATGACGGCGACTACGCCGGTCAGATGCTGTTGATCCCTGGAGGTTTATTTCGCCCAAGGGCGAGTTACTTCTCTTTTCTTGTGAAAAGAGAAGTAACCAAGAGAAACACACCCGGTACGGTTCATATTCATAGGTAACAGATTGGTTCACGAACATAGGTAACAGTTTCTAGTCTGGCGGGGCTGATCTGGAGAGAAGCCCATGCCTTGGAAGGAACTCAAACCCATGGACGAGAAGCTGCTGTTCGTATCG
>JASBRP010000053.1 GCA_030149365.1 Solimonas sp.
AGGTTGACGATCTTGTCGTTGTAGGGGAACTGCATCACCGAGGTGGTGATGGAGATACCGCGCTGTTGTTCCAGCGCCATCCAGTCCGAGGTGGCATGACGGCTGGCCTTGCGGCCCTTGACCGTACCGGCCAGCTGGATCGCGCCTCCGAACAGCAGGAGTTTTTCCGTCAGCGTGGTCTTGCCCGCGTCGGGATGCGAAATGATGGCGAAGGTGCGGCGACGCTGCGCCTGTTCGAGGATGCGAGACATAAGGGGCGTGATTCTAAGGAAAGGGCACGGCCATTGCATGCCGGGCGGCAGCCCCGATGCACGCAGGGTCATCGTTTTTCGCTAATCTCGGGCCACCGGACGGCGCCCACAGGACAGGAGAGCCATGGAGTACGCGATCGGAGTGGTGCTGGCCCTGACGGTGTCGCTGATGGCCCGCTGGGTGGGGTTCGACCGTGACCGCTCCTTCTACCCGACGGTCCTGATCGTGATCGCCTCCTACTACGCGCTGTTCGCGGTGATGGGCGGTTCACTGCAGGTCCTGGCGCAGGAGGCGGCGGTGTTCGCCGGCTTCGCGCTGCTGGCCATCGGTGGCTACAAGCTCAGCCCCTGGATCATCGTGGCCACCCTGGCGGGGCACGGCCTGTTCGACGCCCTCCACCCCTTCGACAACCCCGGCATGCCGGCCTGGTGGCCGGGCTTCTGCCTGGGTTACGACCTGGCCGCCGCCGCCTTCCTGGCCTGGAACATCAGCCAGGCGCGCGGTCGCCGGCTGCGCATGGAGTAGCCATGAAACCCCTTCTTGCCCTGCTGTTTGCCCTGGTCCTGTCCTGGTCGGCCGCCGTGCCGGCGGTCGAGAAGGCGGCGACGCGCGGCCCCGAGGAGGTCCAGGCCGTGTTCGACCGCAACCGTGCCCCGCTGCAGCGCATCTTCATGAAGTACCAGCAGCGCATGCCGCTGGAGCAGGTGCTGCGGCTGGAGTTGCGCTTCACGGTGGCGTCCGACGGGCGGGTCAGCGAGCCGGTGGTGCTGTCCTCCACCTACGGCGACCGGGAACTGGAGGGGCTGGTGCAGGACTGGTTGCGCAGCCTGCGCTTCGAGGCGCGGGACATCCCCGCCACCATCGTCGACCGCTACCCGCTGGTGTACCACCCGGCGCGCTGAACCCGGCGTCTTACCAGAGCAGCGAAAACTTCCACTGCAGCAGGTCGTCGCTGATGGTCTCTTCGCTGCCGATGCTGCGCGTGCGGCTGTAGTACAGGCCAGTCTGGGGGCTGCGGCCGGGCAGCAGCCCGCCGGCCCAGCGCGACAGGTCCAGGCCCAGGTTCAGCTGGTCGCTGCGCTCGGCCGACTCGGGCAGGAACCAGGCCGGGTTCATGCCGCTGGAGACACCCGCCGACACGCCGACGCCGCCCAGCTTGCGCTGCAGGCTGGCCTCGGAGGTCCAGCCCTGCGACACCGCGGGATTCTGCGCGTCGGGCACGCGCTGCCAGGCCAGGCGGGCCTGGGTCGACCAGGCGCCCAGTTCCTGTTGCTGCGCCACGCCCAGTTCATAGCCGGCGGCGGGGTCGGCCATCGCGGTGCCGGAGGCGGGTGTGGGGTCGATGGCCTGCAGCCTCAATTGGGAGCGGCTCTTCTCCTCGCCCCATTCCACCGCCGCGGACCAGGTGCGTGCGTCCATGTCGGTGACCGTGGCATCGGCCGCCACCACGCGGCAGCTGCGTCCGCGCAGGCGCAGCGCCAGGGTGTCGGCCGGCAGCGGCATGCGCATGGTGCCTTCCAGCGCGCAATCCAGCGGTGCGGCCGGGGCGGTGGTGTTGGCCCATTTCAGGTCGAAGGCCGCCAGCGAGGGAGCCCAGCCGAGGTTGACCGACTGGCGTACCTGCTGCGCCTCGCCGGCCAGCTGCCATTCCGAGCGGGTCTCCTGCGAGACGCCCAGGCGCAGCGGCGCACCGGCCACTTCGCTCAGGCGCAGGTCCGCGTTCTGTCCCAGGGTCTGCAGCGCCACCTGCTGCGAGGGGGCATCGAAACTGGCGGTGCCGGATTCGAACAACTGGCCCGGCTGCACGCGGTAGCCGGCGCGGTAGAGCAGCAGGCCGTCGCCGCTGCCCAGGGTGAAGTCGCTGTTGAGGCCCCGCAGGGGTGTCTGCTGGGGCGCGGTCATCTGGCCGTCCAGCTTCAGCTGCACGGCGGGAGTCTGGCGTTGCGGCGCGGACGCGCAGGCGCCGAGCAGCAATGCGCCCAGCGACAGCATGATGTTCCGGCTTCTCCGCTTCACTTCGTCTGTTCCATCGGCTGCATGGCAGACCCTGGGCACTTGGAACGACCGCGGCGGCGGCGAGTTCCCGCAGTGCACAAAAAAGCCGGCGGCCTTGCGGCCGCCGGCTGGTCTTGCCGCGGAAAGTTTACTGCTTGATCACCTTGAACTCGACACGGCGGTTCTCGGCGCGGCCCTCGTCGCTCTTGTTGCTGGACACCGGCACCGACTCGCCCAGGCCCTTGGCGCTCAGGCGAGCGGCCTGCACACCCTGGCTGACCAGGTAATCACGCACCGAGTTGGCGCGGGACTTCGACAGCTTCAGGTTGTAGGCGTCCGAACCGATGCTGTCGGTGTGGCCCTCGATCTCGACCTCCATCGTCGGCTGGCCGCGCAGGCCCGCCGCAATGCCGTCGAGGATCGCGCGGCCGTCCGGCGTCAGCGTCGCCTTGTTGAACTCGAAGTTGATGTTGCGCAGCACCAGGCGCTGGGCCTTCACGGCGCAGCCGCGTTCATCCACCTTCATGCCGCGCGGCGTATCCGGGC
This sequence comes from Solimonas sp., assembly GCA_030149365.1. GTDB lineage: Bacteria > Pseudomonadota > Gammaproteobacteria > Nevskiales > Nevskiaceae > Solimonas_A. The sequence goes on from JASBRP010000053.1 coordinate 2,794, forward strand.
AGAGGTCGTTGGCGTTGAGCACGCCGTCGCCATCGGCATCAGGCGGCAGCGGGGGCGGCAGGCCGCAACCATAGGCATCCACCGCGATGCCGGCCGGCGTGCCGGGGCAGCGGTCGATGTTGTCGAGCACGCCGTCGCCGTCGCTGTCGCCGATGACCGGCGCCGGAGCGGGGGCCGGCGGAGGCGGAGGCGGTGCCTCTTCGGTACGGCTCAGGTTGAACTGCACACCGGCGTTGACGCGGGTGTCCCAGATGTTGTCGCGGCCAGCGGCCGTGCCCGGGATGTCATCGCTGAAGATCGCATAGCGGCGGCCTTCGACGCGCAGCGCGGCGTCACGGGAGCCGCCGAGCTTGAACAGCAGGCCACCACCGGCATTGGCGTAGCCCACGAGACGGTCGCTGCGGTCCTCGTTGGACGGCGGATCGCCCAGCGCGTCTTCATAGGTCACACCGCCGCCGAGCAGCAGATAGGGATTGATGCGGCTGTTGGGGGCCATGCCGAGCTTGAAGTCCAGGCCGGCGCCGAAGTTGCTGTCCGAGCGGCCGGTGACGTCGTTGTCGACCTTGTGGCCGAAGAAGTTCAGTTCCGTCGCGAAGTAGTCGTTGACCGGAAAGCCGAACAGCACGTGGGCGCCGATGCCGTCATCATCGGCCTGGCGCGAGGTGTCGGGGTCTACCCAGCTGCCCATGACGCCCATGTAGGGCTTGGCTTGGGCGTGAGCCGTGCCCAGCACGCCTCCCAGGAGCAGCAATGCAAGAGCTTGGTTTTTCATCTGATTTCCCTATCACAATGGCTGGATTGCACAGATGAATGCTCGTGTTGCAGCCCTGAACACGTGCTGAATACTCCCTTTGCCAGGCTCCATGGCGCTCGCGCTATTGCTGCGACGCGCACAGGAATCCACCCCTGGCGAGGCGTCAAGCAGCCTTGGATAAGGCCCCATGAACGACAAGGCCATCGGCTGGCAGTGGAGCGATTCGATGTCGCTCCGCTGCCGGCCGATGGCCTGCGCGTGAAAGGTCTTCGTCGCGCGGTGTCGCTCGCTAGCCTACTTCGCGGCGAACTCCACTTCCGCACCGCCGCCGGCCTTGCCGCTGGCCTTCAGGCGCGTGGGGGCGATGCCCAGGTCCACCAGGAAAATGCGGACGGCTTGCGCGCGCGCCATTGCCAGGCCGGCGGGCTCGCCGGAGGCGGTATGGCCGATCAGCTGAAGCTCCAGCTCCGGCTGCGCGCGCAGCGCGGCGAGCACGCCGTCGAGCTGCTTGCGCGTGGTGCCGTTGAGCTTGGCGGAGCCCGTGTCGAAGCTCGCGGACGCGAGGCTCGGGCTGGGCGGCGGTGTGGCGGAAGGCGTGGCGGCCGGCAGCGCGGTCACACCGGGCGGCAGGGCGACGGCGGGAGCGGCCCAGGGGATCGGCGTGGCCGGCTGCGGGCCGGGCACGTGGACCACCGGGACCGGCTCGGGCGCCGGCGCGCTGGCTGCGGCCGGTTCGGCCGGAGCCTGGTAGCTGGCGACAGGGGCGGCCACGGGGGCCATCGCGGGTGCCGCCGCTTCGACCACGGGCGCCGGGGCCGGGGCGACGACGGGTTCGGGGATGGGTTCCGGCTGGGCGACGACGGGCTCGGCCCTGGCGGGCGCCGGCGTGGCGGCGACCGGCTCCACGACGCGTTCCATCACCGGCACGGGGGCGGCAGCCGCGGCGACCGGTGCTGCTGCTTCAGGTGCGACCGCAGCGGCGGCCGTGGTGGCGGCTTCTGCCGCCGCTTCCGGGAATTCGTCGGCCGGCAGGGGCGGGAGCCTCGCCGCACAGCCTTTGCGATCCACCAGCGTGCCGGCCACGGTGCCCGGGCAGGCGTCGACCGAGTCGGGCGTGCCATCGCCATCGGCATCCACCGGCTGTGCCCAGGCTGTGCCCTGCACCAGGGCGGCCAGCGCAAACAGGGCCGCAGGAGCGGAGTGCGAACGGTGTTTCATGATTTTCCCCGAATAGTATTTCGGCCATTTTCTGCCGTGAATGGGCTTATAACACGGCCACTTGCAAGGGATGAAGCGCAGAGGCCGTATCGGCTCGCCGCTTGCGCCATACGCACGCGTATCTCTAAACTGCCCACTCAATACGCCACCGTATGTACGAACGCCTCATGAAGCCCACGGCTGCCGCCGACAGTCGCCAGAACCTCAGCGCCGACGACTGGGCCGAAGCCGCGCTGGACGCGATCGCGGTCGGCGGGATGGATGCCGTGGCGGTGGAGCCGCTGGCCCGCGGCCTGGGCGTGACCAAGGGCAGCTTCTACTGGCACTTCCAGAACCGCGATGCGCTGCTGCGTGCGGCCCTGCAGCTTTGGGAGCGGCAGCAGGTCGACACCCTGCTGTCCCGGATCGACCCGGCGGCCAGCCCCTACGACCGTATCGTCAGCCTGTTCAAGGCGGCGAACATGAGCGTGCGCGATGGCCGCCTGTACCTGGCCATTGCCGCCGCCGCCGACAACCCGACCGTGCAGGCCTTCGTGCAGCGCCTGTCGGAGCGCTGGATCAGCTACCTGGACGAGAGCTATCGTGCCCTGGGGTACCCCGGGCCGCGGGCGCGCCAGTGGGCGTTGTTTGCGTTCGCTACCTTCATGGGCAACCTGCAGGTGCGGCGCGATACGCCGCAGATGATGCCCGAGGGCCAGGATTTCAGTGATTACGTGAAGTTGATGATCAAGACGCTCATTCCCCGGGAGGCGAGGGGACAGGGCGCGGAAGAAGAAGACGACCACCCGCACGTGGTGCCGATGCGCCGCCCGGGTTCCTGATTTCCGCAAAGGGCCTTGACCGGCCCTCCAAGGAGGTACCCCATGTCGATTCTCTCCGTTGTACTGGCCGCGCTGCTGGTGGCCTGGGTCCTGGCCTATGTCGGCGCCCCGCTGCTGATCTGGACCCTCGGGGCCGGGTTGCTGCTGCTGGCGCTCAAGGCCGTGGGCGCGCTCGGCGCCACCGCCTTCGCGGTATCGGCGGCCGTGTTCCTGGCGCTGGCGGTGCTGCTCAATGTCCGCCCCCTGCGCCGCGCGGTGCTCACCGGCCCGATCTTCGGCGTGTTCAAGAAGGTGCTGCCGGAGATGTCGTCCACCGAGCGCGAAGCGCTTGAGGCCGGCGACACCTGGTGGGAGGCCGATCTGTTCCGCGGGCGTCCGGACTGGAGCAAGCTGCTGGAGTTCAAGTACACCGCGCTCACCCCGCAGGAACAGTCCTTCCTCGACAACGAGTGCGAGGAGCTGTGCAAGCTCTGCGACGACTGGAAGATCGAGTTCGAGGACAAGGACCTGCCGCCGCAGGTCTGGGCCTACATCCGCGAGAAGAAGTTCTTCTCGATGCTGATCAAGAAGGAATACGGCGGCCTGGGCTTCTCGGCCAACGCGCAGTCGGCGGTGGTGACCAAGCTGGCGACCAAGTCGATCACCATGGCGGTGACGGTGATGGTGCCCAACTCCCTGGGCCCCGGCGAGCTGTTGATGCACTACGGCACCGACGAGCAGAAGCAGCAGTGGCTGCCTGGCCTGGTGTCCGGCAAGGAGATCCCCTGCTTCGGCCTCACCGGCCCCGAGGTCGGCTCCGACGCCACCGCGATGCCGGACCTCGGCACGGTCTGCTACGGCCAGCACGAGGGCAAGAAGGTGCTGGGCATCCGCCTGGATTTCTCCAAGCGCTACATCACGCTGGCGCCCATCGCCACGGTGGTCGGCCTGGCCTTCAAGCTGCGCGATCCGGACGGCCTGCTGGGCGACAAGGCCAAGGCCGACTACGGCATCACCTGCGCGCTGATCCCGGCGAAGCATGAAGGCATGGAGATCGGCCGCCGGCACTACCCGGGCGCGGCCTTCCACAACGGCACGATCCATGGCCGTGGCGTGTTCATCCCGGTGGACTGGATCATCGGCGGCCCCGCCATGGCGGGCAAGGGCTGGCGCATGCTGGTGGAATGCCTGTCGGCCGGCCGCGGCATCTCGCTGCCGGCGCTGGGCACGGCGGCGGGGCAGAGTGCCTACCGCATGACCGGCGTGTACGGCCGCTTCCGCCGCCAGTTCAAGGTGGCGGTCGGCAAGTTCGAAGGCGTGCAGGAGGCCACCGGGCGCATCGCCGGTTATGCCTACACGCTGGAAGCCATGCGCGTGCTCACCGCCTCGGCGGTGGATCATTGCGCGCCGTCGGTGGTCACCGCCATCGCCAAGTACCACATGACCGAGCTGATGCGGAAGATCGTTTCCGACGGCATGGACGTGATGGCGGGCAAGGCGATCCAGCAGGGGCCGCGCAACTTCATGGCCACCGCCTACAAGGCGGCGCCGGTGGCGATTACCGTGGAAGGCGCCAACATCCTGACCCGCAACCTGATGATCTTCGGGCAGGGCGCCATCCGCTGCCACGAGTACGTGTTCCCGGAGATGGAGGCGGCGCGCGACGACGACCTGCCGAAGTTCGACCAGCTGCTGTTCGGCCACGTCGGCTTCTCCATCAACCGTGCGGTGCGTGCCTTCACGCTGGGCCTCACCGGCGCGCGCCTGGCGTCGTCGCCGGTGTCCGGCGAGATGGCGCCGTACTTCCGCCGCATGGAGCGCTACTCGGCGAGCCTGGCCTTCTGCTCCGACCTCACCATGGGTGTGCTGGGCGGCAAGCTGAAGTTCATGGAGCGCCTGTCGGCGCGCCTGGGCGACGTGCTGAGCCAGCTCTACATCGCCTCCGCCGTGGCCAAGTTCTATCTCGAGGGCAGCAAGTCCGAGGCGGAGCTGGCGCATGCGCGCTGGGCGCTGGACCATGCGATGCACGAGATCGCCAAGGCCTTCGAAGGGTTCATCGACAACTTCCCGGTGGCCTGGGCGCGCGGCGTGATGCGCCTGGTGGTGTTCCCGCTGGGCAACCGCGTGAAGCCGGTCAGCGACCGCCTCAACGCCCAGGTGGCCGACATGATCCTGGAGCCCAGCGACGTGCGCGAGCGCCTGTCCTGGCTGGTGTTCAAGAACGGCGGCGTGCACGACCCGGTCGGCCGCATGGAGCATGCCTGGGAGGTGGCGCTGCGCAGCGAGGCCGCCTACCTGAAGTACTACAAGCACGCCAACCGCGGCGAGCTGGCCGGCGACACGGTGGCGGACCGCCTCAAGGACGCCGTCACCCGCAACCTGATGTCGCGCGAGGAGGCCGACCAGGCCGCCGAGTACGACCGCGTGCGCTTCGACGTGATCCTGACCGATGACTTCAGCAAGGAATACATCGCCGGCAACTACGCGGCGGAGCGGGCGGACGTGATCGAGTTGTCGGCGGCGCGGGCCAAGCTCGCCTGAAGACGGGGCGTATCGAGGCAGGTGCAGCGCGTGCCTCGATACGCCGCTCACGCGGCACTCGGCATGAACGGTTTGGTGGAAATTCCTACAGCAACCCACCTTCCCTTTTGTCATCCCGATTGGCGAAGATGGGACATACCCCCATCGCGACCCGACGAGCCATGACCGACCCGATCCTGATCGGCAAGGGCGACGACACGCCCCAGTTCCTGCTGCCGGCCTATGCCAACCGCCATGGCCTGATCGCCGGCGCCACCGGTACCGGCAAGACCATCACCCTGCAGGGCCTGGCGGAAGGCTTCGCCGACATCGGCGTGCCGGTGTTCGCGGCCGACATCAAGGGTGACCTCTCCGGCATCGCCGCGGCGGGTGAAGCCAAGCCCAAGCTGGTCGAGCGCGCGGCGCAGATCGGCCTGGCCGGCTATGCGCCGCAGAACTACCCCACGGTGTTCTGGGACGTGTTCGGCGTCTCCGGGCACCCGGTGCGCGCCACCATCTCCGACATGGGGCCGACGCTGCTGTCGCGCCTGCTGGACCTGTCCGACGTGCAGGAGGCGGTGCTGTCGCTGACCTTCAAGTACTGCGACGAGCAGGGCCTGCTGCTGCTGGACTTCAAGGACCTGCGCGCCGCGCTGATGCACGTGGCCGACAACGCCAAGGCCCTGGGCACCGAGTACGGCCTGGTCAGCAAGGCCTCGGTCGGCGCCATCCAGCGCGCGCTGATCCAGCTCGAGCAGGACGGCGCCGAGGCTTTCTTCGGCGAGCCGGCGATGGACCTGAACGACTTGATGCGCACGGATCTCAGCGGCAAGGGCATCGTCAACGTGCTGGCCGCCGACCAGCTGTTCCAGAAGCCGCGGCTCTACGCCACCTTCCTGCTGTGGCTGCTGGCGGAGCTGTTCGAGCGCCTGCCCGAGGCCGGCGATCTGGACAAGCCCAAGCTGGTGTTCTTCTTCGACGAGGCGCACCTGCTGTTCAAGGACGCGCCCAAGGCGCTGGTGGAGAAGGTGGAGCAGGTGGTGCGCCTGATCCGCTCCAAGGGCGTCGGCGTCTACTTCATCACGCAGAATCCGCTGGACCTGCCGGAGAGCGTGCTGGGCCAGCTCGGCAACCGCGTGCAGCATGCGCTGCGCGCCTTCACCCCGCGCGACCAGAAGGCGGTGAAAGCCGCCGCCACCACCTTCCGCAGCAACCCCAAGCTGGATGTCGCCACCGCCATCATGGAGCTGGGGGTGGGCGAGGCCCTGGTCTCCACGCTGCAGGACAAGGGCGTGCCCGGCATCGTCGAACGCACCCTGATCCGCCCGCCGCGCTCGCGCATGGGCGCGCTGACCCCGGAGGAGCGCAAGACGGTGATGTCGCGCAGCCCGGTGGCCGGCAAGTACGACGCCATGGTGGATCGCGAATCGGCCTACGAGAAGCTGTCGCAGCGGGCGGCCGAGGTGGCCCCGCCTGCGGCCGCGCCCAAGCCGGCCTCCAGCCCGGACCCCGCGCCCGCCCCGAAGTCCGGAGGCGGCGGCTGGTGGGACGAGGCCTCGTCCCAGCCGGTGCCCGGCAGCCGCCGTGCCGAGCCGGCCCCGCGCAAGCCGGCCGCCCGCCGCAGCGACACCGTGGCGGAGGCTGCCATCAAGAGCGCCACCCGCAGCATCGCCAACACGGTCGGCCGGGAGGTGGGGCGGACCCTGCTGCGCGGCATCCTGGGGTCGCTGAAGCGCTGAGCGGCCAAGGCCCCCGGGGGCGGCGGGCGCTATACTGCGCGCCCTTTGGAGTCTGCCGTCCCCATGAGCCCGCCCCCGTCACCCTACCGCCGTGCCGGCAATCCGCGCGCGCAGCTGGAAGCCGGGCTGGCGCAGCTGGGCCTGGATGGCAGCCTGGCCGACCCGCTGATGATCTACCTGGACGAGCTCCAGAAGTGGAATGCGGCCTACAACCTGACCGCGATCCGCGATGCGGGCGAGATCGTCACCCGGCACCTGCTGGACTCCCTGGTCCTGCTGCCCCATGTCGGTGGGCGGATGCTCGATGTCGGTGCAGGCGCGGGCCTGCCAGGCATTCCGCTGGCCATCGCCAACCCGGCGCTGGACGTGACCGTGCTGGACAGCAACGGCAAGAAGGCCCGTTTCATGCGCCATGCCGTGCGTACGCTGGGCCTGCCCAACGTGACCGTGGCCGAGAGCCGGGTCGAGGCCTTCCAGCCTGAGTCGCCGTTCGGCATGATCACCAGCCGGGCCTTTGCCTCGCTGACCGATTTCTTTACCGGCACCGAGGCCCTGATGGCCCCGGGTGGCCAATGGGTGGCCATGAAGGGCAAACTAGACCCGGAAGAGCTGGCCTCCGTGCCGGCTCGTTTTGTCGTTGGGGGAACGCATCGCCTGCGGGTGCCGGGGCTGGATGAAGATCGCCATGCGGTCATCGCAGGAATGAAGTCATGAGTTACGTCATCGCCGTAGCCAACCAGAAGGGCGGGGTGGGCAAGACCACCACGTCCATCAATCTTGCCGCGTCGCTCGCGGCCACCAAGCGCCGTGTGCTGCTGGTGGACCTCGACGCCCAGGGCAATGCCACCATGGGTATCGGCGTGGACAAGAGCGCGGTCTCCAAGACCGCGCGCGATCTCTTGCTGGAGCAGGCCAAGCCCGGCGAGGTGATCCAGTACCTGCCCGAGGTGGGGCTGTCACTGATGCCGGCCAACGGCGACATGACCGAGGCCGAGATCAAGCTGCGCGACGTCGCCGCCGGTGACTTCGCGCTCAAGAGCGTGCTGGCCGAGGTGGCCGACCAGTTCGACTACGTGCTGCTGGACTGCCCTCCGGCCCTGTCCAAGCTGACGGTCAACGCCCTGGTGGCGGCCGACGGCGTGCTGATCCCGATGCAGTGCGAGTACTACGCGCTGGAAGGCCTCACCGCGCTGATGGACACGGTCAACAAGATCAAGCGGGTGATCAACCCGAAGCTGGAGATCGAGGGCTTGCTGCGCACGATGTTCGACCCGCGCAACAACCTCGCCAACGACGTCAGCAACCAGCTGACGCAGCATTTCGGCGACAAGGTCTACCGCACCATCATCCCGCGCAACGTGCGCCTGGCCGAGGCGCCCAGCCACGGCCTGCCGGTGATGCTCTACGACGCACAATCCTCCGGCGCCAAGGCCTACCTGGCCCTGGCGGGAGAGGTGCTGCGCCGCCATGACGGCGGGCAGATGAGGCTCAGCGCATGAATGCACAGAAGAAGCGCGGTCTCGGCCGCGGCCTGGACGCCCTGCTCTCCAGCGCCACCGCGGTGAGCCCCACCGCCGAGCCCGGCGAGGAGCTGCGCGAGCTGCCGCTGGACCGCCTCGGCCCCGGCAAGCACCAGCCGCGCCGCCAGTTCGACGAAGAGGCGCTGCAGTCCCTGGCGGCCTCGATCCGCGCCCAGGGCGTGGTGCAGCCGATCGTGGTGCGCCCGGCCGGTGCCGATCGCTACGAGATCATCGCCGGCGAACGCCGCTGGCGCGCCGCCAAGCTGGCGGGGCTGAAGCAGATCCCGGCGGTGGTGCGCTCGCTCGACGAGCGCGGCGCGATGGCGGTGGCCCTGGTGGAGAACATCCAGCGCTCCGACCTGAACGCGCTGGAAGAAGCCGAGGCCCTGCACAAGCTGATCGAGGAATGCGGCCTGACGCACGAGGCCTGCGCCGAGGCGGTGGGCAAGTCGCGCGCCGCGGTCAGCAACCTGCTGCGCCTGATGGAACTCAATGCCGACGTGCAGGACCTGGTGCGCGAGCGCCGCCTGTCCTTCGGCCACGCCAAGGTGTTGCTGGGCGTGCAGGGCGCGCGCCAGTCCTCGCTGGCGCAGATGGTCGCGGAGCAGCACCTGTCGGTGCGCCAGACCGAGGCGCTGGTGCAGGCCAACCCGCAGCAGAAGGCGGCGCCCAAGGCTGCGCCCGCGGCGATCGGCGAGATCGAGAAGGAAGTCGCCGGCCGCATCGGCCTGGCGGTGAAGCTGCAACAGAACGACAAGGGACGCGGCAAGCTCACCGTCGCGTTCAAGAGCAACAGCGAATTGCAGAAACTGCTGGCGCTGCTCCGCTAGAGGAGAAGCATCCTCCGGGGAGACGGGCAGCGCTCCAAAGGGGGAGAGATGTCCACGACGTATCGCACCGCGCTGATCACCGGCGCTTCCAGCGGCATCGGCGCTGTCTTCGCCGGACAGCTCGCGGCCCAGGGCTCCGACCTGATCCTGGTGGCGCGCCGCCAGGACGAGCTGGAGAAGCTGGCGCAGCATCTGCGCGAGACCCATGGCCGCCGCGTGGAGGTCATCGCCATGGACCTGGCCAAGGCCGATCCGGGCGAGCTGCTGGCCGACGAGGTGAAGCGCCGCGGGCTGGAGGTGGACCTGCTGGTCAACAACGCCGGCTTCGGCTCCTCCGCCCAGTTCCACGAGGATGGCTACGAGCGTGACCAGCGCATGGTCGCGGTCAATATCGGCGCGCTCACCGAACTGATCCACGCCTTCCTGCCGGCGATGGTCCAGGCCGGCCATGGCGCGGTGATCAACATCGCCTCCGCTGCCGCGTTCCAGCCGATGCCCTACATGAGCGTCTATGGCGCCACCAAGGCCTACGTGCTGTCGCTGACGCAGGGCCTGTGGGCGGAGTACCGCAAGCGTGGCGTGCGCTTCCTGGCGGTCTGTCCGGGGCCGGTGGATACGCCGTTCTTCGAGGCGGCCGGCGGTGACAAGCTGAAGCAGGAGATTCCCCGCTCGGTGATGATGACGGCCCAGGCCGTGGTGGCCGGCAGCCTGCGTGCGCTGCAGCGCGATGCCTGTGTCTACGTGCCGGGCCTGGCCATCAAGCTGGGTGCGGTGATGCCGCGCCTGCTGCCGCGACGCATGCTGGCCGCCACCATGGGCCGCGTGATGAACCGCTGAGGCGGGCGAGGGGGCCGGGCATGAGCGAGGTGGCCGAACCGCGGACCGAGATCCTCAAGCGCCTGCTGCGCGCGGGCGAGTATGCCTCCGCGCTGCCGATCCTGGACCAGAAGCTCGCCGAACGTCCCGACCAGGCGCCGCTGCATTGGCACCGCTCGCATTGCCTGTCGGCCCTGGGCCGGAAGGAGGAGGCGCTGGCGGCGGTGCTGCGCGTGATCGAGCTCAACTCCGATTTCGCCAAGGCCTGGCTGCGTCGCGCCGAGCTGACCTTTGCCCTGCGTGGCGACTACCCGGAGCGCGAGGGCGACCTGCAGCTGGCCGTGGCGCTCGACGGTACGCTGGCCCCGGCGCATCGCGCGCTGGCGCTGATCCGCTACCAGCGCGGACAGCTGGCGGAGGCCGAGGCGTCACTCGACCAGGCGCTGGCGCTCGACGCGACCGATGGCGAAGGCCATGCCCTGCGAGCCTTGTGGGCCGGCAACGCCGCCCGTCGCCCGGTGCCGGGCGAGGACACCGTGCCAGCGGCCAACGGTGCGTTGCTGTCGCGTGCCCGCCTCGAGTCCGCGGTGTCCGACCTGCGCCATGCCTTGCCGCGGGTGGCGGATGCCTCGCGCTACCGCATGCAACTGGCGCGACGCCTGCAGGACCTGGGGCGCCACGCCGAGGCCGTCACCGAGTACGACCTGCTGCTGGCGGCGCTGCCGGGCGGCCATGTGCTGCGCAACGTCGCCGAGGAAATGCGCCGGCAGGCCTGGGAACAAGGCGCGGCCGAGCGCGATGCTGCCGCCGCGGCGCAGTCCGCTGCGCTGGCGAGCCGCCTGGAGGCGGCCGCGACACCGGAGCCGGAGGCCGGCCGCCGCAGCGTGGAGGACGATCTCGCCGCCTCCCTGCTGCGCAACGCCGCGCAGCAGATGCGCCAGGGCAAGGACCTGTCGGCGGTGCTGGAGCCGCTCGGCGACGGTGAGCCCGATACCCTGCTGGCCATCGGCATCGCCGACAAGCTGTTCCAGCTCGGCCACCAGCCGGCCAGCCAGCTGCAGCCGGCCCCGGCCGAGATCTTCCCTGAGTTCATGCGGCGCCATGCCGTGGCCGCGCGGCAGCAGCTTGCGGCGTTGGGCTTCGGCTATCTCGGCGACTTCGCCCCGCGCCACCTGGCACCGCTGCTCAGCGAGAGCACGTTGTTGCGCTGCCATCTCTCCAGCGAGGGCACCGTGGCGCTGAGTTTTGCCCTGCGGCCGACCTGGCCGGGCTGGCTTGGTTGGCTGCGCCTGCGGCTGGCCCGGCAGCCGCGCAGCGTGGCGGTGATCGAGTTCGGCACCGAGTTCGACGATGGCCACTTCCTGGTGACCAACAACAGCGGCGATGCCAACGCCTTCGGGGCCGGGCCCCAGGTCGGCTTGCTGTCGCTGGCGCCGGCTACGTCGGCGGAGCGGCTGTTCGAGAACCATGTTCGCCGCTGCGGCGACTACCTGCGCCAGCATCCGCAGGCCGACAGGCGTGCCGTGGCTGACCTGGCCGGCCTGGTGGCGATGCAGGACCGCTATACCCAGGCCAAGAACGACTACCGCCAGTCCATCGGCTACGTCACCGACGAGGAGCTGCAGCGCCTGCTGGGCCCGCGCCGGGACCTGGCCGAGCGGGTGCGCGAGCAGCTGGCGCGCCTGGCCGCCGCCGAACGGTAGCGGAATGCCGATGGGCCACGGCGGCCGTTGACACGACGGTGACACGCCCACCCGCAGCATCCACCTTGCGCGAATCCCGCGCGGTGGAGCGGCCGCAGGTGCCCCGATGCAGTGGAAACCCCTAGTCCGAAGCCTTGGCGGCGCCTGCCTCGCAGCATCCGTTCTGGCATCGGCCCCGGCGTGCGCCGGCGATACCACGCAGACCCTGCATAACGTCGAGATGAGCGGCGACCTGCTGCAGTTCGGCGTGCCGGTGGCCGGCCTGGCCCTGACCTGGCTGCTGAGCCGGGATCGCGACACCCTGTCCTTCGACTTCAGTTCGCTGGGCGCGGCGCCCACGGGGGAAACCACCGGCGGCCTTAACTGGCCCGGGCCCTCCCTGGATGGCTCGCCGCGCCGCGATTTCCTGGTGTCGTTCACCCGCATGGAGCTGGTCACCTACGGCCTGAAGTACGCCGTCGACGCCGAGCGCCCCAACGGTGGACCGCGGTCCTTTCCCTCGGGGCACACCGCCTCGGCCTTCATGGGTGCCGAGTTCATCCGCAAGGAATATGGCTGGGGCTGGGGCGTGCCGGCCTACCTCACCGCCAGCTGGGTGGGCTACAGCCGCGTGGAAACCAACAACCACTACTGGCGCGATGTCATCGCCGGCGCCCTGATCGGCGTTGCCGCGAATCACGATTTCAATGCCATCAAGCTGCGCCATGGCGAGATCAGCGTCAGCCCGACCGTGGTGGCACCGGACTCGGTATCGCGGCCCTCGGGCATGTCGTCCTGGGACGACGACAAGGAATCCGGCCTGTTCGACGGCCGCTCCGACATGAGCCCCGGCCTGCAGATCCGCTGGACCTTCTGAGCCACCCGCCGCCTTAATCTGGCATGGCCATTGCTACTTCTGAATCGAGGTCAACGCAGACCTCGTAGATACCGCGGTCAACGATGCCCGCTTCCTGTGCAGCACTTTTCAGGGGAGCTTGGTCATGTCGTTGATCGCAGAAGGCAAAACCGCGTTGGTGCCCGCAGCGGGCCGCGGTTCGCTGGCGATCCTTGGTGGTGCATCCATGTGGTGCATGCTGGCGGTGGCGCTGATGGCCTTGCCGGCGCGTGCCGCCGAGACACCCGTGGCGTTGGCATCGGCGGCGCTGGAGCTGGACCGCCAGGCGCAGTCCCTGCCGGCCGCCGCCGACACGCAGCGTCTCACCCTTTATGTCGGCAACCGGATCGAAGACTCGCTGCTGCGCGAGGTCAGCGTGACGCTGGACGGCCGCGCGGCCGTGCGGCATCGCTACAGCGACCGCGAGGCCCTGGCGCTGCGCAGCGGCGGGCTGCATGCGATCACGCTGGCGCCGATGGCCGAAGGCGCCCACCGCCTGCGCGTGGATTTCATCGCGCGAGCGGAAGATGCCCAGCCGGGCGATGCGCGCCTGCATGCGCAGGTCGAACAGGAATACACCCAGGGCGCTGCCGCCGGCCGCGTCGAACTGAGCCTGGTCAAGCAGGGCCTGCGTGGCAAGCCGGGCCTGCAATGGCAGGACTGGGCGCAGCCGCAGGCCGCGCTGGAAGCGCCGGAGCTGCGTGCTGCGGATTTCCTGCTGCGCACCGGGCGGGCACTACATGCGGCCGCGGTGCTGGAACGACTGCGTGCCAGCGGCATGCCGCTGACGATCGCCTTCGAACGCCGCAGGGCCGACAGCCTCGCCGCGCTGGGCCTGGCAGTGCCGGCCGTGCCCGGCGGCTCGCCGCTGCTGGACCGCTACGGTGGGGCCCTCGCCGCGCTGCGCCAGGGCGATGCGCAGGCGGCGGTACAACTGGAGGCCATGGGCAGTGCGGATTCGCCGGACGCCGAGTCCCGCATGCTGCGCGACTACGCCAACTTGGAGCTGGGATACCAGTTGCTGCGCCAGGGCCAGGGCGAGCGCGCCAAGCCGGTGTTCGCGCGCATCCGCAGCCCCGGGCCTTGTTCCAATGCCGCCCTGCTGGGCTTTGGCTGGTCCTTCCTGGTGCCGGCGGGAGCCGAGGGCGGCAGCATGTTCGCCGCGCAGGCGCCGCTATGGCCTGCCGGCACCGAGGACGCCGCCCGCCTGCGGCGCGGCACGCCGTTCCGCTACCTGCATTCGGTGGCGGTGTCCGGCGAGCGCAAGCTCGACCTGCAGCGGGCCCTGGTGCCCTGGGTGGAATTGCTGGGCCGCGATGCCACCGATCCGGCCGTGCAGGAAGGCTTGCTGGCCGTACCCTATGCCTTAGCGCATCTGGGCGCGCACGAGCAGTCGCAGCAGTACCTGAGCCGCGCCGTGGGTGACCTGGAGCGTGCGCGCCAGGAGCTGGATGCCGCGATGCGCCACGTCTCCGGCGGCGAGTTGAGCGCGCGGCTGGCCGAGCGCATGAGCGATGAGGCCGACGGCTGGCGCCGCGAACTGGCGGACCTGCCCTATGCCGACGCCACCACCTACCTGAAGCCTCTGATGCTGGAACCGGCCTTCCTCGAGGCCCTGGCGGCACAGCAGCGCCTGGCAGAAATCGACCAGTTGCTCCAGGGGCAGTCCTTGCGTCCCGGGTTCGTCCCGGCAGGCCTGGCGGATGCCGCTGCCAGCCTGCGGCAGCGCGTCGCCGCCGCGGCGCAGGCCCAGGACGGTGAGCTGCGTGCGCTGGCGCTGGCCCAGCTGCGCCGCCAGCAGCAACACACGCTGGCCTATCTGGCGGAAGCGCGCCTGGCACTGGCGCGCGTGCATGACCGGCCGCTGGAGGAGGAGGCCTCATGATCCGCTCCGCACTCCTGCTGGGCCTGCTGCTGGCGAGCGCCGCGGCGGTCGCGGCCGACGCCGTCTCCACCGTGGGCTCGGTCACCGAGAACAACGGCCTGTCGAAGAACGGCTGGCTGCTGGTGCGCACGCCCAGCATCCTGCGCGTGACGGGCTCGGATCAGGTCACGCCCGATCTGCGCCAGGCGCTGGAGCAGTACGACCGCATCCAGGAACTCGGCGATATCGATCCTGCGATCCGGGCCGAGGCCCTGCGCCGCTCGGCCGACCTGCGCATCCAGCTCGCCGAGTCCGGAGAGATGGACCCTGTGGAGCTGGACAAGGCGGTGACGGCCTATCGCCGCTTGCTGTCCGAGCAGCCGGACTACGTGCGTGCCGACCGCGTGCTCTACCAGCTGGCCCGTGCCAGCGAGATGCGCGGCGATGAGGCGCAGGCCATCGCCAGCCTGAAGCAACTCGGCCAGCGCTATCCGCAGTCGATCCGCCGTGCCGACGCGCAGTTCCGCGCCGCCGAACTGCTCTACCGCGACCGCCGCTACGCCGAGGCCGAGTCGCAGTATCGCGAGGTGGTGGCCCTGGGCAGCAAGACGCCGCTGTTCGAGCCGGCGCAGTACAAGTACGCCTGGTCGCTGCTGCAGCAGTCCAGGCACGAGCAGGCCTTGCCGGTGTTCATTGACGTGCTGGAGCGCGAGCTGCCGCCCGGTGAGCTGAGCGATCCCAAGGCGGCGCTCGCCGCCGTGCGCAGTGGACGGGCCGAATTGGCCGGCGATGCGCTGCGCGGTATCGGGATCTCGCTGACGGCACTGGGCGGCGGTGCCGCGCTCAACCGCCAGTTCGCACGATCCGGCGAGCCGCGCTTCGCCGCGCTGCTGCATGCGGCACTGGGCGAGCAGTTGCTGGAGAAGCGCCGCTACACCGACGCCGCCGGCAGCTACCTGGCCTTCATCGAACGCCATCCGCGCCATGCGCTGGCACCGGGCTTCCAGCGCCAGGCCATCGCCGCCTATGAGCGCGGTGGATTCACCGAGCAACTGGTCGCCGCCAAGGAAACCTATGTGCGCGAGTACGCACCGGGCAGCGCCTACTGGGCCGCGGCCGCGGCGCCGGCCGAGGTGCAGGCGCAGGTGCGCCAGGACATCGAGGAACTCGGGCGCTACTACCATGCCGGCGCGCAGCGTGCCGCGCCGGGACCCTTGCGCCAGGCGCAATTCCTGAAGGCAGCCGACTGGTACGGCCGCTGGCTGTCGCTGTACCCGCAGGATACCCAGGCGCCGGCCATCCACCTGACGATGGCCGATGCCCTGCTCGACGGCGGTCGCGCGGACGAAGCCGCGCGCCAGTACGCCCGCGTGGCCTACGACTACCCCGTGCATGCGCGCAGTGCCGAGGCCGCCTACGCCGCGGTGCAGGCCTGGCAGCAGGCGGCGGCAATGCCGGCGGCGCGTAGCGGCGCGCTGCGCGAATCGGTGACGGCGAGCCTCAAGCTGGCCGAGCGCCATCCGCAGCACCCGCAGCGCTTTACCGTACTGGCGCGTGCCGCCGGCGATCTTTACGAGCTGGGTGATCATGCACAGGCGGTGGCGCAGGCCCAGCGCGTGCTGGACGGCTCCGCGCAGTTGCCGCCGGACCTGGCGCGCAGCGTGCTGGGCATCGTGGCCGACGCAAGGTATGCGCAGAAGCAGTACGCCGAAGCCGAGACCGCTTACGCCGCGCTGCTGCAGCGTGTGCCCGCCGGCGATGCGGCGCGGCAGGCGACGGTCGAGCAGCTCGCCGCTTCCATCTACCGCCAGGGCGAGGCGGCGCGCGGCGCGGGTGACCTGCGCGCCGCCGCGGCGGCCTTCCAGCGTGTCGGCCGTGCGGCGCCCGAGGCCGGCATCCGCGCCACCGCCGACTACGACGCGGCGGCCGCACTGATCGCGCTGCAGGACTGGCCGCAGGCGCAGGCGGCTCTGGAGACCTTCCGGCAGCGCTACCCGCAGCAGTCGCTGCTGCCGGAGGTAGACCGCAAGCTGGCGGTGGCCTACCAGAAGGGCGGCCGTCCGGCGCAGGCGGCCGATGCCTATGCCCGCATCGCGGCTCGCGCCGAGGAGGCGCCGGCGTTGCGGCGCGATGCCGCCTGGCTCGCCGCGGAACTCTACGGCGAGGCGCGCATGCCGCCCGCCAGCCAGCGCGCCTACGAAGACTACCTTTCGCGCTATCCGCAGCCGCTGGAACAGGCCCAGCAGGCACGCCGCCGCCTGGCCGACCTGGCCCGTGACGATGCGGCGCGCTATCAGCGCTGGCTCGGCGAGCTGGTGGATGCCGATGCGCGTGGTGGTTCGGCGCGCACGGCGCAGACCCGGCTGCTGGCGGCGCAGGCCAGCCTGGAGCTGGGCCGCGTCGAGGCGGCGAAGGCGCGCGCGCTGGCGCTGCGCTCGCCGGTGGAGAAGACCTTGCCGGCGCGCAAGGCGGCCACGGAGCGCGCCATCGCCGGCCTCAACCGTGCCGCCGGCTACGGCTTTGCGGAGGTCACCACCGCCGCCACCTATGACATCGGTGGCGTCTGGCGCGACTTCGGCCGTGCCCTGCTGGCCTCCGAGCGCCCGCGCGAGCTGCAGGGCGAGGCGCTGGAGGAGTACGAGCTGCTGCTGGAGGAGCAGTCCTATCCCTTCGAGGAAAAGGCGATCCAGGCCCACGAGATGAACCTGCAGCGCCTGCGCCAGGGCCTGTGGGACGAGTCGATCCGCCGCAGCAGCTGGGCGCTAGCGGAACTTGCGCCCGCCCGCTACGGCAAGCAGGACCAGAGGGAGACGAACTATGAAGCGCTGCGCTGAACACTGCGCCGTGGCAGTGCTGGCCCTGGGGTTGGCGGCCTGTGCCGGCGGCCCCGCGCCGCGCCCCCAGCCACCGGCGCCGCCGGCGGCACAGAAGACGGCTCCGGCTCCGGTGCCCGCAGGCAAGGCCGAGCAGCGTTACCAGGAGGCGCTGGCCTTGCTGAAGAATGGCCAGCGCAAGCCGGCGCAGGAGCTGCTGCTGGCGCTGACGCGCGAACAGCCTGAGTTATCCGGCCCCTGGACCACGCTGGGCATCAGCCAGGCGCAGGGCAAGCAGCGCGACGCCGCCATCGCCAGCTTCACGCGTGCGGTGGCTGCCAATCCGCGCAACGCCACGGCGTACAACTGGCTCGGCAGCCTCCATCGCGAGTCCGGCAACTTCGCGGCGTCCGAGCAGGCCTACCTGAAGGCCCTGGCGGCACAAGCGGACTACGCGGCCGCCCACTTGAACCTGGCGATCCTCTACGACGTGTCGATGAAGCGCCCGCAGCAGGCCCTGTCTTACTACCGCAGCTACCAGCAGTTCAAGGGGGGCGAGAACCTGATCGTCAGTGCCTGGATCAAGGAACTCGAAGCGGCGCAGCCGCCACCGGTGAGCGTCGCCGGGGCACGGCCATGAGGAGCGTGCTGCTGCTGTGGCTGTGCCTGTCTTGCGCCCCGGCCGTGGCACAGCCTCCCGCGACCGAGGCCGGCACCACCATCGTCGGCGAGCAAGAATCGGCGGTCGGGCTGTTCCTGACGCCCTGGCAGGATGAACGCGCCAGCAATCTTGATCGCCCTCCCTCGCGCCTGTCGCCCGCCTCGCCAGACGCCGGCTCCTTCGCCGCCAGCGCCGCGGCCTACGAGGCGCAATGGGGCTACCGGCGCGAGCAGTTGCAGCGCGTGCATTGATTCAACGGAGAAACCCGCATGGACACCTTCGAACCCCTGGCCCGCTTCTTCAACAGCGGGGGCATCTTCATGTACCCCATCGCGATCACGCTGGCCCTGGCGCTGGCCGTCGCGGTGGAGCGCTTCTTCTTCCTGATGCGCTGGCGCCGCGACAACCGACGGCTGTGGTCGGAGGTCTCGCCGCTGCTGGCGCAGGGCGACTTGGCCGCTGCCGAACTGCTCACCGCCAGCTCCGACACGGCGGTGGCGAAGATCCTGGCCAACGGCCTGGCGCAGACGCGCATCGACAGCCGGCGCAGCGAGCTGGAGATCGCCACCGAGGAAGGGCTGATGGAAGTGCTGCCGGCGATCGAGCGGCGCACGCACTACCTGGCCACCTTCTCCAACGTGGCCACGCTGCTGGGCCTGCTCGGCACCGTGCTCGGGCTGATCGGCGCCTTTGCCGCGCTGGGTGCCGCCGACGCTTCGCAAAAGGCCGACCTGCTCTCGGCAGGCATCTCCGAGGCCATGAACTGCACCGCCTTCGGGCTGATGGTGGCCATTCCCTCGTTGCTGCTGCATTCCTGGCTGCAGAGCCGCACCGGCGAACTGGTGGACAGCCTGGAGTCGGTCTGCTCGCGTTTCGTCAGCAGCATCTGCAATCCGGCACGGGCCGCCCGCTGAGGTCTGCGCGATGAGCACCTGGTCCCTCGACGAAGACGAGTCGCCGCGTGGCAGACGCCGCGAGCGCCGGCAGCAGCGCCTGCTGCGCCAGGGCGACCAGGAGGAGCTGAACCTGGTGTCGATGATCGACGTCTTCGCCGTTCTGGTGTTCTTCCTGCTGGTCAGTGCCTCGGTTGGCGCCCTGAAGCTCAAGGTCTTCGGCCTGGACCTGCCGGCGCCCGGCGCTGCCGCTGCCGTGGCTCCCGTGCCGCCGGTGGTGCGGCTGCTGCCGGACGCGATATGGGTGGAGGCGGCGCCGGCCCCGCTCCGGCAGCTGCCGCGCACGGCACAGGGGCATGACCTGGCAGGGCTGTCGGCGCTGCTGGTGCAGGCCAAGCAGGCTGCGCCGGCTCAGCAGCAGATCACACTGCTGGTCGATGCCGAGGTGTCCTATGACGAAGTGGTGCAGGTGATGGAAACCTTGCGCCGCACCCCCGTGGCATTGCGCCGGATCGGGCTTCCCGCCGAGCTGTTCCCGCAGATCGCGCTCGGCGACGTGGAGCGCCGCACATGAATGCGCGCCAGCGCCAGCGCCGGCAAGCCCGCGAGTTGCGCCGCCGCTCGCGCCGCGCCGTCATCAACCTGGTGTCGATGATCGACGTGTTCGCGGTGCTGGTGTTCTTCCTGCTGGTGAACGCCCTGGTGGTGCAGGTCATCCCCACGCCGCCGACCCTGCAACTGCCGGCGGCCGCCATCAGCCCCGAGCCGCATCCATCCGTGGCGATCACGGTGGGTACCGAAGAGGTGCGCCTGGGTGACCGGGTAGTGCAACGCACGGCGGAGCTGCTGCGCGGTGACAGTGCAGGGCTGCGAGCCGCCCTGGCCGCAGTGCCGATGGCCAACGGTGGCGATCGCGGCGAGATCAATATCCTGGCCGACAAGCGCGTTTCCTACCGGGCCCTGCGCGAGGTGATGAATGCCTGCAGCGACAACCGCTATGCGCAGGTCTCGCTGGCAGTGGCGGAGCGCGAGCCCGGAGATGGTGCATGACGGCGGCGGCCCTGCGCCTGGGCGACCAGTGGGGCATCACGGCCGCCACCGACCGGCGCTTCCGTGCATTGTCGGTCGGTAGTCTCGTGCTGGTGCTGGCGACGATGCTGGTACTGCAGTCCTGGTCCTTCATGGAGCCGGAACCCGAGCCGGAGCCCTTGCGCGTCACGCTGCTGCCGCCACCGCCACCGCCACCACGTATGAAGCCTGCCGTCGAGCCGCCGGTGGCGAAGTCCTTGCCGAAGCCGGTGCCGAAACCCGCGCAGGCGCAAGCCAAGGCAACGCCTGCCATGCCGGCACCGCGGGAACTCGCTGCACGGTCCGGGCTGATGGCCATGCGGGACCAGCTTTCATCGATGCGCGATAGCGCGGCGGTCGCCGGGCCGCCGGCGTTGCTGCGCGATTCGACCGCGTCCACCAGTAGCCGCCGCAGCGGCGAAACACTGGCGGCCTCGGCGGCCAGCGGCAGCAGCGGCATCGGTAGCGGGTCGCGCAGCGTCACGGCGGTGCAGGGCAGCGGCAGCATCGGTGCGCGGCGCACTGCGGAGGTTCAGAGTGCACTCGGCAGCGGCAAGGCGGGCGCCGGCGGATCGGGCGAGGATGCCGGCGGCTCGCGCTCACTCAAGGAACTGCAACTGGCCTTCGATCGCAACAAGTCTTCGCTGTTCTCGATCTTCAGCCGCGCGGCGCGGGAGAGTGCCGATATCGGCGCCGGCAAGATCGTGGTCAGCCTCACGATTGCGCCCGATGGCTCGGTGACGCGCTGCGAGCTGGTTTCCAGCAGCTTCGGCAATCCCGAGCTGGAACAGAAGATCCTGCAGCGTGTACGCATGCTCAACTTTGGAGCGAAGAACGTGCCGCCGTACACCTACGCCAACTACCCGATCAATTTCCTGCCGTCCTGAAAGTGCCTCTGCGGCGCTGCAGCATATGTGGCATGGCGTTTGCTTAGTTTGAGCCAGTGAGCCAGCAAGGCTCGCAAACAGGGAGCGGACAGAGTCGCCCGCCCCGAACGGACAGAGACGTCCACGTTGTCGGCATCGCAGCCGGCCAACGTGGACGTTTTTTTTTGGGCGGTTGGGACGCCGGAACGATTCCGGCGGTACCACAAAACAAGGAGTTTCAAGATGAATGGGTCACAAGGGAGCAAGCTTCGCCTCTGGTCCTGCGCCGCAATCCTCGGCGCGACAGCGGCGATGCACAGCGGGGTGGCGTCTGCACAGTACAACGACGGCAAGGTCTTCCTGACCGGCGGCGTGTTCACGGTGGACGGAGCGGGTGGCGGCGGTGCCGTGCCCTGGGCGACCATCACGGGCTATGAGACCCGCGATGGCATCAACGGCGGCGTGGGCTACACCTATGCCAACCTGCCGGCACTGCAGTTGAACGTGTTCGGTGGCGCGATCGGCTTCTACGATCGCTTCGAGCTGTCCTACGCCACGCACAAGCTGTCGCTGAACCTGTCCAACCTGGATACGGTGGCGCTGCTGGATGAAATCCTGGGCCTGGGCCTGGGCACCGATCCCTGGAACTCCACGCTGCAGATGGACGTCTACGGTGCCAAGCTGCGCCTG
The DNA here is from genome assembly GCA_030149365.1 of Solimonas sp. GTDB lineage: Bacteria > Pseudomonadota > Gammaproteobacteria > Nevskiales > Nevskiaceae > Solimonas_A. The sequence continues at coordinate 24,423 of JASBRP010000053.1, forward strand.
TTCGGCGATGCGGTCTACACGTCCGACAGCTGGATCCCGCAGGTGGCCATCGGCGGCTTGTACAAGGAGAACACTACCGGCGAACTGGTGCGCACCCTGGGTGCGAGCAAGACCAAGGATTGGGAAGCCTACCTGGCCGCCACCAAGGTGTTCTTCCCGCTCAGCACGCTGGTCAATTTCACCGTGCGCTACACCTCCGCCAACCAGATCGGCCTGACCGGTTTCGGCGAATGCAGCGCGGACGGTTGCACCAACGACAAGGAGTTCCGCTTCGAGGCATCCATCGCGCACCTGCTGAGCAAGAACACCGCGATCGGCTTCGAGTACCAGCAGCACGGCGGCAACCTCGACGGCAAGAGCGTCAGCCTGGCCGGTGGTGGCTTGCCCCTGGAAGGCCTGACCGATCTGCTGGGACCCCTGCTGCCGGGTGTCCAGACAGCCCTGACCCAGGAGAAGGAAAGCGACTGGATGGACGTGTTCTTCGCCTACGCGCCGAACAAGAACCTGTCCTTCGTCATTGCCTACCTGATGCTCGGCAACATCTCGGTGGCGCAGGACCAGAACGGCTTCTACATGTCGATGCACGCCACGTTCTGATCGGCACTCATACAGGAGAAACATCATGAAGCTTTCAAAGATCGGCCTCAGCCTCTTCACCGGCGCGGCGCTGCTGGCGGCCTCCGTCCAGCCCGCGTTCGCCGGGGAGCAGAAGACCAAGCCCATCCTCGGCATTCCCAAGAGCTCGCTCGACGACTTCGGCGGCGCGGCGGGCGTGCATGCCTGGGTGGAGAGCCTGTTCTACTACATCATGCTCGACAACCGCATCAGCCACATCTTCCGCGAGTTCGGCAACGTGGAGCGCCAGATCGCGCTCAACACCCAGCTCGAGCAGATGGTGCTGGGCGGCGCGGTCGAGTACCAGGGCGCCAGCATGAGTGCGGCGCACGCGGACCTGGGCATCACCATGACGCAGTTCAACGCGGTAGTGGAAGCGGCCTACAACGCCTGCGAGCGCAACAACATTCCGTACAAGACCTGCAATCACCTGATCGCGGCGCTGGCGCCGTTCACCAGGGTGATCGTCACCCGGTAAGGGCGTGGTGTCCTGGCCGGCGCTCCTCTCCTCGTCCGGTCCGGGTGCCGCAAACTGAAGAACCCCGTTGGGCTGGCCAACGGGGTTCTTTTTTTCCGACAGCCTGGAGAGGAATCAGGCGGCGCGCAGCAGGCGATGCAGGCGCACCAAAGTAGGGCCCTTCACGACGTCGGCGAGCGTGTACTTCTTCAGCTCGTCGAGGAAGCCGCGCTCCGCGGCGTCGAGCGCGGACTTGAGCAGGCAGGCGCCGTTGAGGGAGCAGGGGCCGCGTTTGCAGTCGGCCAGGCGGCCGCTGCCTTCCATGGCTTCCACCACGTCGCCGATGCGCAGCTGGTCCATGGGCGTGAGCAACCGCAGCCCGCCGAGGCGGCCGCTGACGGTCTCGACGTAGCCAAGCTTGCGCAGGCCTTGCGCCACCTTGTGGAGATGGTGCGTGGAAACACGCAGCTGTTCCGAGATGCGTGCAGTGCCGACGGGCTTTCCGTCGGTGTTGCCGGCGAGATAAACCAGCAGGCGCAGGGACAAATCGGTGTAGAGGGAGAGGCGCACGCCCGGCTCCGATGCGGTCAGGTATCCGGATTCTAGCCGCAAAAGTCTTGTCAAGGGGCGAAGGGGGCATTCTTCCCCACAAGTACCGGATGAACGCGGGACTCCGGCGGAAAAGTGGCATCTGCTTTGCAACATATTTGATGGGGATCGGGAGAAGGAACAACCCATGCTTTCTGAACACACAAAACTACGTGTGCTGCTGGTCGACGACGACCAGGAAAGGCTGGCCTTGCTGGAAAAGGCCCTTGAGACGGAAGGGCACCAGGTGGTGGCCCAGCTCAACACGCATGCGGACCTGACGATGGCGGTCGCGGTGCACAAGCCCGAGGTGGTCTTCATCGACGTCGGGGCTCCCGGACGGGACATCCTGCAGTCGCTGGGCGAGATGTACCGCGAGCACCCGCGGCCGATCGTGCTCTGGGCCGAGCAGAGCGATGCCCAGACCACGCGCCGCGCGCTGGATGCAGGTGTCAGCGCCTACGTGGTGGACGATCTGCAGCATCGGCGCAATTTCAGTGCATTGCTCGACCTGGCGATCGCCCGCTTCGAAATGCAGCAGGCCCTGCACCAGGAACTGGATCGCGCGAAGACACGGCTGGCCGACCTGCGCGACATCGAGAAGGCCAAGGGGCTGCTGATGAAGCGCCGCAGCCTGGACGAGGCCTCGGCCTACAACCTGTTGCGCCGCATGGCGATGGATCGCAAGCAGCGCATCGGCGACTTCTCGCGAACGCTGCTGAGTGCGGCGGATGTGTGGACGGAGCTGGGCGGCTGATTCCGGTCAGCCTCTCCGTCCGGGAGGGGCTGAGGATGCGGATGCGCTTATGGAGCGTTTGCCCCGCCGTGCGGGTTTGCCGGGCGTTGCCTGGCCCTTTCATGGCGCAGGCCCGCACCATCACCGCGCGACGGCGCTCATTCGCGAAGCGGAAAATTGCCCGGTGGAATCACCCGCACGGGCGGCTTCGCCCTGAAAAAGCACATGAGGTCAGTCGCTTAAACATGGCATCCCAAATACTGGCATAGCGATTGCTACTTTTATCCCGCAGGCGGCGACGAGGCCGCCTGCATTCGAGGACACCGACGTCCACGCCACCGCAGATCGCGGTGCCGTGGACGTTTTTTTTGGCCCGCCCTCGGGACGCTGCGGCGTGCGAGGCAGGCCGGTTCGCCCACCCATGAACGATCCGATAACGATGACGACCTCACCAGACAAGTTCGAACCCTCCGTCCCCCCGGCACCGGCAGTCGCCGGAACGCGGCGCTCCTTCCTGGGCGGCGCGCTGGCGTTGCTGACGCTGCCGGTGACCCGGGTGGCCGGAGCCTTCGAACTGTTCAAGACCTTCCAGACGCCCGAGGCCTTCCTGGCCGAGGCCTTCGGCGCCACGGTGCCGGCGGCCTCGACGCTGGACCTGGACGACGCCAAGCAGTCGCAGCTCTCGGGCATCTATGGCCGCCGCTATCCGCAGGCGCGCCTGCGCTATTGGCGCGCACCCAACGGACGCACGGCCTGGATCTTCGATGACATCGGCAAGGAAGGCTATGTGCCCACCACCTCGGGGTTCGTGGTGCAGAACGGTGCCGTGGAGTTCGGCCGCGTGCTGATCTACCGCGAGTCGCGCGGCGAGCAGATCGCGGAACGCTCCTTCCTGCAGCAACTGGTCGGTGCTCGTGCATCGGGCAATGGCATCGACAAGAAGGTCGACAACGTCTCCGGCGCCACCTATTCGGTGAAGATGATGCAGCGCATGGCGCGCACCGCGCTGATGCTTGATTCCCTGGCCAGGTGATTGCCATGCCCGAGACCCAGACCCTTGCGGCCCAGGTGCCGGCAGGCGATCGCGAGACCGGTGCCCGCTGGCATCGCTGGTTGCAGCGGCTGCGCCTCGGTGGCGCACGCTCTCCGGCGGTGGCACGCCCCAAACGCAACCTCAACGTGCTGTTGCGCGAATGGCACAAGCGTGCGGGCCTGTTCGCTTTCATCTTCATGATCTGGCTCGGCTTCAGCGGATTCCTGATCAACCAGAGCGCTAGCTGGGGCTACGACACCAAGCGGGTCGACTGGGACTGGGTCATGCAGCTCTACAGCCTGCATCCGGAGCCGCCGCAGGCAGGCTTCCGTGCCGGCAACTACTGGCTGGCCTCCACCAGTGACTACACACTGATCGATGCCAGGCCGCTCGAGACTCCGATCCGCGAGCTGCGTGGCTTCGTGCAGGGCGGCAGTGCCGACAAGCCGCTGCTATTCGTCGCGGCGACGGAGAGCCTGCTGTTGCTGACGCCCAAGGGCGAGCGCATCGACGAGCTGACGCCGCCGATCCTGCCGGTGTCGACCATCCGCCGCATCGGTAGCGTGAAGGGTCATGCGGGCAGCATCGCCGTGCAGGACCTGGACGCCTTCCAGAGCCTGGACGAGGGTAATACCTGGACAGCGGTTGCGTCCACCGCGGTGGAGTGGTCGGAGGCGCAGCCCTTGCCGGATAGTGAAAGATCGCGGCTGATGCCTTACTCCAGGCCCAGCGTTTCGCTGGAGCACGTGCTGGTGGACGCGCACAGCGGCCGACTATTCGGCAGCTTCGGCGCCTGGGTGATCAACTTCGTCGGCATCGCGGCGATGCTGCTGGCGATCAGCGGCATCTGGATGATGTACCGCACCAGCAGCGCCCGCCGGAAGAGGCAGTAGCCGCATCGACCTCACAGGACTGTGCGCATGACCATGATGCGGCCGCTGCTGGTGCGTGGCCTGCGGCTGCAGACGCCGGCGATCATCCGACGGCGTTTCCTGGCCATGGGTACCGAGGTGATGGTGACCGTCGCCTGCCGCGGGCGGCGCAACGACGCGGAAGCGGCGGTCCTGGCGGTGCGGCGGTTGATCGAGGACTTCGGCCGTGATGGATGGGCCTGGGGTCCCGGCATGCTGGGCGACATCAACAGGCGGCTTGCCGCCGGCGAAGCGGCCGATATCCCGCCGGCTCTACGACCGTTGTTGCTGCGCGCCTGGGAGATCCACCTGGAGACCGGCGGCGCCTATGAGCCGCGCATCGGCGCGCTGGTACGGCTCTGGGGTTTCGACGACGTGGCGCGCATCCGTGATGCTCCACCGCCGGCCGAGGACATCGCGGCGGCGCATGCGGCGCTGCGCGCGGCACCGCCCCATGACGATGCAGGCCGCTACGGTCCTGCGCCAGGCATCAGCTGGGATCTCGGCGGCATTGCCAAGGGCTGGATCGTCGACGCGGCGCTGGACCTGCTGGCCCGTCATGGCTTCACCGACGCGACGGTGGATGCCGGTGGCAACCTGGCCACGCGAGGCCAGCGGCATGAACGGGCCTGGCGTATCGGCATCCGTGATCCGCGCGGCGATCCGGACCAGCCCGGTTTGCTGGCGAGCCTGGAGACCGGGGACGAGGCCGTGAACACGCATGGCGACGACCAGCGCTGGTTCGAATACCAGGGGCGCCGCTACTCGCACCTGCTGGACCCGCGCAGTGGCTGGCCCGCCCAGGGCTTGCGCGCCTTGACGGTAGTGCACTCCGACGGCAGTTGGGCGGAAGCCGCCGGTGCCGCCCTGTTCGTATCGGGCCCGCAAGGCTGGCTGCCACTGGCCCGCCGCCTGGGCCTTACGCAACTGCTGGTGGTGCACGAGGACGGGCGCGTGCAGGCCACCGCGCCGCTGATGGCCCGGCTCACGACGGAGCCGGGCGTGGACATCGAGCGCCTGGACTAGATCCCGTCGACGCTGTCGCAGGAACCCTGCCCCAAAAAAGAATCCCGCGGCGGAAGGGGAGGCATCCGCCGCGGGAAAAGCACACCCCATTCAGTTCACTTCACGATCACCTTGCCCGACATGGACGGGCCATGGATCGAGCAGTCGTAGGGATACTCGCCCGGCGTGGTGAAGCTGCGGCTCCAGGTGGCGCCCTTCTTCATGCGGCCGCTCTTCTGGTCGCTGAAGGACACGTTGTGATTGGAGCCGTCGTCATTGGTCCAGGTCACCGTGCTGCCGGCCGTCACCGTGATCTCCTTGGGCTCGAACACCATCATGCCGATCGTGACCTGCGCGTTGCCGCCGGCTGCGGCGGGTGCGGGTGCCGGCGCGGTTTCCGGTTCCGGCGCCAGGACGGTCTCGGGCAGGCTCTCGGGTTCATGGGCGTGAGCCATGGGCGCGGCAGCCGGCGCCGGCTCGGTAATCAGCACCTCGGTGCTGCCTTCCGGAGTCGGCGCGTAGGCCACCACCGCGCCGCCGCCGATCTCCACCACCTTGAGTTCCACACGGCGGTTGAGCTCGCGGCCCTCGTCGGTGTCGTTGGTGGTGATCGGCTTGCTTTCGCCGAAGCCGACCGTGGCCATGCGCGTCAGGTCCACGCCGCGGCTGCTGAGGTAGTCCTTCACCGATTGCGCGCGACGTTCGGAGAGCTTCTGGTTGTAGGCATCCGAGCCCTTGGCGTCGGTGTGTCCGTCGATCTCCACCTTGATGTCGGTGCGCGCCAACAGTGCATCCGCCACCATGTCGAGCAGGGTCTTGGCGTTGACCGTGAGCTTGGACTTGTCGAACTCGAAGTTGACGCCGCGCAGCACGATCACGTCGCCGGCCTTGCAGCCCTCCAGCGTCATCGGCTGGCCCGGCGCGGGCAGTTCGCAGGGGGGTGCCGGCGGCGGCACCGGCTCGGCCGCCATCTCCACCGGCGGCACTACCTGCACCGGTTCCACGACCTCCTTCGGTGCAGCGCGGCGGCCGATGGGGATGTGCACACCAAGATTGAACTGCGTTTCCTCGTAGTCGCCCTCGTCGCTGTGGAACAGCGCCTCGGCGCGCAGGCCCCAGCCGCCGTCGCTGCCGCCCAGGTGCAGGCCGATGCCGGCATTCATCAGCGTGCTGTCGCCGCCCATGACGTCGCCATGCAGGTAGAAGTGACGGCCCAGGAACAGGTTGGCGCCGGCACCGAGCGCGTAGATCTCCACGTCCTCGGGTTCAGGGCAGGGCAGCAGTCCGCAGAGCAGGCCGCCGACCAGGCCACGGTCGATGCTCTTGGCGTCGTACTTCAGGTAGTTGCCGCGCAGTTCGAGCTCGAACATCGGCGTGATGCGCTTGCCGATCGCCAGGGTCGCGCCGATGCCGTCGTCGGTGTTGCGGGCATCGTCGGCCAGTACGTAGGAAGCCATCGGCTGGATGTAGTAGCGATCGTCGTAGTCATCGTCCGCCTGCGCTGCGCCGCAGAACATCGCGGCGGCGAGCAGGGGTATCAGGCGGGGTTTCAACCGGAAGTGGAGGTGGTGCATGGGATCCCTTTTGTATGTGTAGCTGAGGTGTAGCCTTCAGCGGACCGGCGCGCGTGGCTTGTCGCTCCGCAGCCGGCTGGCGGCCGAGCGAAGTCCCTGGGTGAAGCGCGGAAGCTGGAACAGCAGTGCGAGGCCCAGGCCCAGTAGGGCGATGGCCTCGATGGCGGATCCGATGAAGGGGAATAGAACAGGCTCTGACATGGCGACTCCCTGGCTGAAGCTCGGAACAGTCGCGGACGTCATCGGCCGCACAACAAGGGGGCAGCAGTGCCCGGATTTAAATGAGCAAACCGTATGCCAAGATTTTGACGCGAACCTGCACCGCAGCAGTGCGTGGCATCCTTCGCTTGCATCGGCCTGCGGCCATCGCTAGTCTGCGCGCCGTTGCCGGAGCCTCCGGCGGCCGTAAGCGTTCACGTCAACCAACGCGTCACATCTCCGGTTCGCCGGGCGGTCTTCCGCCCTGCGGGAGCGTGGCGCCCGGCTGACCGGATCACGGAGATTGCAATGAACGCTTCAAACCCGCAGCACACCATCATCTTCGGCATCCGCAAGCTGCCGCCGCGCTATGCGAGCCTGGTAATGCCGCTGCTGCTGTCCATCATCATGACCTGCATCGTCTCGCTGATCAGCACGCTGCGCGGCATCGGCCTGGCGCCGCACTTCCTGCCGCTCTGGATGAGTGCCTGGGCGTTGTCCTGGGTGGTCGCCTTCCCGGTACTGCTGATGGTGTTGCCGCTGGTGCGGCGTGCCACGGCGCGGCTCGTGCGCATGGAGCCCTGAAGGCCCGGAGATGCTGTACGCGGAACGGGCCTTCGGGCCCGTTTCTGTTCCTGCCTTCAGAGCCGGTCGTTGAAGGCGGAGATGTGAGCCACCTGGAACACACCGGACAGTGATTGCAGTTGTGCGCGGTGCAGCGCCGCCAGGCGCTTTAGGCAGGCCTCGCCCTTGGCCGTCAGCCGGACCTGCACCTGTCGGCGATCGGTTTCGCTGCGTTCCCGCTGCACCAACCCCGCCGTCTCGCAACGCGTCACCAGGGCCACCGTGCCGTGTTGCTGGATTTGCAGGCGTTCCGCCAGCTCGCCGACCAGCGCCCAGTCGCGCTGCGGGTTGCCCTTGATGTGCAGCAGCAGCTGGTACTGCAGGCCGGTCAGCCCCTCGGCCTGCGCGGCGTCTTCGCTGAAGCGCAGGAAGCGCCGCAGCTGGTAGCGGAACTCGGACAGGGCCTGGTAATCCTGCGGGGTCGGGGCGGGGTGGGAGGGCGGCATGGGCGGGCTCGGCGGGTGGCGCTGTTATGTCACAACATGATGTAATTGGCGACTCATCATTGTCTCCCGAATCCCCATGGAAAACCTGTTGCCGGGCTGGCTGCGGAGCCTGCTGCCGTCCGCCGCCACCGTCAGCCAGGCGGAACGCCTGCGCTCGGGCACCGGTGCCCTGCTGGGTGTGCTGCTCGCCGGCCTGGGCAGCACGGCGATCCTCGGCGCCACGCCGGGTGCCGTCTGGCTGATCGCGCCGATGGGCGCCTCGGCGGTGCTGCTGTTCGCGCTGCCGGCCAGCCCGCTGGCGCAGCCCTGGTCGCTACTTGGCGGCAATCTCGTCGCCAGCCTGATCGGCGTCAGCTGCGCGCGCTATATCCCGGCGCCGGTGGCGGCCGCGGCGGCGGCGATCTTCCTGTCGATCGGCGCCATGTTCGCGCTGCATTGCCTGCATCCGCCCAGCGGCGCGATCGCGCTCACGGCGGTGCTCGGCGGCAGCCAGGTGCAGGCGCTGGGCTATGGCTTCGTGCTGGCGCCGGTGTTGCTCAACGGCCTGCTGCTGGTGGCGGCCGCCGTGGTCTACAACCGCGCCGTCGGCCGCCGCTATCCGCATGCACAGCAACCTGCCGCGCCGCACCCGCACCACACCGCCGACCTGCTGCCGACCGCACGCCTGGGCTTCACCAGCGCCGACCTGCAGGCCGTGCTGAAGGCGCACGACCAGGTGCTGGATATCAGCGCCGACGACCTCGAGGACCTGTTCCTGCGTACCGAGCGCCATGCCCACCGGCGCCGTTTCGGCGAGACCTGCTGCGCCGACATCATGGCGCGCGACATCGTCACCGTGGAGTTCGGCAGCAAGCTCGCCGAGGCCTGGGCGCTGATGCGCGAGCACGCTGTCCAGGCGCTGCCGGTGATCGACCGTGGCCGGCACGTGATCGGCATCGTCACGCGCTCGGACTTCCTGCGCCATGTCGATCCGCTGGAGCTGCGCGGCATGGGCAGCCGGCTGCGCGCCTTCCTGACCTATACCGCGCACAGTCACACCGACAAGCCCGAGGTGGTGGGGCAGATCATGACCGCCCGGGTGCAGACGGTGCGCGAGGACACGCCCATCGTCGAACTGGTGCCGCTGATGTCCGATGCCGGGCTGCATCACGTGCCGGTGGTGAGCGACCAGCGCAAGCTGGTGGGCATGATCACGCAGACCGATTTCGTGGCGGCGCTGTACGAGACCAGCCTGGCGGAACTGCAGGACTGAGACCTGTCCGGCGCCGTTACCCCCTGGATGGGGTGTGGTTGCGGCCAAGCGTGCACCAGCGCACAGCCGCTGGCCGGGGAGGCGGCATACCCTCGAGTGATCGTGCGCCATTCCCACCCGCGGATGGCGCCCGCGATACCGCCATCCACGATGCTCTCCGGGGGGAGTGAACATGAAGAAGGTCCTGCGTTGCCTGCTGCTGCTCGGCACGGCCCTGGCTGTAGGCTGTAGCGACAACGACGGTGCTGGCCCGGACGGAACGACCCCGCCGCCGGCAGCCACCAAGGCCGTAGGTGGCCTCGCCGCTATCGGCGCGGCGATCTCCGGCGGCCAGGTGAGCCTGCGCTGCGCCGATGACAGCACCTACTCCGCCACCACGGCCGCCAACGGCAGCTGGAGCATCGCGGCCGTGCCCGCTGCGGCGCTGCCCTGCGCGGTCCGCGTGACCGGCGGCACCACCGGTGGTGCCGCCAGCACCAGCACCTTCTACTCGCTGGCGACCAACCGCGACGGCGCCGTCAGCGTCAACGTCACGCCGCTGACCGACCTGGCCCTGGCCCGCGCCGTGGGCAATCTCGATACCTGGTTCGCCGGCACCGGTGCTGCTCGCCTGAGCGATGCCGTGGCGGACCTGCCCGCTGCCATCGCGGCCCTGCGCGCCGATCTCGGCACCGCCGGCTATACGCTGCCGGCACCCGCGGGCACGTTCGATCCGTTCCTGGCGCCGCTTTCCGCCGGCACGCCGACCGATCCCTACGACGCCCTGCTGGATCGCCTGGGCGAGGCCCTGCGCGACGAGGGGCGCAGCTACGCGCAACTGCGCACCGACTTCACCGAGCCGGGCGAGGGCAACATCCTGCCGGCGCCGGTGGTGGAGGAGCCCGAGCCGGTTGGTTCACTGGCCGCGCACATCGGTGCCGCGTTTGCCGGCACCTACGAGCTGTCCTGCCCCAATGGCAGCGGCGGGTCGGTGACGCGCACGGTGGTGATCGCCACCGACGGCAGCAGCACCCTGGACGGTGCGGTGGCGGTGGGCGCCGGGCAGGGCGGCACGATCGAATTGAACAGCTCCGCCGTGCTGGCGATCCTCATCAAGCGAGCCGACGGGCTGAGCATTCGCCTGCAGTTCAATGGCGATGGCAGCCTGGCCAGCGGACAGGCGGCGACCTCGGGACAGTCCCCCGGCTGCGCGGCCGTCAGCGGCAGTGCCAGCCTGGGCAGCTTCAGTGCCTCCACGCTGATCGGCAGCCTCGCGCGATCGCAGACGCTGACTTGCGGCCCGGGGGCGGCGGGCACGCCGGTGCTGACGGGCGAGACCAGCTACATCGTGGCCGCCAACGGCGCCATGTCCTTGGGTAGCCTCACGGTCTCGGAAGCGCAGTACCGGGCCGGCGGCTACAAGGTCAAGGACGGAGCCAGCTTCCCTGGCGAGGCGCCCGGCAACGAGATCGAGCTGTACAGCGCCACATCCGGCCCTACCGGCCGCGAGCTGTACCTGACGCTCTACACCGATGCGGCGGGCGATACCGCCAAGGTGGACTACCGCAACTTCACCTCGACCGCGGGTGATTGCCTGCCCCCGACCTGAGCGGAGCGGGGTGCCACCAAGGGAGCGGGCTTCGACCCGCTCCCTTTTTTTCCGCGGCACTGGCATTGGCCCTGTGCGGCGCGTCTCAGTCCGCGGCCCAAGCGTGCGGCAGCGCACGGATGCCGACGGATGCCGGCGGAATACTCGCAGCCGCTTTTGGGGATTGCGGAGATCGGTTCATGAACAACAACAGCATTCGTTGCCTGGCCCTGCTGCTGGGCCTGGGCATCACCGTGGTGCAGGCGCAGGGCGAGTCGTCGCCTGGCGTCGTGGATGGGGTGGGGCAGGTCGTCACCGAGAAGGCCGAGCGCCAGCAGAATCGCGTGGAGAATGCCGTGGACTACCGCGTCGACCAGACCACGGACCGTGCCGTCGACAAGGCCTTGAACAAGGCCCTGGACAAGATCTTCGGCCGCTGAGGGCATTCCATCCGCTAGACTGGGGCCCTGGCGGATGACAGCGGGGCTCGGCCCCGGACCGGGATGACCCTCTACAAGGCCTACGCCGACGATCTGGCGGAGATGATCGAGCGCGGTGCCCTCAAGGCGGGGCAGCGCATGCCCTCGGTACGCGAAGCCGCGCGCCATCGCGGCCTGAGCGTGGTCACCGTGCTGAAGGCCTACCACTGGCTGGAGGCCCGAGGCCTGATCGTGGCGCGAGAGCGCTCGGGTTATTACGTCGGCAGCCGGCCCCAGGCCTATCCGCCGCAACCGGCGGTGTCGCGCTCCGCCACCGTTTCCACCGCGGTGAAGAAGGGCGACCTGATCTTCGAGGTGCTGGACGCCGTGCAGCGGCGCGTGGTCGTGCCGCTGGGCTCGGCGTTCCCCAGCCCGCTGCTGTTTCCCCTGCAGAGCCTGTACCGCTCGCTCAACCGCAGCGTGCGGCACCTGGACCCCTGGCGCACGGTCACCGACCTCGCGCCCGGCAACTGGGAGCTGCGGCGCCAGATTTCGCTGCGCTATCACATCGACGGCATGGAGATTCCGCCGGACGAGCTGGTGATCACCGACGGTGCCATGGAGGCGCTCAACCTCTGCCTGCAGGCGGTGACGCGGCCGGGCGATGCCGTGGTGATCGAATCACCGACCTTCTACGTAGCGCTGCAGGCGCTGGAGCGGCTCGGCCTGCGCGCCATCGAGGTTGCCACCCATCCGGGCGAAGGCATCGACCTGGCCGCGCTGGAGACCGTGCTGCGCCAGCAGCGCCCGGCGGCCTGCTGGCTGATGCCCAACTTCCATAATCCCACCGGGGCGCTGATCCCGGAGGAGCGCAAGGAGCAGCTGGTGGCCCTGCTGGAGCGCTACCGCGTGCCAATGATCGAGGACGATGTCTATGGCGAGCTGTACTACGCCTCCACGCGTCCCAAGCCGGCCAAGGCCTTCGACCACAGCGGCAACGTGCTGCACTGCTCTTCGTTCTCCAAGTGCCTGGCACCGGGCTACCGCATCGGCTGGACTGCGCCGGGGCGCTACGCCGCCGCGGTGCGCAGGCTCAAGCTGGGCACGACGCTGTCCGCCGCCATCCCGTCGCAGCTGGCCCTGGCCAATTACCTCGAAGGCGCCGGCTACGACCGTCACCTGCGCCGCCTGCGCGACGCGCTGTTCGTGGAGCGCGATGCGATGATCAACGCGATCCGCGAGTTCTTCCCCCAGGGCACGCGCGTGACGCGGCCGGAGGGCGGTTACTTCCTGTGGGTGGAGATGCCGCGTGGCACCGACAGCCTGCAGTTGCACCGGCGTGCCCTGGAGCAGGGCATCAGCATCGCGCCCGGCGCGATCTTCACCGCGCGGGATCGCTACTCGCATTGCCTGCGCCTGAATTACGGCCACCCGCAGGACCGGCGCGTGCTGCGTGCGCTGAAGACGCTGGGGCAGCTCGCACGCGAGTGCCGCTAGGTCCTGCTAACGCTGCCCGTTACTGCCCCGCCATGCGCAGCGCCAGGTGCACTGCGCCGTAGAAGATCAGCGCGACGATACCGGTCATCGCAAATCCCAGCAGGATGAAGTGCCAGGGATTGCCGTGCGTGAAGTCGCGCTCGCGGTTGCGCGAGCTCTGCACTCCGAAGAACGAGGCGGCCACGCTGACGAAGGTCTGCATCAGCGTCGGCGTGGTGACGGGATCCTTCGGATGGCGCTTTTTCATGTCGTGCTCCGGTGCAATGTGTTGGGAATGCGGCGCGTGGCCAGCGCCTTGAGGGCGTCCTGTGGATCCTGGCCGGCGGCGAGGGCAAAGCTGTCGAAGCCGCAGCGGCGCATCTGCCGCAGCTGACCCTTCAGCACGTCTCCGAAGGCGCGCAGCTCGCCGGCCCAGCCGTGCTGCTGGCGCAGACGATGCGCTACCGACAGGCTGCGGCCATCGCGAAAGCTCGGGAAGCGCACCGCGATCAGCGCCGCCTCCGCCAGGAATCCGGGAGCGGTTTCGAAGTCATCATCAGGCCCGATCCAGATGCCGCAGGCCCGGTCGCTGGGCCGCTGCGCCCAGTCCGCCAAGTGCAGGATCGGCCTTGCGGCGGCGGGCGCTGCTCCCGGCGCGAGCCACTGCCATTCGTCCGCCATCAGGCGTGGCTGCCCGTCGATCAGCTTGATCAGACGCGTGTCGGCAGTGGAAGGTTGTACCGCGGGGCGAAGCATCGGGACGTCTCCGGTATGGCGTCAGAGTGCGCTTCGCTCCACTGCGAGTTAATCACCAGATGCCCCTATAAAACCTATAACAGTTATCCAACTAGTCACCATCTGTTATAGGTTTTTTTGCCGCTTCTGCCGACTCATCCACGGGTGCCGACGCCGGACAATCATCTCAAGCGCCATGGGGCGCATGCGGATGAGGTGGGCAGATGAAGAACCGATACCCGACGGCATGGTTCATGGCCTTGATGCTGGCCTGCGCCGGCACGGCCGGCGCGAACCCGGCGGAGCCGATGGCCGAGCGCGTGCAGGCCTGTGCTGGCTGCCATGGCGAAGAAGGACGCTCGGCGACCGAGTCGTACGCGCCCTCGATCGCCGGAAAGCCGGCGGGCTATCTGCACCAGCAATTGCTCGGCTTCCGCGACGCGCGACGCAATCACGCGGTGATGCAGCAGATGCTGGCCTGGCTGTCGGACGACTACCTTCGCGACATGGCGGCCTACTACGGCACGCGCGAGCCGGCGCAGGTTCCGCGTCCGTCGCAGGCGACACCCGCGGTGCTGGCGCGTGGGCGCCAGCTGGTGGAGCAAGGCGATGCGGCGAGGCGCCTGCCGGCCTGTACGGCCTGCCACGGCGACCAGTTGCTGGGCGTGCAGCCGGCCATCCCGGGCCTGCTGAACCTGCGCGCCGAATACCTGCAGGCCCAGCTTGGCGCCTGGCGCAACGGCGCGCGGCGAGCGCCCGCGCCCGATTGCATGGCCGACATCGCACGGCGCCTGAGCGGCGAGGAGATCGCCGCCATCACCGCCTGGATCGCGAGCCGCGAACTGCCGCAGGAGCATCGGCCCGCGGCCCGCCGCGTCCAGCCGCTGCCGATCGATTGTGGAGGTGTGCCGTGAAGACCCTGCTGAAGTGGTTCGCGCTGTTGCTGGTCCCGGTGTTGGCCGCGCTGCTCTGGCTGGCCTGGCCGGACCTGCGAGAGCCGCCGGTGGTCGAGAGTACTGCGCTGCCGGCCGGCGCCGGGCAGATCGAGCAGGGCCGTTACCTGGCGCGCGCCGGCAACTGCATCGCCTGCCACACGCAGGCCGGTCAGGCGCCGTACTCGGGTGGCCGACGCATCGGCACGCCGTTCGGCGACGTGTTCAGCACCAACCTGACGCCGGATCCCGAGACCGGGCTGGGCGCCTGGACGCCGGGCGAATTCTGGCGCGCCATGCATCACGGCCGTTCGCGCGACGGCCGCCTGCTGTACCCGGCCTTTCCCTACACCAGCTACACCCGCGTCAGCCGGCAGGACAGCGATGCGATCTTCGCCTACCTGCAATCGCTGCCGCCGGTCGCCGCAGCGCGGCAGGAGCCGGAACTGCGCTTCCCCTACAACACGCAGCTCGCCCTGAGGGCCTGGCGCGCGCTGTACTTCCGCCCCGGCGAACATCGCGAGCATGCGCAGCGCACCCCGGAATGGAATCGCGGCGCCTACCTGGTCGAAGGCCTGGGGCACTGCAATGCCTGCCACACCGCGCGCACCGCCCTGGGTGGCATCGACATGGCCCGCAACTACGGCGGCGGGCCGATCCCGACGCTGGGCTGGGAGGCGCCGCCGCTGGCCGCAGCGCAGCCGATGTCGGACGCGGAGGCGGCGGACATGGCGGAGCTGCTGCAGGCCGGCACCTCGCGCCGTGGCGTGGCCACCGGGCCGATGGCGGAGGTGGTGTTCCACAGCCTGCAATACCTGCGGACTGCGGATATCGACGCCATGGTCACTTACATCCGCAGCCTGCCGCCGGTGGGCGATGCGCCGGCACCGCGCCAGCCGCGCGTGTCGGCGGCACGCAAGGCGGAGCTGATGCGCAGCGGCGAGCCGATCTACCGGCAGCATTGCGCCGACTGCCATGGCCAGCAGGGTGAGGGACGCGACCATGTTTATCCGGCGCTGGCCGGCAACCGCATGCTGACGGGAGCCTCGGCCGGCAACGCCATCCGCAGCGTGCTGATGGGCGGCTACGGCCCGAGCACCGCGCGGCATCCGCAGCCGCATGGCATGCCGTCGTTCGCGCAGCGCCTGACGCCGGAGGAGATCGCCGCGGTGTTGACCTATGCGCGCGGCAGCTGGGGCAACGAGGCTGCCGCGGTTTCGCCGGTGGAGGTGCAGCGGCACTGAGCCTGCCGCACCGCCGGCACCCTCAGTGCAGCGTCATCACCAGTGGCGCGCCGCGGGTGATGATCATGGTGTGCTCGTACTGGGCCGAGAGGTTGCCGGGTGCCGCCATCAGCGTCCAGCCGTCAGCGGCCTCGCGCACGATGCGGCTCTGCGTCGAGAGAAAGGGCTCGATGGTGATGACCATGCCTTCCTTGAGCAGGCGGCGGTCGCGCGGATTATGGTAGCCGAGGATGTCCACCGGCTCCTCGTGCAGCGCACGGCCCACGCCATGGCTGGCCAGGTTCTCGATGACGCGGAAGCCATGCTGGCGCGCCACGCGCTCGATGGCGGCGCCGATGCCGTTGATCGGCTGGCCGGCACGGGCCACCTTCATCGCTTCGGCGAGGGCAGACTGCGTGGCCTGGCAGAGGCGCGTCTTCAGCGGGCTGCCCGGCGGGATCGCGCGCGTGCCGCCGGTGTCCGCGAAATACCCGTCCAGCTCCGCCGAGACGTCGATGTTCAGCATGTCGCCGGCACGGATGACCCGATCGCCGGGGATGCCATGGGCGGCTTCCTCGTTCAGGCTGATGCAGGTGGCGCCGGGGAAGTCGTAGGCCAGCTGCGGAGCGGAGCGTGCTCCCTGCTCGGTGAGCAGGGCGGCGCCCAGGGCATCCAGTTCGCGGGTGGTCATGCCCGGCTCGGCCGCGTCCAGCATGCGCTGCAGCACCTGCGACACGATGCTGCCGATGCGCCGCAGCCCGGCAATGTCGCTCTCGTTTTCGATCGTCACGTCCAATGCTCCCGGAGACTGCCGGTCATTCTACGCCGCGACCCCGCAAGGGCTAGCGTCAACCCACCAGCACGATGATGTCCCGGCCGCCGAGCGTGGGGGCGATCTGCATGGCGTAGGCCACGGCGCGTGCGTCGTCCAGTGCCAGCTCGGCCTGCAGCTGGCTGCGCAGGTACTGCTGGACCCGGGTGCCTTCCTGAGCCGAAACCTCGGGGTACTTCACGCGGCCGCTGCCCTTGATCCAGGCATGTTCGCGCCGGCGTTCGCGATAGGCCCCGCTCCAGGCCTTCGGCTCGCGGTCTTCCATCGGCTCCCGATCGGGCTCGATCAGCACCAGTTCGGCCGAGGCTTCACGCAGGAACGGCAGGATGAAGCCGATGCTGTCCGCGCGACTTTGCGTGGCGGCCACCAGCACCGGGAACATCGGCCTGATGCCGGGCCGCTGCCGGTACTGCATCAGGGTTTCGTGACCCAGCAGCGCATGGAAATCATTGGCCAGCAGGGCGTAAGGGTAGGGCCCGGCGCCCAGGCTATGGACGAAGTGCGTGCTTTCCTCCACCGAGGTCCAGTGCCGCAGCGCGGCGGTGCGGGCATCATCCTCGTCGGTGACCTCGATGCGGGCGCCGTGTCGGGTCAGCTCCGTCAGCAGCGACAGGTCATCCCGCAGGTCCTGCCGGCGCAGGAAGATGGTGCAGGGCATCTGCTGCACCTCGGCCACGCGTGCCACCGCCAGGCTGTGCTGCTTGAACTCGTTGGAGCACAGCAAGGCACTCTTCTGCAGCAGCTTGGCGATGCTGGCCTGCACCACGGCATTCTCGAACTCCGGCGTGGTCTGGCGGCTGTCCTCACGCTTGATCAGTACGCGGGCCTGCTCGCTGTCCGACACCGCGAGCGGCAGTTGTACCAGCGGCGTGGGGCGCTGCAGCACGGGAGCAATCGCGGCAAACACCCGCTCGTGGAAGCGCGCCTCCTGGCGCAGCTCGCGGTAGCGCGCCGCGAGGCGCTCCAGGGATTCATGGGCTGTGCCCAGGGCCACGTCACCCAGGCGACGCTTCCGTGGAGCGACGGCGGCCTCGGGTCCTGCAGCGGGTTCCGCCGGGACCGGGCTGGTGGCCTCGGGCGGCTGATCAAGCGGCTCGCCTTCGTTGAAGGCATTCCAGAGTCCCTCCACGGCGCCCCAGTCGATCGCTTGGTTGGCGACCGGCAGCGCGCGCGCATTGCTCGCGGCCCTGCGGAACAGGACGCGATTCCCCTGGGTCCGGTAGACGTCGAACAGCATCAGCCAGAGGTCGCCACGCGCGGGCTGGCTCTCGACTGTCTGCAGCAGCAGCAGCGCGATGTCGCCGGCCAGATCGGTGGCGACATTGATGTCCACATGCTCCACATCCATCGTTGGCCGGATGCCGCGGACCAATGCGTGGGTTTCCTCGATGCCAGCCTGCATGTTCCGTCCTGGAGGGTGCGTCATGTTGTTCGAACCGCCCTTGTACCGTCTTTGCATGACACTTCACCAGAAATGAATAGTCGTTCATGCATGGAGGCGCAAAGAGCGCAGGACTGCAGCGGAAAATGAATAAGGTCCCGGGCTGTCCTGGGGCCGCGATGACGCCGGCAGGGAAGGCGTTACTTCTGCGTGCTGGATTCGCCCGCGTGCTTCACGCGCTTCAGCGCTTCGATCTTCGAGATCGGGCACTGGCTGCGGCCGCTGCTGTCCTGGACCACCACGCTGTCCAGCGTGGTCAGCCTGCCGGCCGTGCTGGTGAAGCCCAGCTCCGAGGTGAACAGCAGGCCGGTGCAGGGCGCCATCAGGGTCAGCAGGTAATCGCTGGAAGGACCGGCGTTGATGATGACGTGGTTGGCGTCCACCGAGTTCCAGCCGTCCACCCGGTAGTTGAGGATTTCCTTCACCGGCTCGCCGATGGCATAGCCGCGCGCGGCGACCACGTCTGCGATCGGCTTGATCTCCGCGGTCGGCTGCTGCGCGCAGGCGGTGAGCGCCAGGGCGGCGATCGGCAGGAACCCACGGCAGGTCTTGGACATGATCATCTCCGGCAATGCTGGGGACGATCTTACTCCGTGTCCGGCGGCCGCCGGGAGGCCGCGCGTCAGCCCAGCACGGGCTGGTAGTCCGGCGGGACGCCCTGCTTCAGGATCAGCTCCCGGTAGGCCGCAACGGCGTCGGTGGGCCGGCGCTTCAGTTCGGGGTCGGTCAGCACGTCCACGGTGTAGAGGCCGAAGCGCGGGCCGTAGTGTCCCCACTCGAAATTGTCGGTAAGGCTCCAGTACATGTAGCCCACCACGTTCGCGCCCTCCGCGCGGGCGCGCTGCACCCAGTAGACGCAGTCCCGCAGGGCATCCTCGCGGCGGACGCCGTCCGGGCGCGGTTCGGCGTTCAGGGTGGGCATGCCGCTCTCGGCCACCAGCAGGGGCAGGCGCGGATGGCGGCGGGACAGCTTTTTCAGCGCGCGCCCCAGGCCCGAGGGGCAGGGGTCCGCTTCCCAGGTGCGTCCCTTGAGCACCGCGTCCGAAATGCCGCGGTAGTAGTAGTCGATCGCCATGCAGTCGAGCTTGTCGATGACGCCGTCGAGGAACAGCCAGTCGGTGAACCACTGCAGGGCGCGCGAGCGCAGCCCTTCGCCCATCCAGACGATGTTGGACGACACCATGGCGCCGCCATCCAGCTGGTGGATCAGGTCGTAGACCTGGCGGTGGGCGCTGACGATGTGCTTGCGCATCAGCTTCACGCCGGCCCACTTCATCTTGCGGTACTTCCACTCGATGAGCATGAAGAACGCGGCTTCGTTGAAGGTCAGCCACAGTTTGACGTCGCGGACATAGCGCTGCGCGATCAGGCGCGAGAACGCGACGAAGTCCACGGTGGTCTGCGGATTGGTCCACGCGCCCTGGTCGGCGACCCAGCCCGGGTACACGAAATGATCCAGGGTGATCAGCGGCGCGATGCCGGCCTGCTTCATCGCAAGGATCAGGTCGTCGTAGTAGGCGAGTTCCGCTTCGTCGATCTGCCCCTTGCGCGGCTCCACTCTCGCCCAGTTGATGCCGATGCGGAAGGTGTTGACCCCCAGGTCCTTGGCCAGGCCCACGTCCTCGCGGTAGCGGTGGCGGAAATCGACGGACCTGCCGTAGCGGTCCTGCGTCGGCGTATTCGCGTTGTAGCGGTCCCAGTTGGAATCGACGTTGCCGCCTTCGCTCTGGTAGCCGGAGGCAGATACGCCCCAGATGAAATCGGGGGGCAGCGGGTTCAGCGGCGAGGATCGGGCAGCGCTCATGGGCGTGTTTGCTGTCGGTGTTCAGGTTATGGGCGCGACGTGGAGCAGGCGAACACCTGCAGCACTTCGTAGCAGGCGCCCATCGTGTGGTAGTCGACCTTGCCTGCCGGGCTCTTCTCGTCGGTCAGGCAGCGGTTGTCCGGCGCCAGGATGCGGAACCAGGCGCCGTAGCGATGGTCGACGAAATGCGTCCAGCTGTAGGACCACAGGCGCTCGTACCATTGCCAGTACTGGTCGTCGCCGCTGCGGTCGGCCAGCAGGGCGGCTGTAGCGATGGACTCCGCCTGCACCCAGAAATACTTGTCGCTATCGTAGGGCCGATATTCGCGATCCACGCCGTAGATCATTCCGCCGTGCGTGGCATCCCAGGAACAGTCCAGTGCGCGGTCGAAAAGCTCCCGTGCTCGGGTGAGTCGCCAGTCCGAAGGCTGGTGGCGGTCCAGGATCAACAGCAGCTTGGCCCACTCGGTCTGGTGTCCGGGCTGGTAGCCCCAGGGCCTGAAGATGTTGCTGCGGTCGCCCTTGTTGTAGTCCCAGTCGGGCGTCCAGTCCGCGTGGTAGTGCTCCCACACCAGGCCATCGGTGGCGGTGGCCTGGCGTTTGACCATGTTGTCGGCCAGCAGGGCGGCGCGTTGCAGGTAGCGCGGCTCGCGCGTGGCCTCGTAGGCCGCGAGCAGTGCCTCGCAGGCATGCATGTTGGCGTTCTGGCCGCGGTAGCCGCTCAGGGTCCAGTCCGCCGTGGCCTCGTCGGCATATAGCCCGGCCTGCGGTTCCCAGAAACGGGCCTCCATCAGCGCCCAGGTCTCGTCGAGCCACAGCCGGGCTTCGTCGATACCGGCCTCCACGGCCTTGGCGTAGGCCAGCAGGACGAAGGCCAGTCCGTAGCAATGATGGGTCCGGTCCTGGGGCAGGCCGTCCAGCAGCGTCCAGGCATAGCCGCCGGTCTGCGGATCGCGATGCGCCGCCCGCAGGAAATCCAGGCCATGCCAGAGGGCATCCCGGTATTGCGGCTCGCCGAAGCGGCGCCAGGCCATGGCGTAGTTGAAGATGAAGCGCGTGCTGCTCACCAGGTGGCGCGAGCGGCTGTCGTAGACCGTGCCGTCGTCCTTGAAGTAGTGGTAGAAGCCGCCGGCGGGATCGATGCAGCGCGGGTGGTAGAACGCCATCGTCGCGCGGACGTGGTCCAGCAGGAATACCGGAGAGCGGAAATCCGGTTGTGCCTCGGCCATCTTCAGCCCTGCCTGGCCGTCAGGACGTGCGGCGCGAGCAGCTCGCGCCATGCCTGGTAGCCGGCACCCGTCAGGTGGATGGCGTCGTAGGTGAATTCCTTCTTCAGCATGCCCTTGCCATCATCCAGGGCCGGGAACAGGTCGATGAAGCCGATGCCGCGGCGCGCCGCGATCTGCTGGTAGCGCAGGTTGAGCGTGCGGATGCGCTCGAACATCTTGCGCGCGCGCGGCATCACCGTTTGCAGATAGATGGAGCAGCCGGGGAGGGCAGCCTGCAGGCGCTCCACGATGGCTTCGACGTCTGCGGCGATGTCGTCGATGGTTCGTCCCGCGGCGATGTCGTTGCTGCCGATCAGCAGGAAGATCTTTTCCGGACGGATCGAGATCAGTGGATCCAGGCGCAGCAGCAGATGCTCGCTGCGTTCGCCGCCGATGCCGAAGTTGCGCGTGGCGATATCCGGGAAGATCAGGTCCCAGCGGGCCTGGTGTGTGATGCTGTCGCCCAGGAAGGCGATGCCGCTGCAGCCGGGCACGGCGGCCACCTCGATGCAGCCGCGCCAGGCGCCCCATAGCTTTCGGGCGAAGAAGCGCTCGAACAACATGCCGATCAGGCTGCGTCTCATGGATTTTTCTCCTCGTTCTTGATCATGGACAGCGGTCTCAGGCTGCTGCCGCGCGCCGGGCCTGCAAAGTGGCCTGGTTGCGCTGGTGAAGAGCGCGCGAGATCGGGTAGAAGCCGATGGAGAGCAGCGCCAGGATCACCATCACGCCGATGCCCAGCACGTAGACCAGCCCCAGGCGCTCGACGATGTCTACGCTGATGGTGGCGGGATCGGCCTTGTCGGGGAACCCGACGACGGTGAGGATCACGCCCGAGAGGAAGACGCCCATGCCGGAGACGCCCTTCTGGATCATGATCAGCGCGGCGAACATCAGGCCTTCCATGCGCTGCCCGGTCTTGGCTTCGATGTGATCGGCCACGTCGGCCAGCATCGAGCTACCCATGATCAGGGCGACCAGCACGGTGGCGCCGATCAGCACGCCCTGCAGGATCAGCCACGGCAGCATCTGCTGAGGGCCGAGGTCGATGATGCCCAGCAGGCGCAGGCTGATCAGCAGCACGAAGGCGACCAGTGCCAGCGCATACGCGCCGATGGTCACGGCCTTCTTGCCGAGATGGCGGGAGAAGCCTGCCACCACCAGGCCCACGATCACGCCCAGGCCGTAGCCGCCGGCGATGGCGGCGAGTTGCTGGGACTGGAGTTTCCAGAAGTAGGTGTTGATGTAGGTGCCCAGCGCGGTGGACACGCCACCGGCGATGGAGAAGAAGAACACGCAGAGCACCACGCTGACATAGGCGCGATCGGTCAGCAGATGCTTGAGCCCTGTGACGAGGCCCTGCTGGTGGTGGGCCGGGGTGGAGGCGATCAACGAGGGGATGCGGTCATGCGTGCCGCGCGCGGCAACCAGCACGCTGAACAGCATGATGGCGGCGGCCACATAGCCGTACTGCACATAGCCCTCGGCATTCAGTTGTCCCACCGGCTGTTCCGCGGTCGGCGCCAGGAAGAACTGGAACACCACGATGCCCATGCCGACCAGGCCGATGGCCATGAACAGCGAGCGGTAGGTGGCGAGCGTGGTGCGCTCGTCGTAGTCGCTGGTGAGTTCGGCCATCAAGGCGGCCGAGGGAATCTCGTAGAGGCTGATGGACAGGCGCACGATGACGGAGGTGACGACGAGCCAGACCATCTGCGTGGACTGCGAGGCCTCCGGCGGCGCCCAGAACAGCGCGTAGGCGATGGCCATGGGCAGGGCGGCGCCGTACATGAACGGATGCCGGCGTCCCCACGAGGAGCGGTGGTGATCCGACACCTGGCCGATGATCGGGTCGAGCAGCGCGTCGATCAAAGTGGCGATCAGGATCGCCAGGCCCACCTGGGAGGCCGGCAGGCCGACGACCTGGTTGTAGTAAAGCATCAGCAGGGCATTGAAGCCCTGGTCCTTGATGCCGAAGGCCAGTGAGCCGAATCCGAAGGCGAGCTTCGTCTTGGTGGGCAGTTGGTTCATGTCCGGGAAATCGGTGCGCAGTCGGCCTGGCCCCGGCACGTAAAAGGCCTGGAGGCAGGTACCGACCCGGTTATTGGGCTAACGAACGGCAGGTTGCATTTCTGGGCGAATGCTCTTATCGTTTCCCCATCCTAGGCTAACGATCGTTCGTATGTCAAAAGTCCCTGCCACCCAAAGACGACTGGCCGCTATCGCCACCGTCCTGCCGCCTGGAGCGACGCCGGAAGGCTCGCGCGGCGTCATCCTCGGCGAGGCGCTGCGCCTGTTCGCGGAGCATGGCTATGGTGGCGCGTCGATTCGCGACATCGCCAAACTGGCCGGCATCAAGGGCGCTTCGGTGTACTCGCATTACCCGTCCAAGGCGCATGTGCTGGCCGAGCTGATCCGGATCGGCCACGAGGAGCATTTCCGCCGCATGCGGGCCGGCCTGCTGGCGGCCAGCCCGGAGCCGCGTCTGCAGTTGATCGCCGTGGTGCGCGCACACGTGCTGGCGCATGCCGACTACCCGATGCTGGCCGTGGTCTCCAACGCCGAGTTGCACGCGCTGCCACCGGAGTTCGCGGCGCCCATCCTGGAGCTGCGCCGCCAGTCGGAGCTGCTGCTGCTGGAGGTGATCCAGCGCGGCGAGACCCTGGGCGCCTTCAAGGTTGCGGATACGCAGCTGGCCCTGCTGGCGATTGGCGCCATGGGCCTGCGCGTGGCGCATTGGTACACGCCGGAGCTCGACAAGACCCCCGAGCAGATCGCCGACACCTACGGGGACTTTGCCTGCCGCATCGTCGGCGCCACGAACTGAATTTCCACCAACCAGGGCGGCACTAGACCGCTTCTGTAGTGCACACGAGGAGAAGTTATCCATGCTCCATAAAAAGAGCGCAAGGGGCGCTGCTGCCCTGCTGGCCGTTATCCCGATGACCGTTGCGAGCTCCCCCGCTCTGGCGGAGGACACATCGCTCGACGACATCCTGCTGTCCATCGATGCGCCGTCGTCGGAGCCTGCATCGCAGCCCGCGGGCGACACTGCCGCGCCCGCTCCGGCGAGTTCGCCGGCCGATGCTCCGCCCGCCAGCGCCGACACGCCCGCGGTGGCGGCGCCCACATCGTCCGCCGAAGCCGCTCCCGAGGTGCTGGACAGCATCCCGGTGCAGGCCAAGGATGCCGGCCCTGAGCCCACGCTTCGTGACCCGCGACGAGGCGCCGCGCAGATCGAGGAGATCGTGGTCACCGCCACCAAGCGCGAGCAGTCCATCCGTGAAATCCCGGCGTCGATCTCCGCCTTCTCGGGAGAGACGCTCGAAAACTCCGGCAAGCTGGGACTCAATGACTTCCTGCAGGAGTCGCCGGGCGTCACGGTGACCCAGGGTGCGCCCGGATTTACCCGTCTGACCTTTCGCGGCATTTCCACCGACACCAACCCCGCAGCGGGCAACTCCCAGCCGGTCGGCGTTTTCATTGGTGACGTCCCCTTCACCGATCCCTACATCGCCAATATCATTCCAGACCTCAGCGCCTTCGACCTGGCCGGAGTCGAAGTCCTCAAGGGACCGCAGGGCACGCTCTTTGGCGGAGCCGCGCTCTCCGGTGCCATCCGCTACCAGCTCCAGGAGCCGATCCTGGATACCTGGCAATTCCGCGGATTTTCACAGTACTCGCAGCCCAAGGACGGCAGCATGGCCTTCACCCACGGCGTTGCCTTCAACGCGCCGGTCGAGGGTCACGACATTGCACTGCGCGTGAACTACGTGCGCCGCGAATACCCGGGCGTGACGGACAACACGCGAACCGGGAAAAAGGATGTCGAGGAATCCTCCGGTGACCAGATCCGCGCGCAGCTGTTATGGCAGCCCGAGGACTGGAAGATCAAATATACGTACCTTACGCAGGACTTCTTCGGCAGTGACCAGCAGCGCCTGGTGGACCAGCCGAATGGTCCGCGCGAAACCCGCCGGCCCGTGCTGCCCTCGCCGTCGGAGAACGACTTCGACATGAATAGCCTGGAGGTCGCCTACGACTTCGAGTCGGTACGCGCCGTCTCGCTGACCTCGCGCGTCCGGCGCAATGCAGAATTCAGTGGCGACATAACCTATGCGCTCGCTGGGACTCCCCCAAATGGCTATCCGCCGCAGTTGGGTGTGTTCAGCAAGGTTGTCGACAACTCGGAGAATCTCTCGCAGGAAGTCCGTCTCCAGTCCAATGGCGGAGGTCCCCTGAACTGGCTGGTGGGTGCCTACTATTTCGACTACAAGATGTTCTTCAACATCCTGATCGATATTCCGCTCAACAACACCCTGCTCGGTTCTGGTAGCGCGATCGGCGACAACCCGCTACTTGCCCCGCTATTGCAGCTTCTGGGGCTGCCCAGCCTGGGATCGGCCACCGCGCTGCTCGACGGAACCTCCAACGCCAAGTCCGAGGAACGAGCAATCTTCGCCGACATCTCCTATGACTTCGACAGCGGGTTGACGCTGTCGGCAGGTGGTCGCTTCTATGAGACCGAGGTCACCGGTGGATTCATCGGCACGGGCGTGCTGATCACGGGCAACCAGAATGACGGCCTGGGCTCGAACTCGGTCGCAACGCTGAAGGAGAACGGCTTCAATCCCAAGCTCTCGGCCACCTACCGCTTCAGCGACGATGTCTCGATCTACACCTCGGCGGCCAAGGGCTTCCGCTTCGGAGGATTGCAGAGCCTGCCTTCCACGCCCACCAATGGCGTCCCGGCAACCTACAAGTCGGACACACTTTGGAACTACGAAGTCGGGCTGCGCACGAACTGGCTGGACAATACGCTGCAAGCGGATCTGACGGCCTTCTACATTCGCTACAAGGATCCGATCATCACCCAGACCACCGATGGTCTGCCCATCAACTACAACACCAATGTCTCTGCCGCCATCAGCCGCGGCCTGGAAGGCAGCCTGCTGTGGAACACGCCGATCCCGGGGCTCACCTGGTCGCTGGCCGGCGGCCTGACCGACGCACACATCACCGAGCCCTTCGTTGCTTCCAATGGCGACACCGTCAATCCCGGGGCGGAAATGCCGGGCGCGGCGAAGTACCAGTACAGCACTTCGTTGCAGGCCTTGCTGCCCATCCGCCAGTTCCTGCTGGTCCCGAATCTTGGCTACACCTATGTCGGCAAGGGCTACAGCAATCTCACCCATGACATCGAGATCAACGGCTTCGGCACCCTGAACGCCGGCCTGCTGATCGGCACCGAGGGGCTTCCTGGAAATCCCAAGCTCGCCCTCAACGTCAGCAACCTGCTGGACGAGACGGTGGTCACCACCGGCGCCATCGGCCAGACCCTGGTGACGCGGCAGCCTTATGAGATTTATCTGCTCAATCCGCCGCGCACGATCACCGCGCGCCTGTCGCTGGAATTCTGAAGATGGCAATGATTCCGGCTGTGGAGGCCTTGCGGCGCTTCGCCCAGGCGGGTGCCGACCGCCCGGCCCTGACCGTAGAAGGTCAGACCTTGACGCACGCAGAGCTGGAGCGGCGCAGCAACCGCCTCGCCCGCGAATTCCAGCGCCGCGGCGTGGGCGAGGGCAGCTTCGTGACCATCGCGCTGCCCAACGGCATCTTCTTCGTGGAAAGTGCCCTGGCGGCGCTGAAGCTGGGCGCCACGCCGCAGCCAGTCTCCAGCCGCCTGCCGCGAGCGGAACTCGCGGCCATCGTCGCGCTGGCGGCTCCCTCGCTGGTGGTGGGTGCGGAGGCGGCGGATTTCCCGGGCGTGGCGGTCATGGCCGCCGACTTCCAGGTTTCGCCGGAGCTGTCCGACGAGCCCTTGCCGGTGAAGACCGCCAAGAACTGGAAAGCCCCGACCTCGGGCGGCAGCACCGGCCGCCCCAAGCTGATCGTCGCTGGCAGCGCCGCGGAGATCGACGAGAACGCTCCGGCCTATGCCATGCCGCTGATGCTGCCGCGCGAAGGCGCGGTGCTGATCCCCGGGCCGCTTTATCACAACGCGCCGTTCACCACGGCAGTGCAGGCCCTGCTGCGCGGCAACCACGTCATCGTCATGCGCCGCTTCGATCCGGCCCACACGCTGGAACTGATCGAGCGGCATGGCGTCGGCTCCGTGCTGATGGTGCCGACGATGATGTCGCGCATCTGGAAGCTGCCGGAGTCCGAGCGCAGCCGCTACGACCTGTCCTCGCTGCGCGTGGCCTATCACATGGCCTCGCATTGCCCGGAATGGCTCAAGGCCGCCTGGATCGACTGGCTCGGCGCCGAGCGCATCTTCGAGCTCTACGGCGGCACCGAGATGCAGGCACTCACCGTGATCCGCGGTGACGAATGGCTGCAGCACCGCGGCTCGGTTGGCCGCTGCGTGCTCGGCCAGATCAGGATCGTGGGCGAGGACGGACAGGAGCTGCCCGCCGGTGAAACCGGCGAGATCCAGGTGCGTGAACCCGCAGGCGCCCCGCCCAGCTATTTCTACCTGGGCGCCGAGTCCAAGCGCGTCGACGGCTGGGACAGCCTCGGCGACATCGGCCGCTTCGATGCCGACGGCTACCTGTACCTGGCCGACCGGCGCACCGACCTGATCCTGCGGGGCGGCGCCAACATCTACCCAGCCGAGGTCGAGGCCGCCATCGACGAGCATCCCGCGGTGCACTCCAGCGCCGTCATCGGCTTGCCCGACGAGGACCTGGGCCAGCGCGTGCACGCCATCGTCCACGCGCACACGCCGGTGACGGCCGAGGCGCTGTCGGCGTATCTCGCCTCACGCCTGGTCAGCTACAAGGTCCCCGCGTCTTTCGAATTTCTCGCCGAGCCACTGCGCGGCGACGACGGCAAGGTCCGCCGCTCCGCGCTGCGTGACGCGCGCATCACAGCATCATCAAAGGTCATCACAACATGAAGAAGCTTGAAGGAAAGGTCGCCCTCATCACCGGCTCGGGCCGCGGCATCGGCCGGGCTGCGGCACTGAAGCTCGCCGCCGAGGGCGCGCGCATCGTGGTGAACGATCTCGACGAGGGCCCCGCCAACGAGGTCGTCGAGGAAATCCGCCGCCTGGGCGGCCAGGCCGTGGCCTGCGCGGGCAGCGTGACCGATGCGGCCTTTGCCGAGCGCTTCATCAACACCGCCCTGGAGTCCTTCCAGGGCCTGGACATCATCATCAACAACGCCGGCTACACCTGGGACAACGTCATCCAGAAGATGAGCGACGAGCAGTGGGAGGCGATCATCGCCTGTCACCTGACCGCGCCCTTCCGCATCCTGCGTGCGGCCCAGCCGGTCATCAAGAAGCTCAATACCCAGGACCGCGAGGCCGGGCGCCAGGTGGTGCGCAAGGTGGTCAACATCTCCTCGGTTGCCGGCCTGTTCGGCAATGCCGGGCAGATCAGCTACGCCGCCGGCAAGGCCGGCATCGTCGGCATGACCATGACCCTGGCAAAGGAATGGGGACGCCTGGACACCACCGTGAACTGCGTGGCCTTCGGCTTCATTGAAACGCGCCTGACGGTAGCCTCCGGCTCCGGCACCACCGCCAACATCGATGGCCGCGAGATCAAGGTGGGCATCAATCCCGGCCTCAAGGAATCCATGGAGCGCAGCATCCCGTTGGGGCGCGTGGGCACGCCGGAAGACGCGGCCGGCGCCATCTACCTGTTCTGCCTGCCGGAGTCGGACTACGTCAGCGGGCAGACCTTGCTGTGCAGCGGCGGCGTGACTGGAATCTGAGGCAATGACGACGAATACCGTGGAGCGGCAGACCCGGCTCGGGCGCGTGCGGGGCATCGAGCGCCTGGGTGTGGAAACCTACCGGGGGCTGCGCTACGCCGAACCCGTGCAGCGCTTCCGCTCATCCGTGCTGGCGTCATCGCCCTGGCAGGGTACTTACGACGCCACCACCTTCAAGGCGATGGCGATGCAGCCCGAAATCGTCCCGGAGCTGTACGGCCCCGTGCCGGAGGCGGCGTATTCCGAGGACTGCCTGCTGCTCAACATCCATGCGCCGCAGGCGCCCGCCGACGGACCACGGCCGGTGATTTTCTTCATCCACGGCGGCAGCTTCACCGGCGGCAGCGGCCATTGCTACGACGGCACCGCGCTGGCACGTGGCGCGGATGCGGTGGTGGTGTGCATCAATTATCGCCTCGGCCTGTTCGCGGCCCTGGACCTGGATTGGCTCGGCACCGCGCGCGATGGCCAGGGCCAGCTCTGGCTCGGCGACCAGATCACCGCCCTGCAATGGGTGCGCGACAACATCGCCGACTACGGCGGCGATCCGGGCCAGGTCACCGTAATCGGCGAGTCGGCCGGTGCCGTTTCCGTCGCGGCGCTCTGTGCCGCGCCGGCAGCCAAGGGGCTGGTGCACCGCGCCGTCGCCTGCAGCACCGGCTACATGGTTCCCGAGGATTCCAAGGACGTGGTCGGCGTGATGGCCAAGGCGCGCCGCAAGACGCGCGAGGAAACCATCGCCTACCTGAAGTCGGCCCCCGCCGAAGAGCTGATCGGCTACCAGAAGCGTGGCAAGCAACTGTCTCCCGTGCCGGTCTCCGGCACCACGCTGCTGCCAGGCCACATGGACGAGCTGATCCAGGCTCGCGGCGCTGAGGCCGTGCCGCTGATCGCGGGTTATGCCACCCACGAGGGCGTGTCGCTGGAGCTCATGGTCAAGGCTGCCACCGGCCTGCCGGGCTTCGTCATCAGCATCATCGGCCACCTGGCCTCCCGCGGCATCGCCATGCATGCGGCCAAGGGCAAGGCCAACGTCAAGGACTACCTGCGCCGTTTGAAGAAGGCCACCGGCAACATCGGTTTCGGCAGCGCCTTCAACGACCTGGTCTGGACCGACGGTTTCCGCCGCGGTGCCGTCGACTATGCCGAGGCAACGACGAAGGCTGGCAGCCGCGCCTGGGTCTACGCCATGGACGTCCCCATGCGCCTCGCCGGGCAGTCCATCCCGTCCAGCCATGGCATCGATCTCGCGCTGACCTTCAACGCCAGCGACGATCCCGGCCATACCGTGCCGAGGTTTGTCGATCATCCGAAGGCGGCCGAGCTGGAGCGCCGCTGGGTGTCCATGCTGGGTCACTTCGCCCGTCATGGCGAGCCCGGCACATCGCTGGGCGAATGGCCGCCCCATGAGCGCGAGCAGCGCTCGTCGATGCTGGTGACCTGTGACGGCTGCAGCGTGAAACACGATGCCGAGGCCCTGTTTCGCCAACAGGTCTGGAGATAGGAGCAGGCCCACCACCGCTCTCGATAGAGCGGGGCGGCACGAGGAGAAGTGCATGAAGTCCAAGCGAAGCCTTGCGCCGGTCTGCGGCGCGATGCCTGAATCACATTACCCGGCGCCGTCCGATGTCGCTGCTCTCTAGCGGATGGGGGGCGGCGGAGCCGGTGATGGCGCAGGGCTTGTACAGCCCGGTGCCTGAAGCGCCCCATTCATCCGCGATGCGGTCGTGGGTGGTGCCCCTGGTCGGCAGGAATGCTGGCGGTGAACTGGCAGACGTGTTCAAGGCCTTCCTGGAGAACTCGCCGGAAGCCCTGGTCTTCTTCGACCGGCTGGGAAACCCGCTGTGGTCGAATCGTCGCGGCGAGGCGCAGCGTCTTCGCTGGAACCGTGGCCTGTGCCCGGAGTCCGCTCACTTGGCGTTGCCCCAGGCCCTGTTTGCGGCGCTGGAGTGCGGGATGCAGCCCCTCTCGCTGAAGCATCCTGCGCGTCCCGGCTTCTCAGCCGACCTGATGCCGATGCCGGACGGCGGCTACGTGCTGCTGCTACGCGATACGCGGGCCGAGGGCGAGGCCACGAACTATTCGGCCGAGGCCCTGGCTTTGCTACGCAAGTTGACGTCGTCGGAGCAGCGGGTCGCCCGCCTCACGGCTGAAGGCCTGCGCAACGCCGATATCGCCAAGCGTTTGTGCCGCTCCAGCCGCACCATCGAGAACCAGGTGGCGAGCATTTGTCGCAAGCTGGGCGTGACCAATCGCGTGCAATTGACGCGATTGTTGATGGATGGATGACGCGCCGCGCGCACCGTCGCGGATCGCGCCACCGTCTTGAAAGCGCATTCCAAAGAAAAACCCCGCCAGGCTGCCCTGGCGGGGTTTTGATTCACATCGTCTCGCTTACTCGAGCACCTTGAGCTCCACGCGCCGATTCTCCTCACGACCGATCTCGGTATCGTTGGAATCGATCGGACGGGTCTCACCGTAGCCCACCGGGTTCATGCGGTTGCCCGGGATGCCGCGACCGGCCAGGTAGGTCTTCACCGCATTGGCGCGGCGCTCCGACAGGCCCAGGTTGTAG